>NZ_CP085990.1:663012-1326025 GCF_020736705.1 Psychrobacter sanguinis
TAATGCTCAGTGTTTACGCACTTTGGTAGTCTGATTTGCCACCTATCTTAGTGACTAGGCGAATATCATTAATAATGATGTCGTGTGATAACGCCTTGGTCATGTCATAAATCGTTAGACAGGCGACGCTCACGGCCGTTAACGCTTCCATTTCCACGCCCGTCTTATGGGTCACTCGCACTGTGGACTCTACCCGAATGGCACTCTGTTCATCCTCATACTTAAAGCTTAAACCGATTTTATCTAAAGGAAGCGGATGACACAGTGGAATTAAATCATGCGTACGTTTTGCCGCCATAATACCTGCTATATGCGCTGTCTGAGTGATACTACCTTTCTTAATCAGTCCATCCGCCGCTTTAATCTCGGTATAAATATCTTTTGGGAAAATCACATAGCCTTGTGCCACTGCTTCACGTGTGGTCACCGTCTTATGACCCACATCCACCATGTGAATGTCACCATCCGCATCCAGATGTGACAGTTTTGTAGATTGCTTTGAAGATTGTTTTTCAGTTGGTTCTAATGACGGTTGATGGTTAGATTCGGATACTGACTTTGACATAATTGAGGTTAATCCAATAGCATTTTAGAGAGGAAGGTGGTGGTTATAAGAGGTCTATTTAAGCAGTAAGTTAAAAAGTGAAGTTAGAAAATAAAAATATACAACAGCGTTTATCATTAAGCGGTTATGACGGTAAACTTTGGCAGGCCTGTTTAAACTGTTCCGGAGTATTTAGGTTAGATAAGGCGTACCAAGACTCTGGCATAGCGACGTGTTGACAAATAGGCTTAATAAACCCCATTACTCGCCGCTCTCCCGCATCTAAATAAGTTTGTAGAGTCTCAGCCACGCTGAGTTGATACAGTCCCAATAGTGGATACACTCGCTCATTGTCCGTCAAACAATAGACTTGAGGACAGGCATTCTGGGTTACAGCTTGTTGGCCTGCATTTACTACTGGTTGAGCAGTTGTCTCTATAAACTCAGTAACCTGTTTCCAGATATCAGTCGCTGAAATCAAACTATCACAACTCACCACAAGCATCCATTGAGAAATATCGCTAGCATCCGTCAGCATAGCTTGACCAGTGACAGGCACGTATAGCAATTGCTGCATGGCAGACAATATCGCCCCTAATGGCCCTGCTGAATGCTTGTGCTTAGCATCTGGATGGCTACTCTGCGGTTGGTAGTCTTCAACATGGATAAGCGAAGTAACAGCATCCTCTATTTGAGTGCTGAATCCCTGTCCATTATCAGCGATCAGAATCGGTACGCCAAGCTGACTGGCACGCTGCACATGATAATCCAGTAAGCTCTGTCCAGAAGGCAAGGTCAATAACGCTTTAGGAGAGCCCATACGAGTTGATAAGCCACCGGCTAAGATGACTATTCCCGCCAGCCCCACCAACTCACTTTTACTTAACTCTAGAGACAGTGGATTAGTCATGACCGGGGTTAATACGCATTAAATGCGGTACAAAGTTACACGGACCCGTACGACTGTCTAACTGCTCTTTAATAATCTGCGTCCACCCAGTACGGCAAGCGCCAGACGAGCCTGGTAGGCAGAAAATAACCGTATTATTGGCCATACCGGCAATAGCGCGTGATTGAATGGTCGACATACCAATCTCATCCTTTGAAATTAAACGGAACATCTCACCAAAGCCATCGACTTCTTTATCAAACAATACGCTAACCGCTTCTGGCATGCTGTCACGGATATAGAAGCCAGTCCCACCGGTAGTAATTACTGCATGCACCTCAGGATCGGCAATCCAGTCACTAATCACGGCACGGATTTTGTAAATATCATCAGTAATTAATTGACGGTCGGCCAATTTGTGACCCGCTTCTCGTAGCGAGTCTGCTAGGTATTGACCTGATGTGTCTTCTGCCAAAGTACGGCTATCAGAAACCGTCAACACAGCCACATTTAATGGGGTAAATATTTTTTCTTTTGACATAAAAACGGCCTTATCGTTAAAACAAAATAAAATGAAATCAAAAAACTGAACGGGATAACCCACTTTAAAAGAGTAACCCCAAAACAACTTGCTACTAATAATTATTGACTGGCTAATATAAGTTAACCACCAATCATAGATAAGTTATTCATAATGCCACTATTGGACTCAGCCAAATGATGATGCTCAGGTTTAATCGGCATAAATTGATGCAATACCTTTATTAGCCCCGCCACATCTTGCTGCTGTAAATACTCTCGAATGTCATAGTTGCCTTGGTCAAACAAACACAAATGTACTTTGCCCAAGCTACTCACCCGCAGTCGATTACAGCTGTCACAGAAATGAGCCGCATAGGGGGCAATCATACCAATTCGGCCCACATAATCAGGGTGGCTATATTCTATCGCTGGACCATCATTCTGAGAGCGCTCATGAGGTTGCCAGCCATTATTTAGCAAATATTCGGTTATTAAGGTTGACTGCGCATGCTGTGCAAAAAACAAATCACTGTTATCACTGGTCTGCATAAATTCGATAAAACGATAGGTCACTGGGCGCGTTTTTACATACTCTAGAGCGGATAACAGGCTGTCGTAAGCGGTATTTTCCATCAAGATGCCATTTAGCTTAAGCTTGATGTCTGTGGTTTGTAGCAAGGTGTCCATATCTTCAAGAAGTTGCGGCAAAATATCAAAGCCTGTCATCTGCTTAAACGTGGCAGGATCAAAGCTATCGACACTGATATTCAATTGATCTAGGCCAGCTTGCTGCCAATTAGCAATATGCTTACCCAACTTATAGCCATTACTGGTCATTGCCACGGTTTCAATACCTGGGGTTGCCTTTATCAATCGTATAATGTCAGTCACATCTTTACGAATGGAGGGCTCGCCGCCCGTTAAGCGAACTTTTTTGGTGCCTACCTGAGCAAATGCCTTAATCAACACTTCAATCTCAGGCAAGGTCAATTCATTATCCGGACGCTTCCCTTGATAGCCATTGGGTAAGCAGTAGCCACAGCGGAAATTGCAAAAGTCAGTAATCGACAGGCGCAAATAGGTCAACCGACGCGAGAAACCATCAGTCAACAACCCTTCACCATTGGTAGAGTCAGTAGCCGTAGCGTTAGAAGACAGTGAAGCAGTAACACCCTTGGCATCTTTAAAGACTTTAGCGTCTTTAGCAGCTTTATTGTTTTTAGCGGTGTTAGTATTTGTCGCGATTTTAGGGTTGCTAGTCACGTTACGCCAGGTAGCCGCTTTGGAAACTTTATTTTGATAAGAAAAAGGAACATTAATCAAAGCTGCTAATGAAGAAGTACTGCGAGAATAAGGGGTATTGTGGTAGGCCGTATTAACAGATGAGTTTAGGTCATGACCATCAAACATAACTGAATTGGGGGTAGGTGTATACAGTCTAGCTTTCCCTAGGTTGGATTTGAGAGGGGTCATATTGGATACCGTGATCATCTAAAGTTAATGTGCTCTAAGCATTGCCTCAGGTTGTGAATGGAATCTTTATAAAAAAAGAATAATAACAAAAAGCGTATTAAATATTTATGGTCATAAACAGATAAAGAAGGGTAAATGCAACCGAGTGCTACTTTCGTAGATTTAACAAGGTGAATGCGGTCACTCTTTATGTTGTCTATGCTTAAACTTTATGATTAGATTATAACAGGTCGAGGGGTAATAAATACTCACCCTAATGGGGATCACGATTACCACTCCTCTACCTCTTTAGTAGTATAGGTTATAGATAGGGATTAAAAATAGTGTGCTAAAGCTATGTTTTGTTGTGCCTCTACTGTCACTCTGTTAAAACATGCACGCTCGCTATTGAAATTAAGGTTCTGGTGAAGGTTCTAGGGCGTGTCCCTAATTTGAAAAATACAGTAAAGCCTTATTTTAATCCTATATATCAACAAAATATAGGGAAACTCAAGCCATGGCGAGAACAGTAATAACTGACAACATATGGGAACAACTACAAACAACAATGAAGGCTCACGGTTGCCATCAATGGAAGAATGACCGCACCGTAATGGAAGCCATACTTTGGAAACTAAGAACAGGTGCTCCATGGCGAGACATACCTACCGAACTAGGTTCATGGAAAACCGCTTATAACCGCTTTAATCGATGGTCTAAAAAAGGGCTATGGCAGAATTTTTTTTTGACCTACGAACACAAACTGATAAAGAATGGGTATTCATTGACGGAAGTTATGTACGGTGTCATCAACATGCAAGTGGAGCTCGGCGTGGTGAAGAGCGAGCAATTGGACTCAGTCGTGGCGGAAACACGACAAAAATACACTTATGTGTGGACGCGCATGGAAATCCGATCGATTTTAAAATCACTGGGGGTGAAGTGCACGACAGTCAAGTTGCAAACGACCTAATAGAAGTGATTGAACAGGCAGAATATTTTATAGCTGATAAAGGATACGATTCGCAGAAAATCAGAGATAAAGCGATAGAACATGGCATGAGAGCGGTTATTCCTAGAAGAAAAAATACGAAACAACCTAACCCAGAGTTTGACAGTTACCTTTATAAATTACGCCATCTAGTTGAAAATATGTTCGCTCAATTAAAGCATTTTCGCAGTATAGCAACACGCTATGATAAGCTAGCACGCAATTTTAAATCTATGCTTTACCTAGCTTGTACTATTATTCACTGTAGGTTAAATTGAGGACACGCCCTAGTATTGGTAGCTAAACTCATATAGCAGTTAAGACCATGGGAACGGCTGTACCAAAACTTCCTCACCCGCACTAACATTGCCAGAGTCTTTGGGCAGTACGATCAGACAATTGCCCAAACTAAGCTGCTTAATACGATGTGAATCTTGCTTACCCGCAGTACTGACCACATATTGCCCTGTTTCATCTTGACTCAAGATGCCGCGTTGGAAATCAGCACGACCGGGGGATTTTCTCACGTCATTACTCAAAGTTGCAGTGACGGTCAATGTCATCGGCATGTCCTCTTGAGCGACGCCTGATAACTGCCACAATGCTGGAATAATAAACTGTAAGCTACCGACCACAGAAGATAGGGGGTTGCCAGGTAACCCAAAGTACAACACAGGCACTTCTAAACCTTGAGTTAGCTCACCAAAGACAAATGGTTTGCCTGGCTTCATAGCTACCTTGTAATGGTTAATCTGACCCAACTCTTCAATCACTGTGGTCAAAAAGTCATAATCTCCTACTGAGACCCCTGCGGTAGAAATAAGAACATCGCACTCTTGCATCGCACTGAGTATCGCCTTTTTGGTCAACTCAAGATGATCCGGAATAATGCCATAATCATTTATAACCACCGGCATATCAGCGAACATACTCTTTAGCGTTGGGGTGTTGGAATTATAAATCTGAGCAAGGGTTTGCAGGGGCTCACCTACTTTTACCAGCTCATCCCCGGTGGCCAAGATACCGACCACTAACGGCTTATAGATGTCGACAGTTGCTAACCCTAAGTTGGCCAATAGACTGATGTCTGCAGGATTGAGGCGTTTGCCCGCTTGAAGTACCACTTCACCAGACTCAATTTCCTCGCCTTGTTTACGTATATTACGGTCTACTTTTGCCGCTTGGATCAATTCAATGTCATAAGCCTGTGATTTATCGATGCTGTCTTTAATCTCAGCAAAATTGGTATTTTCTTGCATCACTACAGTGTCACAGTCGCTCGGCACCACCGCACCGGTAAAAATACGTACCCCTTGCCCTGCTTGTAAAGTGCCGGTAAATGCAGAACCTGCCTGTGACTCACCAATAATTTGAATAATCTTCCCCTGCTCTAGCGTACTGCCCGTTGCTATGGCATAGCCGTCCATAGCCGATAGGTTCTGACGTGGCACATCGAACGGAGAAACGATGTCGGTGGCTAGAATATGATTTTGACTGACCAATAAATCCCGAGTTTCTGTGGCACGTTTAGTAAACGGTAAGTCTTGTTCATTATAAGCCGTGATACGCTCGGTAATGGCGCCCTTTAATGCTTCAACAGTAATCATGAAATTGCTCTTTTTTTGTTAGTATGAACCTTGATTGGCAAACCCATTACTCTCGTAAGGATAACGTAAACCTACGCTTTTGTTTAATTTTGTTAAAAATGCAATTTAGACTAAAAACCCCAGTGGATGCATCAGACAAATTAAGCTAATGTTTAAGATACCCCTGATAAATTTACTAATACTAGCGATGGAATATGATGTGAAGACTAATACAGAGCTAATCACGCGTTGGCTTAACGATGAGCTTACCCTAAAAGCAGATCTAAATGAAGCTCAGCCTTTGATTAGAGAGCTGTACAATTTACATCAGATACTTCCTCTTTCATGTAAAGAATTCAAAGTCGAGAAAGAGGCACTTACGTCATGGTTAAATCTTCCTGATAATAGTACTTTTATAGCACAATCAACTCACTCTCAAAATACTCCTTTAGAGCAACTCAAACTAAAATACATCGTAGATAGACCATTAGTTGCATTTCTGGCTACTCACTCCGATGATCCTAAAATTAGTATGATTAGGTCAACTTACCTATTTGTATGCTTAAAGCTAGTAGTATTGACAAAGCACGACAGCCGTATAAAACAAACCTTAACTGAGTGTCGCCTACTCGAATCAAAAAAACGAAGCTTTCTAATTCCATTTTTACCTGATTTTACTACTATTAAGACTCTATCAGACCTTCTGTCTTATTTTCAATCATTAGAAAACACCAATTTTTATGAGCAATGGAAAAAAATTAATAGTGAGGAGCTTGAACGCTTTATCTCAAATGCTAGGGCCAATCCACATGAAGATGAAAAAGATCTAGAATGGACTGACTGTGACCTGTGTAATCACCGTCTATCAAAGTTTTTATACAACTTTTCATATCCGTTAACTTTAATTTATGATCAAAAACGGGGGGTAAAAAAGATAACAAAGCAACAAGAAAAAGTGGTTACTAGCTCTTTATATGAAGACGAGATAACCGGCAACACTATTAGCACCTTGAGCTTCATCACAGAAAAAGAGGATGCTAATAATTGCTTTGAAGTATCAGAAAGACAAGATGATGAGAAATACGCCATTGAACAAGTGATTATTTCTCGCCCTACTAATTACTATATTGATAAAGTTAACGCAGACCAACAAGCTAACTGTCGGCGTTTGCGTTCGATGAGCCAAGTTACCGATGTCAATATTGCCCATTTTGATGAAATTTTAGTCCTGCTTGATTTTTTAATTCATACCTTAAAGCAAATAGATTTAGCAGCACTCAAAGACTTAAATGATAACGATAAACAAATAAGCTTCACCATATCCCATCAAGCGGCTCTTTATATTTTTATACTTTTATTAACTGGCACTGATGAGATGCCTGTATCTGACCGCATGGAAGTAAGTTTTAACGCCTTAACATATAAGATCATATTTAAGCCCACTAGAAGTGAAATTCAGGATGACTGGAATAGCCAGCTATGTGCTAAAAATACGGAAGATATATATGGCTATCTCTCTGAACGCATAGGCTGCCTTTATGACGCTCTTTTTGCTTTTGTTAATGATAATGATAGTGATAATGATGAGGCACTTAAGCATATACAGAATAAAGCATACGAACAACTAAAAGATCTGAATAAAAGCAAGGGTACAAGGTTATCGTTAAATAAAGTCAAAGCTTACTTAGCTCACTATTTGCTTCAAAAAGGCTATGACCATGCGATTGTTAGTGTTCTAACTAATAAACCCATCCATAGTGTATCTGCACTTCCGTATTTTAATGCCAGCCAGCTTGAAGTATATAAGTGTCAAAGTACATTTTATGACCACCTTCGTGACGAACTGATAAGCTCTAAACGCTTCCAAATACCTAAAGAAGACCTAGATAGTTTTTTACAAATTCCCGAGGATGAAGAGACGGACTATTGGGATAAACAAACAGGGACAGTATTAGCAATAACCGAGTCCGCTCTAGAACCAATTATCTCCTCGCTCAAAAAAGACTTAGATGACGCAATAAAACGTAGAGATTTGATGCAACTAGAATCAGTGGTTGATCTCCATAACTTATTTACTGATTATCTATATTTAATGTTAGCTGCATCAACTGGCTATAGGCCTGTTACTGAGCCTTTTGGGCGGCTTCAACACATAGATACGCGAACTTCAAAATATTTCATCAGTGATAAAGAGAACCACCAAGACAGTATAGGCAGGTTTATTTACTTACCACAAACAGTAACTGCTCAAATTATTGCCTTTTACGACTATTTGGATGTATATGTGCAGGCATACGGCAGACTAAATTATGCTGTTAGCCAAATTTTTAACGATATCCTTATGAGTAAAACGGGCCTTATTACCTATTTAAAATACGATCAGAAGGGTACTACTATTTATAAGGAAAAAATTAATAATACCTACCTTGCAAAACGCTTAGCTCCTTTTATTAGCTTACCTCTTAATTGGTCGCGTCACTTTATCCGTTCGTATAAAATTAATGGATATCTTAGTGCGTATTCTCCTTATGAGGGCGACAAGGATAATTTGTTTGGATACGATGTTATAGGGGCATTCATGGGGCATGCTGATGAATTGGGCTATAGTTTTTTAGGGAAATTCAGTGGCTTAAAATCAAAAGAACTGCGCCGTTTATCTTATAAATTAAATGATTTGCTTGAAACCTGTGGATTTGGGGTCGTAAAGCTAGGAGACCTGTATGGCTAATACTGAAATATCTGGCATCGAAAAGCGAAACATGAATCGCGACCGACAGGGTGAGCGAAGGCATAAAAGAGCACGACAATTGATTAACAGTAAAATTGATTTTAAAAAGTTAGTTAAAAGCGATTGTCCCCAGCAATTATTTAGTTCTATGTGGACGCAGTTTGATCAGGCTCTTAGCAAGGATAACTTATTCAAAAACTACTTATCCTATGTTGACGGTTATAATACTGGTGTAGAGCACTGTCAAGATATGCTGGAAAATCATAATATTAATGTTGGTTTTCCAAAATTAATAATTCTCTCCTCACGTCCTGAAAGCTTTCGCACTGAGTCTTGGTTCTATAACGGACAAAAGACTTTAAGCTTTTATCTAGCATGGATGAAAAGACTCGAAATTACACATACACCAAGCATTGAAGATGTCCTTTTGTCACTTATCTTTCATAGCGCAATATTACACAAACCGACTCTCGATCAAATTATCTTAGATGTCGTTAAGGGCAACCCTAAATTAATAACAGTTCAAGAGCTACCTGCTATTGATATTATTATTAACGATAATGCCACGCCTACTAACTATTATACTCAAATTAAAAATAATCTTAAGGCCATTCATCAAGCTAAAATATTTTTATCCCCCTTGACTGTAAGAATAGTTAAGCTATATCTAAATAGCATAAAGCATGAGCATCCGACAAGCACTGAAATATGTACGCAAACTATTTATAGACGTCTAAGGGTATTTAAAGAGGTAGGGGCTATATCTCAATCTATGCCATTAATAGATTTTTTAACTTCAGCTATCTACGTACTTGAGGATTATCTTGAAGTAAATCTTCCAGAGTATCTATGGTATTTATTAATGGGACAAGATAGAGCTTACACCATACCTACTAATAACTGGCAGTCTATTGTACATAATATTAGCCACAGGGATGCTAAGATCAGCGCCCTTTCAGCACCAAGTACTCCAGCGCCTAATGTAACCCAGCACTATAAAGCTCGTAGTAAGACTGATTTGGCAGTCGATATAGCCAAATTGTTTAAAAAAACAGGTGCCCAAAAGATATCAAAAACTAAATTCACAGCAAGCTTAACTGAGCTTCATTCACAGCTTTTGCGAAACGAAGCTCCCTTAAATGAGATTGCCTTAACTGGTTGGCTGTTATCAAAAGTTACTGGCGGTTGTGAAGTGAGTAGCGTGCAAACTTACAGCAATAGAATTACTAATCGATGGCTAAGTGTCAGTCGTGGTATGGAATTGGAGGATTTCGATGAAGATGATTTTTTATATTTTTATGATGAGCTGATTGAGCTTGGCAGGACGGAGAAAGCAAAAAATGCGACTGCTAGCTTGATAGACGAGATTCACAGCTACTTAGTCACCCATCATGATATTGAGCCTATCGCCGCTTTGTCCTCTAAAGTACGTCCTCATCGTAAAACCGGATATATATCTGAAACCATGTTCCAGTCTATCTTAAATCAAATTGATAGTTTAGATTTAAATCTTGAAGCGATAGAGTCATTAAAACTAGCATTAATATTAGCCCATCGCTGTAGTCTTAGGGTCGGTGAAATAGCCAAAATAAGAATAAAAGATATATTTGCCGTATCTTATTTAGATATTAGAAACAATAAATACGGGAACAACAAAACCAGTTCTGCATTACGTCGTATCTTATTATCAAAGCTACTAACTAAAGAGGATTACGAACTCTTTAAGCGTGTATATGCCAAACGGGTTTCTAGCGAAGGAGAGACGTTGATCGCAACCCAAGCAGGTCTCCCCTACCAACCTAACGACCTTTCCAGATTACTTAGCGAAGCCATAAAAGCTTGCACTGGATTATCCTACTTATCAACGCATCACCTGCGACATAGCTTTATTACTAACTTTCAGTTAATGTCATTCATTTATGACGATGATAACGCCTATAACGATCATATATGTTATAGCTGGCTACAAAGCCTAATACCCTATACTCAAGAAGAAGCACATGAAATCTTAACCACTATTGAAAGCCCACTAGCTTACAAAAAAATATTGGCTTTGGCAGGATTAGCTGGACATGCATCTCCAACAACAACCTACTCATCCTATGTTCATCTTTTAGATATTCAAATTGGCTTATTACTTTGGCATACAGACTTTAAACTATCAAAAGCGCACTCCGCTTTATTGAAACTGCCCCGAAGACAACAAAAGTCGATACACGACCCTCTATTATTAAACAGCTACTTGCTTAAAAAATTAAAACTTAAAAAACTTCCTAAGCCAAGGTCAACGACGAAATTAAATACCATCAACCATCCTACGGCTAAAAGACGCTATGGATTTAATGAGGTGCGCCTAGTTTTAACTGCGTATGCCACAAAAGAAGATTACCAAGAATGGCTTTTAAAGCTATCTATTGAAGAAGCTACTTTTATGAGTTGGTTAGAGAACGCGCGTCGACTAAGAAGTGATGCACGCTTTAAAACAAGTGCAGGCAACTCAAAACTTTTTAAAGTTAATGACAAAGTTAGCTTAGTACCAAAGTTAGATAAATTCGATGAAGATAAAAAGATATTAACTCATATAACTGAGAAGTTTCGTAAGCTTTATACTGAATCAAAACTCCCAAGGCCTTTATTGCTTAAGTTTATTTTATTAACTCTTATGAACTCTACTCACCAGAGAAACTATATTATGTTTAGAGATATCAGTCATCTTAAAGGCTATATTGAAGTGCTATCTGAGTTAATTCATAAAAAAAATATACGTCTAACTATCTACAATGAAGCCCGGGCTACAAAGTTTGAAGAAAAGGAGTTAGCTCAGGTCTTATATATTATGAAGAGTTATAGGCCTCATATAAAGCATGAGGGTACAAAGCAGCATAATAATAGATCGACGTTTAGGGTGGCTATCTCTATAGCAAGTCAGACTGAAGAAGAAAGGATAGCTAATAATATTAAAAAGCCTATCGAACAATGGACTGTACGTACACTTCAAATTTTCTGTCATCATGCCTATATCATGATGGGTAATATTATTGAAAGTAACGAGAAATGAGCCACTCGCCACCTACAGAGCTAGGGAATGCTAGTAAAGAGGATTAAAATGGATTTAACAGTTAAAAGTATCGCTATGCAACAAAAATATAAGTTTGAGTTTCATCCTTTAGCTAAAAAGCTTTATAACACCTTCATTCAAGCTTATACAGATAATGAGCAAGTAAAATATTTAACTCAGATAGATGAGTTAACAACAGGTATATCTAACTTTCCCTTGCATCAGGTTTCAGTAATAAATGTCGGTATAAATGAATACCAAATTATCGGAGGATGCTTTTCTCCACTTTTCAATATCAATAACTTAAACCGTAATAACACACTTCTTTTAACCTATACCTCTGCTATCAAAGCTGAAAAGAGGGGCAAAATTAAAGCGGAACGAAAAAGACTTAATAGCAATGCTCAGCCTGACTTTGAACAATTAATTATTGATTTTATTTATATGGATTTTATTAGAGCAGCTTCATTGTTATCGTTGAAAAAACCAGGTTTGATGGCTAACTATTTACGCCAAATCTCTCATGAATACCATAGTAGGATCTGGCGCGATATATTCGGCAATAAACATAGTTATTTTCAGCTAACAAATCTAGTACTATTAACTAATACAGCAAGGTCGGCTATCAACCAACAGAAGTCTTCCTCCCACACTTCAGTCAAGTGGCCTAACTGAATAACCCAGAACAGTTGCTGATGATCTATTTTGGGCGGTGGTTCAAAAAGTAGGCTGAAAAGACAGACTGAGAAATTGATAAAATAGTGAAATGCAAATGACACTATACATCAAATGCCCAGCCTGTCTAAGTGACAGTATAAAGAAAAATGGCTTCAAAAGCTATGGTAAACAAAACTATAAATGCAAAGACTGCAAACGGCAGTTTATTGGCGACCATGCCTTAACGTACCAAGGCTGTCACTCCCAAAAAGATAGCAAAATACGACATCTTATGGTTCGAGGCAGTGGCATAAAAGACATCGCTTGCGTTGAAAAAATCATCAAAGGCAATATGACTGTCTTGAAGTCCATGAGCTTTAGACCTTTGTCAGGACAAACGCACACTTTTAGTTAGGAATTCTATTTAAAATCAGATAGTTATGGATTTAGATTTTCATTTTCTAAGTTTATAAGTTACTGAAAATATTAATGTTTTTTAAAAGTATGCGTTTGCCCTGAGACATTTTTAGGTAAAAAGACCAACAAACAATGGTTAATTTATGCCTATCACCGTGACACAGGTGAAGTTGTTGCCTATGTATGGGGAAAACGAGACCTTGACACTGTTAACAAGCTTAAAGCTAAGCTGAAAGCCTTAGGCGTAAGTTGTGCTAAAATCGCTAGTGAAACCTGGGATAGCTTTGTTACCGGTTTTAAGGGCTTTACCCAAATCATTGGCAAGTTTTTCACGGTCGGCATTGAAGGTAATAATTGCACTATCAGACATCGAGTAAGGCGAGCATTTAGGCGAAGTTGTAACTTTTCTAAAAAACTGGAAAATCACTTTAAAGCCTTTGATTTAGCTTTCTTTTACATCAATCATGGGTATGTCTAATGTTAGCCTACTTTTTGAACCACCACCAGATATTGTGTAAGTCCTAAATAATAGATAATATAATTTTTTTGCGTAACCTTAAATAAGAGCTTGAATTTCCATGTCAAAACCTATCACTACTCTTGCCAACTTACTCTATAAATTTAACAGCCAAACCATTAACCGAAGCCTTGAGTATGTCAGCAAAATTGATCTCGCCAGTCTTGAAAGAACCGAAAGCGCTCAAGCCACTCTACTACAAGCTAATGTTAAAGGAACGAAAGAGTACCACACCAAAATTGCTTACCACAAAGCAAGTCAGCGTATCACACAAAGTGATTGCTCTTGCCCTGTGGGAAGTTTTTGTAAGCACGGAGCGGCATTAGCACGTCTTTTTCGAAACGAAGAAGCCGAGAAAAACAATTCCATGCGTGAGTTTTCGTTTGAAGGTGAAGAATTCCTGCAAGCTTTAATGCAAAAAAAATCTGAGCTTAACGATCTATCAGAGTACCAAGAATTAATCTCGGTATTAGCTAAACCCTTACCTATACCACCAACTAGCAGATTTGACCAATCTGGCCTTAACACAACTTTAAATAACAGCACCCAACATGATAAGGCTTTGCGTTGGCTCAAGAATTTACGCCAAAACTTAACTAAATTAGATAAAAACACAAAAAGTTACCCAGTCACTCATCAGTCCTCCCCTTTTGTATATCTAATTGAACAAGAGTTTGGGGAATTACAGCTAGAATTAATCAAAGTTCGGCGCATCAAATCAGGCGAAATTAGAGCTCCCAAAACCTATAATCAATACAGCAATATCTATTACAGCTATTCACAATTCCCCGCAGCTACTAAAGCGTTATTTAATCAAATTTATGACCATGTCAAAGCACAGCAGCTAGCCGTTTTTTCTAAGGCTTACATGGTGGTTAACGAATTACCGCTCAACTTAATAAAGCAACTTATAGAAGATAAGATTTTGTACTATAAAACCCAGTGGGATAAAGATTGGGAAGAAGAGCAATTTCATCCTATCACTTGGTCAGATGAGATTTTAAATATGGAAGTTGAGTGGCTTGAAAACGACCACCAGCATGGCGAAAAACTCCAATTTAATTTACTCGACAAAGACCAAAATCGCTATAAGTTTGGTCAAATCGAAAATTTTGATGTGCTATTTACTCAGCCTTTAACCTTTTTTAATCGCGCTAAACGTCAGATTGGGTTAGTCAATACCGATGTTATCGGTGATATGCCAAGCGACATGCTATTTAGACTGATGAGCATGCCTGTTATTCCCAAACAATTAGTAAATGAAGTAGACGATGTTTTATCAAGTCATAAAATAACTCAAAAATTACCTAAACCCAAATCCGTCCAACCCATTGAAGATGTCCACGGCATATCACAGCCGATAATCCGTTTTAGCAGTATCGACGAACGCTACTTACCTTGGCAAATGAAAAAAGTACTATGGCAAGAGCAATGGATTGACAAAAAGTTTGTCAAGGCGGAATTGTTTTTTTCCTATAAAACAGGGGAAATCCCTGCCAGAATGGGCGCTGAAACTGAGTTTTTTACCACGCGATATCAAGGCAAGCGCTACCATCAATACCGAGATATTAAAGCCGAGAACAAAGCCTTAAGAACGTTAAAAAAACAGCTGAACTCTTTTAAATGGCTCAAAACAGCGGAAAATGTCAGTAAAAATCAAGCCACTATCGAATTGGACGAAGCACTCAACGCCTTATTGCCTATAGATAAACTTGCCGAAATCGGTTGGCAAGTTGAGCATTTAGCGGACAGTCCGATTGATGCTGAAATGTCGCACAATCCAGAGTTGGTTGTCGAAACTTTGACTGATGATAAAATTGATAATGGCGATGAGGGCAGTCACTGGTTTGAAGTGGGGGCAACGGTCAGCGATAGCGAAGGGCATAAATATGATTTGCTGAGTATCGTGGCGTATTTGCTGGAGCAGTATCCTTACCTGATGCAGAAAGATATTGAAAATCTCATTGATAAAAATCATCTATTTGCGGTGAATGTAGGTAGCGGTCGCCCTAAGTTAGCAGTGGCTTTTAAAGAAATTTTACCGATTTTACAAAATTTAAGTCATCTGTTATCACAAGATGATCGAAAAATCGATAGATACGATGCCCACCAATTATTTGACCTTGAGCACACCCTAGGTATGGCATGGCAAATGCCTGAAAAACTCAAAAGGTTTAGTGAAAAGCTAAAAGCAGGCTATCAGTCCAACCTGCCTACACCAAAAGGTTTCCATGGGGAATTGCGGCCCTACCAACAACAGGGCTTAGCTTGGCTGCAGTTTTTAGCCCAAACTGAACATGGTGGTGTCCTTGCTGATGATATGGGACTTGGTAAAACCGCCCAAACGCTTGCTCATATTTTAATGGAAAAACAGGCAGGGCATTTGACCGACCGGCCTGTGTTAATCGTTGCTCCCACTTCACTAATGCATAACTGGCAAAAAGAAGCCGAGAAATTTACTCCAGAGCTGTCCGTATTGCTACTGCATGGCCCAAATCGCCATGATGATTTTGACAAGATCAAACAGCATGATATCGTGCTTACTACTTATCCGCTGGTAGTGCGTGATGAAGAGGTTCTAAAAGACCATCAATTCCACCAAATTATTCTTGATGAAGCTCAGAATATCAAAAACCCCCGCAGTAAATCCGCCCAAGTGTTACGCTCACTGACCGCCAGACACCGTCTATGTCTGACAGGAACTCCCATGGAAAACCATCTCGGTGAATTGTGGTCGTTATTTTACTTTCTGATGCCAGGGTTCTTGGGCAGTCAAGATGTTTTTAATAAAAACTACCGCCATCCTATTGAGAAAAAAGGTGATCAACACAAACGCAAAAAACTGATCAATCGAGTCAAACCTTTTATGCTCCGTCGTCTGAAAACTGACGTTGTCAAAGAGTTACCTCCCAAAACTACCATCGAAGTCAATATTGACATGAATAACGAGCAGTCCAAACTGTATGAAGCAGTGCGAGCGACCATGCAGCATAGCATCAAAAAAATCATCGCTCAAAAAGGCTTTAAACGCAGTCAAATCCAAATCTTAGATGCGTTACTCAAGCTGCGACAGGTCTGCTGTCACCCTAGCTTGCTGAATTTGGATAGTTTGCCAAAAGACAAAAAACCTACCAAATATAAAACTATGAAGTCCGCCAAACTTGATTATCTGATAGAAATGGTGGTAGATATGGTCAGCGAGGGTCGCAAAATTCTAATTTTCTCACAATTTACCAGTATGCTTGCGTTAATAGAAGAGCAACTTATTGTTCAAAAAATCGATTTTACTACACTTACGGGGCAAACCAAAAAACGTAATGAAGCAATCGATGCCTTCCAGACTGGGCAAGTACCTGTGTTTCTAATCAGCCTAAAAGCGGGCGGTGTAGGTCTGAATTTAACCACAGCCGATACTGTAATTCACTATGACCCCTGGTGGAACCCTGCTGCCGAAGACCAAGCTTCTGATAGGGCATGGCGGATTGGACAAGACAAGCCTGTATTCGTTTACAAACTGATTACCAATCAAAGCATTGAAGAAAAAATTATTGATATGCAAAAAAATAAAGCCGAGCTTGCTAAATCTATCTTAAGCACTGATCATGAAGGGGAAGTCAAGCTAAGTGAAAATGAGCTTTTAGGATTGTTTGAGAAGTTTATTTGATTTAGAGACTTTCCCAAACTTTGTGTAACTGCTTATACCCTGTTAGCAAATTGCAGTTACACAGAATCCGGAATGGGCTCTACGGGTTGGCAAACACCAAACCCGTATCACTGGGCTCGATGATAAAATTATATCCTTTTACGCCAAAGGTCAGACAACCACTGAGATTGTTGAGAGTATCAAAGATATCTATGACGTTGATATCTCAACGAGCCTCGTTTCCAGAGTTACTGACAACATCATAGCATGGCAGAACCGGCCACTAAGTAGCTTATATCCTATTGTGTATTTAGACTGTATTGTCGTTAACTCCTTATCAACCTACTGATTTTAAAGACAAAAAAAGGCCTCACTATTAGGTGAGGCCTTTTTAGAAATTGGAGCGGGAAACGAGATTCGAACTCGCGACCCCGACCTTGGCAAAGTTGCGGCGCGAAAATTACACCTAATTACCTTAAATGATTTTAAGGCAAAATTCCTGAAACTACACTAGTTACAGGGATTTTTTTACGATATATTTTACAGTCATTTAATATCGGTTTATTTCTTCAAACTCTGATATTTGTCACCTGAAATGAGCTATTTTTTGCCACGACTATTTTACCAAATATTGGCGATTTTTTAAAAATAATTCACAATCCTCCCCTACCCCATGGTTTATAAGTAAACTTTTTGACCTAATATTGATGAGATATTTATGCTACATATAGTTCATCGATCACGTAGATTGCTTTAGGAATAGCAGCTTTTTCGCCAAATGTTTTGTTGGCTTTACGATTAAATTGAGTAGTTATGGATGACACTTTAAATGACATAAAAAAGCATATTAATCTTAAATCATTAATGTAAAATTAGTTCTATTTTGGTTTTTAATTATCACTAATTTGACATTGTTTTAATTTTAATCTAAAACTACTAGTTGATAATTTTATTTGGTGTATTGATTCAGTCCATCTGTTAATCTATCAATAATCATTTCTCTAAGCTTAACAGGCTCAAGCACTTCTGACATATGCGACATACTGATTAGCCAATCTTCAAGCCTTACGGTATTCATCACGGTCGCTGTAAGTAACAAGTTTTTTTCATCCAGCTTTTCTAACGTCTGATCGTTTGATAGTGGTCGCTCGGTCAGATGTTGGGCAGCAATATGATTAATTTTAAGCCTTAATATAATTGGCTTTCCTCGCTGTGTTAAATGGGTTTCAAGCACGCCTTTTCGACTTAATTCTTCCAAACTTAAATCATTCACCCAATTGGGTATTGGCTCTTCTAAAATCTGTACTGATTGGATGCGTATGATGGCGTAGAGGGTAAATCATGCAGCGCTTTGGCGAGGGGTTTACCAAATTCAAAATCTAATTGCTGAGTTGCCAAATAGCTATAAAGCCATGCCCACGCCTCGGTTTCATCTTCAGGAATCCGTGCCAGCTCAATCCCCATCCACCAACTCGCCAGTTGCCATAAGTGCATAATGCCTTTGGACTCTTCGGCGCTGATTCTTGCCCCCAGTAATTTTAGTCCGCGCATAATGAGTAGCGAAAACTGCAGGTGGGTCGCCACCATATCAGTTTGGTTAATGGGCAACCCCCAGTAGCCACTGTCCCAATCATGGCGGCATAATTGTTGTCGTACCAGACCGTGTATGTGACGCACTTGCAGACTTTGCCGCCAGCCTTCTGTGCCAATTGCCAATGGGGGTTGCTGGTTGCGGCTAATCGCTGGGTACTCAGACACTGCCAAAATATAGGCATAGGTTCGCATGAGCCTCGGCAATGCATCATGCACTAACGCCCCTGTTTTGATGAGTGGCAATGAGAGCGCAGGGATACTATACCCTGCCATTAGCGCGACATTACGCAGTAACCAAATCAGCATCAACGGATAGCGCCGATAGGCAATTGCGCCAATCTCGGCAAGCTTGGCATCATACCAGCTCGGATATTGGCAAAACTGCTGATACAGTGTTTCAAACGCTGGCTGTTGCAATAACGCTTTGGCTGCCAATACGTCATTCGTTTGCGCTATCCCTTGCTCATGCAAAATCAATTGCTGCAGAGGTTTGGCAAATTTGATATCGCTGGATAACAGCGCATCGACAGGCTGATCTGCGATACCATACCCTTGCTGCATCTGTTGCAATAAATCCTTTGGCACCTCAAAATCACGGGGCAATAAAAATCGTTTGATACGCTGCAACACTTGTAAATCAGCATGGTGGTCAATGTCGGTATTGCGCCCCAGTGTCGGCAAATCGGTTTGGTGAAGCGGGTTCATAGCAGTGATAAATCAATGATGAATGAATGGATAGCCTAGCGCATTTTGGCAACTAAAAAACACCTATACAGCAAAAAAATCAAATTTTTTTGTTTAAAAATGTTAGCCCTTAATCGACTGGGTATATTTACTGGATGAATTTGACCGTAGCTTGCCTGATGGGTTTCAATGACCAGTGTGATAATGATTGGTTAGATAATGATGGGTTGGGTAATGATGGCAAGCATAGCGCTAGTCCATGTCACATGTATCATGTCACATTTATAGAACTATTTTGTCGCTGACGCTAAACCTATTTTTGATTACACTATAGCCAACCTCTCTTGTCTTAACAGTATCAAAATCGAGCCACCCTTTGAAATCACCTAGAATCTTAGAAACGCCACCCAATTGGACCGAGGATGAAAAACCCGCGCTACCCGGTTCCCCGCCGAGTATTGCTCACTCTCGATCAAAAAGCATTGTGTACTTTATCATCGGCGTTTTTATTGCAATTTGTGGTGGCTTGGGCAACGGCATTATTACCGCCAATTTACCGCAAATCCAAGGCGAATATGCGCTGACACCCTCACAAGTGGCTTGGATACCTGCTGTGTATGTTATGGCAAATGTCAGCGCCAACCTGCTGCTGTTTAAAGCGCGTCAACAATTTGGATTGCGCTGGTTTTCTGAAATATCCCTGCTGATGTTCATGCTGGTGATGTTTATTCATATATTTGTGCAAAACTATCCGATGGCTTTACTGGTCAGGGCGATAGGAGGCTTTGTCGCGGCACCGTTATCCTCACTGGGGCTTTATTATGTGATGCAAGCCTTTAGTAGTCAGTATCGTCTGCAAGGTTTGTATATTGGTTTTGGGGTCAGTGCGCTGGCGATTCCGTTGGCTTGGATAATGTCGCCTTATTTGGTCAATGTGAACGACTGGACTCGGCTTTACACCTTTGAGTTTGGTTTGGCGCTGTGTTGTTTTGCGATGGTGGTCGCCGTCAAGTTGCCACGAAGTTTACGTATCGAAGTGTATGAAAAGAAAGACATTCTCACCTTTTTGTTATTGGCGCCCGGTTTTGGGTTGCTGTGTGGGGTGTTGGTAAAAGGGTCGATTTTGTGGTGGGAAAACTCACCGTTATTGGCGTATATGCTCATTGGCGCGTTGGCGCTGTTGATGTCAGGCTTTTTCTTTGAGCATTACCGCAAAAATCCCTTGATTATGACCCGCTGGCTGGGGAGTGTTGCGTTATGGCGTTTTGTAGTAGGCGCTTTTTTACTGCGTTTGATTATGTCTGAGCAAAGTTATGCGGTGGTGAATTTTTTAAAATCCCAAGGCATCATGTCCGACCAGTTTGTGGGTTTTTATACGGTCATATTTTTTGGTATGTTGGCAGGTTTGATAGTCAGCGCACTGACCTTTTCACGGGATCATTTGATTCCGCCGATGGTGGTAGCGACTTTGCTCGTGGCGGTTGCCAGTGTGTATGATGCCAATATGCTCACCAGTGAAGTGCGACCCCAAAATTTTTATCTCAGTCAATTTGCAGTCGCGTTTGCAGGCTCACTGTTTATGGGTCCATTGGTATTGATGGGATTTGGGCTCACGCTGCGACAAAGCGTCAATCATGTCATCACCTTTATCATCTTGTTTGGTGCGACCCAAAACTTTGGCGGGCTGGTAGGCTGGGCTTTTTATAGCACCCTGCAACAGCAGCGCACCCAGTATCATAAACAAAGTATTTTACAGCAAATGCAATCGACAGATGCCACAGTAACCCAGCGGCTTCAACAATACCAAGCAGGGTTTAAACCCATTATCACCGACAACAATTTTTCACAGCAACAAGCCCAACAATCCCTCAACCAAATTGTCACGCGAGAAGCGCAGATTAAAGCGTATGGCGATATCATTACTGTCAACAGTTACATTGCCACGTTTTTATTTGCTTGGGGTATGATTAATATCGCCCGCAAAAAATACATTGAAAATCGGCAAAAAGCAGCAATTAAGCAAACATAGACTGGATACGCTAGATGGGTATAACAAGGCGACCCAATTAGATAACTGTTTAATGATAAATAAAATGCTTACGGAAAACCCAACTCATGAGTAGTGAACCAACAACCCAGAATAAGGTACTCCCCAATGTCTAGACCAAATTATCATAAAATTAAGATAGAATTGGGTTGATAAAACGATTTATTATCCGAACTATTGTTAGCCAGATAAACCTGTGCAGGAGTATGGTAATCGAGCGACTGATGTAAACGCTCATGATTGTAAAACTCGAAATACTCTTTCAAACCTGCTCTTGCCTGACTGACTGTCTCAAACTGTCGCAAATACACGCATTCATACTTCACTGACCGCCAAAGCCTTTCCACAAAGATATTATCCAGTGCCCTACCGCGACCATCCATACTGATGGCAATACCCTGCTCAATGAGCGGTCTGGTAAATCTTGGGCTGGTAAACTGAGAGCCTTGATCCGTATTAAAAATCTCACAGCGTAACCCATTGTGCAGTAAGCTACTTACCGTATCCACGCAGAAATCTGCCTCAAGCGTGGTAGATAGCGACCAGTCTAGAACATAACGACTGTACCAATCTATCACCGCCATCAAATACACGAAGCCCTTGGCTAGGCGAATATAGGTGATATCAGTACTCCACACTTGATTACAACGGCTAATCGGTACATGCCTAAGCAAGTACGGGTAAACTTGATGCTCAGAGTTAGGCTTACTCGTATTAGGATGCTGATAAATAGCGTCTAGCCCCATTTGCCGTAGTAAGCGCCTAACTCGCTTTTCTCCCACTTGATAGCCTAGTTGCCTCAAATACGCTGTCATGCGTTTAACCCCATAAAATGGGGTCTTGGTGTACTGCTGGTCAAGCAAGTTCATCAGGGTAATATCAAGCTCGCTGATGGGCTTTGGCTGATAGTACAAACTTGAGCGGTTGATACTGAGTAATTCACATTGCTTACGAACACTAAAATCCTTGTTATCAGGTTCTAGCAGTTGTTTACGAGTGCTCAGGGTAGCTGTAAGGACTTTTTTTTAAGCCAGTCTCTTTCGCTTATAACTTGCCCTAGTTGCCTATGTAGTTCATCGATAATAGCTTGCTGGGCTTGTTCGTTGGCTTGCTGTTTGGTATTGAATGCAGTAGGGATAACTGCCAAAGCCTGCTTTTTCCAGTTGCTGATTTGGGTTGCATGAACCCCATATTCTGCGGTTAACTCGTTGAGAGTTTTGTGTTCTTTGATGGCTTCAACGGCGACTTTGCTTTTAAATTCAGCATTGTGACGCTTACGTACTTTTGTCATTAGATAGACCTCTTTTTCTAAAGGTTATTCTATCTTATTTGCTACAATTTTTTGGTCTAGTTTTCCGGGAGTATTATAGAATGATGCGCCAGCTGATGACAGCGATGACAAACCCGCACAGGCGCCTGAAAAGATTATTAAGCCTAGGCCGCTTACCTTAATTATCATGTTATTGGTTTTTTTGCTCGGTGTTGGGGTGATTTTATGGGCATGGCATTTGGGTCCGTTTAATACGCCACTGCAACAAACCGAAAACAGTTATGTCAAAGGCAATATCACCCTATTGTCGGCACAAATTAATGGTTATATCGAAAAAGTCTACGTCAGTGATTTTGAGGACGTTAAACAAGGTCAGCCGTTAGTTAAAGTCAGCAGTGCTAACTACTCACAGCAAGTAGTACAAGCCGAGTCAGGACTGGAACAAGCGACCACCAATTTAGCCAACCAACAACAAATCATCGAGCAGCGCAAAGCCGATGTCAAAGCCGCGCAGGCAAAAGTAGCACAAGTTAAAACCCAGTTAGGATTGTCTATCCAACAGCTTAAACGACTTGAATCCTTGGTCGGCGTTGGCGCAGTGTCACAAAATGAAGTCGATACTGCCAAAGCGGCAGTAAAAAACAATGAAGCACTGTTGAGCCAAGCAATCGCCAGTGTCGATGTCGCCCGCGAAGGTCAAAAAACCGCGGAAGTGACAAAGATTGGTTTGGTGGCACAGATTAAAAGCGCCAATGCACAGTTAAAACAGGCCAATACCAACCAAGAGTATGGCTTAATCACCGCCCCGACCTCAGGTAAATTAGGGCAAATCAATATCCGTACCGGTCAGTTGGTGACACAAGGCACGCAGTTGGTTTATCTCATTCCAAAATCGATGTGGGTCATTGCCAATTTTAAAGAAACCCAAATTGATAAAATGAAAATCGGGCAAAAAGCGTGGTTTACTGTCGATGCCCTAGGCAAACAAAAATTTACGGGGGTAGTCAAAAGCATCTCCCCCGCAACAGGGTCAGAATTTAGTGTCATTAAAACCGACAATGCCACCGGGAATTTTACCAAAGTGGTACAGCGCATTTCTGTACGCATTGACATCGATGGCAACCAAAGTCGTCTGAATGAATTGATACCCGGCATGTCGGTAGTGGCAACAGTAGATACGTCAAGTTAGCAAATTGACCCTTTTTTATTCTCCTTGGCCAAACGCAGTTTAGTGAATTAAGCTTAAAAAATCTTTCGCTAAATAAGCTGGGTTAGGATATTGATAGAACCCTTCACCCGTGGCTTCACCCAATTTGTTGGTATCGACCAGTTCTGCTTTGAGCTTTTCAGCGGGCTGCTGCAAAGAAGGGTCCGTTTTTGCCAGTTCATTAAAGATATTGTAGTTGGTTGTCATGCCATTTTTATCCAAAATCGCCATCGGTCCAAAGGGTGAACCCGTGGCTATCATCCACGTTTTATCAATGGTTGCGGCGTTGGCAACGCCGTTTGCCCACAGTTTTAACCCCGCTACCAATAACGGAATCAATAAGCTATCAAGCACATAGCCCGATTGTTCTTTTTTCACCGCTATCGGTAGCATAGCAATGGCTTTGGCAAATTCGATGACGTCAGCATAGACTTGTGGGTCGCAACTTGGGGCCGCCATCAACTCCACCGTATTACGGATATGGATATGATTGGCAAAATGCAGCATCAAGAATTTTTCTGGACGGTTAGTAAAGGTTGATAACACGCTTGGCAATAACGTCGATGAGTTACTGGCAAACACGGTTTTGGCAGGGGCGGCGGCTGAGGCTTTGCTATAAAAATCTTTTTTGATGTCTAAGCTTTCTGGCACCGCTTCAATCAATAGGTCTGCATCTTTTAACGCCTCATTCAAGTCCGTGGTGTAAGCCAAATTGTTGCTAGCTGCTGCCACTTGGGCATCGGTTTCACCTAGGTCATGCTGATGCTGATTGGCAAGGTCGGTAAAGCGGGTTTTCGCCTTAGCAATCGCATCATTATTAATGTCATAAATAGTCACGTTAAACCCATGAAACGCACATTGCACCGCAATTTGGTTACCCAATACGCCACTGCCTGCCACGGTAATATTTTTATAGGGTACTTTGGATAAATCCGCTTTCGGTGGTTTTAAAAAATCAGGATTTTTAAAGGCGGGATTGGGGTATTGATAAAACCCTTCACCCGTTGGTACGCCCAGTTTATGTTGCTCGATATACTCTTTTTTGAGCATATCAACGACCGCTTGGTCTTGTTGTTTGCCCTTAGCCACAGCGAGCTTGTAAATATTGTAAGGGGTAGTGAGCCCAAGCATATCATAAAAAGCAAATGGTCCCATCGGCGAGCCTGTGCCAAGCATCCAAGTTTTGTCGATGGTTTGAATGTCAGCAATGCCTTGGATATACAGCTGCATCCCTGCATTTAACCAAGGATTGAGTAGTGAATTTAGTACATAGCCCGAGGTTTCTTTGTTGACGATAATAGGCACCATGCCGATTTGTTTGGCAAACGCGGTCATCGCATCAAATACATTAGGGTCAGTATCGGCATGTGACATAATTTCGGCAAGATTGCGCTTCCAAATCTCATTGGCAAAATGCATCATCAAAAACTTAGCAGGACGGTCGGTAAAGTTGACCAAATCACTGGGCAACATGGTAGATGAGTTACTGACAAATACGGTTTTTTCGGGTGCGGCAGCTGAGGCTTTTTGATAAAAATCTTTTTTGATGGCGACATCTTCAGGCACCGCTTCAATCAACAAGTCTGCGTCTTTCAAGGCGGCGCTTAAGTCTGAGCTATAACGCAAGTTTTGCTCAGCCTGTTTGGCTTGTTCGCTTGTTTCGCCCAAATCATCCTGATGACGTTTGGCGATATCGGCAAATTTGGTTTTGGCTTTATTGAGCACCTCGTCATTGATATCATACACAATGACTTTAAAACCATGAAACGCCGCTTGTACGGCGATTTGATAGCCCAAAACACCACTGCCTGCGACTGTGATATGGGTAAAATTAACAAGAGGATTCGACTCTGACATACAATACTCCTAGATTAACAGGCAAATACGCAACTTTATTTTTGGTATTATCGTATTTGCTAATCACTATGTTTAATAGCATAGGTTTAATGGCATAAAAAGGTAAAAAACCGTTAGCCCAGTCACAGGCTAACGGTTGTTGAATGATTGAGGGCGATGTGGTTTTTCACCCAATGGGTGAAATTTTACCTCAAACAATGCCCCCATAACCGCCCCGCTACTGGTTTTTTGCCAAATTTAAAGGTTATAAAAATCTTTATCAAATGCCTGTTTTAGATTGGTTGGCTCGGCACGTTTTTTATGATTTAAACGATGGCGCGTGGTCGAGGCGGTTTGATAGGCACGCAGGCGCGCGTGCTGCAGATTACCAATCGGACGGTTGGCTTCAATACAGCGAAACGGGGTAAATGACAAATGCTCCATGATGTCAAAGTTACCGTCATCTGGCACATCTTGGCAAGGGATGGTAAGTTTTGCCACTGTCACAAATGGCGCGTCTTTTTCATCCCATTCTTTGGTCAAGTCATTGATGGGTTGGTCTTTTAAGTTACGGCACAGCTGGATTTGCACATCAAACTCATAATCATGCTCACGGATTTCTTGTAAAATCAGAGGACGAATCGCCTCGTTAGTGGCGTTGACATCAAGATCACGGCGTTTGATTTTGGCTTGTGATGCTTTGGTCGGGGCGACACGGATTTTTGCCATATAGTCGCCATGACGCACCGCCCCTTGTGAGTAAAAACTGTATAACAAGGTATTTTGCGGTTTGATGGTTTTATATTTACTAAAAGCCCTAAAAGTCTTGAGGGATTCTTTGGATGGCAGTTTTGTGCCATTTTGGGTAAGCCAGTCAAAGGCAAATTTGGCTTGACCTTTCGCCCCTTTGGCAAAATAATCATTTAATTGTAAAAATAGTCGTGAAATATAACTATAGTCTTGGATAGTATTACAAAAGAAAATAGGAAAATTAATCAGATTGTAGTCAAAGTTTGGGCTATCTTGCTCATCTGGCAGTAATTTTTCGCCTTTGACACCAAAGACTTTAATCGCCAACCCTTGAGAAAGTCCCAACTTGTTGTCGGCAGCCACACGAGATGAGCCGTTAGAAAAACGAATCACCGCTTCATGACGAGCGGGTTTGGCATAGATACCTTGGGCATATTCTTTGGGCAGTTTTGGTAAAATCTCAAAGTTGGCTTTTAATGCACAGTAGCCTTTGGCATGGGCGTCTCGGGTGTGATAGTTGATTTTGCTAACGGTGTCTGATTTGCCGATATAGTCACGAATATCTGCGGTGATTTGGTCGATGGCTTTTTCATCGTCGCTAGTGAGCTGGTCGATGGCTGGGTCAAACTTGGCATAACGACGACCGAATAATTTATTTAACATGATGATTGTCCTTTGTTATTTTCATTATTTCATAAGGTTAGCAGTACTAAAAACGCCTAACCTTTTTTATTTAGTTTTACGCTAATATGAATTTTCGTTAAGCTCACTAATCCATTTAAGTGCCGACAAGCTCGGTACAAAAAGATATTCACCGCCTTGCAGGGTATTAAATTGCAAAATATTGGTATGACGCTTACGAATTGGCTCATCGGGTACGGTGAACACATCGCTATCAGCGTCACTACCTGCGTGTACGCCTAGCATTGGGTCACGTTCTTCCCCAAGGTTCATAAAGTTACCGTCATTAATCCATTGGCTTTGCAAAAACTCAAGCGTGTCCATGGCATGCGCGTTGATACCGATAAAAAATAGACCCCGCTCTTGACCATCGTCTTGGGTCACGTTGGGTGGCACGATATCGCCATACGATACGCTACGACGGATAATACGATGAAGACGCACATCGCTTAGAATAAAGTCTTTGGTATTGCGGGGGTTCATACGGCGAGCATGGGCACCAAACGGGCAGCCTTTGCCATAGGGATCGTCCGTGTAGTCAAATTTATTGTTTGCTACATTGTCTTTGCCTAGGGCTTCATCATCGTGATCTGGGCTTAGGGTGATGGGGGCACCCGAACGCCAGCGACCAAACATTTTTGCCCCCAATTTATCGGCTTTAGCTGGGTCATTGTCGCTTTGTTCAAGGCAATAGCGGTGAAAGTCAGCCACATTACTGCGGTATTTTCGCAGTACCATAAACGAGCCGTTTTTTCCCAATACTTCAGGCTGTGGCATGGGAGGTACCACGCCCGCTTCACCTTTATAACCTAACACAAATTCACCCGCCGCAATCGGACGTTCGGTGTTATTTTCAAGGCTGATACCACTGCCATCAACTTCTGGGTTACTGATGCCATCGCGATAACCAAACACGTTTTTGACCTCACCATCTGCGCCAAAATCATGTTCCACTAAGATTTCGATGGCGTTACGGCTGGTATCTAGATAAGGGGCAAACGCCTGTTTAAGTTCGTCAAGTTTGGCTTGCCATTTTTCTTGGCTATCGGCAATCACCGCGCCGCAAATATGAATATCGCCTTTATCACCAAATGGCGCAAGCCAGTTACTCGGGTCATTATCGCCTTTGTCACCCAAGATATCTGAGCGACCTGCCATACCTGTTTTGAAATTTTCTGGGAAAGAATCAAGCGAGCTTTGCGGTAAGCCCAAGGCTTTTAGCCCCTCATACGTCATCACAATGGTCAAATTAGCATCCATATCTTTTTGGAAATTTTTTGAGCCTGTGACGTTTGGTAATACCGCTTTTAGTAATTCACGACCCGCGTTACTATCATTGACTTTTAGCGCGACAAGCGTGCCATAGTAAGGCGCAGGGCGGTCATGTAAGATGATGGCTTGAATATCCTCAAGCTCCATCGTGGCGATATTGGGATAGATAGCGTTCGTTGCCCGTGTGGTGACGCTGTGCAGCTGCGTGCTGATTTTTTGTTTCGCTTCATGTACCCGTTCTTTGACACTGCCTTCTTCAGCGGGTGTATCGCTGTGTTCAAATTTGTCTTTAATGGCCTCTATGCCATGCTCGATACCATCCTGTAGATGGGTTTTTAATTTGCCAAGTAGGCTTTCATTCGCTGGGTTGTCGTTATTCATGGTCGTTCCTAGCAGAGAATTTCAAAAATTTGATGCTAAGAACCTGCTCACCATACACCACGCTAAATATCGTTTATGGTAAAAATCACGCAACAAATGGCTTTTGTATCGAAATTTTAACCTAAAGCTTGCCCATTTAGAGTACGCTTAGAATAGTACGCTGATAAAAGTGAGCTGATAAACGTGATATGGTGAATACAGGTTCTAAGTCGTCTTATTGGGCTTGTTCAATTGCTTTATTAATGCCACGCACGATTTTGTCATTACGCGCAATATCACGAACCGTCAGATGCGGTACACCCACATACCAACCGGTAGCGGTAATCTGATGGTCAAGGATAAATTGCTTGACAGTCGGGTCTTTAATCCCAGGCCAACCCTCTACATTGCCAAAAATCAAGTCCATGAGTTCTGGAATTTTGGTAGCAAAGTCATTGATGTAGGCGTCCCAATCGCCATCATAGGCGGTACAAAACAGTAGCTTGGTGTCATTGTCTAAAAACACCAACCGCAAATCATGCAAGGTGCCTACATTGGTCGCTCCTGCAAGATTGCCTTTGGTAATTTCTAAAATTCGTTTGATACGAGCTGCCCCATCTTTGGTTAAGGGGGCGATGGCGGTGAGTTCAGAAACTTTGCCTGATTTTAAGCCCTTTTCACCGGCGCTGGTCACAGAATGGTCATAGCCATCATTAGCGCCCTCTTTTAGGTTTGCCATGAGCATTTGGGCTTTTAATGCCACATCGTCTAATAAAGAAAGTTTTTCGTTGTTTTCAGTTGTCATATTTATTGCCCTTATAGTTGTTAGTTGATCATTAATTGAAGTGCTTGATTTAAATTTATTTATCTCATAGTTTTATTATTTAAAATTTAAATCCTTTTTATTATATAAGCCGCAAAAATTAAAAAGCGCTAAATTAACTTTTATCACCCATAAAATTACAAAACTAAACTATTGACTAAAAAATGACATACTAGAGACCGTAAAACTAACAGTGTTGGCTTAAAAAATTTTCATTACTATCAATAGGTTATTCACATCCCGAATATAACCTAGCTATAGAGAAGTCATTTTTCCTGTGTTGCATTTGCTAAAAAAGTTGGGATATTGACACCTTGATGATTAACTTTAGCAAAGTAGCTTGCTGGTCTAATCTCACCGTATAACTGGCTACCACTTTTTAAAACAAAGTCTATCAGTTAAAAGGTTTATCAGTTAAAAGATGTTTATCATGGCTAGGGTGGATTCCACACACCCTGTCGGATGATAGGTGTCTAATGATAGGTATAGACGAAGCGAAAAACGTGCTTTAATTAGCACGTTTTATCACATGACCCCTGCTGTCAATTCCGTACAGTTAAACTTGGGAGATTTTAGTTACCCAGCCTGACGATAATAATCAAACCACACCTGTCTTGGCGATTGATAGCCCAAACCCTTTTGAATCCTCGTCTGATTGTAGTACAGCTCGATATAACTGATAATATCATTGATGGCTGTGAACCTTGTTTTATAGTCTTGATGATATACCAGCTCATTCTTTAATGTGCCCCAGAAGCTTTCTATCGGAGCGTTATCGAAACAGTTGCCTTTGCCGCTCATTGAGCCTATAAATTGATGCTGCTTAATGGTCTTGTGGTAGGCGTGACTGCAATACTGACTGCCTCTGTCTGAATGAACGATTAGCCCTTTGCTTGGACGTTTATTCTTGATGGCCATATTTAGTGCTTTGCAAACTAAATCTGCGGTCATACGCTTGTTAATAGCGTAACCGACAAGCTCTTTGGTGTATAAGTCTTTGACCCCTGCTAAGTACAGCCAACCCTCATTCGTCCAGATATAGGTGATGTCGCTGACCCACGACTCGTTAGGGCGCTTAGCATCAAACTTCTGATCCAGTACGTTTGGATAGACCAGCTTGTTGTGATTGGAGTCGGTGGTGACTTTAAAGCGCTTATGACGACGACATTTAATGCCGTGTTGCTCTTTGATGCTTCTTACCATATACAGGCTAATGTTATGGCCTTGCTCGCTTAGATGAGCATGCAGTCGATCTGCGCCATAACGTTCTTTCGTTTCATTGTGAGCCGCTTTAACCAGTAATTCAGACTGGTTGCGATGTATCTGTTGGTCGCTGAGATCACGACTTAGCCAGTCGTAATAGCTTGATGGCTTAACCCTTAACACACGGCACATAGTGGTGATGCGAAAGAGGAACTGGTTGTCTTTGATAAAGGCGTACCTGACTAACTGTTTCTCGCGAAGTACGCCGTCGCCAACTCGAGCATAGCTCTCCCCTTGCGTCGGGGCGAAGCAGTGCTTCGCTTTATCCCTCCTCATTTAGTATTTCGCGTTCCTCTTCGGCAACTTTAAGCTGTCGCTTTAGGCGTTTTACCTCTTCAAGCGCACTCATAAGTTCAGGGTCATACTGCTTTGTTCCTACAAGCTTGCCTTGATTAGCTTTGTTCTGCCAGTTGGATAGCGTTTGCATGGCGATGCCAAGTTGCTTTGCGGTCGCTGAAATATTGCCGTTGTTATCCGCTATCTTCTTGACGGCTTCAGCTTTAAATTCGTCACTGTAGGTTCTTACTTTCTTGGTCATGGTAAACTCCTGTCAATACGCTTAGTTTACCAAGTTTATCTCTACGGTTTCTTCAGCATAGCTCAATGTCCAGGTAGGTGACTTATTTGTTTATGAGCCAGACTCTAAGCAAGTTGATAAAGGAGAGGTATCTAATGAGGATTAAAAGGGGGGAGTTGGTTAATTTTTACTGAAGTCCAATAACAATACAACTAACTGATTTTTAATAAAAAAATTATTTATCTGGTCACGTTTTGGTCACGCTTTTTTTAATAGTTAAGTATCTAAGCTACCAAAATATGAGGTCATATTTAAAAAAACATTTTTATTAATAAAATATTTGATTCCAATCTATAAAATAGAAAGGTCGGGGTCAATTTTACGGTTGGGGTTTTACTACTTGGGCACGAAAGGGTCACGTTTTGGTCACGTCTCCATCAATTAAGATTTTTAATGTTAAGATATAATTAATAAATTCCTTTATACCTGATAGAAAATCCCTATTAACACACTGATTTTAAACACAAAAAAAGCCTCACTATGAAGTGAGGCTTCTTTAGAATTTGGAGCGGGAAACGAGATTCGAACTCGCGACCCCGACCTTGGCAAGGTCGTGCTCTACCAGCTGAGCTATTCCCGCATTTGGTACTTACTAGCTAGACCGATATTATAGATTAAAAATCTATCCTGTCAATACCAGCTTTTATAACTTGTGCTTATATCTTAAAGCAAATTTGGAGCGGGAAACGAGATTCGAACTCGCGACCCCGACCTTGGCAAGGTCGTGCTCTACCAGCTGAGCTATTCCCGCATCGATCATCGCCTAAGTAACTTCTGTTTAAATATTAAGTTACTGCGCCTTGATAGGTGGGCTATTATAGATTAATTTGAGATTATGTCAACACTTTTTTCAGATAAGTTTTTCCATTTTACAGGGCAAACGCATACTTTTAAAAAACATTAATATTTTCAGTAACTTATAAACTTAGAAAATAAAAATCCAAATTCATAACTATCTGATTTTAAATGGAATTCCTAAAAGTGTGCGTTTGCCCTGTTTCATTTTATCTATAGTCATAGCCAACCAAATGAGATACGAGGCAACCTACCTCAAGTACTACTAGAACGGGCTTAGTAAGGTTAACGCTGTAGCTCTTTAATTTGTCTACGACTATATTGCCCTTAATACACGGCTATTTTAACCCAAAAATTACAATAAAAAGCTGTTTTATTAGACTCGATTCGCTAAACTTTGGCTCATATGCAAATATTTAATTAATGGATCATCCTCTAAGTAAGTTATTAATTACGACAAGGATGGAAACCCACTAGTGAGGACACCTATGAAGAAATTTTTAATCAACAGCATTATAGCAGCTTCGGTATCAACGATGGCGCTAACCGGCTGTAGCTCAACTACCAACTCAGGCGTCATTGGCAGCGATAGACAACAACTTCTTTTGGTCTCAAATGATCAAGTGATGCAAATGTCGGTGCAAAGTTACAATGAACTTTTACAGAAAGCCCGTCAACAACGCGTTTTAGATACTGATGCTGCTCAGTTAGCCCGTCTAAATCGTATTTCACGTAATTTAATTAACCAAGCAGAGTTATATCGTGGCGATGCCAAAAGCTGGCCATGGGAAGTTCATATTATCAAATCTAACGAGTTAAACGCCTTTGTTCTGCCAGGCGGTAAAATCATGTTCTACTCGGGCATTATTGACCGTTTGAATCTAACCGATGCTGAGATTGCTGCGATTATGGGTCATGAAATGGCACACGCTATTCGTGAACACACCCGCGAGCGTATCTCAAGTCAATATGCCACTCAAACTGGTATTGGCATTGCAGCGAGTATTTTTGGTCTTTCACAAGGTCAAGCACAGCTAGCGAACCTAGCAGGTGATTTAGGCATCGCCCGTCCTCACAGCCGTACCCAAGAGTCCGAAGCCGATCAAATTGGCTTAGTGCTGATGGCCAAAGCGGGTTATGACCCTAATGCAGCGATAACATTGTGGCAGAAAATGCAACGTGCCAGCCAAGGTGAGCCACCTCAATTCTTAAGTACTCACCCTTCAAGCTCTAACCGTATTGCCACGCTTCAAGCGTTAATGCCTAAAGTTATGCCTTATTATAAGAAATAGTAGGTTTTTGCTATTGACATACTCCCACCACCAAACCTAACGGTTATGGTGGGGGAATCTTTGCGACCCATAACAACCTAAGTTGTTACCTTTCGCCATGCCACCTACGCTAATAGGTATAGGCATGGAGGAACTCTTTACACAGTAGTAAGTCCTGCTACATCAGCTAACGCCTGAGAGCGTATATTGCTTGCTGCATTGGTATCACGGTCATGGTGTGTTTGACAGCTAGGACACGTCCAATGACGCACCGATAACGGCAGAGTGTTTAATTTGTAATGACAATGCGAACAAATTTTACTACTAGCAAAGAACCGACTCACTTTTAGAATGTTTTTACCATACCAATTCGCCTTGTAGGTAAGCAGGGTAATAAACTGCCCCCAACCCACGTCATTAATCGCTTTGGCAAGTTTTCGGTTCTTTACCATGTTTTTCACACCTAAATCTTCTATCGCATAGCTTGTCGCTTGGTTTTCACAGATAAGGCTATGCGTGATTTTGTGATGTAAGTCTAATCGAGCGTTGCGTACTTTTTCATGAATACGAGCAACAGCTAATTTTTGTTTTTGATAGTTCTTACTGGTCTTTTGTTTACGAGCAAAGATTTTTTGCTGTATAGCAAGTCGTTTACTGGCTTTGGCTAAATGCTTTGGGTTATCAAATTTGCTACCATCTGATAGATTGAGTAAGTGACTAATACCTAAGTCAATGCCAACCGTTAATCTAGGTTCAATGGTCGTAGGCGTTGGCAATATATCAGCATTATCAACCAGTACGCTTGCATAGTATTTGCCTGTGGCGGTTTTACTAATAGTAACGGTTTTGATATTACCAACAAATTCACGGCTAAATACGGTTTTGATGCCTTTTATTTTAGGTAGATTGATAATACCTTGCTCAAAGTTTACGGTGCAATGTTGAGGGCATTGATAACTACGCTGTGGGATTTTTTTAGATTTGAACCGTGGAAATTTGGCATGACCTTTGAAGAAGTTAGTAAAAGCGGTATAGACATTTAGTAAGGCATTTAGTAGTGATTGGCTATTGACCTCGTTTAGCCATGCAAACTGAGCTTTCTTTTTCTTTTTTACTAAATGGCTTTGGATTTTGCTACGTGATAATGATTTGCCAAACATAGCATAGTAGCGTTTTTGCAATGCCAACGCCCAATTGAACACAAACCGACTACAGCCAAAATGCTTTTCGATTAGCACTCGCTGCTCACTGTTTGGGTAAATTCTGTATTTATAGGCTTTAAGCATGGTTTGTCAGTCAACTTGAATATAGGTATAACTTAGCATTATTTGCATTTAGCATCAATTATCAGCAATAAACCTAAATCCTTAGAATAGGTCGCCCGTGCTTACATCTCCACCTAAATCAAAGATTATAGGTGGAGAATTACGCACGATAAGTTAAAAAGACCTGTTATTTAGAAATCAGCCTGCTGCTTTGCACAGGCTGTTTTTTATTATGGATATTTTTTTATTATCGTTATTTAATGCTTTAAAATTACAGTTATTTAAGGTTTTAAAACCGACTAAAGAGCACAATATCTGTTGCAGATAGCCACTAGAGCAATCCTACTATTAACTGTTAATATAAAGGCTATCCATTTAAAGTAAATGTATAAAACACATCTATAAAAATAGCCATATACAAAACCATCAGGAGACAGGACGTGCAAACCCATAATGAAGTTCTAAAACGCGTCGAAACGCTTAATCCTACCCACGTCGAGCTGATAAACGAATCAATGAATCATGCCGGCTACTTTGAAGGTAAAGAGAGCCACTTTAAATTAACCGTGGTCAGTCCAGATTTTGAAGGTAAAAGACGGGTAGCAAGACACCAGCTTATCTATAGCCTGATGGACAATTTGATGACCAGCCAAGGCGGTAGTATTCATGCCTTAGCCATCCATGCTTATAGCCCAGATGAATGGCAACAGCAAAATCAGACTGTGCCTGCCAGCCCCCTTTGTGCCGGTCAAAATAAAGCCTAACTGTTGAATAAAACCTAACTTTTGACCTCACTTATTTAATTTGCTAGCCAACTGGCTCGAGGAAACTATGAAACACTTACATATGTTAATGGCGGTAATTACCGTGGTGCTCTTTTTATGGCAGAGCTATTTAGTCATGACCAAAGGCCAACGTTTCGATAAAAAAGGCAAGATTGCCACTCATGTAGTTTATACCCTATTGATTATCTCAGGGGCATTAAATGTCATGCCTCTATTACAAGCGGACGCTCCGCTTCAGTGGGTTGCTGCCAAAATTATATTACTCATAGCAGCAATAAGTGCTAGTATTAAAGCCTTTAGAGCGACGGCGACACCCGCCCAAAGCAGAACCGGTATTTTTATCGCTTTCATTGCTTACGTGGCAATTTTTGTATTGGCCTTTGTTAAGCCAGGCAACTTTATGTAGCCTCAATTGAGGTCGCTTTGGCTAATGTTGCTGCGGTTGACCTTAAATCACCGTGGCATTCATACCAAACACTTTGGGTCTCAAGATATACTCCCTCGCTTAACTAACCATAAACTTAGGAATTTTTTATGCCAAACTTCAGCGTTAAATCTTTGATGGCTTCTGCCGCAGTCGCTGGCAGTGTGCTTATGCTAAGTGGCTGCGCAACGACGGGTAATGTGTCGCCACAATATATTCCGCCTAGCAATTATCAAGGCTATGACTGTCCCTCTTTGTCTCAAGAATACAATCGCATTCAAAGCTATATCAATACTGAGAGCAAAAATTACTCAGGATTAACCACCACTGGCGTGGGTGTGGGTGTTTCTGCCGGACGCTGGGGTTTCTCACCCAATATTAATATTGGGGTAGGCAAAAGTAATAATAATGCTGCACGCGATGCCAAACTTTCTCGTCTATTTGGCGAAAGAGATGCGGTGGTACAAGCGGCACGTATGAAGCAGTGTACCTTTGCCACAAAATTAAAAGTATATGGCGAATCTTAATCATTATTTTATCACCGGTCGCCGTAAAACCACCCCCTTCAGGGGGTGGATATAAGGCGACATACACTGTCGTAAGAAGCAGTTAAAGGGTTGTAAGTTAAAATTAACCTGGCCATACTAAGCATATGAAAACACTCAAACTACGCATCAAAGACAAACATGCAAACCAGCTAAACAAACTAGCTGGGAGTATTAACTATGCGTGGAACTATGTTAATGCGTTAAGCTTTGAGCATTTAAGACGCACAGGTAAGTACTTTTCAGCTTATGATTTAAGCCAATATACCAAAGGTAGCGGTGAGTATTTAGGATTACACAGTCAAACCTTACAAGCCATTAACGAGACTCATGCCAAATCTCGTAAACAATTTAAAAAAGCCAAACTTAACTGGCGTACCAATCGTGTGGATGCCAAACGTAAATCACTTGGGTGGATACCTTTTAAGAAATCTGCTATCAAGTATTTGCAAACAAGGCAGACAGGTAAGAAGGCACTTAAATCAACCATACAGCTATCCTTATCTAAAGGTCAAAAGCTCATCATCGATGTATTCGATAGCTACAACCTAAGCCTATATCAAATTAATACCTTAGAGATAGTACAAGACAATCGTAATCGTTGGTATGCGTGTATCACCGTTAAAGACTTTCCTAAGCAAGTAAGTGGTAAGGGCAGCGTTGGAATTGATTTGGGCTTAAAAGAGTCTGCTACTACCTCAATGGGTGATAAACTTACTATTAAGCAGACCCAAAAATGGTCTAAAAAGCTTGCTATCGCCCAGCGTGCTAGCAATAAAAATCGTGTTAAAGCAATCCACGCAAAAATAAAAAATACAAGGTTAGACTTAATTCATAAATTCACCACCAAGCTTGTTCAAGATAATGCTTTAATTGTGGTTGGTGATGTTAAATCACGCTCATTTACCAATAAAAAAAACAAGCTAGCTAAATCGACATATGATGCAGGTTGGTTTGAACTTAAACGACAACTGGAATACAAATGCAAGTATGCAGGTTGTCAGTTTGAGATGGTAAATGAAAGTTACACTACCCAGACCTGCTCGTGCTGCCTTAAAATAAGTGACAGTAGTCCGAAAGGTAGAGCAGATTTGCGAATAAGAGGATGGAGGTGTGCTGAGTGTGGCACATGGCATGATAGAGATATCAATGCCGCTAAGAACATCCTTGCGGTCGGGCTTGACCGTCTAGCGGTAGGAATCCCCTCGGTTTAGCGAGAGGGGAGGAAGTCAAAATCTCTTATAACTTCGGGTTAACCTTTAAAGCATAGCTTAGCGACAAGGACCGGCTAAAGAATAAGGCAATAAACATCATGAGTCAGCCCACAACACAGACAGCTTTACCTAAAAATAGTAACTCTGCTTACCAGAAAGCACCCCATTTTGAACGCTCTGACTATCAACGGGTGGTCATTACCGGTATGGGTGCCATTACGCCCTTAGGATTGGATGTGGAAACCACTTGGCAACGCTTAATTCAGGGCGAAAGTGGTATTAAGCCCATTACTCATTTTGATGCCTCAACTTACCGCGCTCAGTTCGCTGGTACGATTGAAGAGTTTGATGCCAGTCACTATATGGCGGCCAAAGAATCCCGTCGCTATGATACCTTCGTTCATTATGGAGTCGCTGCTGCGAGCATGGCACTTAAACAAGCGGGCTTTATTAATGAAGTTTGTGCCGACCCTACGCCGGTTAATAATGTCGATGCTGACCGTTTTGGGGTAATTATCGGTGCGGGTATTGGGGGTCTACAGACTTTAGAACACAACCGAGATGCCCTTGCCAATCATGGGGTTCGTAAGGTGTCTCCATTTAGCTTACCCGGTTCTATTATTAATATGGCGGCCGGTATGGTCGCCATCAAGCACAATCTACGTGGTCCTAACTTAGCCACTGCCACCGCCTGTACTTCAGCAGCTCATGCCATTGGTTTGGCTGCTCGCTTAATCGCTTATGGTGATTGTGATGTGATGTTGGCCGGAGGTAGCGAAAAAGGCTCGAGTCCACTAGGTATGGCCGGATTTGCCGCTATGGGCGCGCTATCGACTCGAAATGAAGAGCCAACTCGTGCCAGCCGTCCGTTTGATAAAGACCGTGATGGCTTCGTATTGGGCGATGGGGCTGGAGTGTTGGTACTAGAAAGCCTGACCCATGCCAAAGCCCGTGGTGCCACCATCTTAGCAGAACTGGCGGGATTTGGTATGAGTGATGATGCCCATCATATCACTGCCCCACCATCTGATGGTAACGGCGCTGCTAGAGCCATGACCCTAGCCATTAAAGATGCCGGTATTGACCCTTGTGACATTGGCTATATCAATGCTCATGGTACCAGCACCCCTGCCGGTGATGTCGCTGAGTCGCAAGCCATCGAAGGCATCTTTGAGGCTTGTAAGGATCGCTTACTGGTCAGCTCTACCAAGTCAATGACCGGTCACTTATTGGGCGCCGCAGGGGCAATAGAAGCCATCTTTAGTATTCAAGCCTTGCTCGAGCAGACAGTGCCACCGACCATCAACTTAGACAATGTCGATGAAAAATGCCGTTTAGATTATGTGGCCAATAAAGCACGCACGGTGACGGAGCTGAATTATTCAATGTCAAACAGCTTTGGCTTCGGCGGTACCAATGGCTCGCTAATCTTCTCGCGCTGGTCTAAATAAGCGCCGCTTCATACTGCGTATAATTATATTAATATCCGCCCCTTATCAAACTCTGATGGAGACAAATTAACATGGCACAAGTTGCATTCTCACACCAATTTTCTCATCGCTGGATTAATGCCCCGCAAGCTGTTAAAGAGGCTCTAATTCAAGAGTTTGAAGACATTATGCAGTTGCTCGAAGAAGACACTGATTTAGAGACTTTTGAATTTACTGTGCCCGACTTACATGCTCATATCGATGCCATTAATGCCGAAGTGGCCGCCGAAAAAGAAGTGGCTCGCCTTGAAGCGGAAAGACTAGAAGCTGAACGTATCGAGGCAGAAAGACTTGAGCTTGAAAAAATGGAAGCCGAACGCTTACTGCTGGAAAAACAAGCCGCAGAGCAACAACGCATCTTTGACGCCGAAGAAGCGAATCATTTGGCTAACCTTACTGAACAAGAGCTATCTCAGCCATATCCGCAGGGTGTAGAAAATTTAGAAGATACTGAAGTAATTGGCGTTGAGGAAGACAATATTGAGGCAACACTTAACGATCAAGTGACTCTTACTACCGAGAGTCAGGATCCTGAAGTTTCTAGAGAGCAACCGCTAGAAAACCCAATCACCGAGCTAGACGCTGTTATAAACGCCCCTGCCCCTTTTACCTTTGACAGCAGTCGTTCAAACGCTGAACTGGATGAGGACTTTGTTAAAGAGCTTGAAAGCCGAATTGATGACTATTTAAGTGAGCAGTTGGCCAATATGTCTGAAGATTTGAAATCTTGGCTGCGTGAACAAGTGGCCAACCGCTTAAATAACAAATAGCCATAAAGCCAATCATTTTTAAAACAGTCACTTTTAAATCAGACATCTTTGAACAAGCAAGCAGCCTTTAATACAGTTTACTTTTAAAAAAACTGGTCTTACTGGCCTTTAAGCGAGAAGATAACCTGCAACTTACTCGTGTAGCACTTTATAAATGGTATTGGCCATAACCTTGCCGATACCATTGACCCCCTCTAATTCTTGTTGAGAAGCGCCAAGAAGCTGCTGCAAACCGCCAAAATGGTTTAATAAATCACGGCGACGTTTTTCTCCCAGCCCAGGAATGGCCTCTAGCACTGAAGACGAACGGCGCTTGTCACGTTTTTTACGATGCGCAGTAATGGCAAAGCGATGCGCCTCATCGCGGATATTCATAATTAAATGCAGCGCTTTTGAGTCCATGGGTAAGTCTAAAGGCTCATGATTAATAAAATGCAGCACTTCTAAGCCTGCTTTACGCCCCTCGCCCTTGGCGACCCCAATCAGCAAAGTATCATTTAGGATACCCAGTTCAGTCAATACATTCTTAGCCATATTCAATTGGCCTTTACCACCATCGACCAATAAAATATCTGGCAATGCATGCTTTTTATAGCGACGGGTTAAAGCTTGAGCCATGGCCGCATAATCATCGCCGTCTTGCACCCCATGAATAGCATATTGACGATAATCTCGTTTGCGTGCACCACCTTGGTCGAACACCACACAGCTGGCAATAGTCGCCTCACCCATGGTATGTGAAATATCAAAACACTCAATTCTATCGATATTGGCTTTTGTCACCGGCTGTAGCACTTCTTTTAGCGCCCCAAATCTAGCATGTAATTCTAAATAATCGCCGAGCTTAGTTTTTAAAGCATTATTGGCATTGAGCTTCGCTAGATCTAACCACTCTGCACGGTGCTCACGGACATTGGTTTTAATAACGGTCTTACTGTCAAAATGAGTGCTCAGAGCTTCTTGTAACGCCTGCTGGTCAGGTAACTCATGACTAATAATAATTTCTGCGGGTAAGTCATCCGTCACTTGGAAATAAAACGAGGTAATAAAGGCGGAAAGGTTATCACTAATCGGTTCACTGCTGTCCACATCAGGGAAGTAGTTTTTACCGCCCAATACTCGGCCACCACGGACGGTCAACACATTGACACAGGTCATGCCTGCTTGACTGGCAATAGAGATAACATCTGCTTCACCTTGCACGGTATAGACGGCTTGACGTGATTGAACCTCCCGCAACATAGACAACTGGTCACGATAAAAGGCCGCTTTTTCAAAGTCTAAACTGTCCGCCGCGCCTTCCATTTTTTCAATTAATGCTGCGTGAATGTCACTGGAGTCCCCTTTCAAAAACCGAATGGTATTCTGGACGTCAGTGGCATAATCTTCAGGAGTTACCAAGCCCACACAGGGCGCTCGACAGCGTTTAATTTGGTATTCAAGACAAGGACGCTGGCGCTGACGAAAGAAGGTATTGGTACATTGACGCATCTGAAACATTTTTTGCATCAACGCTAAGGTCTCTTTGGCAGCATGCGCCGAGGGAAACGGTCCGAAAAACTTGCCTTTTTGGTGCTTGGCTTTACCACGCCCATAAGCCAGTCGTGGGTACGGGTCATCTGCTGAGATAAACACATACAGGTAAGATTTATCATCACGCAGCAAGACATTATAGGGAGGACGGTGCTCTTTAATAAGGTTTTGTTCAAGCAGTAAGGCTTCTGTTTCACTACGGGTAATAATGGTTTCAATATTATGGATGCGTGAGACCAGCGCCCGAGTCTTAGGGTGATCGATGGTCTTCGCAAAGTAGCTATTTACGCGGCTCTTTAGGGATTTCGCTTTGCCCACATAAAGAATATCGCCATTTTTACCCACCATTTTATAAACACCTGGCAAATTAGGCATGCGTTTAATCAAATGCTTAAGCCGTGCTTGTTTATCATCAACTGCTGTCGTTGGGGACTGATTCACCATAGTTTATGAAACCAAAATATATTAAAGATACCCTTATTTATGGGGCTTTACCGTACTTATTACAAGCTAATCTAAGAAGCATAAAAGTCTTAATATCGACACAAAAAAGCTGGCTTAAAGCCAGCTTTTGTATCAATAGTTGCTACTATTGACATACTCCCACCACCAAACCTAACGGTTATGGTGGGGGAATCTTTGCGACCCATAACAACCTAAGTTGTTACCTTTCGCCATGCCACCTACGCTAATAGGTATAGGTATGGAGGAACTCTTTACACAGTAGCACGTCCTGCTACATCAGCTAACGCCTGAGAGCGTATATTGCTTGCTGCATTGGTATCACGGTCATGGTGTGTTTGACAGCTAGGACACGTCCAATTTCTGACTGACAACGGCAGAGTATCTAATTTGTGATGACAATGCGAACAAATTTTACTACTAGCAAAGAACCGATTTACCTTTAGGATACTCTTACCATACCAATTCGCCTTGTAAGTAAGCAGGGTAACAAACTGACCCCAGCCAACATCATTAATCGCTTTGGCAAGTTTTCGGTTCTTTACCATGTTTTTCACACCTAAATCTTCTATCGCATAGCTTGTCGCTTGGTTTTCACAGATAAGGCTATGCGTGATTTTGTGATGTAAGTCTAATCGAGCGTTGCGTACTTTTTCATGAATACGAGCAACAGCTAATTTTTGTTTTTGATAGTTTTTACTTTGTTTTTGTTTACGAGCAAAGATTTTTTGCTGTATAGCAAGTCGTTTACTGGCTTTGGCTAAATGCTTTGGGTTATTAAATTTGCTACCATCTGATAGATTGAGTAAGTGACTAATACCTAAGTCAATGCCAACCGTTAATCTAGGTTCAATGGTCGTAGGCGTTGGCAATATATCAGCATTATCAACCAGTACGCTTGCATAGTATTTGCCTGTGGCGGTTTTACTAATAGTAACGGTTTTGATATTACCAACAAATTCACGGCTAAATACGGTTTTGATGCCTTTTATTTTAGGTAGATTGATAATACCTTGCTCAAAGTTTACGGTGCAATGTTGAGGGCATTGATAACTACGCTGTGGGATTTTTTTAGATTTGAACCGTGGAAATTTGGCATGACCTTTGAAGAAGTTAGTAAAAGCGGTATAGACATTTAGTAAGGCATTTAGTAGTGATTGGCTATTGACCTCGTTTAGCCATGCAAACTGAGCTTTCTTTTTCTTTTTTACTAAATGGCTTTGGATTTTGCTACGTGATAATGATTTGCCAAACATAGCATAGTAGCGTTTTTGCAATGCCAACGCCCAATTGAACACAAACCGACTACAGCCAAAATGCTTTTCGATTAGCACTCGCTGCTCACTGTTTGGGTAAATTCTGTATTTATAGGCTTTAAGCATGGTTTGTCAGTCAACTTGAATATAGGTATAACTTAGCATTATTTGCATTTAGCATCAATTATCAGCAATAAACCTAAATACTTAGAATAGGTCGCCCGTGCTTACATCTCCACCTAAATCAAAGATTATAGGTGGAGAATTACGCACGATAAGTTAAAGGATTAGTGTCTAAAGCTTGGCATTAATGCTGGGATACCAGGCAGCATACCAACCATTGCCATGACCACAGTTAATAACACAAACATGAATGCAGGGATAATCCAGCGACTCATTTTACTCAGACCCGCACTGCGCTCTTTTGAGCCAATTAGGCCTAGGTTATCTAACAACATAGTTAAAGACCAACCAAAGGCTGGATTCACCAATGCTGAAGCGAACACCACAATGGCCGCAGATTGAGTGGTTTTCCCTTCACGAGTCATTTCCATACCCGCTTCAAGTAACGGAATAAATACCCCCACAATCAATGCCACACACATCACTGGCTCCCAAATGGCTAAATCCATAGGGTAGCCCCAGATCGCAGCAACAACACACAGTACTGCCGTTAAAATAGCACCGGCTGGGATAGGACGTTTGGCAATGGCCGCAGGTACAATATATGTACCCCAAGATGAGGTAAAGTTGGCACCGCCCAGTGCTGAGCCGACTACTTGACGAATCGAAGCACTGGTCATGGTGTCATCAATGTCCATAATCACGCGTTCGGTACGTTTTGGATAACTGATCTTCTGAAATACCTGATGACCCAAGAAGTCTGGTGACCACATGGCCACTGCCAATACCGCAAATGGCAGTACCACAATGAAGCTTTCTAAATTAGGCAGACCTAGCATCCAACCAGTGTTTTCACCCCACCAATACATAGGGCTTAGGTGTGGTAGACCAGGCGCGGTCTCAAACTGGAATGGCGCACCCAATGCAAAAGCAGTAACCCCACCCAACACACAACTTAAGGGTACGGCCAACCAACGTTTGTTGTAATTTTCCAAAATAGCATACAACACAATAGTGCCCAAAATGACCACAAAAGCAATGTGTGGCATATTGATGTCTTTCGACCATGCTAACAGCTTAGTAACCTGCGAGGTAGTACCGATAAAGCCCAAATATAACAGAAGACCCCCGCACACCCCTTTACTGGTCAGATTTGCCAGCAAACTTCCACCTTTACTGATGGCGAGCAACATCCCAAATAGACCGATTAGTAAGCCGAAAGCCATGGGGTGACCGCCTGCCAATACCACGATAGGAATAAGCGGAATCAACGGACCATGAGTACCCGCTAAGTTGGCAGTCGGTAGTATAAAGCCTGAAAACAGAATCACAAAGAATGAGACAATCAATAGCTCATAACGCACGTTTTCTAAGATAAAGGCATCGCCTAAATTTAAAGCACCGGCGAAAGTTGCGGCAATAGCACCGACCATCACGACTTTACCAATGGTAGCCGCTACGGCAGGAATGGCATCTTCATATTCAAAACGGTAGTCCCGGAAGGGGAGGTTGGGTTTCCAGCGCTTGGGTTGCATGATTTGCAACTCATGATTTAGGTAGGCATCACGGCTAGAAAAACTGGAGCTAGGCTTATGCAATTGCTCATAAGTGCCTGTTAAAGCAACAGCATCGTCCTCTATAGGGGCATTACTAGACTGCGGCAATGAGTCATTACTCATGGTATCTCCTTATACACGGTATCTTCCTTGATTACAGGACTGTTCAATACAACTAAATAGCTGCAATAAATGTGGTTAACTATTGTAATCTAACTGACATAATAATACGAGCAAATTTTAATGCTAACACCCTGATTTAGTTAAAGTTACTCGATCTTATAATGCGAAAAACCCTCAACCTTTTCAGATTGAGGGTTTTTCCTGATAACTTGGAGTTACCAGCTCTTTTTGGTATACAACTAATTAATGCTTTAACCTAATATTAGGAGTGGCTTAGATACCTGGTGCAGTTTCTACTGCATCTGGAACGTTCGCGCTAGTTTTGCTCTGACCATCTTCGCGACGCGCAGATAACTTTTCACGAATACGTGCAGACTTACCAGAACGCTCGCGTAAGTAGTAAAGTTTCGCACGACGTACAGCACCACGACGTTTCACTTCAATGCTATGAATAATTGGTGAATGTAACTGGAAAGCACGCTCAACACCGATACCGCTTGAAATTTTACGTACGGTAAATGCAGAGTTAAGACCACGGTTACGCTTAGCGATTACCACACCTTCAAAAGCCTGAAGACGCTCACGGTCACCTTCGCGTACTTTTACTTGAACGACTACAGTATCACCAGCAGAGAAGTTAGGACGCTCAAGTAGTTGTGTGTTTTCAACTGCTTGTACTAATGGATGTACATTACTCATGAGATTGCTCCTCACATGGGACGGCATAGGCTAAGTCGCATACCACCCGTTTATAATAATAACCCCTTGGGCTTAATAGTGAGCTTACAGGGGAAACAGGAATAAGAAATCGGTTTTGATTGCCATCAATATTGAATCAATAGCGCCAGTGGCCTTGAGGTGATTTTAAATCACTGCAATTAAGGACATTGGTTTGAATCTGGTATAAATAAAATAGTGAAGTTAAACGTTAACAAAGAATATAAAAGGTCTATCACCTAGCTACTTTATCTCGTTTTTAACTTTTTTGAGCAAGCGAGCTTGCTCTGCGTTTGGGGTAAATTTTTGCCACAAGTCAGGTCGTCTTTGTTGAGTACGCTTCACTTGTTCGACAAACCGCCACTTTGCAATATTGGCATGGTGACCAGAAAGAAGGACTTCGGGCACCGCCAAACCTTCAAATTCATGAGGCTTAGTATAGTGTGGACAATCTAGCAATCCCTCTACAAAAGAGTCTTGCTCAGCGGACTTAGCATCACCCATCACATCGGGCAATCTACGAATCACACTGTCCATCACTACCATTGCAGGTAGCTCACCGCCAGTTAATACAAAATCTCCAATTGAGATTTCCATATCGACGTAACGCTGCAAAAGTCGCTCATCAATGCCTTCATAACGTCCACATAGCAGAATCATTGCATCATATTGACGTAATGTCATCACTGCCGCTTCATCGAGCTTATCACCTTGCGGGGATAAGTAAATCACGGGGCAATGCGCTGCCTCAGTAGAACAGCCATGTTGACTGGCTTGCGACTTGGCATACTCAATGGCTTTGGCCAAAGGCTCTGCCATCATCACCATACCGGGACCACCACCAAAGGGGCGCTCATCTATACGGCGATAATTGTCTATCGTAAAATCTCTAGGATTTATGCACTCAATAGTGACTTGCTTATTTTGTACGGCTCTACCGGTGATGCCAAACTCGCTAATAGCGGTAAACATCTCAGGCAAAATGGTGATGACAGCAAAGTACATCAGGTCACCTCCAACTTAATAGTCCGTCAAAATAATGACAGCTTACTTAAAATAAAAAACGTTAACTTCAATCAAAAACTTAAGTAATTATCGACAAGTAAATGCCGACTTAAATTATTGAATTAAAAATCACGTTCCCAATCTACAATCATCTGTCCCGCTGCCAAATCGACCACATCGACAGTTTGCTTGTGCCAAGGAATCATACGTGGCTCATCATCGATACTGTCTTTACTAGGCACTACCTTCATAATCGGGTGTGCACCGGTTTCAAACAATTCTTTAATGGTGCCAAGACATTCCTGTTGCTTATTAATAACACTTAAGCCGACCAAATCAGACCAGTAATACTCGTCTTCTCCAGTCTCAGGTAAGCTGTCTTTATCAATCCAAATACTAACGCCATTCATGGTTTCAGCAATATTACGATCAGGCACTTGCTCAAATTGAGCTACAATACCCGTTCCTTGCTTACGCCATTCAGTAACGGTTAAAGGTTTAAACCCTGTTGCCGTTTTCATCCACCAAGGAGAATAACTAAAAATAGCTTCTCGGTCCTCAGTTTCACTAAAAACCCATAACCAGCCTTTAATGCCGTATGGTTTTTTTAGTTGTCCTATTTTCATAAGACTGTCAGCGTTTGGTGTTGTCATAAGACATGCTCAGCCACAATTAATAAAAAAACAATTACTCAAAACTGCGTTGCAATGAGATACACTCTCATTGCAGAACACACTATGTCTTAAGCAGTTACTTCTTCAGTTGCAGGCTTATAACCTTTAGCCAATGCTTTAACGCGATCTGAAGGCTGTGCGCCTTTTTCGATCCAAGCATTATAAGCATCCATATCTAGACGAAGTTCAACTTCTTGACCTTTCGCTAATGGGTTATAAAAACCTAGATTTTCGATGTAACGGCCATCGCGTGAACGACGTTGATCTGCTACAACAACTTGATAGAATGGGCGTTTTTTGGCACCGCCCCGTGCTAAACGAATAACAACCATTTGAGTTCTCTCTTCCGTAGGTATACCAAAAAGGGCATAATTATATCAGAATACTAATGACTTGGAAACCTTTTACTTAATTAAAACTGTCACCCTGTTAAATTACTAAGCGATGTGCCAATGAATAATGCTTCCTCTCGTCCCGCTTCTTCTCGGTTGCGTACAAAATCCTTTTCAAACACTTGGCAGACCACCATTGCAGTCATGGTCATGGTGACCGTCAGTGTGGTCGTTTCAATCTGGTTTTTTTGGCGAAGTTTGTACTTACCGGAATTAAAAAACCATGCCCGTTACCTCACCACAGAGCTTAAGCTGGTAACGGCGACTCGCAAGCATTGGGGTGAGAACGAAGAGGTTAGACAGTGGATTCTTGCTAATAATCACGTGGTGGTCGTAGAAGACCCCAGTCAATTTCCTGATGTTTCAGATAAAGCTTTGGTTGGTTTCTTCACTGATGTTATTCAGGAAGAAATCAGCAAAAAGCTCGGCCATGACAGTGTGGTTTATTTTAAATTCAAACCAACGCCACAACTCTGGGTTCAGGATACAGCATCGCCAGAGTTTTGGATACGTGAACCTGTTATATTTTATGCACAATATAGCCCAAGTTCGTTAATTTTCTTTTTATTGGGTATCCCTTTATTTACTTTATTGACTATCCTACTGTTGGTTCGCCAATTAAACCGTCCGTTACGTAAGCTGCAACAAGCGGCCACCAATTATATCCGCTTGGGCAGTGCCACTACCCTACCCACCAATACAGGGACCACTGAGATTCGTCGGGTTAATATGGCCTTCAACCGTCTGTTTAGTACCCTTAACCAAGCCCAAAAAGAACGTACCATCATGCTTGCTGGTATTTCACATGACTTACGCACGCCCTTAACTCGAATGCGCTTAACGGCAGAAATGTTGCCTGACGAGTTCTTCCGCGAAGGACTCATTTATGACATTGAAGACATGGATGCGATTTTAGAGCAATTTATTTCCTTTATGAAAGATGGCTCTGATGAGGCCGTCAGTCTGACCAATTTAGACAGCATTTTTAGAGAGATCATGGTGCAGTTTGCGCCCTTAGAATTTATCTATCAAACCGATGGTTTAAGAGAGGTGGCGATACGTCCACTGTCTATTAAACGTTTGATCATTAATCTCATCGTGAATGCACAGCGTTACGGTAAGCCGCCTATTTATCTGACCGCGACCATTACCCCCACTTTTAATTCGCAAGATATCGATCCAGACGATGAGAAATCCGTGTCCACACCAGGTATCGTGCGCAAGGCCAAAGAGCAGCTTATCATCTGTGTCCGTGATTGCGGCCCAGGGGTAGCAAATGACCAATTAGAGCGCATTATGCAACCATTTGAGCGCGGTGAATCGGCTCGGACGACTCAAGGTAGCGGTCTAGGTTTGGCCATCGTACAGCGGATTGCCGGCCTGCATCATGGTACGGTTGAGGCCATTAACCATCCTGAAGGGGGATTACAAGTCTGTGTGCGCATTCCTCTGGTATCTCAAACCCAATCTACACTGAATGACGACACGGATGAAGATACTGAGTCTTAATGGTTATTTATTCATTTATTGATTGGATCAAGTTTGATTGTGAGTCATACCATTGACATACTCCCACCACCAAACCTAACGGTTATGGTGGGGGAATCTTTGCGACCCATAACAACCTAAGTTGTTACCTTTCGCCATGCCACCTACGCTAATAGGTATAGGCATGGAGGAACTCTTTACACAGTAGCACGTCCTGCTACATCAGCTAACGCCTGAGAGCGTATATTGCTTGCTGCATTGGTATCACGGTCATGCTGTGTTTGACAGCTAGGGCACGTCCAATTTCTGACTGACAACGGCAGAGTATCTAATTTGTGATGACAATGCGAACAAATTTTACTACTGGCAAAGAACCGACTCACTTTTAGAATGTTTTTACCATACCAATTAGCCTTGTAGGTAAGCAGGGTAATAAACTGCCCCCAACCGACATCATTAATGGCTTTGGCAAGTTTACGGTTCTTTACCATGTTTTTCACACCTAAATCTTCTATCGCATAGCTTGTCGCTTGGTTTTCACAGATAAGGCTATGCGTGATTTTGTGATGTAAGTCTAATCGAGCGTTGCGTACTTTTTCATGAATACGAGCAACAGCTAATTTTTGTTTTTGATAGTTTTTACTTTGTTTTTGTTTACGAGCAAAGATTTTTTGCTGTATAGCAAGTCGTTTACCGGCTTTGGCTAAATGCTTTGGGTTATCAAATTTGCTACCATCTGATAGATTGAGTAAGTGACTAATACCTAAGTCAATGCCAACCGTTAATCTAGGTTCAATGGTCGTAGGCGTTGGCAATATATCAGCTTTATCAACCAGTACGCTTGCATAGTATTTGCCTGTGGCGGTTTTACTAATAGTAACGGTTTTGATATTACCAACAAATTCACGGCTAAATACGGTTTTGATGCCTTTTATTTTAGGTAGATTGATAATACCTTGCTCAAAGTTTACGGTGCAATGTTGAGGGCATTGATAACTACGCTGTGGGATTTTTTTAGATTTGAACCGTGGAAACTTGGCATGACCTTTGAAGAAGTTAGTAAAAGCGGTATAGACATTTAGTAAGGCATTTAGTAGTGATTGGCTATTGACCTCGTTTAGCCATGCAAACTGAGCTTTCTTTTTCTTTTTTACTAAATGGCTTTGGATTTTGCTACGTGATAATGATTTGCCAAACATAGCATAGTAGCGTTTTTGCAATGCCAACGCCCAATTGAACACAAACCGACTACAGCCAAAATGCTTTTCGATTAGCACTCGCTGCTCACTGTTTGGGTAAATTCTGTATTTATAGGCTTTAAGCATGGTTTGTCAGTCAACTTGAATATAGGTATAACTTAGCATTATTTGCATTTAGCATCAATTATCAGCAATAAACCTAAATACTTAGAATAGGTCGCCCGTGCTTACATCTCCACCTAAATCAAAGATTATAGGTGGAGAATTACGCACGATAAGTTAAAAAAGCCCAAGGTAATTACCTTGAGCTTTTTATTAGGAAAAAATCTGTCAGTTATTAATAAACTAGCACTTATTAGTAAAAGAACGCGCTTAAACTAGTCATCGCTTTCGATAATTTTGCGTGCCCCTTTCTCTTGGGTAAGCTGATCGGCAGAGATAGTTTGAGTGAGTGGTTTGATAGGCCAGCGCATAGTAAACCGTGCCCCACCTAGCTTAGGACTCTCGTCCACCGACATTGTACCGTTAAACCAGAAAGCAATTCTTGATACGATAGATAAGCCTAAACCATAACCACCCGAAGCGCGAGTACGACTGTCATCCAAACGGGCAAAAGGCACGAAAACCTTATCCCTGTCTTCCTCAGGAATCCCATGACCATCATCTTCTACAGTGACAAACGCATCACCCTTACGCACACCAGCACTGATGATAATTTTTGAATCGGCATAACGCAGAGCATTACCTGCCAAGTTTTGAACCACGCGGTGCAAGTAGCGTCTGTCAGCCACTGCGGTAACCTTGGGGCCAGGGGCAATACCAATGACTTCAATAGGTTTGCCTAAAGCATTGGTCTCTCTGACAATTTGATCCACTAGGTCTTTTAAAACGATAGGCTCTAAATCAAGTTTAGGAGACCCTTCCTCTAGCTTAGCGTAGGTTAAAATTTCATCAATAAGACCGTTTAAAGACTCGATGTCCTCATCAATATAGTCTCGCTGCATTTCCCGTGATTCTTGATCATCGGTATCCGCCAACATGTCTACTGCAAAACGAATACGGGCCACTGGCGTCCGCAGTTCATGCGATACTGCACGGGTCAACTCACGCTGTGCCTCAATCAAACGCTTGATGTGTTCGGTCATGGCATTAAAGGTAGCGGCCAATCGGGCAATCTCATCTTGACCCACCACTTGTACTCGGGTATCTAAGTTACCATCGCCGACTTCATTAACCCCAGATTGAATCAATTGCAGTTTACGCTCAAGTGGGAAAATTAACGCATAAACCCCCAAACTTATGAGGAACATGCTAATTAATACCACACTGATAATCAAATTAAAGGGAAACCATTTAAACAAACTGACTGGGCCAATAACCACTGCCATATTTTCCAGTTCAGACGGTGCAATAATTTTAATAGAAGAGTCATCTGATCGTGTGCTGTCGCGGAAAAGCATTACCACTTCATCTCGATCTAGACGGCGCAGCTGATCGTCATCCAACTCCAATTTATCAACGTTTTCGATACTGAGCGGAAAAGCAAATTGCTTAGAAATTTCATTCAGGCGCTGTCTTTTACTTTTTAGATCCTTATAGTAAGACAAGTCATTTAGTAATAATACCGCCATAGCACGCACTTGTTGCTCTGTGACTTTGCTAATACGCACCGTAATAACGTTATCTTCTCCCTCAATCGGATGAAAAATATCGGCATACGCTGGCTGTGCTACGTAACGCACCACCGTTTTATTTTTTTCTAACCGTTTAAGTTCGCTAGCCTTAAAGTCAATCTTAGCTTCGGGCTGGATACTAAATTGATTGCCAAACAACTGACTAATGTCATTGAGCCAATATTCACGCTGGGTTTCTGATGACTGTTGTTGCAAACCAGAACTGACCAAATACAAGGCCCCAGTTGCTACGTTTTCCCGGTAAGCTTGAATACGTTCTTTATTGATGGTGTCTACCAATAGCTGAGCAAAAAGTGCCACAAACAGACAAACCAATAGCAGCCCTGCATAGATGCGTACAAAAATACTGTGTTTTAATGATGAGAATATTGGCATACGAAATCTAATGAATTTAATTTTGTCCTAGTTTACCCTAAATTGAGTTTTTAACCTATACAACCAATTGTCCAGAGTCCAGCCTAAATTATATAGGCTTAATGACGTTATATATTTCTATATTTTGTTGTTGTAAAAGTAGATTTGTAAAAATAGCCGACTTTAATGTCGTTCTAGCATCAAAACTTAAACAATAAAAAGGCCAGCCTAAGGCTGACCTTTTTAATTTAAAATGATGAGCAATCAATAATTACTCACCCTACGGCTTGTAGTTAAATCTAGTACTTAAATAAAGTGCTATTTAAATAAAGTGGCTTAGTTGCCTTCTTTAACAAACAAATAGCCTTTACTACGAACTGTCTTAATACGTTTTGGATTTTCTGGATCATCGCCAATCTTAGGACGGATGCGTGAAATACGCACGTCAATCGAACGATCCTGACCATCATATTCAATACCGCGTAGACGCTCAAAGATGTCTTCACGAGATAAAATACGACCAGCGTTAGAAGCCAATAACCATAAAAGGTCATATTCAGCACTGGTAAAGTCAACCAGCTCACCGTTTAGAGTAACTGAGCGGCCACCATTATCGATCACCAATTCACCAAATTCTAGGCGTTGTGGTACTTCTTCAGAAGGCGCGTTTTCAGAGCGGCGTAATAAGGCACGAATACGAGCCAATAGTACGCGAGGCTGTGCAGGTTTGGCCACATAATCGTCGGCACCCATTTCTAGACCCAATACTTGATCCATGTCTTCTGTACGAGCAGTCAACATTAGGATTGGACTATGATAGTGTGGACGTACTTCACGGCAAACTGTCAAACCATCACTACCTGGCAACATTACATCAAGTACAACCAAATCAGGTTGCTCATTAATGATACGGCGAATCGCACGGTTACCATCGGTTTCAATAGCCACATCCATGCCATTCTTAACCAAATAGTCTTGGGTTAGCATGGCCAAACGCTCATCATCTTCGACGATTAATATTCGTGGGGTTTGTTCTTCTTCATTTGTAGACATTCTTATTTCCTCAAAAAAATTAAACCTTAATCAGGGTCTTTTTTAACGTATTCAAGTCGATATATTAATAAACAGTTACAAGCCTTAGTATATATACATTAATCCATAATGTAATTAGTAATATACGTAATCTTAGCACATAAAAAAACAGCCTAGTATAGGCTGTTTGATTATTTTGATAAGCAGTTAACACTTACTCAACAGTTGACGCTAGTTGGCGTAGATTGCCTTACGCACGGTTACGATATTTTCTAATCGTTTGTAGCTGTGCCACAGACTCTGCAAGTGACGCCAATGCAGCATTTGTCTGTAAAGTTTCAGACTGATTGACAAGCATTTGCTCTGCTTGTTTACGAGCTTCAATAATCTTCGCTTCGTCTAAGTCATCTGCACGTACTGCAGTATCTGCAAGTACGGTGACAAGCTTAGGCTGAACTTCAAGAACCCCACCAGAAACATAGATAACTTCTTCGCTACCGTCTGGCAATTGGATTCTCATTGAGCCCGGCTTTAATAGTGTGATAAGTGGGGTGTGACCCGCTAAAATACCCACTTCACCTTCACTACCCGTCGCAATTAACATACTGATCTCACCAGTATAAATCTCTTCACGAGCACTCACTACTCGGCACTGTAAGGTTGCCATGCGACTCTCCGTTATTAACTCATTAACTTGCTAATTAATATACACATTAATCTTTGATAGACGATAATTTAATATCTTGTTAAGCATAGCAACATTGTGTTCAACGCTGCCATGCTTTTTTAACAACTATCTAATTAAGCTTTAGCGATTAAATTACGCTGCAGACTTCATTTTTTCAGCTTTTGCCACTACTTCATCGATGCTACCAGCCATGTAGAATGCTTGTTCTGGAAGATCATCATACTTACCGTCTAAGATGTCACGGAAGCTTGAAATAGTGTCACGTAGTGAAACGTATTTACCCGGGGCACCGGTGAATACTTCAGCAACGTGGAATGGCTGTGATAAGAAGCGCTGAATCTTACGAGCACGGTATACGACCATCTTATCTTCTTCTGAAAGCTCATCCATACCTAGAATCGCGATGATGTCTTTAAGCTCTTTATAACGCTGTAGAACTTCCTGAACACCACGAGCCACGTTATAGTGCTCTTCACCAATAACTAATGGATCAAGCTGACGTGAAGTTGAATCTAGTGGATCAATCGCTGGGTAAATACCTTGTGAAGCGATATCACGGCTTAGTACCACAGTCGCGTCTAAGTGAGCGAACGTAGTCGCTGGTGATGGATCCGTTAAGTCATCCGCAGGTACGTATACCGCTTGGATAGAAGTAATAGAGCCAGTTTGAGTGGAGGTAATACGTTCTTGTAGTACGCCCATCTCTTCCGCCAATGTTGGCTGATAACCAACCGCTGATGGCATACGACCTAGCAGTGCTGATACTTCAGTACCGGCTAGTGTATAACGGTAGATGTTATCAACGAACAATAGAACGTCTTTACCTTTACCGTTTTCATCTTTTTGATCACGGAAGTACTCAGCCATGGTTAGACCGGTTAACGCAACACGTAAACGGTTACCTGGTGGCTCATTCATCTGACCGTATACCATCGCAACTTTAGAGTTGGTGAAATTTTCAACGTCAACAACGCCTGCTTCTTGCATCTCGTGATAGAAGTCGTTACCTTCACGAGTACGCTCACCCACACCAGCGAATACTGATAAACCTGAGTGTTTAAGAGCGATGTTGTTAATCAATTCCATCATGTTTACGGTTTTACCAACACCGGCACCACCGAACAGACCAACTTTACCACCTTTAGCGAACGGGCAAAGCAAGTCAATTACTTTAATACCTGTTTCTAATAGGTCAGTGCTGTTAGCTTGTTCATCATATGAAGGCGCTTGACGGTGAATTGACCAATGATCTTCTGCATTAACTGGACCTTGCTCATCAATTGGGCGACCCAATACGTCCATAATACGACCTAGTGTCGAATCACCTACTGGTACTGTAATTGGAGCACCAGTATTGGTTACTGGTAAACCACGCTTAAGACCTTCAGTAGATCCCATTGCAATAGTACGTACCACACCATCACCCAGCTGTTGCTGAACTTCTAATGTAGTATCAGTACCATCTACGACCAACGCATCATAAACTTGAGGCACGTCAGTGCGGGTAAATTCGACGTCAATAACTGCGCCAATAATCTGTACTATACGACCGCTACTCATGGCGTTCTCCTTGAACTTCTAAAAATATAGGTATGTCAATTAGGAAACAGCAGCAGCACCGCCGACAATCTCCGAAATCTCTCGGGTAATTGCCGCTTGACGCAGCTTGTTATAAACTAACTGTAAATCATTAATTAGGTCACCAGCATTATCTGTGGCTGCTTTCATGGCTACCATACGTGCTGACTGCTCTGAAGCAATGTTTTCCATGACTGCTTGATATACGATTGACTCAATATAACGGCCAAGCAAACCATCGATAAGGGTTTTAACATCAGGTTCGTAGATGTAATCCCAGCTTAATTCAGTTTGGATGCCTGAACTTGAATCAACAGCCTCATTTGGAAGTGGCACAAGCTGATTGATAATTGGCTTTTGAGTCATTGCGTTTACAAACTTATTATAAACCACAAAAATGCGATCTAGACGACCATTGGTATAATCATCAAGCATCGCTTGTACCGGAGCATTTAACTGCTCAAAGGTAGGATTATCACCATAATCAGTAACAGCTGATGTTACTTTGCCGCCAAAACTCTTGAAAAAGCTAACGCCTTTAGAGCCAATTACAGCAAACTCAGCTTCCACAGACTGGTCTTGAAATTCTTTAACATGATGCATCAATTGTTTAAACAAGTTGATATTCAATCCACCTGCTAAACCACGGTCAGAAGAGACTAAGATATAGCCGACACGGTTTACCTGACGGTTAGTCATATAAGGGTGCTTATAGTCTGAAGAAGCGTTTACTAAGTGTGATACCACACGACGCATGTTTTCAGAATAAGGACGACCAACTTCCATACGCTCTTGAGCACGGCGCATTTTACTGGCGGCTACCATCTGCATCGCACGCGTAATTTTCTGCGTACTCTTAATGCTAGTAACCTTAGCACGAATTTCTTTTAAACTTGCCATAACATTTCCAATTCGGCGGGGTTTAAATGAGGATTAATCTATTACACACGGTTCAAATAGTGCGATTAGCTTCACTAATCGCACCTTTTTAACTTAGAACGTGTGGTTTTGTAGGAACGTTTCTACTGAAGCTTTCAAACGGCCTGCAATATCATCATTATAGTTTGCAGTGTCGTTGATTTCTTTCATAAGATCAGCTTGTTCGTCATACATGTAACGTAGGTAAGCTGCTTCCCAGGCGCCGATTTTTTCAACTGGGATATCAGATAAATAACCTTCGTTTGAAGCATAGATAACCGCGGCTTGCTCAGCAACTGACATTGGAGCGTACTGTTTCTGTTTCATCAGTTCAGTAACACGCTCACCATGATCTAACTGTTGCTTGGTAGCATCATCAAGGTCAGACGCAAACTGAGCAAACGCTGCTAATTCACGATACTGAGCCAATGCAGTACGGATACCGCCTGATAATTTCTTAATAATCTTAGTCTGAGCAGCACCACCAACACGAGATACTGAAATACCAGCGTTAACCGCAGGACGAATACCTGAGTTGAATAAGCTAGACTCTAAGAAAATCTGACCATCAGTAATAGAAATTACGTTGGTTGGTACGAATGCAGAAACGTCACCTGCTTGAGTTTCAATAATAGGCAATGCGGTTAAAGAACCGGTTTGACCTTTTACTTCACCATTGGTGAACTCTTCAACATACGCTGCGTTTACGCGTGATGCACGCTCAAGTAAACGTGAGTGAAGATAGAATACGTCACCTGGATAAGCTTCACGACCTGGTGGACGACGTAATAGTAGAGAAATCTGACGATACGCTACTGCTTGCTTTGATAAATCATCATAAACGATCAAAGCGTCTTCACCGCGGTCGCGGAAGTACTCACCCATTGTACAACCAGAGTATGGTGCAATGTATTGTAGAGCAGCTGGTTCAGAAGCTGAAGCTACTACCACAGTGGTGTACGCTAATGCGCCACTTTCTTCAAGCTTACGTACCACGTTAGCAATGGTAGAACGTTTTTGACCAATGGCCACGTACACACACTTAATGCCAGAGGTTTTCTGAGCAATAATAGCGTCGATAGCTAAAGCAGTTTTACCAGTCTGACGGTCACCAATGATAAGCTCACGCTGACCACGACCGATTGGAATCATGGTATCAACTGCTTTATAACCAGTCATTACTGGCTCATCTACTGATTGACGAGCGATAACACCTGGAGCAATTTTTTCTACTTTATCAGTAAGCTTAGCGTTGATAGGGCCTTTACCATCGATAGGGTTACCTAGTGCGTCAACAACACGACCTAGTAACTCAGGACCTACTGGTACTTCTAAAATACGGCCTGTGCAGTAAGCTTTTTGACCTTCTTGAAGACCTAGGTAATCACCCAAAACAACCGCACCTACGGAGTCTTGCTCAAGGTTCAATGCCATACCATAGACATCGCCTTCAAACTCAATCATCTCACCGTACATTGCATCTTCAAGACCATGAATCTGTACAATACCATCAGATACTTTGACAATAGTGCCTTCATTCTTAGCGGTTGCACCTGTATCAAGGTCTTGAATTCGCTGCTTAATCAGTTGACTGATTTCTGCTGGATTCAATTGTTGCATTGCCTTGTTTCCTTTAATTTGTGATTGCCTGCTTACTCGCCGGATATAAAGCTTAATAATTCTTCCAAAGATGAGACGAAGATAAAATATAAATTAAGCTTTTAATGATAATTTATTTTGATTACAGGTTAACTAATAAGCAACATCAACTATCATTATTATTAATAATGCGTTAAGCAGTTAGCTGTGTTTTTAACTGTTTTAATTTTCCACGCACCGAGTCATCAACAAGCTTGTCGCCAATTTTAATGGTGGCACCCGCTAATAAACTAGGATCTACATCTTCCTGAAGAATTACTGATGCATTCAGTGATTGTTCTAATCGACTTTGAATCATAGTACGCTGAACGTCATCTAATGGATAGGCAGACGTTATATATACGTTGACTTGCTTCAGTGTTTTAGCACGATGTAAACGGAATTGCTCTAATACCTGAGGTAATAGGCTCAAACGCTCTTGCTCGGCAAGTTGATGCACAAAGTTTTTGATTGGGGTTGTTGCTGCTGATAATTGAGTAGACGCCTGCCCCTGAGTAGAGGTCGCGTGGTCATCGTAAATGCTGACTAATGTTTCAGCTTTCTGATCAGCAGTAACCGCGGGGTTATCTAGCATTTGCACAAAGGCAGAATCACCGACCACGTTACTTGCGATCAACAAGAAATCTTCCCACTCACCAATGACTGAGTTTTCATTCGCATAATCAAATGCTGCCTTGGCATAGGGTCTCGCTAGTGTAGATAATTCAGCCATTATGTCCTCTTAGCCACATATTTTATGAAAAACTTTATATAAAACAAACCAGGTATAAGAAGTTGATTGGTGATAAATAGCCTTCTATTGCTTATTCATAACCTCTTAATCACTGCCAAAACAGTATATTACGAAATTATATACAGCTGAAGCTGATTCACTTCAGCTAATTAACAATAGACAATAAGACTTACATTTACCACTTATAGCTTAGCTGCCAACTCTTCTAACATTTTGGCATGCTGTTGCACATCAACTTTCTCTCTTAGAATTTGTTCAGCACCCAATACTGCAAGCTCTGACACTTGAGTGCGTAAACTTTCACGTGCTTGATTAATTTCAAGATCGATTGACTCACGGGCTTGCTGACGAATACGTTCGCCTTCAACTTCTGCCTGTGCTTTTGCTTCTTCGATAAGCTGGTTAGCGCTTTTATTTGCCTGTTCAATCAGTGCAGCAGCTTTTACTTTAGCAGTAGCAAGCTCTTGCTCAACTGATTGTTCAGCATTTGCTAAGTCTAACTTTGCCTTTTCAGCTGCATTCAGACCCTCAGCGATTTTTCGCTGACGCTCTTCAATTGCACCCATTAACGCAGGCCAAATAAACTTCATGCAAAATAAAACAAATATTGCAAACGCTATGGACTGACCGATTAGGGTTAGATTGATATTCACACGATCACCTCTTTATTAATAAAAATCAGTATCATTGACCATTCGATATCTGATATAGCATTCCAAATAATTGCGAATGGTCAACAGGGGTCACTGATGTTTAAATTAAGCTAGAGGGTTAGCGAATAATAATAACATCGCAATACCAACACCAATCATTGGTACCGCATCTAGAAGACCGGCCACAATGAACATACGAGTCTGCAACTGTGAGCCAAGCTCAGGTTGACGTGCTACGCCTTCTAGAAATTTACCACCTAAGATAGCAAAACCAATGCCTGTGCCTAGAGCACCAAAACCGATTAGTAATGCAACTGCGATAACTGTGTAACCACCTAATACTGGATCCATTGATGTATCCTCATTTACCTAAGAAAAACTTTAATTAATGTTCGGTTTGTGACGCTAGCGATAGATATACTATTGTTAACATCATAAATACGAACGCCTGAAGTGTAATAATTAAGATGTGGAAAATTGCCCAAGGTACTGATAGTGCCCACTGAATCCAAAATGGCATTAAGGCAATCAATACGAAGATTAACTCACCTGCGTACATGTTACCGAATAAACGTAAGCCAAGTGAAATTGGTTTAGCGATTAAAGTAACAAATTCTAAGATGAAGTTAATTGGAATTAAAATAATTTTTGCAATTGGGTTTTTGGCGCTGAATGGATGAAGGGTTAGTTCACCAACGAAGCCGCCTAGGCCCTTCTCTTTAATGCTGTAATAAATAATTAAAGCAAAAACTGAAAATGACATACCTAAAGTAATGTTGGGATCAGTTGTTGGTACAATCTTAAAGAACACATGATGTGGATCATGACCCATAGCAGCACCAATCGTTTGTGCTAAGTGCGGGATATAATCGATGGGCATTAAGTCCATCAAGTTCATTAAGAAGATCCACACAAAGATTGTTAACGCTAATGGTGCGATTAATTTTGATGTGCCGTTATAAGAATCACGAACGTTGGTTTCCACAAAGTCTACAATCATTTCAACTGCTGATTGTAGCTTACCTGGAACCCCTGATGTTGCTTTTCTAGCAACCAACCAAAATAATGCACAAAATACAATACCTAGGCCAATTGACCAAAGCATTGAATCCAAATGGACGGCCATAAAGCCCATCTCACCCGCTTCTTGAGCTGTATGAGCAACCTTCCAACCTTCACCAGGTAAGTAGCCATAAGTCCAGTTGGTCAAATGGTGAGCAATATAATCAGTCGAGGATATTTCAGCTGCCATAATCTTAGCTTCTTATAAGTGTGTGTTAACCTTTAAATTAATTAGCAAAAAATGTATTTTTTAACTCTTTGCTAATTAATTATTGGCGCTCAAAAAATCAATACTTATATTAAAGTAGAGAGGTAAAAGTGTAAAGAAAATGTTTATTTTATTTAACACATATTTCGGCTTTGTAATTTTATCGCGTTATTTCGCCTAAAACTGCCAGCACATCATACACTATTTATCAATTACTTTAAGCACTTAAAAGCAGATAACTTATCGACTTTAAAATAGTGGCTTTGGAAATTGACGAGTAATGCCTGCCCTTTCTTTTATCTCACTTAGCATCAGATGCTCAGTAGCTATAGACTTTAATGGCTTCCAGACAAGGTAATGAAGTGGCCAATTTGCATAGCCATAAATCCAATTAAAACAGCGATAGCCGATAGCGACTTAATAGTCAGAAAAATAATGCTAAAACCGATAATAACAATTATCCATTTGATAATTTGACCAACATACATTTGGCCAACGATATTGTGTTTTGACTTAGCGCCGGTATATCTAAAGACGAACCAACTGAATACCGACTGTGCCAACCAGTTTAATACTGCCCCCAAAGCCACGCTTTTTGTGATAACGAAGGGCGTACTATCACCGTTGGTTGAGCCTTGACTGAAAAATAAAAAGTCAATGATGCTGGCGACGATGATAATTGCTAGCAGAACCCCTACTCTATAGAAGGCCTGTTTACGTAACCTTTGTCGCTGCAGCTCTTTGCGCGCTGATGCACGTAACGGCCTATTTGAAGGAGTTGACATAGCTTTTCTATCACCCAAAACGCGAACTATTATAAAGATAGCTTATAGCTAAAGCAAGGAAAAAGGTGGCTTTTGTCAAATAGTTTTTTTATGCAAGTCTGTAAGCAATAGTTTGCATTTATTTAAGCCATTATTTAAGGTTTTATCCTGTCTTATCACTCTACATTTATAGCACGTTATTTCAAATTCTGAGTAATCATCAGACTCAGTAATTTTATACTCAATAGTCTTATATAAAATAGCTGAGTCCGAGTCTGAATCTGAGTTTGGTTAACAATTGCTATGTGCGTATATCCGCACTTTAGTTTCCCCTCCCCTATCGCCCCTATTATTTCATTATGAGTCAAGTACCCTATATTTAACTGGGCTTAATTGGCACAGCGGTTAATATCTTTTGCTATGGCCAGCCAGCCTGAAACAAAATCAGTGGCACCGCTCATGTCTTCTTGCTGAACCGTACTGTTGACCGATTTTAATTTATTCAACGCGGCTTTATTGCTGTCTGCTTGCAATACCATACACATGGTTTGTTTCGGACGTGTTTCATTTAGCCAATGAAATTGACTGGCTTTTGGCGGTAAATGATGGTCCGAAGTTAGGCTACCTGCCAACTTCAAATTTAGTGCCGATTCTATATAACCAAAAGCGTCATGATAAGCCCAATAAGGCCGACTGCTCTGGCCATTTACTTTAACCTGAGCAACCGCATTGTCCATCTGTTTGGCAAAATCGCGTACATTGGCGGCATAAACTGCTTTATATTGAGGGTTGGCTCGACTATACAGAGACCCTAAAGCACGGGTGATGGCTTTTGCGTTATCAGGACTGAGCCAAATATGGGGATCTAATGTACCGTCAATTGGCTTACCCTGTACATCTCGTAAAGGTTGGCGCTGGAATGCTTTAAATTTAAATAGACTGATACTATTGGGAGTTTTTGCCAACGAATGTCCTAAATTTGATTCAAGCTCTTGGCCAAACCAAACCACATAGCGGCTGTCTTTAATAGTCTTCATGTCACTCGGGCTTAGACTGCCATGATGACCAACTTCTCCGGCTTGTAATAGTAGTTTTCCAGATGGCGCACCTTTGGTCACAGCCTCACTCAATAAGAACAAGGGATAGTTACTAATTGCGATATCCGTTTTATTGCGAATGACGTCAGGAATAGAGTCGATATTGGACATAGACTTGGTGCTCTGAGTCATAGGTTGAGTGTCGGTATTGGCCAATACCGGCGTCGCTATCATCAACGACGTACTCAGACCTGCTATTGCTAAGCTTTTCAAGGAAAATAAAGAAAGATTGGGGTGTTTAACTTTAGACATAGTATTCTCGATAGGTCATTATTATAAGAAGGACAGTCACTTAAAGAAGAAAACTGTTTATAAAAGACAATTATTTTAAAAGTAGGCAAAGTATTGGCCAATTAAGCCATTAAAAGTAGTAATTACGCCTATATTTCAATATATTTGACCGCTCATAAATTAAGCCCAACTGGTAATTAAGCTGAAAAACCACTATAAGAATGATAAAAATGACTCAATGAGCGACTTTAGTGTTGGATATGTTATACTATAACAATAGAAACATTAAGACTTTTTTCAAAAAAAATAGCTAACCCTTTGAGGTACCCTATGACTGAACCCATTACCCCACTCGCAATGCCATCAAATGAACCTTGCGGACACCATGGCGACCAGTCACATGATGTGCATGCGTTTAACATTCATGATATTGCCGATCGCTTAAAAGCGGCCGAGCAAATGTGTGTGGCCAAGGGAGCAAGATTCACTCCTTTAAGACGTACCGTTTATCAATTAATACTCGAATCCGAAAAACCTTTAGGGGCCTATGACTTAATTCAAAGCTTACAAGACAGCCGAGCCGAAGAAGAAGGCAGCAAAGCGAAAATGGTAGCGCCGCCAACCATTTATCGCACGTTGGAGTTTTTGTTGGAATTTGGATTTATCCATCAATTGACCTCAATTAATGCTTTTGTGCCTTGTTGTCATCCTCGTGATGAGCACAATGCTGTTTTCTTATTGTGTAACGATTGTCAGCGTGTCCAAGAATTTAGTGGTATGCCGGTTCAAGACATTGTCAGCTATGTCAAAAATGAAGTGGGGTTTCAGGTAGTCCAAAGCGTAATGGAGTTGAAAGGGTTGTGCCAAACTTGTTCTGCTCAATCGCCCACTGATGCAGAGGAAGCGTAAGCAATGTCTATATCTAATCCGCTTATTGAGTCAGATCCGCCAAATCGAATCCGCAATGAACAGGGAAACCTCTCATTCATGGCATCGGTAACCAACGACATGTCGCCCTTAATGAGTCTGCAGGGTGTAGGATTCAAAGTGAGTGGCCGTGGTCTTAGTAAAACAGAGTCAATAGCTGATAATGGTGGTCAATCCGGTTCAGAGCCTCATAAACGCAGATTCAGTGGCTGGCTCAGTGGTGCTCGATCAACAAAAGCAGCCTCTACTGCCTATTCAGAGGATGTGGCACAAAAAACCCTACTCAGTGATATTAGTTTACAGATTTTACCGCACGAAAAAATTAGCGTCATTGGGCCCAATGGGGCGGGAAAATCGACTTTAATGAAGCTTATCTTAGGGTTGATTCAACCTACGTCAGGGCAGATTAGCCGTCATCCAGAGCTTGAGCTAGGTTATGTGCCACAAAAGTTTAACGTACCCGCTATATTACCGCTCCGAGTAGAAGACCTTCTGGCTCAAACCAAAAAGCGCCTAAGCGATAAAGAACAAGCGTTCTTATATGACCGTCTCTCAGTAGTGCCCTTATTAAAAAAACAAGTGGTACACCTCTCAGGGGGTGAAACCCAACGTATCTTGCTAGCACGTTCTTTATTATCGAAGCCCAACTTGCTTATCTTAGATGAGCCTATGCAAGGCTTAGATCCTGAGAGTGAGCGTTGGCTTTATGAGTTCATCGATGACCTCCCCCCCTTTTTGCAATGTGCGATGGTGGTGGTTTCTCATGACTTACATTGGGTAATGCGCGGTAGCAGACGAGTTATTTGTTTAAATAAGCATATTTGCTGTGAAGGTCAGCCTAGCGATTTGGGCGTATCTCAAGAGTTTAAAAAGCTGTTTGGTCACCAATACGAGCAACCTTATATTCATAAGCCGCATGAATGCCGGCATGATGGCCCCCATGCTCATTAATCTTTATTCAATAATTTTGATCTAATAGAAACTTTTTGTGGAACAGCAGATTTATGCTCATTGAATGGCTTGATATTATTGCCCCTGCTTGGGTTGCTGGTAGCTTATTGGCCTTGTTATCCGCACCACTAGGCTGCTTGGTGCTATGGCGACGTATGTCTTTTTTTGCCGATGCCCTAGCACATGGGACCTTATTTGGAGTGGCGTTAGCAGCGCTATGGCAGCTACCGTTCGCCATCGGTATTGCTTTGGTCAGTGTTATGGTGGTGATTAGTTTGCTATGGCTCGAAGATGATCGCTTACCCAGTGATGCAATATTAGCGGTAGTGTCGGTCTCCATGCTGTGTTTAGGATTATTGACCTTGACCCATTTAACTCAAATGCAAGCAAATGTACTGGGTTATTTATTTGGTAACTTATTAGAGGTGAGTTGGAGCGATCTACCGGTATTATCGCTCTGTGTGGCAGTTGGTATCGCTTTTTTGACTTACATTTGGCGCCCGCAAGTTATTTTGGCGACCCATGCTGATTTGGCCCAAGTCTCAGGCATTAATGCCACTCGACAGCGTTTGTTCTTTATGGGTGTCTTGGCAGGATTTTGTGCCCTCGCTTTGCAAGCGGTGGGCAGCTTATTGATTAGTGGATTGCTAATCTTGCCAGCATTGACAGCGAGACTTTGGGCTCATTCTCCCAAACAAATGGTAGTGTATGCCCTTATTTTAGCGCAGCTTGCGGTTAGCGCTGGGGTCTGGGGCAGTGTATTACTCGACATTCAGACAGGTTTGGCCATTGTGCTTGGTTTGGCACTGGTATTCTTCTCCTCTTTCGTCGTTTCACGCGCCACTTAAGTCATTATTGTTTGTCTTGCTACTTATAGTGCTATTCACAATGCTATTTACGTTGAAGCTATCAACCATAATGGCACATGCACAATGTTTTAATAGCGGTCGAAGTTAACCTTGATAGTTGACTCCGATAGTTAACCCCGATAGACAACCTAGAATAATTTACGATAGAGTGCATTATGGCCAATTATCGCATGACCACCTACCCGCCTACCCAGATAAAAACCGATGACGGCATCATTAATATCTTACAGTTGACCGACCTCCACTTATACCTTAATCACAGCAAAGCAACCGCCGGTATCAATAACTATCAGAGCTTTATGGCTTGTTTGGAGCAAGCGTTGAGCGAAGATATTCGTTGCGACTTAATTTTATTGAGTGGTGATTTGGTCAATGAAGTTAAGCCTAAAATCTACCAACAGATTTATCAGATACTCCAAAAGACAGGCATTGCTTTTGCTTGTATTGCCGGCAATCATGACGTCACTGATGAGTTGGGGGAAGACCTACCTTATGCTGAGCGTCAGTTTGTGGCACATCACCCCAACCCTATGTTGCTATCGCGGCATTGTATCCAAGTTAACGACTGGCGCTTGCTTTTAATTGACAGTAGTGTCCCAGGCAAAGTTTATGGCGAAGTGGGTAACAAAAACCTCCAATGGTTGTCTCAAAATTTAGCAAATAGTCATTCTCCTGTCATAATTGCCATGCATCATCACGTGCTGCCGATGGACTCTGCTTGGATTGATGCTCACATTGCCAAAGACGCTCAACAGTTCTGGCAATTAATGGCAGGTCAAACCCTAGTTAAAGCAGTGGTGACGGGGCATGTTCATCAACATTCTGAATCAGAGAAATTAGGTATCAAGGTATATACCACACCTTCGACTTGTTACCAATTTAAACCGAATTCTGATGACTTTGCTTTAGACGACCAAGCAGTACCGGGCTACCGTTGGTTAAGTTTAGATAAACAAGGCATTATACATAGCTGGATAACTAGGTTAAGTGAAAAGTGAGCTCAAGGTTTGTTCTTATAACGCTAAAACCGTTTAGATGACCTTGTTGCTCTTGATAAATCAATAAGATGACCTTATATAATATTTCTCGCAATACCTAGCAAAGTATGATATAAGGGTCAATTATTTTTATTTGGCACCCACCACTAAATGGATATAGGAAACTGTCATGAGTCAAAACGCTATTGACGACCTAACTTTTAAGCCGTACGAAGCTGAAGCAGACGAAGAATACATGTCAGATGCACAGCTTGCCCATTTTGAGAATATGCTTAAGGCATGGAAGCAACAATTGACAGAAGAGGCTGAAAGCACTAAGACTTATATTCAAGATGAGTCAGCTGCCTTATCAGATACCAATGATAGAGCGACTCAAGAAGAAGAGTTTGCCTTGGCCTTACGCACTCGTGATCGTGAGCGTAAGTTAATTCGCAAAATTGATAAGTCATTGGCAGAAATCAGCAATGGCGATTATGGTTTTTGTGACACTTGCGGCGTTGAGATTGGTTTGCGTCGTTTAGAAGCCCGTCCTACTGCCACCCAGTGTATCGACTGTAAAACCTTATCAGAAATCAAAGAGCGTCAAAACTGGGGACATTCTTAAGCCTAAGTCACCTTAACGGCTATTGACTGTTTACTTTTATGACGACATCTGCTCTGACACGGCCCACTGCTTGTCCTATTTATAGGCCAACTGTGGGCCGTTTTGCTCCCTCCCCCACAGGTGAATTGCACCTAGGTTCATTGACCACAGCGATTGCCAGTTATTGTCATATTAAATCGCTCAATGGCGCTTGGCTATTGCGCATTGAAGACACTGACCACCAGCGTTGTAGTGCTCAATTTAGCGACCAAATATTAATAGATCTGGAAAATTTGGGACTGCACTGGAATGGTGATATCTGGTATCAATCCGAGCGCGAGGCCATTTACAATGAACTGTTACAGGACCGATTATGGAATCGTGTCTACGGCTGTAATTGCTCTCGTAAACACTTAGCAGGCTTTGAGACTTACCCTCGATTTTGCGTACCAAAACCCTCACCTATCTACCAATGTGACTCAGACCATTTATGTGACTCAAACTCTTCATGTCAATTAAATAAAATAGCAGCCTTGGCCAATGAAAAGGTGAGACTGCAATTGCCTGATCAAAGTATTGGCTTTATTGACGGGGTTCAAGGGATTCAGTGGTCTAACCCACAACAAAGCTTAGGCGATGTGGTATTGCGCCGTGCTGATGGTACTATTAATTACTTTTTGGCTGCCAGTATCGATGATGGGTTGCAAGGGATTACTCATGTTATGCGTGGGCTAGATATCTTACCTTTGACGGCTGCGCAAATCTCTATCATGAGCTATTTAAACCTGCCGGCAGTAGAGCACTGGTATCACCTACCTTTGGTCGAAAACCAATGCGGTCAAAAGCTGTCAAAACAAAATTTGGCAACCCCCATCAACACTTCAAGCCCTGAGAAGTGTCAACAGCTGATACAACGAGCCTTAGCGCTATTAAAACAGCCTTCGGTCTATATAGACCAACCCGAGATTATGCTCAAGCAAGCAGTACAACAGTGGCAGCTTGCCCCTTTACAGCATCAAAGTGTGTTGGGTAAAGTGTAATTAAAATCGCTTCACTCAGACTGAACGGTACTGAACTGAACCATACTAAACTGAATAATGAATTAAAAACAGCCAACTGAGCTTTCGACTGCCAGTTAAGCCCTAAGGTTTTAGTCCTAAAAAAGGCCATATATCTGCATATATGGCCTTTTTTACTTATTAGTGCTTTTAAATTAATACTGTCGAATGTATTTTATTTTATGAGCGTCTTTAGATTTAATAGTTTTAGGCTTAATTAATAGTAGCGACACTGATTGTTAGGGATTTGTGAGGTATGCTTATGGATATTAAGCAGAATACCCACCATCATCAAACTTACAAGCATCGAGGAGCCACCATAACTAAAGAACGGTAGGGTTAAGCCTTTGGTCGGCATCAAGCCCATGTTCATTCCTGCGTTAATAATGGTCTGACCAATAAAGATAACTGCAAAACCGAAAGCGGTATAACTCAATCGCATTTGTCGATTTTTTAAGGCTATATAGCTAATACGCATTGCACTGATGATTATTAACGCTTCTAGTATTAAAACGGTTAACACCCCGATCAGCCCCAATTCTTCTGCAGTAATGGCCAGTAAAAAGTCAGTATGCGCTTCAGGCAAATGCGCCAGTTTTTGTACACTCTCTCCATAGCCTACCCCAGTCACTTCACCGCGACCGAAAGCAATTAGACTTCGTGCCAACTGATAGTCAGAACCTTGGATATCATCGAAAGGGTCCCAGAAAGAGGTGGCACGGGTCATTCGGTATTCTTGGAACATAACTGCATAAGCAGCACCAATACAGCCCGCAATTAACAAGAATACTGACTGACTCCAAGGAGCACCGGCCACAAAGAAGATGGCTAAAATAACCCCAATAATGATTACCAAAGAACCAAAGTCAGGCTGGGATAAAAACAGGCCTACTAATACTGTGACCAATAGTCCCATACGGAAGATACCGCCATAGCCTTGACGCACTTCATTACCACGACGCACCACATAGTCGGCAGTGAACATCACCATCACTAGTTTAGCCAGCTCAGCAACTTGGAAATTAAAAGAACCAATCTCAATCCAACGTTTAGAGCCGTTAATTGCATCGCCAAAAAGCAAAGTAGCTATTAGTAATAAGATAACCATCATCAAGGCTGACGCTAAAGACAGCATATCGTACATCCAAAGCAGCCGTATTTTATAGGCCATAAACCCAGCCACTAGCCCCATACTCATATACATCAATTGATGCTTAAAAAAGTACAACTGATCCATGTCATGCATATTGGCGAAGGGAATAGAGGCCGATGCAACCATAACAAGGCTCAGTACCATTAAGCAGCTTACACTGGCCAGCAGTACACTCCCTGCCGATGGCATGGAAAATATGCCGGTATTATTAATCTTACGTTTGGAGAGAGCATTCGAGGTGTAACCGGATGCATTAGCAGTATTTTTTGCCATAGGGTATCAACTGTACTTAAAACTATGTGTTAGTAAATCGGATGATTGACTTCCTCCCCTCGCTAAACCGAGGGGATTCCTACCGCTAGACGGTCAAGCCCGACCGCAAGGATGTTCTTAGCAGCATTGATATCTCTATCATGCCATGTGCCACACTCAGCACATCTCCATCCTCTTATTCCAAGATCTGCTCTACCTTTCGGACTACTGTCACTTATTTTAAGGCAGTACGAGCAGGTCTGGGTAGTGTAACTCTCATTTATCATCTCAAACTGACAACCTGCATACTTGCATTTATATTCCAGTTGTCGTTTAAGTTCAAACCATCCTGCATCATATGTCGATTTAGCTAGCTTGTTTTTTTTATTGGTAAATGAGCGTGATTTAACATCACCGACCACAATTAAGGCATTATCCTTAACTAATTGGGTGGTGAACTTATGAATTAAGTCTAATCTTGTGTTTTTGATTTTGGAATGGATTGCTTTAACACGTTTTTTATTGTTAGCACGTTGAGCGACAGCAAGCTTTTTAGCCCATTTTTGAGTCTGCTTAATAGTGAGTTTATCACCCATTGATGTGGTGGCAGCTTCTTTTAAGCCCAAATCAATTCCAACGCTGCCCTTACCACTTACTTGCTTAGGAAAGTCTTTAAAGGTAATACACGCATACCAACGATTACGACTATCTTGTACTATCTCAAGCGTGTTAATTTGATACAAAGACAGGTTGTAGCTATCAAATACGTCTATGACGAGTTCCTGACCTTTAGATAGCGATAGCTGTATGGTTGATTTAAGTGCTTTTTTACCCCTTTGTCTTGTGCTTAGGTGTTTTATGGCTGATTTCTTAAAAGGTATCCACCCAAGTGATTTACGTTTGGCATCAGGACGATTGGTACGCCAGTTAAGTTTGGCTTTTTTAAATTGTTTACGTGATTTAGATTGAGTCTCATTGATAGCCTGTAAGGTCTGACTGTGTAATCCTAAATACTCACCGCTACCTTTGGTATAATGGTTTAAATCATAAGCACTAAAAAACTTACCAGTACGTTTTAGATGCTCAAAACTTAACGCATTAACATAGTTCCACACGAAGTTCACTGAACCGCTTAGCTGATTCAGCTCTTTTATGTGTTTGTCTTTGATGCGTAGTTTGAGTGTTTTCATATGTTTAGTATGGCGAGGTTAATTTTAACTTACAACCCTTTAACTGCTTCTTACGACAGTGTATGTCGCCTTATATCCACACCCTGAAGTGGGTGGTTTTACGGCGACTGGTGATAAAAAACAGACTATTCGATGAATAAAAATGACCAACGAAAACAGTCGGTCAAATTAAGATTTCAAAGCGTCTACCAACTGACAGAAATGCTCGCCACGCTCATTATAGCTACTGTACTGATCTAAGCTGGCACAAGCAGGTGACAGCAATACTGCGCCCACTTGAGACAAACTGCTACCTAGTAGAGACTGTGCTTTGTCCATGGCTTGATCTAGCGTCTGATAATGATACATATCTACTTCATCACTTAGATTAGCCTGCTGTAAATGCTCAGAGATTAGCTTAGCATCTTCACCAATCAATAATACTTGACTGACATACTTGTTGACGAGAGGCACAAGTTCACCAAAGTTTTGCCCCTTACCTTGTCCGCCTAATATCAGCATTAACTTGGTTTTGCCATGACTATTACTGCTATATACTGAGCCTAAGCCTAAGATAGCTGCTTGGGTTGAGCCTACATTGGTGCCTTTGGAATCATTAAAATAATCTATTCCCGCCACATTATCCACAAATTGACAGCGGTGTGGCAGTCCAGAAAAGTCTTGTAACGTTTGCAGCATGCTCTCAAGAGGAATGCCCGCCAGTTCACCCAAAGCTAGGGCAGCTAATGCATTGACTAAGTTGTGCTTACCTTTGACTTTTAATTGATCTGCTGCCAGTAACTTTTGTGTGCCTTTTGCCAGATAAAGGCTGCCATCCCCTTCAGTGATTATCCCATATTCCCCCAAGTCCGGTGCATTAGAGCCGATACTGATGCGGGGGGTGTTGTCGGCGATTAACGGCCGTGATAGAGCATCATCACGATTGACCACGACCGACTGGGCCCCTTGGAAAATACGGTGTTTGGCTTGATGATAGCCAAGCATATCACCATGACGGTCTAAATGATCAGGCGACATATTGAGCACAGTGGCAACTTTGGCACCTAGATTGGTCACTGTCTCCAATTGGAAACTGGATAATTCTAAAACCGCCAACGTCATGTTATCGCCCAACTGCTCGTCATCTAGCAAGCTTAAAGCGGGCACCCCGATGTTACCGCCAACGCCGACACTGATGCCGGCATCTTTGGCCATTTGGCCCACTAAGGTAGTGACTGTGCTCTTTGCATTCGAGCCTGTTATTGCCACAATAGGGGCGGTACAAGCGTCTTTGAACAACTGAATATCACTGACAATGGCAATACCTGCTTGTTTGGCTTGAGCAACTGCTGGCGTATTGAGCGCCACTCCTGGGCTAATAATAATACGCTGTGCTTGTAATAAAAGCTCAGCATCGATACCGCCAAACACTCTAATTTCAATATTTTTATCTAACTGCTCTGCCAATTTCGGTGCCGCATTACCATCTGTGACTGCCACACTATAGCCACGTTTTGCCAGATAATTGGCCGTCGCTAATCCAGACTGTCCCAGTCCAATAACCACTTGCAGTCCACTGCCCTTTTGAATCAGATCACTGCGGCTTTTCTCAGTTAGAATATTAGGCTGATAATGGCCGACACTTGAGTCGTCTTGGCTATTAGAGTTGGCAATTGGTTGAATATTGTCTTTTGATTTATAAGAGGTGGTATCTACCGAAGGGGTAATTTGACGACTAACGATTGGGTCAGTACTCATGGTCTGTCCTTGTTTCTATATTGTGCTATGATGCACCCATTTTTGTAGAAATATGTGGTCAATATTAGGTTGTCCACTGTATAAAATGCCTTAATTGCATTTTGCCCTTATCTCTACCGTGTAAATTAATGTTAAAATAGCGCACTAAGTCATCGCTGGGAATGTAGGCTGCTTATTCTACCATGAGCCCAGCATCAATGAACTGAATTTACTTACGTTTATGTTGCTATATCACTATTTTTTAATAGGCGTTAAACCCCTTAATTCAGAAGCGTTATCCCATATTGATATTTGTTAATAAATATTATTCCACTATATAGCACCACTTTTGTGATGTGAATGTTTTATGACCTTATTTTTGCTGATTGACATACGCTTTATTGATCGTATGACTAAGATAGCCTACCTCAAATTTTGGTAACGTTATTTTAGAGCTTTTGGCGTCTCATTTAACATGGCTATCGTCATAAAATAAAACCCAACAAATAATCGACCCAAAACTTATGATAGTGCCTTCATTAAATACGATACAAGACGAATGGTTTTCAAATGTACGCGGTGACGTGCTTTCAGGACTGGTAGTTGCTCTAGCTCTTATCCCAGAAGCGATTGCCTTTTCAATTATTGCCGGTGTTGACCCCAAAGTAGGTTTATATGCCTCATTTTGTATTGCCGTTGTCATCAGCTTTGTAGGAGGTCGCCCTGGAATGATATCGGCGGCCACAGGCGCTATGGCATTGGTCATGGTCACTTTGGTTGCAGACCATGGTTTACAATACCTATTGGCAGCCACGCTGCTTTGTGGGGTGATTCAGTTCGTCATGGGCGTGTTTAAACTTGGCAACCTGATGCGCTTTGTGTCACGTTCTGTGGTCATTGGCTTTGTAAATGCTTTGGCCATTTTGATTTTTATGGCTCAGCTTCCTGAACTAAACCCTGCCACTGAGAGAGTCACCATTTCAGTTTATATCATGACAGCCGCTGGCCTTGCCATCATTTATGGCTTTCCACATTTCCCTAAAATTGGCAAAATCATTCCCTCTCCGCTTATTTGCATTGTGGGTTTGACCGCGGTTGCTTTATATATGGGCATCGACATTCGCAATGTGGGCGACATGGGTGAGTTACCCGATACTCTACCTATGTTCTTATTGCCTAATATCCCGTTAACCCTAGACACCTTATTGATTATCGCGCCTTATTCACTGGCACTAGCGGTAGTTGGCCTGCTTGAGTCTATGATGACCGCTACTATTGTCGATGATTTGACCGATACTCCTAGTGATAAAAACCGTGAGTGTCGCGGCCAGGGTGTGGCCAATGTGGTGTCAGGCTTCTTCGGTGGTATGGCAGGCTGTGCCATGATTGGTCAATCAGTGATCAATGTCAAATCAGGGGGCCGTACACGCCTTTCGACGCTTATCGCTGGGGTGGTACTGCTCATAATGGTAGTATTCTTAAGTGATTGGGTCAGCCAGATTCCGATGGCCGCCCTAGTTGCTGTTATGATTATGGTGTCTATCGGGACTTTTAACTGGGAATCGATACGTGAGTTTAAGACCCATCCCATGTCGTTCAACGTGGTTATGTTGGCTACTGTCATCACCACGGTGTTCACTCATAATCTAGCGTATGGCGTATTGGTCGGTGTGTTGCTGTCATCCTTATTCTTTGCCAATAAGATTGGTCAGTTCTTAAGCGTCGTTAGTGAGCTTGATGATGACAATAATACCCGTTACTACTATGTTCAAGGTCAGGTTTTTTTCAGCTCTACCACTCAGTTTTTAAATAGTTTTGATACCAAAGAAGCGCTAGATAAAGTAGTCATTGACGTTAGCCAAGCTCACTTTTGGGATGTCACTGCCGTCGATACTTTAGATAAATTAGTTATCCGTTTTCAACGCGAAGGGAGTGATGTTAAAGTAGTAGGTCTAAACAGTGCCAGTCGCACTATTATTGATAAATTCTCGATCCACGACCGTCATGATATCGGTTTGATTGATTAGTTAATAGCTTAACTTAGGCCAAATGCTTTTAATCCCGCTCTGGCATTGCCGAGTGGGATTTTTAATTTACGTTATATGTGTTTTTTGCGATATGTTATAAATGTATGTTCCGATTTGAGTGATTCATATGAGTAATTTAAGACCTGATAGTGTCATTGCCTGCCTTGACTGCCCCAACCATTTACAAGCTGTGCTTGATGCTAGCCTATGGGCTGCTAAAAACTTGCAGACACCCGTTGGCCTATTACATGCTGCGCCTACTATCCAACATAAAGAAGCCATGGATTATTCAGGCTGCTTAGTAGCTGATGATGGCAGTCACTTATTGAACCAGTTGACTTTAGAAGAAAAAGACAGCAATGGTAAACTGCGTGACCAAGGCCGTTTATTACTGAAACAAGCACACAACTACTGCGAACAAAATCAGGGACGCTACAAACATCAGATTTATTATTTGCATCGCCATGCTTCTATTGCTGAAAGCCTAGATTATGTCGATGAATCGGCACAATTGGTGGTTATTGGCCATCAAGTGACCTGCAAAGACACTTTGTCTCATCTAATTCGTGCCAGCCGCTGCCCTGCCCTAGTAACCCATGATACGTTTAAAGCGCCAAAAACCGCTCTCTTTGGCTTTGATAATCGGCCTACGTGTCATGCTTTGCTAGACTGGCTATGTAGCACCTCACTGGTCAGAAACTTGAATCTGCATGTGGTGATGGTTGGAGAACAAACCGAACGCAATAAAGAGGCGCTTCGTGAGGCTTATGCGCGCTTGACGCAGTCAGGTATTAGTTGCAAAAAGGCACTAATTGAAGGCCGTGATGTGACTGCAGCCTTAATGTTTTATCAGCAACACCACTACCTAGAAATGCTGATTACTGGGGCATTTGGAGAATCTCGCTTACATGAATTATTGCATGGCAGCAATACCCGTAAGCTGCTAAAGGCGAGCCGCACACCTTATTTACTTTATCCCAAAATATAGTAGCTTCCAAAATACAGCTAGTCAGTAGAGTCCTATTAGAAGTAACACATTGACCTCCTCCCCTCGCTAAACCGAGGGGATTCCTACAGCTAGACGGTCAAGCCCGACCGCAAGGATGTTCTTAGCGGCATTGATATCTCTATCATGCCATGTGCCACACTCAGCACACCTCCATCCTCTTATTCCGAGATCTGCTCTACCTTTCGGACTACTATCACTTATTTTAAGGCAGCACGAGCAGGTCTAGGTAGTGTAACTTTCATTTACTATCTCAAGCTGACAACCTGCATACTTGCATTTATATTCCAGTTGTCGTTTAAGTTCAAACCATCCTGCATCATATGTCGATTTAGCTAGGTTGGTTTTTTTATTGGTAAATGAGCGTGATTTAACATCACCGACCACAATTAAGGCATTATCCTTAACTAATTGGGTGGTGAACTTATGAATTAAGTCTAATCTTGTGTTTTTGATTTTGGAATGGATTGCTTTAACACGTTTTTTATTGTTAGCACGTTGAGCGACAGCAAGCTTTTTAGCCCATTTTTGAGTCTGCTTAATAGTGAGTTTATCACCCATTGATGTGGTGGCAGCTTCTTTTAAGCCCAAATCAATTCCAACGCTGCCCTTACCACTTACTTGCTTAGGAAAGTCTTTAAAGGTAATACACGCATACCAACGATTACGACTATCTTGTACTATCTCAAGCGTGTTAATTTGATACAAAGACAGGTTGTAGCTATCAAATACGTCTATGACGAGTTCCTGACCTTTAGATAGCGATAGCTGTATGGTTGATTTAAGTGCTTTTTTACCCCTTTGTCTTGTGCTTAGGTGTTTTATGGCTGATTTCTTAAAAGGTATCCACCCAAGTGATTTACGTTTGGCATCAGGACGATTGGTACGCCAGTTAAGTTTGGCTTTTTTAAATTGTTTACGTGATTTAGATTGAGTCTCATTGATAGCCTGTAAGGTCTGACTGTGTAATCCTAAATACTCACCGCTACCTTTGGTATAATGGTTTAAATCATAAGCACTAAAAAACTTACCAGTACGTTTTAGATGCTCAAAACTTAACGCATTAACATAGTTCCACACGAAGTTCACTGAACCGCTTAGCTGATTCAGCTCTTTTATGTGTTTGTCTTTGATGCGTAGTTTGAGTGTTTTCATATGTTTAGTATGGCGAGGTTAATTTTAACTTACAACCCTTTAACTGCTTCTTACGACAGTGTATGTCGCCTTATATCCACACCCTGAAGTGGGTGGTTTTACGGCGACTGGTGATAAAAAGGTGAACCTCTTTAAGGGGCTTACCTTTTTATTTAGACCCTACCAAGCAACTAGACATGCACATCCATGCGGCTCATGTTCTCATTAATAAGTACAATATTCTAAAAGCTAAAGAGTATGAAAAACTTACCATTTAAACACTACCCTTCTTCTATAGCTCATATTAAGTACTCTATTTTTACTAGTTATTAAAGCTTGTTGAACATAACCGAATTGGGCTAAAGCCCCCTCTGATAATGTCTCTCCACAACGGTCACAAATTACTAACCAATGGCTAACCCTCACTAGTTAAACTTAGTTATAATAATTCGATTATTGCTTGATATGGTGCATGCTTTATTGGTGCACTATAGGTTAATACGCACTAATTTGATGCATTTTTAGCCCTAAAAGCGTCCTCCCCCTTCGTTTTTGGTTGGCACAATTCTTGAAACTATGACATCAAAGAAGATAACTAAATTGTCGTATTAACAAGCAGTTTATAGCAAACAATCATACTCAAACATTATCAAAGTCATTAATAAGGATCTCCTATGAAATTGATTACCGCTGTATTAAAACCTTTTAAGTTAGATGATGTGCGTGAAGCCTTATCTGAAATTGGTGTGAAAGGCGTCACAGTTACTGAAGTAAAAGGTTTTGGACGTCAAAAGGGTCATACTGAACTGTATCGCGGTGCAGAATATGTGGTGGACTTTTTACCTAAAGTCAAAGTAGAAGTGGCTGTCACTGATGAAATGGTAGAGCCTGCTATTGAAGCCATTACTCGTATCGCAAGCACAGGCAAAATTGGTGATGGTAAAATCTTTATCTCCCCACTTGAGCAAGTTATTCGTATCCGTACCGGCGAAACGGGTCCTGACGCTATTTAAGCTGTAGGTATCACAGCGCTCATTTAAGCTTTTTAAGATCAAGAACTTAAATCGCTAATAAAGATGACATTAAGCCACTATCCGATCGCATTCCAAGGGGGAATCATCATGGAAAACCAAATCTTTGAACTACAGTACGCTCTCGATACCTTTTATTTCTTAATCTGTGGCGCTTTAGTCATGTGGATGGCAGCCGGCTTTGCTATGCTTGAAGCTGGACTGGTCCGCTCCAAAAACACCACCGAAATATTAACCAAAAACGTAGGATTATTTGCGATAGCCTGTACCATGTATATGATTTGTGGCTATCACTTTATGTATGGTGGTGGTTGGTTCCTAAGCGGTATTGCTGGCGGTGAAACACTAGTGGAAGACGCCTTGACTGCTTCCGCAGAAAATGGCTTTGACGGTAATTCTGTTTATTCTCAGGCCTCAGACTTTTTCTTCCAAGTGGTATTCGTTGCCACCTGTATGTCTATCGTTTCAGGGGCAGTCGCTGAACGCATGAAGCTGTGGGTATTCTTCGCCTTTGCTGTAGTAATGACTGGCTTTATCTATCCTATGGAAGGTAGCTGGACTTGGGGCGGTAATCCTGTGCCCTTCATTGGTGAACTTAACTTTAGTGATTTTGCAGGCTCTGGTATTGTGCATTTAGCCGGTGCTTCTGCAGCATTAGCAGGGGTATTGTTATTGGGCGCCCGTAAAGGTAAATATGGTAAAAATGGTGAAATCCGTGCTATTCCAGGGGCCAATTTACCTTTGGCAACCTTAGGAACCTTGATTTTATGGATGGGCTGGTTTGGTTTCAACGGAGGTTCGGTTCTAAAATTAGGCGATATCGCAAGTGCCAACTCTGTGGCCATAGTGTTCTTAAACACTAATGCTGCTGCTGCCGGTGGTGCCATAGGTGCCTTACTTTTGGCCCGTATTATCTTTGGTAAAGCCGATTTAACCATGCTGTTAAACGGTGCATTGGCCGGTCTGGTAGCGATTACCGCAGGTCCAGATACGCCAACGCCTCTATTAGCCACTGTGTTTGGTCTTATTGCTGGCGTGCTAGTAGTCTGCTCAATTCTAGCTTTAGATAAAATGAAAATTGATGATCCAGTCGGTGCTATCTCAGTTCATGGTGTGGTTGGTTTATTTGGTCTGCTAATTGTGCCTATCACCAATCCTGAAACCACTTTTTTAGGTCAATTAGGTGGTGCGGCAGTCATCTTTGTCTGGGTATTTGGGTGTAGTCTGATTGTTTGGAGTATCTTGAAAGCCGTGGTTGGCATCCGTATCTCAGAAGAAGATGAATACGAGGGCGCTGATTTGTCAGAGTGTGGTCAAGAAGCTTACCCTGAATTTGTTAACTAATTTCCAATAATCGATCGTCAAGTATTTTATAAGTTGAAAGGGAGCCTTTCCAGGCTCCTTTTTTTATGCTTAATATTATGCTTAACTTTATTACTGGTTCTACACTTAATTAAGTGTTAAATCCTATCTTATTTCAAGAAACACTACGCCTTAACCCACCGTACGATACGTTCTTCTAACTCTTCTTCGCTAACCAACAGCTCACTAACACAGCGTCCCGCCACACCGATACCCGCAGCACGCATACCTTGCTGAGTAGCCACCGCATCTTTGGTAATCAATAAGTGCCATTTCGGTAACGGCTTGCCTAAATACAGACGTTTATAAGCGCAATTCTCAGGCAGCCACATCATGTCACCAAGCTTGTCATAAGTCAGCGATACACATTCAGGCACAAATTGCTTACGGTTGGCATAATCTGAACAGTAGCCTGTATTGCAATCCAAAAGTTTGCAGGCCACATCGGTGTATTCTACTTCATAAGGCTCATAAGGTTCATCGAGAAACTTCTCTAGACAGCAGGCCCCGCAGCCATCACACAGAGCTTCCCACTCCGGCATGCTAAGCTCGTCTAACGAATATTTTTGCCAAAATTCTGGTCTTAATATGGGTTTTGGCTGTTTGATACCGCTCATTGTAACTCCTTCTCACTCCTTATCAGAGTGACCTTAGACAAACCTCATTTGGCATAACGCTTATTCGGCATAAAGACAAATAACTAAATTTACGCTTATATCTGAATCTTTAGCACTGTCGCAAATGCGGATTATGTATGAAGCCTCTGGAATTGCATAAAGCCAGCCGGACAGCAAATAAACGTCAGACAGCTAGTAAATAAAAGAGAGTCAGTTGCTCTAATTTATGCCTTTGCAGCACTTCATTACATAATAAACAGCAGACTAATGGATTCAGACCCTAGAATCAATACAAAGCCGAGGGCTTTGAGTAAAACTTGTTCACATTTCTTAAATCGAAACATTGACTTATCTTTGTTATGTTAAAAGACGTAATGACCAGTAATAACTAAGAGTTGGTTGGAGCGGATAAAAAGTTAACTGACAAGTAAAAGTTTTATAAACTGCTGACCGTTTATCAATAAGCCAACTCACTAAATAAACTAATAAAAACAACATTTAAAGGATATTAATAATGAGTATTAAAACTTACGAAATTCAAACCACTGCCGATTATGGTATGGAGTTAATTAGCTATGTGGCTCTACCAGAAGAAGCAACGAATGAAAACTCAGTACCTGGTATTTTGGTAGCACCAGAATGGTGGGGTGTGGTTGAACATCCTAAAAAAGTTGCTGAGCGCTTGGCTGAGGCAGGCTTCGCTGCAGTCACTATGGATGTATATGGCGAGGGTAAACTAACCACTGATGCCGCACAGGCCAATGAATGGATGACCCAGATGCTAAACGATCAAGACAAGTTAATGGGTCGTTGCCGTGCTATTTTGAATGACTTCGCTGATCAGCTACCCGTTGATGGCAATCGTTTGGGCGTAGTAGGTTTCTGCTTTGGTGGTAAGATTGCACTGGATATGGCTCGTGAAGGCATGCCAGTAAAAGCGGTTGCCACATTCCATGGTAACCCTACTCCAAAACAGCCCGCTGAAAAAGGTAAATTTACAGCCGACGTTCTAGTAGCACATGGTCGTGATGATAGCATGGTCTCTATGGATGCCGTTGATGACCTTAAGAAAGAACTTGATAATGCAGATGTGACCTATACTGTTGATGTTTATGACAATGCCAAACACGGTTTTACCAACCCACATGCCGACAAACGTGCGGCAGACAATGGGGTCGACCTAGGCTATAACGAGAAAGCAGCCACTGAAAGCTGGAACAAAATGATTGAATTCATGCGTGAGAAGCTATAACAATTAACTAGCACAAACTAGAACTCTCGCTATTTGATTTTTTGAAAGACGTCTCCCTAACTGGTGAGGCGTCTTTTTTATGACCTAAATAATTTTGTATTAGCCACAGTTCATATTTTTACTAGACCCTTTTTAATCAACAGTTTATTACAAAATACGACACCCCTATTGGGCATATATTGTTTAAATTAATATAAGCGGGTGTGCCTGTTATTTAAGTCCTATTAATCAACCCTAGCGTCTGTTCTTCAGCTATCTGTTCTTCAACTAAATATTATTTAGGTCGATAGCTAAAACTATATACACTTTCAAGATAAACCGTTCAGGCAGTGACGGCTTGTGTTTTTAAGGCAATAGCGTCATTATCACATTAATTCTATAAAATGCGGTGACAGGGATGTTGTTTTTGTTCGTTTGTTTAATCGTGGCCGTTGTTATAATGGTTTACGTTAATAAGAAGTTTGCTGATTTAAATAAAAAAATCTTAGTCTTACAAGATGAATTGCAACGTGTCTCTGAACAAGTCGCCATCAATCAACAGGCGCCTAATAATGCTGCCTTGGATAAAACCACTTTAGATAAAACTGTCTTAACTGAGGACGTTAAAAACGCTTTAGATAAAATCGTATTTAACGAAACTGACACAGCCTTTACTAACACGGCCCCTATTGATGTAAGTAGCCATAGTGTTAATCAAACACCTGATAATTCTGGCCATCTAGTAACTGACAACTTCATCCAACAAACATCTGGTAACTCAGGCCACTCACCATCTGACGATAAAACACTGGCTGACAAACCTCTTAATAAAAAGTCTATTAAAGATAGACTTACGGGCAGACGTTTGTCTTCTCATAAGCCATCAGAACCTGATGAGCAGTCTACTGCGATTGTCACCTCGGTACTGCAGTCATTAAGAAATTGGTTTTTTGGGGGCAATTTGGTGGTTCGCGTCGGTGCCATTATTTTATTAATGGGCGTGGTGTTACTGCTACGACTCTTAAGTGACTATGTCGAAGTCTCTATCGAAGTGAAGTTAATAGCGATTGGCGCTATTGGGCTTGGGTTAGCAGGTTTGGGCTTAAAACTTGTCAAAAATAGATTCACCTATGGCATGACCCTTCAAGGTGCAGGGTTAGCAATTACGTATCTCACTGCGTTTTTTGCGTATCAGGTCTATGATGCCTTATCCAGTTTTCCCAGCTTTGTCCTTTTAGGGTCTTTGTCCGCTGTAACCGTAATACTTGCTGTGCGTCAAAACGCCTTCCCCCTTGCCTTACTCGCCTTCTCAGGTGCCTTTTTGGCCCCAATATTGTCCCATACTGAGACCGGCAGTTTGACCACTTTATTCAGTTATTATTTATTGCTCAATGTGGCCATTGCCGTTATCGCGCATTACCGCACTTGGAAGGTGTTGAATTTATTGGCGGCTACGGTAACTTTTGGCTTTGCTTATTATTTGGGACTAGTAGACACGGTTAATAGTGCCAATGACTTTGATTCACAGCGCTGGTCGCTAGTGACCTTAGTGACCTTACATTGGTTGCTGTATGTGTTTGTGGTCATTCGCTATGCCCAGCAGCTTCTTAAGTACAACGAGCATTTGGCTCATGATGCTTTAAGCCGCGATTCAGTAAATAAGCTCAAGACTGACGCACAGCCTGTCCCTGATAACTCTCGTTTATTTGACACGTTGCGAACCTATAAAGACAGTAACACTGCTTTTATTATCCCAATTGACGTCAGCCTAATGTTTGGCGTGCCCTTATTGGCATTTGGTTTATTAAGTACGTTACTTAGCGATATTGATAATGCACTGACTATAGCCAGTGCGCTGATGTCTGCCACTTATTTAGGGTTGGGATCATTTTTCGTTATTAAGGATAAACGTAACCGCAATCAGAATCACTATACGCCATTGATTGAGGGCATGATGGCATTAGGATTTGGCTTCTTTGCGCTGATGATTGCAATCGCTTTCGATGCGCAATGGGCAGCGTGTGGTTGGTCTATTCAAGGATTGGCGCTGGTTTGGTTTGGGCGACATTCGCTACGAGCTTGGACAGTGCTGTTGGGGATATTATTACAATTCTTCGGTGTGGCGAGTCTGCTATCACTGTTTAACAATACGTTTGGTTATTCCGATCCAGTTCCAATAAGCAACTTATCGCTTAGCATATCTGCCATTTGTAGCATGGCCTCGTTATTTATCTTGCGTTATGAAAACAGTCCGACTCAGCCTAGTCGAGTTAATTCATCAAAAGAACAGCAGTTACTCGCCAGCATGAACGTCAAAAATCCTGTTTTTAAGATGATATGGTCAAATCCTATTCTGATAAGCCTGTTGTGTTTCATTGGCATGTTTTGGGGGTTAGTTGTCACCGGTATCATAATTAACGACTACTTTGATTCAGTCTTTAGCAACTTTGTGGAGCTTACTGCCTTTACCCTATTGTTAAACGCCATCTTGTATTTAGTGATAGACCGTTACCGTGAATGGAGTGATGTTCGTGCTTTAAACCATGCATTAATATCACTTTTTTATCTGTGTTTTGCCTCAACCATTTTTGTGAATTTTGAGTTTTACACAGACAGCACGAGGCTAAACTGGCCAATATTTATTATTTCGGCGTTAGGCTGGCTTGTGATTGGTCAATTATGGCTTAAACGTTGGCAAGAGACTCAGCAATCTACTATCTATGATCCTATTGTTTGGTTAATGACCGGCATTCTTCTGATAGCTCAGCTAAGCTATTATTTATTGCCAGACTCAGACGGGGTAATAACCGTGCTTATTACCGGCACTAGTCTGATATCGCTAACCTATCTAGGCCTAAAGCAAAAACTCAAAACTCCTTCATGGTTTGAGTGGCAAACGGCTTTATTAGGCTGTGCCCTGTTATGTATTCCAGTATCAGTTGTCTGGGCTATTTATAGTAACTGGACGTTTGAGGGAATTGTCTGGGGAGTGCCTTATCTGCCTTTGTTAAACTTATACGACCTTTCTCTACTTACTATATTGGCTTATCTGGTAGGGACTGATTATTTGAGTTCAGGACGGAAGTATAAGCTGATAGAAGATAACAATCTCTTATTAAAGGTCGCAGGTCTTTTAGGCTTTTGGATATTATCCAGTTTATTAATTCGAGGCTTACATACTTATGTAGGGACACCGCTATGGTATCAAGGGGCTTGGTTCAATGAACAAGTGCAAACGGCTCTGACTATCTTTTGGACCTTAACTGCTCTAGTCGCTACCATCATCTCTAGCCGATATCACAAGCGCTTTTGGTGGTTCATGGGCATAGGCTTATTGGGTATCGTGGTCTTGAAGCTGGTATTGGTTGATCTGTCTCAGACCGATGCGATATGGAGAGTGGTGTCTTTCCTAGGTGCGGGCAGCTTGATACTGCTTATTGGCTACCTTGCCCCTCTACCTCCAGAACACACTGAAAAGAAGAGGGCTGAGCCTTTTAATTAAAGGCTCGGTGAGTTCGAAAAAGATAGGTTATTTTATAGAAAAGGTAGGACAATTCGTCAGCTAGCGGTGTCACCCTTTCATCCTGAAAACCCACCAAAGTTCAGAATAGTGTAAACTTAGGCCAATGAGTTCATTTAGACGATAAAGGCAATTTTAGTAATGATACAGACTCCAAGTATTCAGTGGTTCCCGGGCCATATGAACAAAGCTCGTAATGAAATTAAAGAAATCATGCCTGAGATGGATGTGGTTATCGAAGTCATCGATGCCCGCATACCGTTTAGTAGTGAAAATCCAATGGTGGCTGACTTACGTAACAACAAACATGGTGGCCAAAAACCAGTTATTAAAATCTTGAATAAAGCAGATTTGGCCGATCCAGAGATGACTGCAGCGTGGATTGATCACTTAGAGCAGCAAAGCCAAGTAAAAGCCATCGCCTGTGATGATAACAAAGCTAATGATGTGCAAAAAATCATCCAGCTTTGTAAAAACCTAGTACCGAATAAAGTGGGCACCGGTCGTCAGATTAAAGTGTTGATTATAGGCATTCCGAACGTTGGTAAATCAACGTTAATCAATACGTTGGCAGGTCGTAGTATTGCTAAAACAGGCGACGAGCCAGCCGTAACTAAGTCACAACAGCTGATTAAAATTGACAACGATATCATGCTGTATGATACCCCAGGTATGCTGTGGCCAAAGATTGAAAACCCGAACTCTGGGTTTCGTTTAGCGGCAACAGGAGGTATTAAAGACACCGCTTTTGATTTTTCAGACGTGGCAGGCTATACCGCTGAGTATCTGATCAAAGCCTACCCTGAACTGCTAAAAGCACGTTATAAAATTGATGAGTTGCCGCAGACCGATTGGGAATTCTTCGAGGTGGCCGGACGCAATCGCGGTTTCCTTAAAAAAGGTGGCGTGGTCGATACCTACCGTATGTCGGAGATTTTAATTAATGAGCTACGTAGTGGCCAATTGGGCCGTATTACTTTAGAAACGCCAGCAATGCGTGAAGAAGAAGACAAGCTGGTAGAAGCCTTACGTGCTCAAGCCGAAGAGAAGCGACTGGCTAGAATTGAAGAGAAAAAACTACGTAAGAGACGGGCTCGTAAAAACCGCAAGTAAACCTATTTTGAAAACCATTCATTGGGCTGCCTGAGACTTAGCGTTTAATATCTATTTAAACTGAGTGGACTGGCAGCCCTATTGCCAAACTCAACCTCTTAATATCTCTAATACTGCGAAATAAAGGAACCTAATTGCCAACACTGTTCAATCATACCGACGCTGAACTCGACAGCTTTGCCCCACGTATTCTAAATTGGTTCGATGATTACGGCCGCCATGACCTACCTTGGCAACAGCACAAAACCGACACCCCAAACCCTTATATCGTTTGGCTCTCAGAGGTTATGCTACAGCAAACCCAAGTCACTACCGTTATCCCTTATTTCAAACGCTTTATGACCTCATTTCCGACGGTGCAGGACTTAGCCAATGCCGAATGGGATACTGTTGCCGAACATTGGGCTGGACTCGGCTACTATGCCCGTGCCCGCAACTTATACAAAGGCGCCAAACAGCTGGTCGAGATTATCGAAAAGACGGGCGACTTTCCGCAAACTGTAGAGGATTGGGAAGCCATATCAGGCGTTGGTCAGTCAACAGCTGGGGCTATTGTCGCTATGGGCTTACACAGCTACGGAGTGATTTGCGATGGTAATGTTAAACGAGTGATTACTCGTTGGGCAGGCAATGAAGGCGATATCACCAAGTCAGCAACTACCAAAGAATTGTGGGCATTGGCAGAACGCTTAACCCCTATTGAGGATAGTGGCCACTTCGCCCAAGCCATGATGGATATGGGCGCTACCCTATGCACCCGTCGCAATCCTAACTGTGAACAATGTCCTATTAGCGATGACTGTATTGCCCATGCCCAAGGGCGTGAAATGGATTACCCGGTTAAAGCCAAAAAGAAGCCAAAGCCCAGTAAGTTTAGTAATGCCTTGGTAATTACTAATGCCCGCAACGAGATACTATGGTTACAACGCCCTGATAGCGGCATCTGGGGTGGGCTTTGGGTATTGCCCTTACAGTTTGAACAAAAAACATTAGGCAAAGATGTGGTGTCAACTTCAGAGCAAGATTCGACTTACGAGACCGAAAATACGGTTTCTGAACAGATTGTCGATAAATGGCTTGCTAATAATAATTTAGAAGCTACTTCGATTAGCGATGACTTGTTTAACTCCTCCCCTATTAAACATACTTTGACTCATTTCCATTGGTACCTACAACCGCAAAAGCTGGCTTTAAATGATGAACAATCACAGCAATTAACTGAGTTACTGAAGAAGGCAGAGATCAACTTAATGTGGCTAGGAGCTACAGAGGCGGAAGCCACTCTTGGCTTACCAAAGGCAATGCTTAAAGTGTTGGAAGTTGTGGCTTAGTTTCTAATAAATGATCTATGGCGTTAACAATAGAGACTTAAAACAAGACTAAAACAGCCGTCTAAAATTCACGAATTTACGGTATCCTCTTTATGCCCCATCGACTTTATGGCTATTTATTGATAAAGTGCTTTAACACCATCTTTATAAAATACCGTTAATGGTTTGATTTTCAACAACTTCTATGTGCGAGACCCCTGCTTATGTTCCAGACCCGTAAACTCACTACCGATAATAAAAATAAACTAACCCTGCTAAAAAGCGTCTTAACCTTAGGGCCAGCGATTGTGCTCGCCAGCTGTGCCAGTCAAGCACCCGTACAGCAAGTGCCTATAAGTAAGCCTTCGCCAGTAATTATCGTTAAGCCAAAACCAGTGCCAGCCCCACAGCCTAAGCCTACACCACAGCCAAAAGACACCTATAGCAGTTTCTCTGAGTGGAAATCTGACTTCACCACACGTGCCATGAGCCAAGGCTACAGCGCCTATGATGTGAGCCGTATTTTAGATTCTGCTCAATTAAACAGTCAGGTTATCTCTCTGGACTCAAACCAAGCTGAATTTGTGAAAATGCCTTGGGATTATGCGGATTCTGCAGTCTCTGGTGGTCGCGTAAGCAGCGGTCAAAGTAAATTCAATGATCAACGCTCGCTATTGGCACGCCTTGAATCACAGTATGGGGTGAATGCTGAGATTATCACCGCTATTTGGGGTATGGAGTCTTCTTATGGCGCGGTCACTGGTAACAGCTACATTCCAAGCTCATTGGCGACTTTGGCCTATGAAGGTCGTCGCCGTGCGTGGGCTGAAGATCAGCTTTTGGCCTTGATTAAGCTTATCCAACATGGTGATATCTATCCTTCACAGCTAAATGGCTCATGGGCAGGTGGTATGGGACACACGCAATTTATCCCAGGCACTTGGCTAGACTATGGGGTAGATGGTGATAATGATGGCCGTCGTAGCCCTTGGGTAACGGCTGATGCGTTGTCATCCACTGCCAACTACCTAAGCAAGTCAGGCTGGGTACGTGGGTTATCGCCTTTTTATGAAGTGAGTTTACCGGCTAACTTTGACTATGGCTTACTGGGTCAGAAACTTCCAGGTTCAAGCTGGCGCGCGATGGGTATTAGCCCTATTGATGGCGCTTATCTAGAGGCAGGTACCCCATTTGAGATGTGGTTACCGGCTGGTAAAGATGGTCCTGCGCTGCTGTTGAGCCCTAACTTTGATGTGATTAAGGTGTATAACAACTCCTCAAACTATGCGCTAGGGGTCAGTTTATTAGGTCGTGGCATTATTGGCCAACCCGGTATTCAAAAATCATGGCCACGCTATGAAAAACCGCTTACTAGCTCTCAAGTTCGTAACTTACAACAACGTTTGACCAGTGCTGGTTATGATACCAAAGGCGTTGATGGCATTATGGGCACCAACACCCGTAACGCTTTTGCCCGTTGGCAAGCTGCTAACGGTCAGACACCAGATGGCTTTGTCACTTTAAACAGTGCCTCCTCTTTAATCTGGTAAGCGTTAGATTTTTCTAGACAGCTTAATTCAAAAAAGCCGTTCATTGACTCAATGAACGGCTTTTTTAATTTTTCCAATAAACGAAGAATCAGGTTAACGGTTTATTAATTTAACGAATATTAACCACGTAAACGCATTAAGCCTTCTTGTTGTACCGTGGCCACTAGATTACCATTTTGCCAAAACTGGCCGTGGTTAAGACCTTTTGAATGTGAAGTGGTATCACTCCACATGTCGTACAATAGCCAATCATTGATATCAAAAGGACGATGAAAATGCATCGAATGATCGATACTGGCCGCTTGTAAACCTTTGGTCATAAAGCTAATGCCATGTGACATAAGCCCCGTGCCTACCAGATAATAGTCAGATGAGAAAGCCAATAACGCTTGTTGTATTGCCATAGGCTGCTCACCAAGCTCACGAATACGCAACCAGTTGGCTTGCTTAGGAACCATAGGCTCAGGATAAACAGGGTCACGTGGTTTTACCGGCTTAATTTCGACATGACGAGGACGCATAAAACGTTCACGTAAAGGCTCTGGCACGCTTCCCACATGATGCTCTTTTAGCGATTGCTCAGACTCCAAATCTTCTGGTGGCGGATAGGCTGGCATCTCTTCTTGATAATCAAGTCCGCCTTCCATCGGTGAAAAAGAAGCAATCATCGAAAACACCACTTGCTCTATCTGATTGCCTTCTTGGTCCTCTTTATATTGAAGTGCAGTCACTTGTCGCGCCGAAAGACTACGCCCATCACGCAAATGCTCTACTTTATAAATAACTGGCTGGTTAATATTACCGCCCCGCAAAAAATAACCATGTAAAGAATGACAGGGTTTGTCCTCTTCTAAAGTATGAGCGGCTGCCATAATCGCTTGTGCCAATACTTGACCGCCAAAGATACGTTTTCCAACATAGTCATAACTCTCTCCACGAAACACATCAGGAGACACTTCAGTCAACTGAACCGTATCTAATAATTGATCAACAAGCTGTTTATAATCAGGCATTTATATCTCCAACAACCTTTAAATAGTCGTAAACCCAAGCCACGAGCAACACCTCATGTGTGTTGTTACCCGTTAAATATTATACATATTAACTTAGAGCAAATGATAATACTTATCATACTGTTTTGATTTGCCTTACTCTCTCAAAAACAGACCACCACACAGTCATATTAATTATCGCAATCATCGTAAATTTATGCGCAATACGTCAAAAATATTTAGTGTTTATGACTCAGTACAGGGCTAACAGAGACCTGCTATTTATTATGCTGTGGGCTTTGGGCCTTGTCCGTTAAATTGATTTTGAATAAAGAGCATCAAAACAGTCAATGCACTATAATAAGGGATATGCTCGATATTTTCAGCGAACAACTGTATTACTTTATTGTATTTTATGGCAATATAGCCCTATCATTGTTAATAGGTTTGACGAATACTTATGCTACCCTCACGCTTAATGCACTCTTTGAAGACGCGCCTTAAAAAGCAGCGCCAAGCTCAAAAGAGGACTAAAAATACTCACTCAAACGCTCAGCGTCCTGATTCCAGCTTGCAGGAACATGCTGCTCAAGCCAGTTCCGCTATTTCACGTTCTGGACGAACTGTGAATCAGCTATATCGTAAGCTTTCTGGAAAAACGTTAGATTTAGCAGTAAAGCCAAAAGTATTGGGCGATTTGCCAACGATTAACACAGAGGATGACGCTCTCACTTTCTACGTGCTGCGTGAGTATTCTCGCTCCAATAGTATTTTAGTCGACTTACAAACTAAAGAGCATGGTTTTCCGCCTGCTTTAGTCGGGGTCCAAGACCGTACCCATAATATTGATGAAAATGCGGCCATAATTTTCTTAAACCATCCTGACGCTAATGGACGCAAACTGTCTCCTAGACTGGCCAGACTGGTAACCGCTTGCCGTCAAAATCCAGCGCCTAAAATTAATCTGGTACCAGTCTCCATTTTATGGGGCCGTGCGCCAGACAATGAAGACTCGTTATTTAAGCTATTAATGGCAGACAACTGGGAAGACCCCTCTATTACCAAGCAGCTATTCAATATTGGTATGATGGGCCGTGATACCTTTGTACAATTTCACCCTCCCCAATCTTTACATGATTTAATTGATTCATTTTCGTTTCCAAACAATGAAGATTCTGTAGGCTCTGATGTCATTGCAGACTCGCTTTTTGATGAGAAAAGCTTACAAGACAGTCAACTAACTCCTGATGAAAAAGAGCTACTTCTTCAAGCCAAACGTAATGTAGAAACTGAAACCTTATCAACATCTACCGCACTGGTTACCGCCTCAGAGGCCAACTTTAGCTTAACTTTATTGGTACAACATAAGTTAAATGCTTATCTTGATAGCCAACGTCAAAGTATGATTGGTCCTGACTTGTCAGACAGACGTAATTTGGTGGATAAGCTTATCAGCTCACCTGCCATTACTTATGCTTGCCAGCAAGAAGCAGAAGAGTCAAATATTAGTATTACTGAAGCCAGAAAATTAGCCCGCGGCTATGCCGATGAGATTGTGAATGACTATAGCTATTCGGTCATCCGTTTTTTCTATAAATTTTTGGATTGGTTATGGACGCAGCTTTACGATGGTGTGGAAGTGCATCACTTTGAACGTGTTCGCAATCTTGCTACCACCCATGAGCTCATTTATGTGCCTTGCCACCGTAGCCATGTCGACTATCTTCTACTGGCCTATATCATCTTTGAGAAAGGTCTGAGTCTGCCGTATGTCGCTGCTGGTAATAACTTAGATGTTCCGGTGATTGGTCCTCTATTACGCCGTGCGGTTGCCTTCTATATCCGCCGCAGCTTTAAAGAGAACAATTTGTACAAAGCTGTGTTACGCGAATACTTGCATACGCTGATACAACGTAATACCCCTATCGAGTACTTTATCGAAGGCGGTCGTTCTCGTTCAGGACGTTTATTACCTCCTAAGCTTGGTATGTTATCGATGACGGTACACAGTCACCTGCGTGGCTCTAATAAACCGTTAGCCTTTATTCCAACCTATATCGGCTATGAGCGCATTATGGAAGGCGGGACTTATATTGGTGAGCTAAAAGGTAAGCCAAAAGAGTCAGAGTCACTACTCGGTCTTTTAAAAGTTAGCCGTAAGATTGAGCGTATCTTCGGCCACGTTCACCTAAGCTTTGGTACACCACTACACATGGAAGACTTCATGGAGAAGTTTGGGGTCGAGCCAAACAGTTTACCTCCAAATCGTACCGACACACCGCTTGATAGTAAAACTAAGGCTATGGTGGATAACCTTAGCGTTAAAATCATGCAAAACATCAACAAGGCGGCAGTCGTTAACCCGATTGCCCTGCTGTCTTTGGTACTATTGTCTACGCCTAAAGCTGCCCTTGATGAAGACAGTTGCCGTGAGCAGCTCGCGTTATATCAAAGAATCGCCAATGGGTCACCCTATTCTGATGAGACCATCATCACTGATATGTCGCCTCAATCTATCATCGACTATGCCATCAAACTGAAACTGGTAGAGCGTACACCTCATATTCTAGGTGACATGATTAAAGTACTGCCAAAGCAAATGGCTATTTTGAGCTACTTTAGAAATAACATTTTGCATGTGTTCATCATGTCCTCTTTCCTATGTGCATTGGTGTATAGAAATGGTCGCATTCAGCGCAAGCACTTAGACAGTATCGTCAGCCAGCTGTATCCTTTCTTACAAAGTGAGCTGTTCTTATATCGCGCTGCCCGTAACCTCCCGAGTATGATTGATGAGAAGTTAAACAACTTAATTGAGCAAGGCGTTTTGGTCGACTTAGGTGAAGGCGTACTTGGTACACCAGAGAAAAATACCGAGCTATATCAGCAACTAGATATGTTGGCTGCTCCTGTATCACAAAGTCTTGAGCGCTACTTTATGACGTTAGCACTATTGGCCCAACAAGGTTCAGGTAACTTAACGGCAGAAGAAGTGGTCGACTTATGTCATTTATTAGGTCAGCGTTTGTCTGTTTTATACGCAGATGATATTCCTGACTTCTTCGACCGTGCTTTGTTTACTAGCTTCTTAAATGCGTTAATTCGTCTGGACTATGTACAAAAAGATGCTGAAACTGACGTCTTGACCTTTGATGAGCGGATTAACAACATTGCCCGTCATGCCCATTACATTCTAAATCCTGACATCATGCAAATATTGCAACATGTGGCCAGTTTAGATGACGAAGAAATTAAGCATGCCATCAGTGAGATTAACAACAAAAAGATGACCAAGTTTAGCCGTAAGCGTTAATGATAAGTAAAAGTATTGGTTAAACGGTTATGATGCTTTGCATCAGTATTGTTAGAAATATTAATACCGTTAAAAAAAGGAGCCCTTGAGGCTCCTTTTTATTTAAATTTTGATATTAAATTAGAATGAACATCAGCAAGATTTACCGAATACTAAATGATGGTGGCCATTGGTAGCAACTAGATTATTGATAGCTTCTAGCCTATTGATAGCAATTAAACTTTATAGTAATTAAACGCTATCGCAATTGAACCGTCTATAACGGCTCATTTCCCAAGACACCAAAGACTTTCGCCCGTTGTAACACCTCAACCGCCCAAGCATGATGAGTGGCAGGCTCAAGCATCGTATTATTGTGTTTAAATACAGCTTTTGCCTCACTGTCTAAAATAGCTTTTGCTTCCTCTAACATAGAAGAAGGCACACAGAACGCCTGTTGAACCAAAGGTATTTGGCTAGGATGAATAACGGTCTTTCCTACCAAACCAAATGACACATCCTGAGACAATTCCTGCATAAACAGCGCGGTACGATCAAAGTATTCAAATACGGGCGCGGATAAATAATAGCCTGCTACAGCAAATATACCGATTAATTGATGTATCAATAAACCAACAGGCGTCTCATAGATAGTCGTATTGTTGGGACGACGTTGTCTGATAGTGGCAAACAAGTCATTGCCACCGATGCGTAATGCAAAAATTCTTTCGTCAAAAGCATGTCCCAAGGCGTTTACTAACTCCTTGTTATGAGAACTGTCAAACAATCGACCCGTCTCTAACGTAGGCATCAATAGACTGTCTTTATTTATCTCCTGACACGCTACTCGCCAATCGGATAACGTGTCCATATCTATTTTTGGCAATACATAGCCATCAACCAAATCGATATGTGGCATATCCAATAATTCTTGCATCATTTGCGGGTTTCTGGGGCGTACAAAAACCAAAGGCCGTAGCGAATGCGCATAACTCGATGTACTTAGGCCATCATCAGCGTACCATCTGTCTAAGATCTGTTGTAAATTATCTAAAGCAAACGGCACATCTGACTCGCTGACCGCATCTTCTAAGCAAATAATAACGCTATTGAGTTGAGGTAATTTCACCCGACTAATCACCTGCCAGATATCGCCGCGAGTGGCAGGCATATATAAACTTGCCCCTAAATGATAGGGATGAATGGCTTTGGCGGACATAGTTCTGTTAGTTGATAAGGGAGTATCGATAATTAAGGAGGTTTCGCTGGTTTTGTTATAATCTATAATTGGCTTACTGGTTAGTGTTTCAGAGATATCATCTGTGGACATAGGCAAGGACAACGTTCGTGAGGCATGGGTAAAATTCATAAAATAAGTGCTCTAAACCTACGTTTATAATTCTAGAGCCAACGAATTAAAGTCGTCGTAATCAGATTAAACATAGGTAGGGAAAGGTATCAAACTAAGGTAGTAACGCCCCATAGCAGTTTGAAAATAATGTGACTATATTATGCTAAATTCATCACAACAGCACGCTTTTACTACCTAATTTTACTAAATTTTATAGGGTATTTTAAGGTCTCTTATCGCCCTTGTTATGATGCTAAAAGACTCTTGTATCAGTTCTGATATAAAAAGATATTTCTAACAACAAATCAGTCAAACCTATGCCTTCATCACTATCAGTTGCGTTTTTTAATAATCGTCACCGCTTGATAAGGCAGTATGTCCTCACCGACAACCTCAACAGTGACCTGCTTTTGCTGACATAAATGTCGAAGTAACTCGGTGTCTGGGTGGTTTGATGACGCTAACAATACTTTTTCTGGATCTCGGCGCATCACAGCTCGAGTGGCTTCGGCTATCGTCGGTTTAATACGGTTAATATTGCTTACTTGGTAACACTCTGCTAGGTTTTCTATGATCGCTTGAGTCCCAAACCGAGGGGCAGAATAAGTGGACAATAAAGTCATTTCTGCCTCTTCTAATATCAGCTGTTTGCGAGCCGCATCAACTGTCTCTACAAACTCAAGACTGTGGTCATATGCCTGTAACTCTTCATAAACAATACTTCGATGCAATCCTTCCGATAAGTCTTCACTAGCATCACTGAATAAAGTTCTAGAAATAAGACCCGATACGGTACATCCTAGCAAGCCAGAGGGAATTAACCAATCATCTGAGCTTGCTGACAGCCACGCCACGCCAGCTGGATCTGCTAATGTCAGTAAAGGGATTACCCCATGGCCTTGATGAAAAACATTATCCCTAGTAAGCCCGTCATTATGATTTGAGCTATTTGTGCTTTCACTATCTGGTTCTAAACTAGGCGCTGGATTTTTTGCCAAGCTGCGTACCAGTTCTCCATATATCGCACCCTTTCCGGTCCAACCGTCGACAAAGACTATCGGACTATCAGGGTGTAGTTGCCTAATTTTATGAAGGGCAACAGGATCCAACCCTCGATCGCGAATAATGCTTACCCCGTAATGCTCACTAGGCAGGCTATAAGAGGCAGATGAAACACTCAAAGCACGCTGCAATAATACTCCTATCGGCAATCCTGCGCGCACCAAACTCACCAAAATCAAAGGCGCATCTACGCTCACTGTTTTAGAAAATATGGCCGCTAAGGTGGCACATAGATTATTTATATCTGTGGCGAGGCGAGTTTTACCTTGTTGCAACGCTTGCTGATACATCTGCTCATGGGCCGCTGTCGGTGCTTTCTCAAGCGTCAACATATCTGAATAATGTTGTTTCCCTGTTTGGATTAACGCCTCTTTTTGGGCCACAGGGACATTATTCACACTGTCTCTATCAACGATATCCAGCAGTAATGTCACATCGCTAGGCAGATAGCTGCCAGATTGATGAGATAGTGTTTTGCAGTTTGTATCAGTCATTTTAGTGTCTATTTTATGGGTTAGAAATAAAGTTGCAGCACGCTGTTAAATTATGGGCCTTTAAAAGCTATAACTCGCTTACTTTTTCATGCAGTTGACCGTGATTTGGGGTGCCATACCAGTCTAGTAACTGCAAAAAAGGTAAATCGGCCAAACTGTCTCCAAAGCCAAAGCTGGGACGAGACTGGTCTAAATAGCTAGCTAACAAGAATGCCACAGCATGCTTTTTATGCACCGTATGAGGCAAAATTGCTAAATTATTGGCATTGATATGAATATAAAAATCATCTGTTAAATCAGGTTCGTCAGCTTTTAACCATTGGGCGAAGTCTTGTAAGGCTTGATGGTCTTTTTGCTTATGTTTCACCGCCAGATAAATTTGTAAGGGTGATGCCAATGACTCGCTATTAGGTGACTGCAATCCATTGGCATTTTCTATAGCCTCTGAACTATCTAAACCATCTTGAGCAGGCTGAAAGTTATCGCTATGGATGGCGAGTTTAAGACAATTATCCTTTGTATCATTATAGGCCGCAATCTTGTTAGCCAACAGCATGATTTTATCCTGTAAAGGCTGCAAAACTTCAGCTACTTTAGCTTGCCAAGCCTGTAAAACCTTACCATCTGGTTGTAAGATAACAGCCCCATGGGTAAGGACTTGCCAGCTATTGAAAGGCAGTTTAACCCGCTGCACTTCCTGTGTGTCGCGTGCCGTCACCACGATTAATTCGGTACTCGATAACAGCCAATTGAATAATATCTGCTGCCGGCCTGTCATAAAACTTAATGGCCGACCCTGCTTATCAACCGACGCACATACCAGCTGATCACGCTCACTGGTGGGTAACTGCCAAACATCAATTTTACGTTGAGTCTGAAAAATAGTGTCATCTAAATCCATTAGAGCATAAGGTTTAATGAGCGTATCCGTTTCTAAAAGAGGCGTATAAAAAGGTACCGTTTCTTCGTTCACAGTAGAAATTGTCATTATTTTGGGCTCACTACCAATACATTGTCTAAACCTGACCAAACTTCATCGACACTGCTATGTGGCGTTTCTACACACAACACAATTAAATCCCAGTCAGCAGGTTTAACATTATAGGCAAAATTAGTCATGCCCAGTCCATAATTGTCATTAAAACCCATCCTAGCTTCTATAGCCCCACCTAGGGCAATAGGAGAACGGGTTAAAGCACTAAACTTCACACTGCGTTGGCCATCTTGAGTGCGCGTCATTACATCTGCTGGAGACAGCTCAGCTTTAATCTCAGATTCCAACCATTCAGCCAACAAAAACGGCAACCAGACAAACTCATTACTACCCAATACCAAGATTTTCTGTGGAAATGGCTTTAGACGTTCTGTTAACTGGTCTGAGTTTGGTGTTAATTGAACGGCAAACTGCTGCGCATATACTTTTTTGAATTGGGCCAAATAATCGTCAAACCCTTCAGTGCTATCAAGTGTGGGTTGTCGACCCCAGTTACCAGTGGAAAGGATGGGCTGACTACCAGCTTCAGTGGTGTCGACGCTTGGCATACTGATCGGCTCAGGATTTGGCGCATCTGTCCACTGCCATGCCCCTGCCAATAAATGATGACGCTGAAACTTAATCCCCGGTAAACGAGTGGCAATCCGGTCATCTTGATGGGTCACTTTTGACTCATCACTCGCTGTCTGAACCTTGCCCATCTCAATATCACTGCTTTCAATATCTTGTATTTCACTATCTGACGCTTGAGCCAAAGGATTAAGTGACCAATCAACCAAAGTTGTGAGATGTACTTGCTGTAAGTTGCTTAATCCGGCATCTCTTAGGGCACTGACCACATTGACGCAAGTATTCCCAGTCGACGCCTCATCATCTACCATGATTAACGTTTTACTGCTCAACAATAGATTTTGGATATCTGCATCCTTACTTTGATAAATAAGGTGCTTACTGGCATGGCTGTGATCTTCACTAAAGGTGGTCAGCAAAGTAGCATCCTGTTGTGCATGCCGCGTTGAATTAAGCAGTAATGCCTTAGGATATCGGGTTTGCAAAGCCTGATGGACACCGGCTGACAAACCAACGGCGGTCTCAGCCATACCTATGACGACTATCGGCTCCGGTAAATTATCAGGGACTAAGTTAGCGAGCTCAGTAAAAGCGTGACGCATTTGACTAGGGGTAACCGGAATATGCCGTCCTAAAACTTTTGAGACAAACAAGAAGGCGCGTTTCGGGTTAATGCGCTGTGCAAATCCAAGTAAGTCATCAAGTTGATAATCGCTGTTGGTTTGATACGTTAACTCAAGCTCGCCCCGTGGCAAGTTTATCGTTGTGGACTGGGGTTGCTGTCCGTGTTGTTCCTGCTCATTTGAATCTGATTGAGTGGCTTGCTGCTGTGGTATAAGATTGGTCATTGCTAAGTTTTATTCCGTATCATTCGTCAGTAGAGGTAATATTTGCAAGCTGACGTAAAAGTGTTAGGTGATAGAAGTTAGGTCACGCAATATGGTCCGCTTTAATTTGTGGGATAGTCATAAAGAACAGTCATATTCGCCTAACTGCACTACATTGAATTAATTAGTGACAGTGGCATGGCTTTGCTTTGCTTTATTAGCCTTCAGTCTCTGTACACGACAAAAATGCTCAAAGTCTCAAAGGTCGTGGACTAGGAGACAAATAACTTATTAGAACCTCAAACACACGCCGATTGCCAGCAAAGAAATACTCACGCAAACCATCAATCAAAACATCCAAACCAATAGCAAACAAACTTTGCTGAGGTCGACCATGTTTCTTAAGCTTTCGTCTTTTAGGGTGCTGCTGTACAGTTTTAATCCCAATGCGATATGACCAACAAAATGCTAGCGCACAAACCGCCACTAACTTACTTACCCGATCCAACTGTGTAAGATGCGTATCTTCAAGATTAAACCCTCGTCCTTTAAAACAAGAAAACAAGGTTTCAATCTCCCAGCGTCTGCTATAAAGAGCCATAGCATCCGTATGATCTAAATTGTTGGTCGCTATGATGACATAATCGTTGTCAGTATCACGCTTTGCAAATAGACGAACTTTAACGCCATATACGGGAACAGCTCTGGCTAACATAAACGTTTCATGAGGGGATAGATGACGTAACAATGTCTTTATTTGTACCAATTTACCCTGATGATTGGCTACTAGGGTGTTGTGTTTGATGCGAATGCAAAACTTTATTTGCTCTTTATTTAGCCATTGAAACCACTCTTTGCCAACAAACTCTCTATCGGCTAATACATACTGTATTTTGTCTGCGCCAAAGGTGTTGATGAACGTTTGTATGAGCTCACATCTCTCATTACTATTGCTGTTACCTTTTTTATCAAGTAGTGTCCAGTATAAGGGAATAGCGATTCCTTGATGAACAACGCTGAGCAAAAAGATGTTAATGTTCTTTTTACCCCATTTCCAGTTGGTTCTGTCTATGCTGATGATGACTTCGTCTAAGTCAAAGAGTTGATAGATGAATTTGGCTAACTGGTCTTGGTCTATGTCAACTTGTGCAAAGAAGCGTTGTAGCCGTCTGTAATTACTGTTTGTCCTACCTTTGACAAATCCTCTTGCTATTTGTTTGAGGTTACTACTTTGTACTTGTATTATCGCTAGAGTAATTAAGCCTAAACACGTCAATCTTGCCTTGTTCATGGTTAGGTTTTGCGATAATATATTTATGAGCTGATTAAGGTTTGGCATAGTGTGGTTCGTAAGAAAAATTACTATTATGCCTTGTCCTTAGTCAGCTTTTTTGTTTTTGTCGTGTACAGAGGCCTTCAGTATTCACTGCCACAAAGCCTGTGCTCAACACTTCCTATGCTTAATACTCTCCATGCTTAGTACTCTCTATACTCAATATTCAAAGTGGCTTATACCGACAGTAAATAAGGCCCTATGCAATTTTGACACTGGTCATAATCGCGCGAACTTGGCAGGGTGTTATGTGATTGGCTACTGTCACATCATTTGGCTTATCGATTAAGCCTAGCCAATAAGCAAACCCAATCTGAGTCAAGTCTACTCCGCTATGATTGGTATAGCCAATGCCCCCTGAAGGTCGAGAATTGATTTCCAGTACGCAATGTTGTCCTTCACTATTCTCCTTGGTTTGTACGCTGACAATGCCATCACAATCAAATGCTCGTATTAAAGGTATGACCACTTCCATCACTTCTTTATCATAGCCAATATGCTGCACTTTACCCACTTTATATCGCGTTATGGCAGCTAAGACCTCGCCTTTCTCGCAGACGACATCAATAGAATACTCTCGGCCGCTCAGATAGGGCATTAGCAGCATCGGAATAGGTTTTTCTTTTACCATCAGACTGTGTTCATAGGCTGAGATGAATTGAGCCGTTGTTATTTTTCGATCATCGGTCAAATACAAATGCTCGAAACTATCGTAGCACTCATCGCTACTTTTACCGGTATCTAGACGCCAAAATCCTTGAGCAAAAATACCCGTTACCGGTTTGACGCACAAGGGCTGATGATCATGCTCTGCTAATAGCGCTTTAAGCTCTTGTAGGCTATCGAACCTCCACCCCTTTGCGACTGGAATATTAGAGGCCTCACAGTGCTTAATAAAAGCAAACTTGTCATCAATTTTATTGAGCATATCCGTAGAAGTGGACCCCGTTAATAACCTAATGCCTGCTTGCTCAAATTGAGTTCGGTGCAATTCGTAATCAATGCTGTTACGGCCAGTTAGCAATACTTTTGTCTGATGTTCAATGGCCTGCTCTAACACAAACTGCCAACGTGACATGATTTGCGTCCCATCGGTCTCTGCTACCAAAGACGGTTGCGCGGAGGTAGCGCCTTTAGTAATGTGTGGTTCGGTAAACGACTTATCAGCCATCTCTAAAATTTCTGGACGATGAAAACGGTGTGACGCCAGAATTCTAAAAGCAGTACCTGACACACTTTCTTCGACCAGACCACCCTGTTCTGGGTTGCTTACGACGTCTAAATCGCTATAAACATCTAAATTTAAGGCGACTTTTTTTCTCAAATTCTGCAAGGATTCAAGCATATCGCGTTGGCTAGATTGCCCTTCTGCAAGCCAGACACTAGGACACAAACTCAAGAGCTGTTTAGTCATTATAAAACCTTTATGAATTAGCAAACATATCAATAAAGTCTGATGCCTTTATTGATGGTAATAGTCCTTTATTATAGGTACATTTTGAGGTTAATGATTTCTTTTTTTGATGACTAATGACCACCTTAAAACAAACCTAATTTATTATATTTACTTGTCCTACATAAAATATGTTATAAATATTTAAAATATAAAATTGTGAGATTACAGCCAGTTTTTGAAAGTTAATTTCTTTAATTAAAATTACAAACACTACTTTACTCTATTTAAAATCTACCCCCGTTATAAGCGAGAGTTTCATGAGCCAATATTTAATTGCAGGTGCCAACGCCCCTATCCCAACAGATACCATAACCGTTCGTATCAGTAGTGACCATCCTATTGATTGTGCCGCTTATCGACTTGCCAGCTCAGGCAAAGTTCGAGGAGATGGTGATATGGTTTTTTATGGTCAAACACAGAGTGATGATGGTCATGTGCTTTTTAGAGGCCATGATACAGATGGCTTTTTTGACATTCAGCTCATGCAACAGCCTTCTGAAATAGAAAAGATAGCACTGGCATTTTCTAGTGACAAAACATTGGCACAAGTGGGTAATGTATCGGTTCAAGTGATTCAGAATAATTCGATATTGCTTAACTGCCAAATTGAGGCCAACAATCGTACTGAAAAGGCGGTAATAGTCGCAGAGTGTTACCGCCGTCAAGGGGCATGGAAATTTCGATTTATTTCTCAAGGATTCGATGGCGGTTTAAAGCCTTTGTCTGAACACTTTGGGGTAGAGATTGCAGACACACCCACTCCGAGCAGCTCGCCAAGTAGCCAATCAACTAGTACGCCACCTGCTACAAACAATCACTTTAATAGCAATAACCATAACAACAATGCAGCCTCTAACTCAAATACCCCTACCCGAGCCAATTCCTCTATTAATCTATCCAAAATCAGCTTAACCAAATCACAGTCGAGCATTAATCTTAAGAAGCAAGACAGCTTTGGCAAGATGTCAATTAACCTAGATTGGAATAAAAACCCCAATAAATCAGAGGCCCCTAAAAAAGGCTTACTCAAAGATTTGTTCGCTTCTAGGTCTAAAGCGATTGATTTAGACTTGGGCGCTTTGGTAGTACTGAAAAATGGCAATAAAGAATTAATTCAAGCATTAGGGGAAAGATTTGGTCATTTACAACAGTCCCCCTACGTTAAATTACGTGGTGATGACCGTACTGGCGAGGTTGCTGGCGGCGAATGGCTAGACATTAATGGTGATGAATGGTCTCGTATCGAGGAGATTTATATTTTTGCCTATATCTACTCAGGCGTACCAAACTGGGGGCAAACAGATGGCGTAGTTACCCTGCATGTACCTCAACAGCCACCTATTGAGACTCGACTCACTGAAGGTGAAAGTAACCTAGGCATGTGTGCCATCGCCCGACTGGTCAATCAGAACGGCAGTATTAATGTGGAACGTATTAATCGCTACTTTAAAGGGCATCAAGAAATGGACAAAGCTTTCGGCTGGGGACTTAAATGGAGAACAGCTACTAAATAGTGATTGCCTAAATCAATGTAAACACATAAAAAAACGCTGAATTTCTTCAGCGTTTTTTTATGTGTCATCTTTTTTTTCAAGTGTACCGCTATTTGTTTGATAGGGCTTATAACGATAGGACTACTATCAACACCATGCTAAGCGTGCGGGATAATAGCAGGCATTAAGTCGTTAAAAGTACGACCTGAAGCAATCTCACCAATGGCATGCATTTTCCACTCACCATTATGACGATATACTTTGGCCATAATCATCGCAGTATGATTGCCTTGAGAAGATAAGTTATAACGGGCAACTTCCTCGTTGTTACTGGCATTTATGATACGACAAAATGCATTTTCAACATTTGCAAATGTCTGACCAGTAAAGCTATTAACGGTAAAGACCATCGACTGTACGCTAGCAGGTACTCGCGACAAATCTACGTTAATCACTTCATCATCACCATCGCCTGCACCCGTGCGATTATCACCAGTGTGCAAAATACTGCCATCTTTAGACTTTAATTGATTAAACCAAATAGCATCAACAGGCTGCTTGTTGGCATCAAAAAGAATACATGAGGCATCTAAATCAATACTATCGTTGCTACTTCCGCCACCACCAAAAAGACCGCCTAAAAAGCCACCTTTTTTGGCCGTTCCAGACTGAGCCACGTCCCAACCTAGTCCCATTTTCATCTGGGTTAGTGTGCCACCTGCCTCTTTGCTTAGCGATATTTTCTGTCCTTTTTGTAAATTAACTGCCATGATATTTTCCTTTATGATTATTTATAAGTTATTAAAATATAACGAGATATTAGAATAAATCGCTATTAAAATGTTTAGTAATTAAATGACTAGTACTAAAATGCTTAATATTATAATAATTGATATTAAAATTATTTAGTATTTAACAAAAAGCTTCGAACTCTACTTGCTACTTGCTTAAAGGCTTGAGTTAGCTGCAAGCCATTCGTGACCTTAAGGTCTTTAGCAGCCGTTTTGAATTTACCAAGTGGCCTATTCCATAGAGCAAATGTTATAGATTGGCGTCTATACATCAGATTGTAGGCGTTACAAACTCATTGCTAAAGCCAACTACTAAAGCTCTCTCACTGTTAAAGCCAACTATTAAAGAATGTTATCTAAAAAACCACCGCCGCCACCGCGACCGCCAGAATTAGTGCCTAAAATACTTTGAATCCACCCTTGGTAGTTGGCACGGTTTCGAGAACAGATAATAACCTTACCTTGACCAGAGAAGTTCAATACCATCCCCTCGCCACTGGTCACCGAGTTTATGATATTACTCATAAATCCTTTTTTCTTACTAGTAGACAAAGACAGTTTGTAATCTAGACTTGAATCCCAGCAAACCACATGCCCATTATCAATCACGACATCATTGCCTGGCTCTACGTCGATCTCAAATAATGACCCAAAACCCGATACCACTAGTTGGCCTACACCTTGAGTCTTCATAATGATGAAACCACCAGTGTCACCAAATACTGCGCCGCCAAGATTACGCTGTATTTCAGCTTTGACTTCAACACTTTTTTGAGCAGCAACAAAAGCACCATCACTAAGATTATACTGTTTATCACCTACCTCAATAATCTGCATATCGCCATCAAGGGTAGGCGCAAGAAGGCAATCACCCTCACCATTTGTCGCGATAATTTCTTGTTGAAATAATGACTCATCACTGGCAAAGCGACGGGCTAAAGACTGCATGATGCCCCCTTGCAGCTTTCCCTTAAGCTCTAAATTCTGCTCCATCATAACCATGGCATTGGCTTCACAATAGATAGAATCACCCTGTTTTAAATTACAATGTAAAAAAGGCTCGATAGTACCGATTAAGCTAAATGTCGCCGCCATGGCTAAAATTCCTCAGAAAAGCTGTATGTAAGTGGCAAGAAAAAAAGAAAGAAGTGAATCCAAATAAACAGACAGATCTATGCGGTTAAAACCAACCTTAAATACTTTAAAGTTGGTTTATTGGCATAAATAAAGACGAGAAGTTATGAGTAACTAACTAAATCAAGTAACTCAAAGAACTATGAAATACTAAACAGCAACGCCATAAGACGCAGCTAATGGACCTAATCCACCGCTAAAGCCTTGACCAACGGCACGGAATTTCCACTCGCCATTGTGGCGATAAATTTCGCCAAATATCATGGCTGTTTCAGTGCTGCTGTCTTCTGACAAGTCATAACGAGCAATTTCAGTATTGCCATTGTCATTCACCACGCGAATGAAAGCATCTGCAACTTGTCCAAAGTTCTGGTTACGGGCTTGACCTTCATAAATAATCGCACATACCGCAATTTTAGTCACATCACTTGGTACGTTGGCTAGGTTAACTTTGATAGCCTCATCATCACCGTCACCTTCACCAGTACGGTTATCACCTGTATGCTCTACAGAACCGTCTGATGATTTTAAGTTGTTAAAAAATATGAAATCTTGATCATTGCGGACTTTGCCTGCGTCATTCAGTAAAAAAGCAATGGCATCTAAATCGAAATCTTGTCCATCTGTTGCACGAGGCTCCCAACCAAGACCGATGGTCATCTGAGTAAGACCAGGGGCTTCTTTAGACAAATTTACATTACCACCTTTTGTTAAGCTAATAGCCATGACTTTTATTCCTTTTTAAGTTAAATAGTTAAGTTTAATAACCAGGTTAAATGATTAGATTAAACAAATTTCTTATCTTTTTATTGTTAAATTAATGGTTTGTATTTACCTATTGAAGCGTCAATACAAAATTAATAAGATGCTTACTTTCAGCGTTACGTTGTTCTAAAAATAAAAAAACGTGAGCCGAAACCCACGTTAACTATACTAATCCAATAGTAAATAAGCAAGGCTGTTTTGAGCCATAAACTTAGGGTATTGGTTGTTGATTAGTTGGTTAATGTTAGCGATAAATAACGCTAATATTTCCCTTCTTTGTTTCTATGCATGGTCTTTACGATATTTCAAAGACCCTAAGATTGCTAAACCGATAAAGGCAATACCTATTAGCCCTGTCACCAGTTCAGGCACATGGAACTTCATAGACAGTAGCATGATTATAGCCAAAGCACCAATCGCATAGTGCGCGCCGTGTTCAAGATAAATAAACTCGTCTAACGTACCTTTGTCTACTAAATAAATGGTCATAGAACGAACAAACATCGCACCGATAGCAAGACCAAGCATAATGATAATAACATCATTGGTAATGGCAAAAGCACCAATAACCCCATCGAAACTAAAAGAGGCATCAAGTACTTCAAGATATAAGAATCCCGCTATACCGCCTTTCATAACTGCGCTACCGACTGCTGCCCCACCAGACTTCTCGAGCGATTCTTCTGCTTCTTCTAGGTCTCCTTCTAGCAATCCGGACACAACTTGTACACCTAGATAAACAATAATTCCCCACACGCCTGCCATTAACACAGCCGAAGTTTGTGCTTCATTTACCCAAGTTAATGACAGCATTAAAATAGCCAATGCCACAAACACACTCATAGCATCTACTTCGCCAAATTTAGCAAGACGGCGTTCTAACCAGCTAAACCAATGCACTTCTTTATCGTCAAACAGGAAGTTCAAAAAGACCAATAATAAGAACATACCACCAAAGGCTGAAATTTCAGCATGATGAGCCATTAACTTAGCAGAGTATTCAGTCGGGTTATTTAAGGCCAAATCAATAACCTCTCTCATACCCATATCGGCAGTAACTGCCACAATAACAATGGGGAAAATCAATCGCATACCAAACACGGCGATCAAGATACCAACGGTCAGGAATATCATTTTCCAAAACTTATCCCAGTGTTTTAATACTGAGGCATTAACCACGGCGTTATCAAAAGATAAAGATATCTCCATGACTGCTAAAATTGCAGTGATAGACAGCGCACTGATTAGGCCAGTCATTCCATTTAACGAATAACCCCACCATGCGGCAACCATTAAAGCAATGGCTGTAAAAACAAAATCGAAATAAAAATGTCTCATTACGTACCTTATTGACATACTTAGTCTAACTGGCATAAGCACATTAAGAATGCCGAAAATCCAAAGTTTTCTTAAGTAATATCAATTAAAAAAGTGATTAATAAAAAAAGTGGTTAATAGTAACCACTTTTTCATTGTCGTACCTATATTATATTTGTATTGATAACCAGAGGATTAAAAGCCCTTGTTATCTTTTATAACCTGCTATCTTTTATAACTTATTGTCTTTTATAACTTGTTGTTTTTATAAAAAGAAACTAGATTTGAACACCATACTGATGGCACATTGCCTGTAGGCCGCCCGAATAACCTTGACCCACTGCTCGGAATTTCCACTCGCTATTGTGACGATACACTTCGCCAAATACCATAGCAGTTTCAACTGAGTAATCTTCTGCCAAATCAAATCTGACCACTTCAACCCCAGTTTCTTCATTTACCACGCGTATAAAGGCATTGGCAACTTGACCAAAGTTTTGATTGCGCTGCTGAGCATCATGAATCGTCACTGTTACCACTACTTTATCAACATCAGCAGGCAATTGAGATAAATTCACTTTAATGACTTCATCATCACCATCGCCTTCACCAGTACGGTTGTCGCCGGTATGCTCAACAGCACCATTGTCGGACTTTAGTTGATTATAAAAAATAAAATCGTGATCACCTCGAACTTTACCCATGCTATTCACTAAGAATACACTAGCATCCAAGTCAAAGTCTGTACCAGATGTTGCTCGTTCATCCCAGCCTAAGCCAATCAAAAGTTTATTAAGGTTTGGGTCCGTCTTAGTTAGCGATAAGTTACCGCCCTTACTTAATGATAAAGCCATGATATTATTCCTAATTTTAAATGATTGTGAAATTAGCTTATTATTTAAGCTTTAATTTATTTTAGACAAGCTCTGACTCTTTTACCATAGATTGCCATTGAACTCAAAGTAAAGCTACCAATTATATAAAGAAAATATAAAAAGACTATGCATCCCCTTTAGTCATGGTTTTGGTTGTCGTTTTTGATACTCAAGTGCGACCCCACTCATGTCCAATTCATAGAATTTAGCGGATAAACTGATTAAAAAGGAACCTGCTATAAGCTGTCCCTTTTTTTGTATAAATTGTGCCGATAACCTTTTATTTAAGCATTAAAAGAACAACTGTAAAGCAGCAGAGAATTCAGTATCTTGCGTACCGTCAAAGCGTTTATCGGCATAATCGACATCCGCTTTACTAGCGCTGATATCAAATAACCAACGTCTATCAAGTGCCGTACCTTTAACATCATATCCTATAAAATTGAGTCCTAAAGTAGCACTCATAGCTTCACTGGTATCATCTTTAAGATCGGTTTCAGATGCTTTTACTATCCCGTAATCTGCTCCGATATAAGGCGACCAACGTATCTTTTGGTTGCCTAAGGTTAACCAATTGGACTGCATAGGCTCATAACTCAACGTATTACGTAAGGAGGCTCCAGATTCTGCAGCACTGTAAACCTTATCGATACCACGGACCCCAGAATAAGTGGACCCCAAGGATTGCTGAGAAATACCATATAGCTGGTCGTTGCTATATTGTCCTTGGAGCTCATGAGTCATTTGCCAATAGCCTTTGTTCTCGCCTGAGGCAATGATAGGATGCTGGTGACTCAAATACCCTGATAATAACCAACGCAAATAGTCATCACTCAACCCCTGCTTAGTGGCCGGATTATCATGATTGCCAATCCCCTGCTCCGCACTCAAATCGACTACCCAGGCTCCTGTTGTAAATTTTCTCGGGTCACTTTTTGAACGTTTATTAAATAACTTAGTATGAGTGGCACCAATACGAGCACTACTTAGAGTCGGACTTTGAATATCTAATTGACTACCGAGTACTTCACTGGTGACATCTTGGTGAGCCAACTGTCCATATATTGTGGAGATACTGTCTTGATCTCGATCAAAAGTATAGTCACCACGTAAATTGGCCTGCCAACTATCACCCGTCTGTTCTAACATTGAATTAAGCAATTTTGTACTGCGGGTATATTCATCTGCAGCTAACAAGGCTGACCACTGCCAACGGCCATTAGGGATTAGCGTATAAATGCTGGCACTACGGCGCTGATTGTCCTCATCATAGCCATAATGGTCTGTCAAACTTTGTTGTATCGTCAGTGAGGTTAAGTCAGCCTGGCCAAAGACATTACGTAAAGTGCTGTGCAGCTTTATTTGATTATGACCATAGCTATCATCTGGATCGTAGCGCCACTCTATATCGCTGTTTATTTTTCCTGACTGCTGTTGCTGAGTCACTTGGATACGAACGTCTTTACCCACGGGGAAGATATCGAGCAGTAACGGCCCATCTATGACCCGTTCACCGTTACTTACCGCTTGATCAAGTATTGCCATATTCGCAGGCTTATTTACTAACTTTCCAAATAAGCGAGAGGTGGGTAAATCAGTCTGATTATCAATGTTGGTAATTTTTGCCACATAAACTTGCCAAAGCGACGTCCCTTGCCCAGTTTGAACAGGGTCAATGGAGATTTTAAAAAACCCTGCTTCCAAATAAGCCGCTGTAATAGCTCTAATTAAGTCATTGGCAGCGGTTACCGAGATACATTGAGCCTGATCAATGGCGGCGGTGGATTCGGTAAGTGGTGATATTGCCGATATTTGCTCAGCGTGTTGGCGTAGCTTAGTCTGTGCCGCTTTGCTTAATTCTGGCATTGCTCCCAGCTCAATACGCTGTATTGGCAAACAGGCGCTTCGCTTAGAATCTAAAGTTGATTCTGGTTGAATGACTGTTGTATCGGGGGTGGGCTCCAACGATTGCGACTGTCGTAATGAGTCAATACGTTGCTTTTTGAGGGAGTCTTGCCAAGCCTGTTGCTGCTCTATAGTGTTCTTCCATGTTGGTGTTGGCTGTGATGCTTGTTGATCAGGTAAGTCAGCCGCATTGGCGATGGGAGCGATTAAGATGCTCAAACTACTTAAACTTAATCCTATTGTGGTGCTTATCATTGTCCGACTAAAGCGATAACGGCTCTCATTATCCTGCATAATTTGCTTAGTAATATACAGGCCAATGGATTTGGATAGGCCAATAGATCTGGCGTTTTTTATTCTATATATAAATAACATAATCATTCATCACGGTCTAAGAAAAATAGAAAAACCCACACCTAGGTAGGTGTGGGTTCCTGTTGACCTACAATTTAAAGCAATAATCTAGTATATCGTTAAATTATAAGCAGTTATAAATTAGCGATGCTTACAGATCCGTACTTAAAAATTATTGCTTACTAAAAATGCGCGCCCGTTATAACTGTACATTGGCTTTGGTGTTGTTTGCATCAGTGTCATCCCATTTGTAGTTTACATCCGCATGAACTGGAATGCCAAGATCAACCGGCTTACCTTGTAATGCGTCTGTGACTAGACCAGGAATGGTGCCAACAAACTTAGGGACACTAAATGTTTTACCATCTACTGAAGCCCCTACTTGGTGCACAAAGTCGTCATTATTATTGCTAATTACTGACGCCCCATTGAGGTTAGATCCTGTCGCACTTACTTTAGCAGCATTAACATTGATATTACCGCTACCAACAGTTGTGTTTAATGTCTCGGCATTAACATTGGCTTGGTGGGTAATTTTTTGATTATCAACATCAAATCCCGCTTTACCAGCAACACTTACGCCAAGGATAGTACCATTATTAAAATCGTTTTTGAGGGCATCAATAACATTACCTGCCGTTATGTCATTAACAAATTTAATAGGAGACCCATCAACGTTCAACCCCGTATCAACATTGACTTTAACGACTTCATCTTGAGCAGAACTTAAAGCAAGTCCATTTCCAGATGTTGTGGTTAATGACTCTGCATCAATATTAGATTGTAAGTTAATATCGTTGCCGGTACTAATGTTTATGTTATCTGCTTTTATAGTGCCTAGACCATAGTATTTGCTATTGTCCGTTTTCACGTTTAAATGCGAACCTAACGTGTCACTTTCAAAACTTTGAGAATTAGCACTCTGTTTCACAGCACCACCAAGATTTCCGCCGATACCGAAATTCCCCACGTAATCTTTTGACTCAGCAGCGATAATATTGACATCACCTTTAGCGTTGGCATTAGATAATTCAATACTATTGGCTGTAATGTTCGCCCCATCTACACTCAGAGCATTACCTGCTTCATTAGCGGCTACAGTTAAGTCCTTTGTACTAATAGTAGCCCCATGCGCTTTATTGCTGGTTTCATTAACCACACCTAAATCGCCACCGAAACCCAACTCTGATAGATCTGGAGCAAAGGCTCCATTACCACTCATTGCTACACCTACAGCACGATGATTATCTTGTGCCGCAGCGATATTGGCGCGATTACCTTTAATTACCACAGTGTCAGCGTTAATAGTAGCACCATCAACTTGCGCCAACTGTCCACCTGTAGTCGTTAAGTTAGTCACATTAACGTTAGCTGCCTTGGCTTGAGTGTCTTCTTCGCCTAAGTAGTTAAATCCTGCTTGAGCTGAAAAACTTGGTAGAACGCCTGCCCCAGTTGACACTGCTGCCGGAATAACGGTTAAGCCTACTGAACCGCCTAATTTAGCACCACCAGCGGTAGTCCACTGTTTATCACTATCTTGAGCAATACGAGCTTCCTCGCCTGCCGTAACATTGTATTGTTTTGCAGTAACATCTTGAGCAGCAGCAGCGCGAGTATCAGCGTTAATGTTCACAGTATCTGCAGTTAAGCTACCTTTAACCGCTTTGGCATTGCCTTTTTGCAAATATTGATAAGTACCTTTACCGCCGGCCTTAACGTTTACACTGGTAAAGTCGTTGGTGTCAGCATTAACGCTTACATCGCCATGACCACTGTGTCTGGTGGTCACTGTTGAGTCATATGCTGAGTCACCTTTATAGTCATCAGCGCTGATATTGATTTTACCGGCTTTAATTTGAGTGCCAGAATCAACGGCCGTGTTAAGTGCTGTAATACTCACGGCATCATCTGCCACAATACCTGTGGTATGCGCTGTTTTAACTTCAGTAGTTTCACCTACACCATCGCCAGATAGGCTAATACCACCACCAATGATAGGATTGACACCTGCAAAGACATTTAAAGCAGCGTCACCACCAGCGACTACTTTACGATCAACCACTCGGTCGTAAGAAGCATCGTTAATGATATCTTGTCCACTTAAATTTACGGTAGCAGCATTAATTTGTGTGCCTTTATTGGTTAATGTCTCAGCTGCCTTTAACGATGCATTGTTACCGGCATTAACAGTAGAGTTAACCGCTTGGTATTCATTATGCTCACCGATGATCTGGTCATGCCCAATACTAACGCCAACTTCAATCCCAGTCGCTCCACCTTTTATATAAGCTTCAGGACCAGTACTTTTATACACTTTACTATTAACAGCCGTTAATGCCTCATTGGCACCCGTAGACACTTGATTGCCTTCAATGGCCACATTGTTAGCCGCTTTAATATTGGTACCGTTGATACTAACGTCTTGTGCTTTTAAGTTAGCGGTATTAGCAGATAAAGCGCTACTACGTGAGCCACCTGTTCCTGTAGTGGTAAGTGTCTTGTCCCCTTTTAGAGAACCTGATGCTTCAAAGGTTAAATCTTTAGTTAATTGTGGATCTAATAACCCTTTTATACCATTCTTGAAGTCTATGTTCGAGCTGGAATCATTTTCAGCCGTAATATCATAAGTTTCAGTTTTGGTAATATCGGTTGGATTGGCGGCATTGGTTGTTAAGGCTTTATTAGCATTGGTATCAAGCACACCCATTGCTGCCACATCACTACCAGATATTGCAATATTCTCACCAGTTAATGTCACCTCTTTAGCAGACAAATCACTGGCCACAGTGTTCTGTGCTAAACGATCGATAGCAAGCTTCTTATCTGTGATATTAAAGGCCGTACCATGACGATCTTCTTTATAATCTTGCTCAGTCGAAAAACCATTACTGATATTGACATCGCCTACCGCACGCGCCTGTAACTTATCGCTAGCTTTAATGCCACTTGCGGTAACCTTGATATTGCCCTCAGCATTTATAGTCGCGTCTTTGGCATTAATTTGACTGCCAACCTGCGTTGTTTGACCTTTATTATCAATATGGGTCTCACCACCGCCAATACCGCCCCAGTACTTATAGTCTTCCTCATTTGTTTGACGATTGGTGGTAGTACTACCGGCTACTGTCAAATCTTTAGCGCTATTTAGTGTAGCTGTATCAGCAGTTAATTGAACCCCTTCTAAACGCTGCTCCCCACCGCTCGTTAAGCTTACGCTATTGCCGGAAATATCAGTCTGATATCCCTTTTGAGTGGCTTGTGTAATGTCATGTGAGCCTGTTTTTAAATCGGCAGTTTCACGAGCATAACGATTAATAGCGCTATGTGAATCTTCAGTATGTTCATTGGTAGCGACCAAATCATTACCAGAAGTTAAGGCGACATTTGACCCTTTAATGGTTGTTCCAGCAAGTTTAAGGTCTCCTGCTGAGTTAACATTAATACCCTCTGCAGCGTTAAGCTGCGATTGATGATATTGCTGACTCTTATCAAGAGTTTCATTTTCATTAAACCACAGACCTTTAGTATTACGCGCCGTTGCACTATCAGTGTGGGTAGTTGTTACACCACCAATATCAATATTACTACCTGTCGCATCGATATTAGTGCCATCAATTTTACTGCCTTTAACGACCACATTGTTACCGCTAAGTGCAATATTCTCACCTGTAATAGAGGACCCTTTAAAACTTTCAACCTCTTTATAGCCTGAGTTAGTTAACGTTACATTGTCTTCAAGCTTCTGTTGGTTTTTGTCTAAATCTATGCGAGCGGTTTGTACCTCCCCGCCAATAGAAAGTTGTTTGTTACCAGCAAGTGAGACATTATTAGCTGAAATTTGGCTATCCGAAACTTTTAGGGTATCTGCAGCAGCATCAAAGTCTTGAGCAGCATTGAATTGACCTTGTAAAGTTTGGGTGGCATCCGTATCAGTATTGTGCAGGCGAATACGGCCAGAGTTCATACTTCCTAAGATTTGACCATCTAAAGTCACATGCGGCTGTGATCTTTCATGGCTGCTGACATCAAGTGTGTCATAGTCAATATTATTACGACCAGAAATAACATTAATGGCTTCAGAAGCCTTAATATTGCCATTGATATCAACCTTAGGAGCGAGTAGATCCAAACGCTGATTGCCATTTATGTCACCACTTAAAGCAAGTGTTTTACTAGTGCGATCGCCGACGCTAAAACCTGCCAAACGGTCTTCTGCTATCGTAGGGGTACCCACTACCAAAGACGCACGATTGGTATTGATAAAGCCTATATCTTTACCCGTGATGCCATTTGGGTTAGCTAGCACATAGTCAGCGGCCATCCCAAATACTTCTTGTTGCCCTAACAATAATGAAGGATTCTTACTGACTACTTCATTCAGAATAATCGATGCCGTGCCTTTCAAATTACTGTTGGCATCAAGTTGACCGGCAAGCTGGGATTGTCCTGATTGCAGTGAGTTATTTAAGACTGCCCCTGATTTACTAACGTTAAAATCTTTATATTGGTTATGAGAAAGGCCTTTGGCCTTTGGCATTTGGATTGGCAATATTAACCACATCCACGTCGCCCACTTTACTCACACTAGTTTGCCCTACTGGTCTAATATTATCAGCCAGTGCAGCGACACTTAGCATTGGCAGTATCAAAGCTAGACTAACTGCACTTGCAATTCGACCCTGAGAAGAAAGTTTAAAACCTTTTTTAGTATTCATAATCGCGCCCTATTTAATAAAACTGATTTACTTAACCCAATTCATTAGTTTGCCCAAACTAACGAGGGGAATGCGCAATGGAAACCCTTGCCATAGGAGTTTCCGACCTTTGAAATTATTTTTAAATTTTCAATAAAATCAAGGCCATATCTATATAATCAAATAAATATGACATTCCTATTACAGATTACATTTTGGTTACACTTACTGTTCATATCATTAATAATGATTGCTTGACCGTCAGCCTCATCTCAATTTAATCCTTTATTCTCATTAAGTTGAGCAAAAGATATACCAACTTTTAATATTTTAGATATATAAATAAAAAAATCGCTTTTAGAGTCCTAAAAGTGGCTCTTATAATCTAATAAAAGTTTTAGATAAAATGTATCGCTGTTTAAAATATTAGACTTACTTTGTTTTACATTAGATTTGTTTAATGTATATATAATAATTTATGGAATGATTTCTTTAGCAGGGTGGCTGTATAAAATTAACTATAAGAACATATGTCACAGGATCAAAGTATGGAAAACGTTTCCGATAAAGACACGAAGTCGATTGACAGCCTCGTTACGATATTAGAGAGGCACTCAATGCAGTGTCATTGTGGTGGTTTAGCCCCGCCTGCTGCTATTGAGGGTCACTCATATAAGTGCCTGACCTGTCATGAAAGCCAAGAAGGAATTAGTTATAATTTTAATAGATTAATACCTAGCCTTTCCCAGTTTAAGAACTCATCGTCCAAACCCAGTAATGAAATAGACTGCTTTAACCAAGCGATAGAAACATTACGTGTCAAAAGTCCCGTTATCAATACCTCTTCTAGTAAATTAAAAAAATTGTGGAAACGAATAAAACATTAAAGCGCGCTTTTCCAAAATAGGAATTAATTGTCTAATTGATATGTAGCTACAAATAATTTTGTTTTCTATCTTTATACTAGCCCCATAAAAAAAGCCACCTCAATGAGGTGGCTTTTTTTATTTATACCAAATTATGACTAGTAAACACATTTAATCAACTCTATTTAACATATTTTTTAAAAAGTCTATATGATAAGTGTAATAGGTATATACTATTCTCTATATTAGTTGTTTAGTACTATAGAAATATAAAATTAATAACAAAACAACAGGGGACAGGATTAGAGTATGGAAAATGTTTCTGATAAAGGCATGAGATCAGTTGACAGCATCGTTACGATATTAGAAAGACACTCGATGCAATGTCACTGTGGAGGTCTAGCTCCACCTGCTACTATCGAAGGTCGCTTATATAAGTGCTTAACCTGTCATAAGAGCCAAGAAGGAATTAATTATAACTTTGATAGACTAATAGCTTCATTCTCTGAATTTAAAAACTCATCTTCAAAAACCAATAGTGAAATAAATTGCTTTAACCAGGCGATAGACATATTACGTCGTAAAAGTTCTGTCATCAATACCTCTTCTAATAAATTAAAAAAACTATGGAAACGATTAAGACGTTAAAGCGCGCTTTTGTAAAATGCGAATTAACTGTCTAATTGATATATAGCTACAAATAAATTTATTTTCTATCCTTATATCAGCCCCATAAAAAAAGCCCCCTCATTGAGGTGGCTTTTTTTTATTTTATTAAAGCTACTGGCTTTTACTTGATTAAGTACGATGACAAATTAAGCTTGCTCTTGCTCAACGCCTTTCATGGTTAGCTTAATACGGCCACGGTTATCAACGTCTTGTACCAACACATTGATTTCCTGACCTTCACTTAGATAGTCAGATACGTTTTCTACACGCTCATCAGAGATTTGTGAGATATGTACCAGACCATCAGTACCTGGTAATACAGTGACGAAGGCACCAAAATCCACCACGCGTGCTACTGTACCTTTATACACTTTACCCACTTCTACTTCCGCAGTAATGGCTTCAATCTGACGAATGGCTTCTTTAGTAGCGGCTTTATTTTCACCAAAGATACGGATAGTACCATTGTCATCGATATCGATAACCGCACCAGTGTCTTCGGTTAGCTGACGGATAGTCGCGCCGCCTTTACCAATAACATCACGAATCTTATCAGAGTTGATTTCGATTACCGCATAGTTAGGCGCATGAGCATTAATCTCAGTACGGCTGCTTGGCAATACTTCGTTCATTGCATTTAGAATATGGATACGACCCGCATGAGCTTGCTCAAGCGCTTTTTCCATAATGTCAGCAGTGATACCTTCAATTTTGATATCCATTTGTAATGCAGTGATACCATCTTTTGTACCGGCTACTTTAAAGTCCATATCGCCTAAGTGATCTTCGTCACCTAAGATATCTGACAATACAGCAAAACGATCGCCTTCTTTAACCAGACCCATGGCAATACCTGCCACTGGCGCTTTCATTGGCACACCAGCGTCCATTAGCGCAAGACTGGCGCCACATACTGAAGCCATTGAAGAAGAGCCATTTGATTCAGTAATTTCTGATACCACACGGATTACATATGGGAAGCGGTCACTATCTGGAAGCATGGCTTGAACACCACGACGGGCTAAACGACCATGACCGATTTCACGACGCTTAGGCACACCTTCACGGCCTGTCTCACCTACTGAGAAGTGCGGGAAGTTATAATGCAGCATGAAATGATCTTGGATAGTGCCTGCCAACGAGTCAATTAGGTTCACGTCACGTGAGTTACCTAAAGTCGTGGTAACCAATGCTTGAGTTTCACCACGGGTAAATAAGGCAGAACCATGCGTGTAAGGTAATACGCCTACTTGAATATCTAGAGCACGTACTGTGTCTAAATCGCGGCCATCGATACGTGGCTTGCCTGAAAGAATGGCATCACGAACGGTACGGTATTTAAGATCGTTGTAAATCTCTTTGATTTGACCTTCTTTTTCCGAAAACTCTTCTGATTCAGGATCGCCTGCCAATGCTTCAATAGCAGCGGCTTTAATTTCATCTAATTTCTCATAACGCGCTTGTTTATCACTAATTGAATAAGCGTCAGCTACTTGGCTACCAAATTGAGTGGTTACTTTTTCTTTTAACTCAGCATTCAATTCAGGCGCAACAAACTGTTGTTTTTCAGTACCAACTGCTTTGGCCAATTCAACAATATTATCGATAACAATTTGCTGTTGTTCATGGCCATATAGCACCGCACCTAACATCTGATCTTCAGAAAGCTCAGCGGCTTCAGATTCAACCATTAATACAGCAGACTTAGTACCAGCAACCACCAAATCTAAATCGCTGTTTTTAAGCTCTTCAATTGATGGGTTTAATACGTATTCACCATTAATGAAACCTACACGAGCTCCGCCAACAGGACCATTAAATGGGGCATCTGAAATAGCCAAAGCTGCTGACGCACCAATCATTGCGGCGATATCTGCATAATGCTTCTTATCACTTGATACCACAGTGGCAGTGATTTGGATTTCGTTCACATAGCCTTCAGGGAATAAAGGACGGATCGGACGGTCGATTAGGCGAGAAGTTAGGGTTTCAAATTCTGTAGGACGGCCTTCACGCTTGCCATAAGCGCCTGGAATTTTACCCGCTGCATACATTTTTTCTTGGTAGTTAACGGTTAGTGGAAAAAAGTTTTGGCCTTCTTTAGCCTCACTTTTTACAACCACAGCAACCAACACAGAAACGCCGCCCATGTGCACAAGCACTGAGTTAGCTTGTCTAGCGATACGACCGGTTTCAATAATAACTTGCTGATTGCCGTATTGAAATTCTCGAGAAATGGTATTGAACATTGACATTAATTTTTCCTATTTTTATAGATTAGCAATATAAGGGGTAACGCATCTATTGAGACTTACTTTAGCCTCTAACGTTTGACTGCTTAACGATTGACTTAAACTTCATCAACTCATTACGATAACTTTTAATATTATAGCTATCGATACTGATGCTATGGCTAACAATGTCATGATTATGGACAGTTTGCAGCACTCATCATAAACAAATCAAACGTTAGAAGCCCATTATTCTCACATAGACCGCTTCTTATTTTACAGGGATTTGCCATACTTGACCAATAAAAGTCATTTAACAATTCTGACAGATTTGGCTTACAAGGATATTCCCAGATTTGGATAAAAACTTAGATACAAAAAACGGCGTGAAATATTCACACCGTTTTTTGTTCTTTAAGGCATGAGCGTTTTAATTTAACTTTAAACCTCAATTCAGATAGCTAATAATAGAAACCCAAATTGAATAAAAAAGTTAAAATTAACGACGCAGACCTAATTCGCTGATTAGTGACGCATAGCGAGCAAGATCTTTACCTTTTAAGTAGTCAAGTAACTTGCGACGTTGGTTAACCATACGGATTAAACCACGACGGCTATGGTGATCACCTTTATGCTCTTTGAAGTGACCTTGTAGGTCATTAATACGAGCACTTAATAGTGCGATTTGTACTTCAGGTGAACCAGTGTCGCCAGGAGCGCGCTGATATTGAGCAATAATTTGTTGACGATCGGTATTAGTTAGCATAACTTTCTCCTGCAATGCATTGATAATATAAAGTCAATTTTATTGGGGACATCCCTGCATTACTAGAGATGACCTAAAAAAATGACTAAGTAAGCCTATTATTATAACAAAAAACTACTCACGAGTGAGTAGTTTTTTTAAATCATTCCCAACATAATCCAATTGAAATTTAGGTCAAATAAGATAAGTGGGTAATCTAAGACATAAATAGAGAAGAAGAGCTAGCTAGTCAGTGAGTTTATTTTGAAGCTTTATCTTCGGTAGCATTCCCAGCTAAGTCATCTTCATCTAAATCTGCTGTAGTCGCCTCTGCTAAACTATCGGGCTCTTGGATATTCTCCAATGATTTTTCGATTTCATCACTTTCTGGTGCTTGATTCGAGTTACTCATAAGTATTTTCCTTTATGCAGTTGTTCTATATGTACTGTTCGTTATATATAGATATAGGACAATTTGCCTTATTTAGACTGACTTTGCTCGAGATTTTCAGCGATACCTTCCGCTGCTTTATCTTGTTCTTTATCTTTATTATTACCTAAGTTACCTTCAACTTGGTTTTTTAAGCCAGCAATTTCTGCATCTGGTTGTTGTTGAGTAAATTTATTTTCATTAGACTGTGTCATAGTATTTCCTTATTAAATTAGTATTAGATTGCTTGTTAATAGTTTATTTAATGCCTTTTAAAAAAAGCCATTAATTCAATAAAACCTATTGGCTTACCGCTTTATCAATAGCGGTGGCAAAAGCTTCAATATCGTCTGGATTTCGAGAAGTAATGATATTGCCATCTTGTTGTACTTGTTTATCAACAAAGGTAGCCCCTGCATTTTCAAGATCTGTCTGTAAAGAATGATAGGCAGTTAGCGTTTTGCCTTTAGCCAAACCACTGTTAATTAACAACCAAGGGGCATGACAAATAGCAGCGACTGTTTTATTGTTGTCATAAAAGCTTTTCACAAAATCTTGTGCTGCCTTATCAATACGAATGGTATCAGCATTTACGGTACCACCTGGCAAAACCACAGCAGCGTAATCTTCTGCATTGGCCTCACTTAAAAATAAGTCAGCGGTAAAGGTGTCTGCTTTATCAACGTCCCCTTCCATGGCTTGAACTTCTTTTTTATCATTAGTAGTAATAAGTACCGTTTCATGACCTTTTTCTTTTAGTAAGCGGTCCACTTCGGCATATTCTGCTTGTTCAAAATGCGAATTTAGTAAAAATGCAATTTTATTACTCATTGTCAAACTCTCCGTTATCTATATAGATGGGGTAAAAGTAATACGACTTAATTTGTTTGGTAAGTTTTAATTTATAGTCTCATTATTTTTAATTATTGCCTTATGTCCTTTATTATTTTTAGAATTATCAAACAATCTCAGTAATTTTAATTTAGATTCATTATCAAGACTAAGTAAGCATCCCGCCAATATCATTGACTTTCATTTTCTAATTCTAATTTATTATTTTTATATTTGATTTTTATTTACTTTAAAAACAACAAACAGACTTCATTTTTATATTACTTAACCCGTTTTTGTTATTGGTTTTCTTTTTATTCTTAAGATTAAGGTTAAGCTTTTTATATTTTTCTAGTTATTAATTATTTTTAATTATTCAAATACCCAAGGGACCTAATTTTTATTTTTTTAATAGTTTTTTATTTTTTCAAATTATTAATATATTTTTATAGTTCATAATGCATTCCTTAGCTTCACTATCTAGATTACAAGCTTGTCTTATCTTGTAAAAGATACAGGTTGCAAGTAAATGTGTGCATTTGTGAAATGTGTTGGTACTAAGTAAATTAAGAGGCGTTTGTGTCTATTAAATTAAAGACATAAAAAAACCCATATCATTCAATAGGATATGGGTTTAGTGAACTTTTGAATAAGTTATGAATTATTAGATTTCCAAAACATATTACTTTTAACAAAGAGTTTTTTTAGACAGGCCAAAAAACAAATAGCTCGTTAATTAAATATATAGAGATTAATTTAATACTCATTAAACGCCTATAAACTTTCTCAACGCTGAATCATCTTCTTTGGCTGCAAACGACCATTAAGCTCGAGTTCACCCAATCCTAAAAACGATCCTTCAGCGGTAACTAGCTTAATATCACAGCTAAGTCGGTCATCACCTAAATCTTGTCCATCATCCTTCGTAAGCGACTCTTTTAAATACTGTATCAAGGTATCATCAAGTTGCTCATAGACATTGAGACGTTGTCCCATATGTAACCGTTCACACTGAGCTTCTGTTACCGCTAGTGTCGCCACATCATTGATACAAGCGTCGATATCTTGTAATTGCTGCAGACGTTGTTCATGAGTCATACTTTCTAACTGATCTAGGGTTAAAGCCTGTTCAATATCGAAATGACCCACTTGGATACGGCGCAGAGCTGTTAGATGCCCTAATGTTCCTAATGCTTGGGCGATATCTTCTGCCAATACTCGGACATAAGTACCTTTAGAACAAGTGACTGTCAGCAATAGCTCATCCGCTACCTCTGTTAACGCCAGAGACAGATTTTTGATAGTAATAGGACGGGCAGGACGTTCAATCTCGATACCTTCACGGGCATACTCATATAGTTTTTTGCCGTCTTTCTTAAGTGCTGAGTACATGGGCGGAACTTGTAGGATATCACCCAAAAACTTAGCAGTGACCTGCTCTAACTCTGATAATAAAAGTTTAGGAACTGGCTTTTCAGCCACAACCTTCCCTTCTGCATCGCCAGTATCTGTTTGAATGCCTAGCTTTATCGTCGCCTGATAGGACTTGTCTGCATCAAGTTGATAATGACTAAACTTGGTGGCTTCCCCCAAACATACAGGCAGTAAACCGGTTGCCATCGGGTCAAGAGTACCCGTATGACCGGCCTTTTTGCTGTCATGTACAGGTGACTTAAGTAGATACTTGACCTTAGACACCACCTGCTGTGAAGTCAGTCCCTTCGGCTTATCAATTAAAATGACCCCTGATACTCTACTTTTTGGAGCCTGAGTTACTTTATTAGGAGACTGAGCTGTATTAGGTACTTTATCTAAGGTCATTAAAATCTACTTATTCACTTGATGCTAAACAAAATAATGGCTTAAACCAAAACAGTGTTAAAAGTTAATTTAAAACCATTAAAGTGAGGCGTCGTTATCGTTATCAGCCTCTACGTCACTACTGGTTTCTGTTTGCTCAGTCTTAGTAACGGCTTTATTGATAAGGTCCATCATATAGTTACCTTGTGCCGTCACTTCATCATAATGGAATCTTAAACGTGGCGTAGTACGGGTTTTAAGGCTGTGACTTAATTCAGTACGTAAAAATCCGGCTGCTTTGTTAAGCACCTGCAAGCTCTCTTCGTGGCTATGCTTGCTCATTGCATCATTAAGTTCAGGCTCCATCACCGTCACATAGATATCAGCGTAGCCCAAATCAGAGCTCACTTTGACACTAGAAATGGTGACAAAACCGGTTAGACGGGGATCATTAATTTCATCACGAATTAGTACAGCAAGTTCACGTTGAATTTGATCACCTAAGCGCTGTAAACGTTGGTTCATGGTGGTGTCCTTTCGATGGCGTTATGGCAGGAGTCTTAAGGTCACACTGCGCAATGCTCAAGGCAATAGCGTTAAATGACTCTCACTCATGATAACCCATAATAAATTTGATAAAAAATGATTAAAAAAAAAGACCTAACAGGATGACCTGATAGGTCTTTGACTACTATTTTAAATAACTAGATAGTACGTTGAATCTCTTGGATTTCAAATACTTCAATCTTATCGCCGACTTCAACATCATAGCCGCGAACCGCAAGACCACATTCCATACCTGCTCTTACTTCATTCACGTCATCTTTATAACGACGTAACGATTGTAGTTGACCGGTAAAGACCACTTTGTCATCACGTAATACGCGGATAGACTTGTTGCGATAGATGGTTCCTTCGACCACCATACAACCTGCTGCAGCACCAAACTTACTTGAACGGAACACATCACGTACTTCAGCAATACCCAAGATCTTCTCACGATGTTCAGGAGACAGCATACCACTCATTGCGGCTTTAACATCGTCAATTAGACCATAAATAACGCTGTAGTAACGAATGTCGATATTTGCTTCGTCCGCTTTACGTTTCGCCGCATTGTCTGCACGAACGTTGAAGCCTAGTAATACCGCTTCACTCGATTCCGCAAGTGTTACGTCTGATTCCGCAATTGGACCGACACCTGAGCTGATGACTTTAACTTTAACTTCATCAGTAGACAGCTCATTCAGAGCGGCAAGTAGGGCTTCTAGCGTACCACGTACATCTGTCTTCAAGATGATGTTTAGGAAAGACAAGTCATCTTGACCCATCTGCTCAAACATACTCTCAAGACGCATCTTGTTCTGACGCTCAAGCTGCTGCTCACGCTCACGGTTGGCACGGAACTCAGCCACTTCACGCGCTTTCTTCTCATCTGAAACGACTAAGAATTCGCTACCTGCTGCTGGTGTATCCGGTAAGCCCAAAATCTCGACAGGGATTGACGGACCGGCTGACTTAACACGTTTGCCTGTTTCGTCAGTCATCGCACGAACTTTACCGTAGAACTCACCCGCTAATACTAGGTCGCCTTGGTTTAATGTACCTTTCTTAACTAAGATACTGGCTACCGCACCACGACCTTTTTCAAGACGAGACTCGATAACTACGCCCTGAGCAGCGCCTTCAGTCGGTGCTTCAAGCTCCATAAGCTCAGCTTGTAAGTTAATAAGCTCTAGTAGCTCATCAATACCTTCGCCAGTTTTAGCAGAGATTTTAGCCAAAGGTACGTCACCGCCCCAAGCTTCAGTTACCACTTCTTTAGTGGTTAACTCGTTTAGAACACGGTCAGGATCAGCAGTGCTCTTATCCATCTTGTTGATAGCAACAATGATTGGTGTACCAGAAGCACGTGCATGGTCAATCGCTTCTTCTGTCTGAGGCATCATGCCATCATCAGCCGCCACAACTAGAACCACGATATCTGTCGCTTGCGCACCACGTGAACGCATAGCCGTAAACGCTGCGTGACCTGGGGTATCTAGGAAAGTAATGACGCCACGGTTAGTCTCAACATGGTAAGCACCAATATGTTGCGTAATACCACCTGCTTCACCTGGAGCCACTTTGGTTTCACGAATCTTATCAAGTAAAGAGGTTTTACCATGGTCAACGTGACCCATAATAGTGACAACTGGCGGACGAGTCTGCACATTACTGCTACGCTCTTCTACCGCTTCGTGTAAATCATCTTCAACTTTAGTATCGCTAACTGGAACTGGGTTATGACCCATTTCTTCAACGATTAAGCTAGCTGTGGCCTGATCAATAGGTTCTTCAGCACTAACAATTTCACCCATTTTCATGAGTAATTTAGTGACTTCGCGGGCTTTAACTGCCATACGCTGAGCTAAGTCAGAAACTACTATTTGCTCAGGAATTTCAACGTTATAAACAATCTTCTCAACTGGTTTTTCAAACTTATGCTGAGAGGCTTGTGATGATTTTAAGCCATGTTTACGGTTGCGAATTTCGCGCTCTTCTTGGCCTTTACGGCGACGGCCACGAGTGGCAGTACTTGAAGAACCACGTTTAATTTCGCGACGCTCTTTTTCAAAAGACTCTTCTAAAGCTTCACCCACTAGGCCTTCAGCTAAAGGCTCATCTTTACGTACTTCTGCCACAGGCTCTTTATCGCTGTATTTGCCTGCCATTTTGCGCATTTGCTCAAGCGTTTTCTTCTGAGCTTCTTCCGCTTGTTTACGTCGGGTTTCAGCTTCGATTTGACGCAGACGCTCTTCTTCCACTTCACGGGCTTCACGAGCTTTACGCTCCGCTGCCGTTTCTACTTTTGGCTTCGTAGGTGCAGTTTTCTTCTTAGGCGCTTCTTTTGCTTCAACAGCAGCTTTACTGCCTTTTTTCACAACAACGGTAGACACTTCATCTTTTTTGTCACTAGATGAACTGCCACCGCCTAAGTTTGCACGCATAGCGGCCAAAGTAGCAGCTTGACGTTGTTCTGCTTCTTTTTTGACTTGTTCGCGTTTTTTAGCTTCTTCTTCAGCGCGTTGCTTCGCTTCTAAAGCGGCTTTTTCACGCGCAGCAATTTCTTCAGCCAGTTTATTTGGATCTGGCTTTTCAAATACTTTCTTCTTACGAACTTCAACGTTAACGCTTTTTGACTTGCCTGAAGAGCCAGTCACACGAGCAGTACTGGTCGTTTTAGATTTAAGGCTAATACGACGCTTCTCTTTTTGTCCGTGTGATTGCTTCAAGAAAGCTACCAGCTGTTCCTGCTCAAGCTCGGTGACCAGGTCATCCTCGCCACGAGCAGGCAGCCCAGCATCAGTCAGTTGCTTCTGTACTGCACTGACTGTCTTGCTTACCATGTCTGCTAATTCTTTGACGGTCTTATCTGCCATTTATAGTCACCTATTTATTATTCTTCATTAAACCAAGATTCACGTGCCTTCATGATCAGCTCACCCGCAGTTTTCTCATCAAGACCTTCAATGTCTTCAAGATCAAATACTGCTTGTTCTGCTAAATCATCTAACGTGATGATGTCACGTTGAGCCAGCTTGTACGCCCAGTCGGTCGTCATGCCGTCCATTGTGAGCAACTCTTTGCTTGGCTCTTTCATATTTTGCTGTTTAACCAGTTCATCAGCAATGACTACTTCTTTCGCACGCTCTTGAATCATTTCAATTGCGTCGTCGTCAAGACCTTCGATGTCATAGAAAGTCTCAACAGGCACATAAGCCACTTCTTCAATACTGGTAAAGCCCACATCAACTAACGCTTGAGCCAAATCTTCATCTACTTCTAGACGATTATAGAACAGCTCAAGATAAGCTTTTGTTTCATTCTGTTGACGCTCTAGGTACTCTGCTTCAAGCATCATATTTAATTTATAGCCGGTTAACTCAGAGGCCAAACGTACGTTTTGACCTTGTGCACCAATGGCGCGGGCTAACTGATCATTCGCAGTAAAGATAATGTCTGCTGTTTTGGCATCTTCATCTAGAATAATACTGCTTACATCTGCAGGCTCTAAAGCACTGATGATGTATTGTGCTGGGTCATCAGACCATACGATAACATCGATACGTTCACCATCAAGCTCAGACTGTACGGCTTGAATACGTGTACCGCGCATACCGATACATGCGCCGACGGGATCAATACGATGATCATTGGTCTTTACAGATATTTTAGCACGAACACCAGGCTGACGGGCCACATCACGAATTTCAATGATTTGTTCGCTAATTTCTGGTACTTCTTTATTCATCAACGCAATTAGCATGTCAGGGCTAGTACGTGATAACAATAATTGAGCGCCGCGATTGTCACGATTCACATGATATAGGATAGCATTAATACGAGACTTTACGCGTAATTGTTCACGTGGCAACATTTGATCACGTGATAAGTAGCCTTCAGCATTATCCCCTAAATCAATGATATAACCATCACGGGTTTGTTTTTTAACTTCGCCATACATCATCTCACCAATTCTAGGTTCAAAGGCATCGGCAGTTAAAGCACGCTCTGCTTCACGAATCTTCTGAATGATAACTTGCTTAGCCTGAGTAGCTGCAATACGTCCAAATTCGATAGATTCGATTTGTTCTTCTTTGATATCACCAATTGACCATTCATTTTCGTCAAGATCACTGATGGCTAACTGACAAGCAGGCATCTCATGGTCTTCATCGGCAACCACTGTCCAATAACGGTACGTATCATAATCGCCGGTATCACGGTCAATTTCAACACGCACAGCCACTTCAGGCTGTTCGGTATACACTCTTTTTTTAGTAGAAACTACCAAAGCCTCTTCAATTGCTTCGAAGATGTCTTCTGGATTTAGGCCTTTTTCGTTACTGACGGTTTCTACTACCGTTAAAATTTCTCGACTCATTACACACCTATCCTCGCCTACTTATAATTTAAAGTAGCAAATAATTATTAAATTTATTTTTATCTTAGGCCTAAAAGCTGTGAGGTTTAAGTTCATTCAAAAACGTTGCTTACTATTATCTATTACCTCAGCCTAAATTAATATATAAGATGGGTTAACAGTTAACAGTAATTGACCGTATCAAATCAAGTTAAATACAATAGTAAGCTTTAGATCAACTTATATGCCAAGATTACAGATCTTGATAGATTAAATTTGCTTTATCAATATTATCAAGGGCAATATCGAATTGCTCGCCTTCGGGTGTGACTATAGACAATTGTTTATCGCCTAATTGCTCAAGCTTACCCGTCACTTTACGACGTTTTGAACTCCCTGCCCCTACTGCTTGAATTAAGCGTAAATTAAGGGTTTGACCCACATAATCGGTCATTTGCTCAGGGGCAAAGAAAGGTCTATCAAGACCTGGAGAGGAAACTTCAAGCACATATTCACCCGCAATAGGATCATGTACTTCAAGCACACCGCTAACTTGGTGAGTAACCGCCGCACAATTCTCGATAGTGACTTGCTTATCAGCGGCTTTGTCTTCTGGCAAAGATTCAATATATATGCGTAATAATGAACGCCCACCTTGCGGTAAGAATTCCACACCCCAAAGTGCTACATCACAAGCAGCCACAGCTGGGGCAATAATGTCGGTTAACTGAGTGACTTTATTAGATAACTTCATGACTTGTTTTTTAGTCCATAAATAGAAGTATCTATTATAAATGCATATTATGACTATTAGGCAATATTAAAAATAACAGATACAAAAAAACCCACAAACAATATGGTGGGTTAAATAAAAAGTAAGATTGAAATAAAAAATGGTAGCGGGGGCTGGATTTGAACCAACGACCTTCGGGTTATGAGCCCGACGAGCTACCAGACTGCTCCACCCCGCATCAATCTAGGCTGACTATTATATGTAGAATCGAATGGGTTGTCAAGCATTAAACTGATTTAATTTAAAACTTTATCAAACACCTATCAAATCGACCAAGGTAATAGCCTTACCTATACTACTTTACTCTTTGGCTGCTTAATTGTCACAGCCTTATAGTCAACATAACCGACCATAATATTGGTGCGATTGGAGGGACTTGAACCCTCACAGCTTGCGCCACCACCCCCTCAAGATGGCGTGTCTACCAATTCCACCACAATCGCAATCTCTAATTCACTATCTGTCTTTATGAACAAGAGCTACCCTGATAGTTGTCATAGTTAAGCTTGAGGAAGCGCTATTGACGGGTTAAGCTCTTTAAACAGTGAGTGTTTATTCTAAATTAGGTTGCACATTCTACTCGTCTTTGACATAGGGTGCAACCCATTTCAAAAATGCTAACAATAAGGACTGGCGTTAATCTTGTTGTTTACTACACCGGCTACTGCACATTATTCCAGGTATCAGTACTTTATTTAACTTATCACTTACACTCAAGTCATCACTAACTATTTTACTTAGAAGACGTTGGCGCAGGTGAGTTTCCTGTTACTGGTGCTTGTGAAGACGCAGGCACATCTAACTTATACTGGCTATCTGCTTGTTTACGGGCATGAACGGCCAACGTTAAGCTGGTGGTAAAGAAAATAACTGCTAATACTGCCGTGGTACGCGTTAAGAAGTTGGCACTACCAGCTGCACCAAATACAGTGCCTGAAGACCCTGCGCCAAAAGACGCCCCTGCATCAGCCCCTTTACCGTGTTGAATTAAAATCAACCCAATCATGGCAATAGCAACAATAATATGAATGGCTAGGATAACGTTAAACATGCTTTGCCTTACTTAATCTTAAGAGTTAAAAGACGAAAAAATCTGGGTACTACTAATTTGGTTAATACTAATTTGGGTACTACTATTAAGCGACTGATATTTGAAAGCCTGTCATTAATCGCCTGCTATTATCAATCGCCTACTACAATCGTTTACTATAAGCTATAAACACTATATATAGGCAATTGAATAAATTTCTAGCACCGGCATTAAGATTACTTTATTTAGAAAAGGCTTTGGCAATGTCAATAAAGCTGTCTGCTTTTAAGGCAGCACCGCCAACAAGTACGCCATTAATCTGTTCTGAGGCAGCAAAATCCTGAGCATTATCCGGCTTCACACTACCGCCATAAATAATTGGTGTAGCAGCAAGCGTGCTGTTAAAAGACTGCAAACGCTCACGGATAAACTGATGAACTGTCGTCACTTCTTCAACACTTGGCACTTTACCAGTACCAATTGCCCAAACAGGCTCATAAGCGATCATCAGTTTATGGGCAATATAGTCATCCGCCTCTACAGCATCTAACTGCTGCAGGAAATCAGCGACAACGGTCAATTGTTCACCCAATACTTGGGTCGTGCTTCCTGCTTCAAAATCAGCTTCAGACTCACCAATACACAAAATAACGCCGACACCTTGAGAAGCACAATTTAGCATCTTCTTTAATAAGATAGCGTTTTGTTCATTAAAGTACTGACGACGCTCAGAATGGCCAATAATGGCCCATTGAACGCCTAAATCTTGTAACTGCTCTGCTGAAACATCACCCGTATAAGCGCCAGAAGTAGCAGACAACGCTGATACATCCTGACAGGCTAACTTAATACGGGTTGAACGCAGAGTAGCGTCCACTTTAGCCAAATGCAATAAGCTAGGCGCGACCATAATATGGCAGGCTTCTAAGGCACTACTTTGAGTGTTTACCCCATCTACCAAGTCATCTACTAAGGCCTGCACTTCATTTAGCGAGGCAGGATTTAGTTTCCAATTACCGATAACCCAAGACTTCATAACACACTCTCAATAAAAAAAATTCAACGTACAACCAACTTATAGTGGTCACTGTAAAAATATGATAGCCCCATATTATATCATAGTCTCATAAGACAAAATTAGCCTTTATTATTTGGTAACCGCAAAATATAAAAATAAAAATAAACTTAAGGTAAGCTAATGGAATTTAAACCTTGTTAAAGGCTTAAAAGTAAGGTTTACTAAAAACATTGCTCTCATTGTCTGAGACAACCTCCACATTTTACGTCAAGCAGCAATCACCCCCTATAGGATGCCCCATGTCTGACGTTACACCCTCTATCCACGCCCATTCAATACGTGATAATCCTCATCAAACTCCTTTGGCCACTCCTATAACGGTCAGCCTTAATGCAGTGGATAATGATCCGGTGGTTAAATTGGTCTATTCCTTGCTTATCGATGCTGTACGTCTTGGGGCATCGGATTTACACTTTGAGCCGTATGAACATGTTTATCGAGTTCGTTTTCGAATAGATGGGGTACTCAAGCAAATGGCTATATTGGACCTTCAGCTAATTCCTCAGGTTTCAGCCCGCTTAAAAATTATGGCGCAAATGGATATCTCTGAACGTAGGCTCCCACAAGATGGCCGCATCACCCTTAAAACTGCCGACAACAACACTCTAAGTTATAGAGCCAGCGCCCTACCTACTTTATTTGGGGAAAAAATTGTGCTGAGGGTAATTGATGCTGCAGAATCACTCGCAGGGATTGACGATTTAGGACTAGAGCCGGATCAGAAGCAAACCTTTTTGAAAGCGTTACATCAGCCTCAGGGCATAGTACTTATCACTGGACCTACTGGTTCAGGCAAAACCCTATCCCTATACACTGGTCTAGGCCTATTAAATACAGACAGTACCAATATCTCAACCGTTGAAGATCCTGTAGAGATTACGCTAACCGGCATTAATCAAGTCAGTGTTAACCCCAAAATAGGACTCAGCTTCGATACCGCTCTGAAGTCGTTCTTACGTCAAGATCCTGATGTGGTCATGGTCGGTGAAATTCGCGATTTGGAAACCGCAGACACTGCCATAAGAGCCGCTCAGACCGGACACCTTGTGTTGTCTACTTTACATACCAACTCTGCCGCAGAGACCTTAACCCGCCTGCATCACATGGGCATTGCTTCTTTTAATATAGCTACCGCTATCAGTTTGGTTGTTGCTCAGCGGTTGGCAAGACGGCTGTGTGAACATTGTAAAAAACGAGCAGACTTTCCAAAATTAAGCCTGCTTCAAATGGGATTTTTAGAAACTGATTTTAAGCCCTCTCCTATCAGTCAATCCGATCCGAATCAGTCTGGTTTAGGCCAATCGATGCCAAAGCAGCCCCTCGTAGAACAATTAGATTCAAGCTCAACAGCCTCTACTATTTATGAAGCAGTGGGCTGTGAACATTGTATAGAAGGCTACAAAGGTCGCGTAGGTATCTTTGAAGTTATGTCTATAACTGATGAGTTGGCGGAATTGATTATGCAAGGCGGTAATGCCCTACAAATTAAGGCGCTGGCGGAACAGCAAGGATTTTATAGTCTGAGACGTGCTGCCATTTCAAAAGTCTTGCAAGGTACTATTAGTATCCGAGAAATGAATAGAATCACCGTGACTTAAGCTATATAGCCAATTAAATAACCAACTAAATGTACAGTTAAATGACGTACTAAAAGATAAGTTAAATAAAAAACAGGCATTAAAAACACATTAACCCTAACTATCAACATAATCCTTAAGGAAAAATGGTGGCTCAGGCAAGGAAAGATACCCTACGCACTTTTGAATACCAAGGCAATAACAGTCAAGGGCAAAAGGTAAAAGGCGAGTTGAGCAGTAGCAGTCTACCTTTGGCCAAGGCCCAACTGCGTAAAAAAGGTATTGTATTCAACAGCATCCGCCGTAAACCCAAACCAGTTGTTATCGTTAAGAAAAAAATCAGAGCCTTAGATATTGCGGTGTTTGCCCGTCAATTGGCCACCATGACCAAAGCAGGCGTGCCCTTATTACAATCGTTGGACATTGTGATTGAGACATTGACCAAACCTAGCATGATTGAAGTGGTAGAACAGCTAAAATACAGCATCGAATCAGGTACTCCTTTTGCGGCAGCGTTAAGCAAGCATCCTAAACAATTTGACAACTTATTTTGTGCGTTGGTCTCAGCGGGCGAGTACTCAGGCTCGCTTGATATTATGCTAGAGCGCATTGCTACCTATAAAGAAAAAAGTGAGCACCTTAAAAGCAAGATAAAAAAGGCCATAAAATACCCTATTGCGGTTATTAGCGTGGCGATTATCGTTAGCTTAATTTTACTGCTCAAAGTAGTGCCCGTATTTAGCGAATTATTTGACTCTTTTGACTCACAGCTGCCAGCATTTACTCAACTTGTGGTCTCTATCTCTGAGGGGCTACAGCGCTGGTGGCTAGGTTTATTAGGGGTTACCAGCATGGCTATCGCAGGGTTTTTCCGTGCCAAAAAAAGCAATACAAAATTTGCAGCGTTTATTGACCAAGTACAGTTAAAACTGCCCATAGTTGGCCGCATTACCTACCAAGCCATTATCGCCCGCTTTGCACGCACATTAGCTACCACTTATGCCGCGGGTGTGCCTTTGTTACAAGCTTTAGAGGCTACAGCAGCGGCTACCGACAATCAGCTATTTTATAAAGCCACCCAAAAAATAAAACAAGACGTTGCCACCGGTCAGTCCTTAAACTTTGCCATGCGTAGCAGTCAATTGTTTCCTACCCTGGCCATTCAAATGGTGAGCATTGGAGAGGAATCTGGTAGCTTAGACGACATGCTTGATAAGGTGGCGGTATATTATGAAAATGAAGTCGACAATGCAGTCGACGGTCTGACCAGCCTGATGGAACCAATAATTATGGTAGTGCTAGGGCTACTGGTCGGTGGTCTTGTCATCGCCATGTATTTACCTATTTTTCAGTTGGGTTCAGTAATGGGGTAAAACCATTTTAGGGTATTAAGGACAGGTTGCGATATCTTTTTAAGTTTAATCAACTGTGTCACTTTAAACAGGCTTCTTTATGTATTATTGGCAGTTTATTCATTCGCTTCAACAAAACCTGTATTTGGCGTTGGTGACTTTTGGGCTCATTGGACTGTGTGTGGGCAGCTTTTTAAATGTATTAATTTATCGTACCCCACTTACGTTAATGCAGCAGTGGCGGCTTGGCTCGGTACAATTATTGGAATCTCAACCAGATATTCCTGCAGAGGTGATACAGCCGATTGCAAAAATTGTGCAACAAGATCTACTGTTATCGCTCTCTACCCCTGCCTCACATTGCCCTGACTGTGGCCAACGTCTGCGTTGGTATCACAATATTCCTTTATTAAGCTGGATAATACTCGCGGGTAAGTGCGCCCACTGTGAGCAAAAAATTCACTGGCGCTATCCTTTAGTTGAGCTCAGCACCGCCTTATTATCGATGTTGGTTGTCTATCGGTTCGGTGTCACGTTACAAGCAGTTTTTGCTTTGATTTTTGTCTGGACGCTAGTTGGATTGGCCGGTATCGATTGGATCAGCCAATACTTACCTGACAAATTAACATTTCCTTTGGCAGCTTTAGGCTTGGCGATAAACAGTGAGGCTATTTTTGTGACCCCAACCCAATCCATTTGGGGCTTGTTACTGGGTTATTTAAGCTTGTGGACGGTGGTAAAGGTTTTTTATATATTCACTAAAAAACAAGGAATGGGACAGGGCGACTTCAAGCTATTAGCGGTCATTGGGGCCTGGCTGGGTCCTATGATGTTGCCTTTTGTGATATTGCTCTCGTCATTACTCGGTTCGATCATTGGGATAGTACTGATGCATCACCGTGCCGAAAGCCGTCCTTTTGCTTTTGGTCCTTATCTGGCTATTGCCGCAATCGTAGCTCTACTTTACGGTGAGTCATTGATACAATGGTATCTTGACTGGCCTTAGCTATTACTATCAATAATTAAGCGATAAGCCGTATTTGAAAAATGCTGGGTAACACCCCGTTGAAATTAAGCACACGAATTAATACAAATAAATTGCCATAACATGCTATTTTTATCGGTTAATTAATATAGCCTGAAGGCCACCTTAATTTTCAGACTTAGAAGAAATTTAAGCTTCAGAAAAATTAAATGTCATTGTTTCAGTATCTGGGCCTTCCCTTTATTTGTTTTTCTAAGGCTATACTATATTTTTAATATGACACTATGTTTTCAAGACTACGCTATGTTCTTTAAGTAGCGTTGGGTAATAGGCTACGGAATTTTTCAGCGGCCCTGTATAAGCCAACTATGTTCACTTCCCTCTATAATTTTATAGCGCGCCTGTTTTAAAGGTATTGATATGATATATGACACTCACCTCCACTCCGAAACTAACTCCGATATCCCAAAAGATGATCGCGATATTGATCCGCCTCAAAAGTTTCAAACCTTTTATGTGGACAAGCCTGTTATCGGTTTAACAGGGGGAATAGGCAGTGGAAAAACAGCAGTATCTGACTGGTTCGCTGCCAAAGGTATTGATGTGGTAGATGCTGATGTGGTGGCGCATCAAATCATGCAAAAAGGCAGTCCTACCCTGCAAAGGTTAGTGGAAGCTTTAGGTGACTGGGTTGTGGATGGCTCAGGGGAGATGGACAGACGCGCAGTACGTGAGCACGTCTTTGCCAATAACAAAGCGTTGTTAACGTTAGAGTCGATTACCCACCCCGCCATCCGTCAAGAAATTAAAAACCAGCTCAGCCAAGTCACCTCCGACTACGTTATTTTATCCGCACCTTTATTGTTAGAAAGTTATGAAGCAGGATTGGTCTCCTTATGCGACAGAGTACTGGTGGTAGATGCTTCAGAGGAAACGCAGTTACAGCGTGCCAGTAGCCGTGATACCCAAACGGTCGATAAAATTAAAGCCATCATGGCCAATCAGTTGTCACGACAAGCCAGAGTTGAACAAGCCGATGATGTGGTCTGTAACAACGGAGATTTAGAAGCCTTATATGCTCAACTGCAGCCGCTACATGAAAATTATTTAGCATTTAAAAAACTGCCACAGTATTAAGATATAGATGCGCTATTAACCTATAATACGAGTAGAACAACAAAAAGAGCGCATCAGCGCTCTTTTTATTGGTTTGCTAAAAGCTACCACAAGCCTTCTAAGGCTGATGGCGTTGACGGCTTACTTCATATAGCACCATGCCCGTGGCCACACTGACATTGAGACTCTGTAACGAGCCATGCTTATTACCGGTCATTGGAATATAAACCAATTCATCGCAGCGCTCCGTGGTTAAGCGGCGCATTCCCTCGCCCTCTGATCCCATAATAATCGCTACCTTGCCTTTTAAGTCCACATCTGGCAATGCTTTGGCTGTTTCATCAAGGGCTGTACCATAAACGAACACACCTGACTGCTTTAAGTTTTCAATACAGCGGGCCAAATTGGTCACCGCAATCACTGGCATAATTTCCATTGCCCCAACAGAAACTTTAGCCACGGTTGGCGTTAAGCTGGCGGAATGATGTTTGGGACAAATGACTGCATCAACGCCCATGGCAGCAGCGGTACGTAGACACGCCCCTAAATTATGAGCATCGGTAATTTGATCGAGCACCAAAAACAAAGCATCTTCTGCCTTGGCCAACGTCGCTATTTCGCCTTCATCCGCCATCGCTAGAGGACGTGCATTTAACACAACACCTTGGTGCTGCGGACTACCACAGAGTGCGGTTAATTTATCACGGCTGGCTTGTTGGATACTCACGCCCATTTGCTCAGCAAGCTGCAAAATCTCTTCAAAAGTAGAGTCAGCTTCCTCAGCAGTGTTGTTACCCTCTTTACCACTTCGCCCTTGCTGGACAAACAGCGCCATGGCGTCGGTAGGACGATGAGTCAACAAAGCGTGGATAGCGTGAATGCCATAAAAATGAACTGGCTTAGCCATAAAATAACCTTTTTAACTGTATTTAATGTGACGTTTAATATTGAATTTAACGTTCGATTAGAGTGTTAATAATTTTGATGTTTGACGTAAGCAGTTCCATATCATTTGATACAAGCGGCTGAATACATCTAAGACACAAGAGCACCCAAAGTATACACTGAGGGTGCTCTGAATATCATAATAATATTTAACAGCATGACAGGAGGCAATAAAGAAGGCGTAGCAATAAAACCCTACTTTAACCTTAACCTCTCACGTCATTTACATTAGCCTTCAAGGTGACAGATATACTGTACAATTTGTTCAGTACGTAAGGTAAAGCTGCTGTCGCCTGCTACCACAAAGGCTTGGCCGGCACGATAATAGGTAAAGGCGTCTTCACCGGTGATTTTGACCTCGCATTCGCCGCCAGTAATCTCCATTCTTTCAGAGGTATGCGTCGCAAACTCATATTCACGTACGTTTTCATCACAAGGTAGAATGACACCGAGCATTTTTTTGCTTCCGTCTTCAAATAACACCGTGTGGCTACTACATCTACCATCATAAGAGATGGTGGCATTTTTTACGACAGAAACCTGGTCATAAGTCGTCGTCGGCATGATGACTTCCTCAATCTTAGTCTACATAATAATAGTCATGGGCTAGCGATCAGATGGTACTAATTTTACAGCCCTGCTTTTTGATGCTACTTTTTTGTTATTCAATGCTACCACAATATTGCTGAGAAAATTATGACAGGACAGGTGTTTTTTAAATATTCGCTATTCCAAATCGTCATTAGCCTTTGTTATAGACCTTTTGCATTATAGCAGTCACTTACTTTTTAATTCACATACTTTTTGAATACAGTCAGACTTTATTTTACTCGCAAAAAATAAAACACTTTATAATCAATGACAGTCACATTCGATTGATGCAAAATATCTTGTATTAATATTAAAATGGCTCTATATATCGCCTTACTACTAATGGAGCAAAGGCATCTTATAGCTTCATTAAACCTCTAAATTACCCTGTTTATACGGTTACTCTTATTTGGGTAAAGAGGTGAAATTAATCGCTCTAACCGTGTGGCTTTGTTTGCTTTTAGGTGGTCATAACGATACGATACGGTTACTATTTTTGTCCGTTTTTTAGTGTTTTTTATAACAAACACCCTTATTGAGATTGCTGATGCTAACTTCTCTGACACTGCAAAACTTTGCCTTAATTAACCATCATGAGCTGTCATTATATGACGGTTTTAATGTGATTACCGGGGAAACCGGTGCAGGTAAATCGTTACTGCTTGATGCGTTATCATTATGTATTGGTGGACGTGCTGATACCAGCATGGTTCGTCATGGTAAGGACAACGCTGACATCTATGCTCAATTTGAATTTGCGATAAAAAATTATTCAGCAGGTGACGCTGCTAAAGAGCAGACAGACAATACAGCGGCTGCCGTCAGTCAATGGTTCGCTGATCATGAGCGCGAATTTGAGGGTGACGTATTAATCCGTCGCCAATTAAGCAGTAATGGCCGTTCAAAAGCATGGCTTAACGGGGTTCCGGTTAGCCTGACTGAGCTAAAAGAGCTGGGGGCAATGCTGGTTAATATTCACAGTCAACATGCGCAGCAGGCCCTGTTAAAGCCGGCATTTGTGGTGGAATGGTTGGACAGTATTGCCGGGTTACAATCTTTGGCAAGTGATACTGAACAGGCTTATAAGGCCTATCAAAAGCTAAAGCGTCAAGCCGCAGAGATTGCCGCCAAAGAAGCTCATCGTAATGACCGTATTGAATTGCTAAATAGCCAATTGGCAGATATCTCGCCTTTGTTGGCGGTAGATTATGAGCAAATTGAAGCGGAGCATGATGAGCTATCTAACTTAGAGGCACTTATGCTAGAGGCCAGCCATGCGGTGCAGTTATTAGACAATGACTCAGATGACCCTGATGCTATGGACTTATTGGGCAAAGCGATTCGTTTGTGTGAAAACCAATCAGAAGTTAGCCCTACTTTCAGTCAAGCCAGTGAGTCTTTATATTTGGCACAGCAGCATGTGAGCGAGGCCTCAGCCTTATTGGCCGACTATGCCGAACAGCAACTGCCTGACCCTGAGCGCCTTGAAGAATTAAATGCTTTAATCAGTTTGGGTCATCGTTTGTCGCGTAAGCACGGCTTACCTACTATTAACTTAGTAGAAGAGGCTCAAGTCTGGCAAGAGGAGCTAGATAACTTAGTCAATCAGCCTACCTCTGAAGTGTTAGAAGCACAAATCCAAAGTGCTTGGGAAGCATTTACCGCCTTAGCCATTGAGTTAGGTGAGGCACGTCAACAGGTGGCCCCTAGTATTAGTGAAAAATTGGTGGCACAGCTACAGCCTTTGGCTCTGCCCAATGCACGCTGTGAGTTTGTTTTCACTGAGAGAGCGGAAGATAACTACAATGCTCAAGGTCAACATGACATTGAGCTGATGTTCAGTGCCAACGTTGGTATGCCCATGCAGCCTTTATATAAGATTGCCTCGGGCGGTGAATTGTCACGTATGGCACTGGTAATGCAGGTATTATTGGCAACACACAGTGGCCACAATAACGGGACAACAGGTAACTCGCCCGCAGACGCGTCTGAGCCTATGCTAGTGTTTGATGAAGTGGATGTTGGTATCAGTGGCGGCACTGCGCAAGTGGTTGGTGAATTATTGCGTCAACTTGGGGCTCATCGTCAGCTTCTGGCCATTACTCACCAAGCTCAAGTCGCCGCACAAGCGCATCAGCATATTTTAGTACAAAAACACCATGACAATGAAGAAGGTCAAACTAGCAGTGAAATCGATATTATCGAAGGTGATGCTCAGGTTAATGAATTGGCCCGTATGTCAGGCGGGGTAAATATTACTGATATTACTCGAGAGCACGCCCGTAGTTTACTTGCCGATGTCAGTAAGTAGTCTGGACTGTGATTAGGTCGCTATTGAGGCCCTATCAACCTCCATTATTGTGTATAGTCTTATAGCGAGTGTACTTAGGCAATATACAAGTTAAACCGTAACAGGCTAAATAGCGATCCGCTGAGTCTAAATTGGCAGCCCGTTGCTTTAATTAAACATTGCCCCCATGTTATTAATTCCCTATTTAATATTGAGTTTGCCCAGTCTATGACCCTTGATAATTTAACCCATCATTTTCTAATTGCCTCGCCCAATATGCCAGATGAGCGTTTTGCGCAGACGCTGGTCTATATTTGTCGCCATGACAAACATGGCGTATTAGGACTGGTGGTCAACCGCCCTATCAACGAGACCCGTGTTGGTAAGTTACTGGAAAATTTAGACATTGAGGTCACTGATGAGTCGGTGATGGATGATCTGGCCTTAGATGGTGGTCCTATCTATCCTGAAGTGGGGTTTGTACTGCATACTGGCCAACCAACTTGGGCCTCCTCTTTCGCTATTTCTGAGAACATCTGTATTACTACCAGTAAAGATATCCTACAAAGGATTGCAGCGGGCGAAGGCGTTGGCCATTATCATTTATGCTTGGGTCATGCCAGCTGGTTTAGAGGTCAACTGGAAAAAGAAATCAATCAAGGCGACTGGTTGGTTAGCCCAGGTGATTTGTCTTTGTTATTTGAAATCCCTTTTGAAGAGCGTTGGCGTCATGCGGCTTTAAAAATCGGGGTTGATTTAGATTTTCTGAGCGATGACATAGGTCATGCCTAACCTCCTCATTCTTTGCTGCTGTTAGTTACCCTAACCCTGTATTTATAATCTCTGTACTTCCCTATATTTATAATAGTCTGCTAATAAAGCGATACTTATGCCTATGTTGAATCCCATGTTAGACGATAAAGTGTTAGACAGTGAAATGTTGGACAACGAAATATCAGACAATAAAATATCAGACAGTGAAGCTGTAGAGACTAAAAACTCTAGTCCAGAACAAACGGTGCTTTTGGGCTTAGATTATGGGGTCAAAAAAATGGGAATGGCCTTGGGCAATACTGTCACTCAAGATGCCCGTCCGTTTGATATATTGGTTATGAATAATGGTCAGCCTGCCGATTGGGACAATCTACTGGGCATTATTGACACCTGGAAAATTGGTCGAGTGGTGGTGGGATTACCGTTGAATATGGACGGTAGCAGCTCTATGATTGCCAAGCGGGCGCATAAGTTTGCCCGCCGTCTGGCCCACCGCTTAATGGAACAACGTATTCATGTCCCGGTACAGCTATTTGATGAAAGATTGACCTCGGTTGAAGCACGGGAGATGGCATGGGAGCTTGGTCTAATCAAAAATGAACGAGACCCTATTGATGATATTTCAGCCTGTTTGTTATTACAAAGCTATTTGGCTAATCCAGAGCACGCAGAAGATATTGCCACCTATAAAGCTGAGTAGTTGTAGTGAACCCAGTGTATTTATTGCACCTACTGTATTTAGTGCACGTACTGCATTAAATGCATGGCTAAGAGATCTGGGCTAGAAACTAATTGCTTTCATTGTTCATAGCCATGACCCGTTATCGACTAGATTTTCCTATTTTATATCCCTTATTTTATTGATATTTTGACAACCTATAAGCCTAACGCTATGAGTATAGACACTGAAAAAAGCGCCCCACAGCAAACAGCTTTTGCTTCTAAAGGCAGTATTGCTGGGTTTCCCGCTGCCGCTATTAAACTGCTACGCGATGCGCAGAAGATGAATAAACTGTCTATATTGTGTATTGTATTGGCGATTTTTGCTTTTGTGGTATTTGGTACCCTTGCCAGCCTAAAGATGTTCCATGGCAGCAAACAGATGTATTGGCTGTTCCACTATTTGCCTTACATTCTAGTGGGTCTGACCATACCTTTTACTTTATACCAAGCCTTTTTGGTGTACCGTTATCGCTTGAGCCAACCTTCGATGTTGGTCACCAGCGTCGGTGGCGCCAGTCTTTTGTTGATTGTATGTTTGCTGTTTTCACTATCAGATTGGTTATGGCTGGCCATGTCGGCGTGGATTGGAGTGGCCTATTGGTTCCAAGCGACGTTTAAGCGCTTTTTCAATTTTATAGAAGCCAAACAAGCCTAAAATCCAGACCAAGTAAGAAGAGCTGGAAATAGTAATAGAAAGCCTAATAAACGACCTAAAAAGCTGAATATTATGCTAAGTAAAACCCAATTAACCACCGACGGCTTTAAGACTAAAACCTTTTCAACCATTCACTTAATTGACGTTTAAATACTATGACAAATAATGATACACAGCCTACGCCTTCTATTGACCATCATTTAGACACTCAAGGTCTTATCTGCCCTGAACCAGTGATGCTGTTGCATCGCACCATACGTAAGGCCGAGGGTGGGGAGTATATTGAGGTATTAGCTACAGACCCTGCGACCACCCGCGATATTCCAAACTTCTGTCGCCATTTAGGTCATACTTTGGTTTCTCAATCTGAGGCAGACAATCCTGCTGGTGATAGTGAGATACATACTGACAAGCTTTATCGTTATGTTATTCAGAAAAAAGCTTCTTAACATCGACTTTAATCTTCTTTGAAATTTTCTTTATCTCCTTCTATATAGAGAAGCGGTTGATGGCCTAACAGGCAGTACAATCATCGGTATGATTTTCAGTACCACTATAACTTTGTAATATTAACTATCATTAAGCCCTTATCAATAGTCATTTGATAGGGGCTTATTTGTAAGTAATAATTGGCAATCATCCGTTACTTTTAATCAACAAGAGTCTATTATCAGTCTACAAAAATCTTTTTTTCCTGTGATAGCATGAAGATACTTTATTAATCCGATGCCAATTTAACTTGCTGCTGAGCTTCTCTAATACTAAATAGCGTTAAAGTAGCTTTGGCCTCCCTAAAACATTTCAGCGACTTGTTAAATTTTCAATACAGTCTATTTTCATAATAAAAACAGTTACTTAAACATAAAAAAATTACTTAAACAAACTATCGACTATCAAAGGATATTTTATGAGCAACCCTATAGATAATAATAAGAACACTCAATCATCTACTGCCACTACCACTTATAATAATTTTGACTTACAGTTTATTGCTGGTAACTGGGTAAAAGGGAAAGATGAAAGTATCAATCACAATACCAACCCATACAATGGTGAGGTCTTGGTAGAGATTCAACAAGCCACAAAAGAGCAGCTAAATGAAGCTTTTGAAGCCGCAGAACAAGCTCAAAAAGAATGGGCGAAAACATTGCCCGCACAGCGTACAGCCTTATTACAAAAAGTAATTCAGTTAATGGATGACCGTCATGATGAAATCATTGATTGGCTTATTAAAGAGTCTGGCAGCACCCGTATCAAAGCAGAAATTGAATTAAATATTGCAAAAACGGTTACCGTAGAGGCTGCGACTTACCCTAACCGTGTACATGGAGAAATCCGACCTAGTAACACCCCCGGTAAAGAGAACTATGTCTTCCGTGACCCACTCGGTGTAATTGCCTTAATTAGCCCTTGGAACTTCCCCTTACATCTTACACAGCGCTCACTGGCGCCAGCTATCGCTTTAGGCAATGCCGTGGTATTGAAACCAGCCAGTGACACCCTTATCACTGGTGCTCTATTATTGGCGAAGTTATTTGAAGAAGCAGGTCTTCCTAAAGGCGTTTTAAACGTGGTGATTGGTGCAGGCAGTGAGATTGGTGATGCTATCGTCACTCACGATACTCCAAGCTTAGTATCGTTCACAGGCTCGACACCGGTTGGCAAACACATTGGTGAGCTGGCGTTCAGTGGAGACTATATTAAAGATGTGGCGTTAGAGTTGGGCGGTAATAACCCCTTTGTGGTGCTAAAAGATGCCGATCTTGATCAAGCAGTCGATGCCGCTGTGTTTGGTAAATTCTTACACCAAGGTCAGATCTGCATGGCCATTAACCGTATTATTATTGAGTCAGACATTCATGATGCCTTTGTCGAAAAATTCAAAGCCAAGGTAAAGACTTTAAAAGTAGGCAATCCTAGCGAAGAAGATACTTTCATTGGCCCTATTATCAATAAAAATCAACTAGAGTCATTACAAGACAAAATTGCCACCGCACAAAAAGAAGGGGCTAATTTAATCTTAGAAGGCCGTATCGATGGTCAGTTGGTGTCACCTTATATCTACACCGGCGTTACCGCTGACATGGACTTGTTCCGTAACGAAATATTTGGTCCGCTAGTGGCCATCGTTAAAGCCAAAGATGAAGAAGAGGCATTAAAACTGGCAAATGACACTCAATTTGGCTTATCTAGCGCAGTCTTCACCGGCGATATGCAACGCGGCATGAACTTTGCTAAACGTATGCAAGCTGGCATGACCCATATTAATGATATGCCAGTAAATGATGAAAGTATGGTGCCTTTTGGGGGCGTAAAGAACTCAGGTATTGGCCGCTTTAATAGCGATCAAGTTTTAGAAGAGTTCACTAGAACTCACTGGGTATCGTTCCAGAATGAACCCCGTGATTATGGGATCTAAGCATATTTTCCGTTTTTAACATCAGCCTAATACATTAGTGAATATAGGCTCAGTGCTTTTAGCTCAAAAGAGGTCACTATAGGTGGCCTCTTTTTTATTTATAATAAGACCGGTAGTATCAGGTACGTAAGGCCGTTAAAGACGACCCTTACCCACTTTTGTGATATATTCGAATCTTTATTATTTAGAGCCTAATCAAGATGTTGAGAGTGCACCATGAGTCGTGATCGCGCCGTACAGCCTAGACAACCTAAAGCTTTAGCCGTCGATGATGAGCCGGCGTACATTACAGAATTTCGTCAAGCCATGCTGGCGCGGGGGCTGTCCACCCGTACTCGTAACGCCTATGTGCGAGATTTAAAGCACTGCGAAACGACCAACCCTAAAGCTTTAACGCTTTGGGATGATACGGATGTCATGCAATGCCTCACAGCACTTAATAAGCAAGGAAAAACCCCGCGCACTCAAGCTCGTATGCTATCGAGCTTACGTCAGTTCTACTTATGGATGGTCGGTAATGAACGCCGAGAAGACAATCCCTGTGAGCGTATTAAAACCCCAAAAATTGGACGCTCGCTGCCTAAGGATTTGTCTGAGAATGATGTGGAAAGCTTGATGTCTGCCCCTGATACTAGCACTGCTTTGGGATTACGTGATAAAGCAATGCTAGAAGTACTCTACGCTTGCGGACTTCGAGTCAGTGAACTGATGAACTTATCTTTAGAGCAAGTCAACCTCAACGCAGGTTGGCTACAAATCACTGGCAAAGGTAATAAAACACGCCTGGTACCGTTAGGAGAATATGCCAGTGAAGCCTTGGATGATTACTTGAGTCATGCTCGAGGTGAGTTGGTAGCACATCTAAAGTCTGGCAACTGCCAAGCGGTATTTTTAACCACACAAGGGGGCTATATGACCCGCCAAAACTTTTGGTATATGATTAAAAAATATGCCAAACAAGCGGGCATTGAAAGCGACTTATCACCGCACACTCTACGCCACGCCTTTGCCACCCATTTACTCAATCATGGGGCTGATTTACGCAGCGTACAGTTACTATTAGGCCATAGTGACTTATCAACCACGCAAATTTATACCCATGTCGCTACCGCTAGACTGCAACAGCTTCATGAGGCGCATCATCCGAGAGGTTAAAAAGTTGAAAGAAATTTATCAGTTTTCTTAAATTGGATTAGGTATAGGCTAACTCAGTTTATTGGCTAAATTCTCACCAAATCATAAACCACAAAGCGAGCAGTAGTCTCAAACGGCTGATGCTCAGTAGAAGCCAATAACGCCTCACGCTTTTCAGCTTTAGCCCGGTAAGAATACGGGGTCATAGTTAATAAATCAGCCAAGGCCTGCTTTTCAAGCACCAAATCTGCCGATACCTTATGCGTTGCCACCTCCTTAAAGTAAGGGGCTAGCTCCTCTAAAAACTTATCCGAATCATGCGGACGCACATCATCAAACAATGCCTCACGCATACTTTGCAAATGCCCCGCATCTGGCTTGGCAATAATTAGACGCCCCTCCGACTTTAATACTCGAGCAAATTCTTCGGGCAATATCGGACTAAAAATAGTGCTAATGCCATCAATACTCTTGTCTACTAAGGGTAAGTGCGAGGCGCTGGCCACCATAGGATAAATGGCGGTATTTTTGGCCGTCGATTTATCTGCTTTAAGCTGATACCAAAGCTGCTGGTCTTGTTTTGCTACTCTCGCGGTTGTGGCGACCGCCGGCTTACTGATATCCAGTGCGATTAAACAAGGATGATCGGTATCTATTTTCGCTAGAGCCTCAGCTATAGCACCCGTGTAATAGCCCTCTCCACAGCCCACATCCAGCCAAGTTTGCGCATTTAAATGATATTGAACTGATTCTGCTGATTGCCCTGACTTTACTTGAATCAAACTGGCAATTAGCTGCTGTAACGGCTGATAAAAGCTTTGGTTTAAAAAACGATGGCGGGCATCGATAGACGCTTGGCTGTCCCCCGGCTCTTTAGACTTTTTGTTTTGTACCGGTAATAAATTAACATAGCCTTGGCGCGCCACATCAAAAGGGTGCTTAGTCTCTTTATCGTTCAAACTGCCGTCGCATAGCCAAGTTTTAGCGTCGACAATGAGCGGGGACTGACAGTAAGGACAGACAAAATGCGGTTGATCAAATGCTAAAGGTTGAAAGGTCATAAGTCAAAAATCCTATTGCCAAGCCTAAAATTTAACGATATCAAACTTAAAGTAAAACGGGTGCCAATATGACACCCGTTACTAAATATTGATTATTGAATTGTCGATAGTATCGTACAGTAATTAAACTGCTGTATTAACGCAGCTTTAAGGTCATTAGTCCTAGCACTACCAGCAAAATAGCAATAATCCAAAAGCGCACCACAACTTGGGTCTCTTTCCAGCCCAGCTCTTCAAAGTGATGATGCAACGGTGCCATTAATAACACGCGTTTCTTACGTAGCTTAAATGAGCCCACTTGTAAGATGACTGATACAGCTTCTGCCACAAATAAACCACCCATAATGGCAAAAGCAATTTCTTGACGGGTCATTACCGCGATAGTACCCAACATCGCCCCCAGTGCCAAAGCACCAACGTCGCCCATAAATACTTGTGCTGGATGCGCGTTGTACCATAAAAAGCCCAAACCAGAGCCAATCATGGCAGCACAGACAATGGTCACCTCAGAGTTATAAGCAATATAGGGTACATGCAAATAGTCGGCAAAGCGTACATCACCTGATACATAAGAAAAGACACCGAGACCGGCGGCAACGAATACTACTGGCAAAATGGCCAAGCCGTCTAGACCATCGGTGAGGTTCACCGCATTAGACGAGCCATTAATGACAAAGTAGGTGAAAATAATAAATGCCAAACCAAAAGGTACCGCTGAGAAAGGGATAACCCAATCTTTAAATAGAGGTATCAATAAATCCACCATAGCCTTGGTACTGGCGGGGTCAGGTTGCTGACTGGCGATATAATACAGGGAACTACCCACAAACAAAGCGCCCACTGATAACCAAAAATACTTTTTGCGAGCGATTAAACCTTTGGGGTTTTTATATTTAATCTTAAGCCAGTCATCTGCCCAACCTACTGCCCCAAAAATAACCATCACCACCATTAAAATCCAAACATAAGGGTTGGTTAAATTGGCCCAACACAATGTTGAGAAACCAATTGAGGTTAAAATAAGTACCCCACCCATGGTTGGTGTACCGGTTTTTGCTAAGTGGGTTTTAGGACCATCATCACGTACCGCTTGGTCATATTTGACACTGCGAAGATAAGCGATAGTACGTGGGCCGAGGATAATACTAAAGGCGAGTGAGGTAATGACAGTGAGCAGTGCCCGTAGAGTTAAAGATGACACCGCTGAAAACGGTGAATAGAATTGACTCAACCAACTGTCAAACAACCAATATAACACCGCCTACTCCTCATGAATTTTTAAAAAATTTTGTATATTTAACAATAAATAGCAATGAAAATAAAATTTAAAATAAGACAGCATTGCCACAACTGAAGCTGTGACACTGAATATGAAATTTGTTTTTAAGCCTCAAAAAGGCCAAATCAGTCGAATTATCGCAAAAATACGGGATAAAAACAGGATTAAAGCAACTTTTCACCAAAAACGCACATTGTTAATGCATCTTTAGAAAGTAAATCAATCCGTATTTTTGCTTAAATCATCGATTAAGGTTTCCATAGTCGTGCTGCGTGACCCTTTGAATAATAGGGTACAAACCTGTTGGCTTTCGGTCTTTTGGGCCAATACTGCTTGAAGCTTAGGAAATAATTCTGCTTTAGTATCAAAAGCATACGCCTGCTGCATACCTTGATTGCGAGCGCCGGCGACAGTATCCGCAGCAAATTCGCCTGCACACAGCAGCAAATCAATTGCTTTATTTGCAATCGCTTGCCCGAGTTTGTAATGCTCTTCACTAGAGGCATCACCAAGCTCACCAATATCGCCAAGTACCAATACTTTATAGCCTGCTTGAGCGGCCAAGACATCGGCGGCAGCTCGCATAGAGTTTGGATTGGCATTATAGGTATCATCGATAATGTGGTGCATGCCTAAGGTCTGTCTTCCCAAGCGGCCTTTGCTAGAGGTGGCTTGATTCAGGCCTGCTGCGATAACTTCAGGAGCGATGCCAGCGGCATAAGCACAGGCAGCTGCTGCTAAAGCATTGCTCACATTATGCTCGCCTGACATAGGTAGCGTAATGTCTACCACAGAGGTTTGTGAATCTAGGTCAAAATGTAATTTAAAACAGCTTTGTAGCGCAGTGGTCTGCACCTCAGTGGCGTAAACTTGAGGCTGGCTTGAGTCAGCCTTATCACTGTTATGTTGTAAATGCTGCCAACCATAATGAATCACATTGGGTGTGTGCTGTTTAGCGACCGCGGTTAATTGCTGCGTATAATCGTCATCAAACGGCACCACCGCAGTGCTAGATTCTGTCAACGACTGATAAATCTCTGCCTTGGTTTTGGCAATATTGTCACGACCGCCAAATTCCCCAAGATGCGCCGTTCCGATGTTTAAGATACAGGCCACATCTGGCTTGACCATAGCCGTGGTATAAGCAATCTCACCCACATGGTTTGCGCCTAACTCTAAGACCGCATAACGGTGTTGTTGCTCTAATTCAAGCAGCATCATGGGTACGCCAAAGTCATTATTTAGATTACCGCGTGTCACTAGAGTGGTGCTTTGCTGAGCGGCATTGGCTGTTTCTACTTGGGTAAAGATATGACGCAGCATCTCTTTGACAGTGGTTTTGCCACTTGATCCGGTTAAGGCAATTACCTTTAGATTAGGATGCTGCTGACGACGATAGGCGGCAATTTGACCGAAAGCCAAACGAGTGTCGTCTACCTTAAGTTGCGGTACGGGTAATGCTTCAATAGGTTGGCTAACAATGGCAGCAATAGCGCCCTTCTCAACAGCGGCAGTCACAAAATTGTGCCCATCAAAGTTCTCGCCAACAATGGCTAAGAAGATGTCACCGGCCTGTATTTTACGGGTATCAGTAATGATACGAGTGGCATTGAGCGTTGTTTTGTTTTGAGCATCTAAGCCAATCCATTGACTGTCAAGCTGAGCCGTTGCTGCCTGAAGATGCTCAGGCGTCCAGTTGAATAATCCGCTAGTTTGGGCTGAGTCTGTGTTTGATTGGCTCATTACTGTGTCTCATCTGAATTAAAAGTTATTTATATCGCTAACCGTATGCTATTAACCAAAGAATAATTGGCCAAGCCAACCGAGGTTAACGTTTGTTAGCCTCGATTAAGGCGTGTTGCAGCACTTCTCTATCATCAAAGTCATGACGTACACCTTTGATTTCTTGATAGGTCTCATGACCTTTGCCCGCGATGACCACGATATCTTGCGAACCGGCATGCTCTACCGCGTATTGAATCGCCTGTTTGCGGTCGGCAATGACTTTGGTTTTCTGATGCTGCTCGTCACTCATGCCCTGCTGCATGTCCTCTAAGATCTGTTCGGGGTCTTCACTGCGTGGATTGTCAGAGGTCAATACCACTTTATCGGCCACAGCCAAACCTGCCTGTGCCATCAGAGGACGCTTACCTTTGTCTCTGTCACCACCGCAGCCGAAGATGGCCCAAAGATTGCCACTACAATGTGATTTTAAACTGGTCAATACTTGAGTTAAGGCATCTGGCGTATGGGCATAATCGACGATGAATACGCCCTGCTCCGAGTCTGCGTCTTGGTCCTCAATGCTAACCCGTTGCATACGTCCACTAGCCCCTTGCAATTTAGTCACTAAAGCAGGCAGGTCTTCAAGCTCGATACCCAACGCCATTGCTCCTGCGACTGCTGCCAACAGGTTGGCCACATTAAAGCGTCCCAATAGCGGACTGTGTAAGGTTAATGAGCCAAAGCTGGTTTCGACTTCAATTTTGACACCTTCCAAGCTGGGCTCAATCTTGTTCGCCACAAAGTAGGCATCATTGGCTATCTCGTTAATAGTTCCTTGTTCTGACGCTAAGCTATATAACCAGACTTTAACCCCTGAACGGCGAGCAGTCTCTGCCATCAATGAAGCAAATTCATCATCGGCATTAATCACAGCGTGGGTCAATTGTGGGAAATAGGCAGTATCAAATAAACGGGCTTTGGCACGGGCGTAATCTTCCATATCGGGGTGATAGTCGAGGTGATCACGGCTTAAATTGGTGTAAACAGCAACGGTCACTGGCACAGCTTGTAGACGCTGCTGGTCTAAACCGTGTGAACTGGCTTCTAAGGCCAAGATACTGACACCTTCATCGTGCATCTTTCGCAAAAAGCGTTGTACCGCTAAGGCATCGCCCGTGGTATGACTGGCTTGTACTAAACTGTCTAGACGACCATTACCTGCAGTGCCCATGACAGCGCTGTTTTGTAGCTGAGCGACGTTTGAAAATTGACAAAGTTGGGCAATCAATTGGCTGATAGTGGTCTTACCATTGGTACCCGTTACCGCAATGACTTGCGGCAGCTGCTGTTGTAAATCTGAACTCTGGGTAAGACTCGATAAAGAAGCAGAAGGCAATAAGCTGATTTGAATCAAGCTGCCCAAAATATCACGTAGATTGGCAACAAATATAATAGGACACGCATACTCAGCGGTTTGGGTGCTAGATGCTAAGTATTGAGGCTCAATCTCAGTAAGGATAAAAGCCGCTTTTTCAGCGGCTACTTGGGCATATTGTTGGCTTTTTTCGATAGGTTGAGTATGACTTTTTAATAACACGAACGCAGCAGGTGCAGCGACAGATGGAGCATTATTTACCTCATTGTCCAGTTGACGGCTGTCCAATACAAATTTGGAAAACGCTATATCAATGCCCGGCTGAGATAAAATTTGCTGCAAAGTCTGAGACTGTTCAGGTAAGACTTTTAAAGCAGTTTCAACCACTTGGCGTAAGGTTAATGCTGAAGCCTCGTTGTCTGTCGATGCTAATTGATTCGCTGTCATTCTGCTAGCCTTGTTAGATGCATTCAGCCATTTAGCTAGCCACTATTAACTTTTCAGTTAGCGTAGTTATCGGTAAATGTAGTTACCGGTAAAGACGTCATTAATTGAAGCGTTAAGCAATTAACTAGCTAAGCGGCTATCCATGCTTATTGTTGATTAAATTATTCAGTTTTCAACGGTTTATCTAAGGGTACGTTATAAAGACGCAATGCTTCTTGCATCACGTTTTTAAATACGGGCGCTGCCACAATACCGGCGTAGTAAGTCTTTCTAGGATCTTCGACCAAGATGACCGTTACCAAACGTGGATTGGATGCAGGCGCGATACCGGCAAACACCGTACGGTATTGATCAGTGTAGTAACCCCCTTTCGGATTTACTCGGCGTGAAGTACCCGTTTTACCGGCAATACGATAACCATCGATGGCGGCGGCAGTCGCTGTACCCCCTGGCTGAGTAACGGTTTCCATCATTTTAACCACAGACATGGCATGTTTTTCATCCAACACCCGTGTGCCTACTGGTCTTTGCTTTTGTTTTTCTAAGGTTAAGGGGTGTAATACACCTCCTGAGCCTAGTGCGGCATAAGCCTGAGCAATCTGAGCCAAAGTCACTTGCAAACCATAACCGTAACTTACTGTGGCACGGCGAGAGGTTTCAATTTCCTTAGGCGTTGGAATAATACCGGCCTGCTCTCCTGGGAAGTTCAGTGCGGTCTTTTTGCCAAAACCGAATTCTTTTTGCACATTGGTAATGCCATCAGGTGGTAGAGACAATGCAATCTTAGTAGAGGCCACGTTACTTGATTTTTGAATCAAAGTAGACATGGTAATTGTGCCCAAGTTATTGTGATCTCGAATGGTATAGCCTCTTACTCTGATTGATCCTGGGCTGGTATTAATCAGTGAGTTTTCAGTATATTTTCCAGATTTCAATGCTGCGGCCACTGTGAAAGGCTTCATCACTGAGCCGGGCTCAAATACGTCTAGTACGGCTCGGTTACGTTGGTTATTGCCGGTCATTTCGTTTAAGTTATTGTTGTTAAACGATGGCCAAGTAGACAATGCCAAGACTTCGCCAGTGTGTACATCGACCACCATCCCGGTTGACCATCTGGCTTCTTGTACACGACCCACATGCTCAAGCTCCTTGTACAGCAGATACTGTAGACGTGAGTCAATAGACAAGTTAACATCTTGTCCAGGCACCATAGGTTTAATTTGTTCAAGCTCTTCAATGCTATTTTGATAACGGTCTTTTAGTACTCGAACCTTACCATCTTCGCCCGCCAGCTTCGCTTGAAACTGACGTTCAACACCGGCGCGGCCTTCATAGCCACTATTAGGATCATTGGCATTATGGCCCATGAAGCCCAGTAGCTGCGCATTGGGTTGCGGCTGAGGGTAGTAACGGCGAAACTCTTGTTTTTCATAAACGCCAGGGAAGTCCAACGCCACTACCGCATCGGCAATCTCTGGAGTTACTTTGTTTAATAAGGGCAGGTAATGTGAACCAGATCCTTTAGGCAATACTGCTTTTACCGCATCGTCATCACTCACATCGACGGTGTTATTGATGGCCACAGCTTGTTGTAGACGCTCAAGTGATACCCCAGAGACACTGGCAAGTTGAGCCAAATCCATCTCTTTTAATTTCTTAAGCAGTCTTTGCTGTGCTTCCGGGTCATCTGAATTTTTCTTAATGCGCTTCTGCAAGTCATAGTAAGCCTGCGCATAGTCATAAGGACTAAACGAGACACTGGACAAAGGCGCACTTACCGCCAATGGCTGGTTATTACGATCGGTGATCATACCTCGATAAGAATGCTGAGTACGCTCACTGGTAATTATTTCATTACCTTTATCAATAAATTTTTGAGAATTAATGAGTTGCAGGTACAAAGCACGGCTAACCAAACCCAATAAAAATAAAGAGGCAAAAAACCAGATTATTTTAAAGCGAATTAAGTCACTTTCTGCGCTGGCTCGAGTAGAGGCGCCTACTGTGCCTTTATGATTGCGATGTTTGACACTGGTATAAGCACCACTGGTCTCTTTTTCTTTCTGCCAGAATTTTAGCTTGGCCATACCCCCTTTGTCGGTATTACTACTATTGGCTTTACCACCTTTCGAGGACTGCGGCTTTTTAGGGGCAACCAAAGGCTCAGTCACTTTACCGTGCATGGGCTTATCAGCAGCACTTTTTTTGGTGCTGGTTTTTGGAGCAGTGGCTTTTTTTCTTGGACTACTTGGCGGATTAGAAGGCTTCTTACTCATCTTTGCCTCCTTGTTGCTGCTGGATGGTCAATTCTGCTTCATCGGCTGCTTTGGGCTGTTCAATATTCAACCTATCCCCAGGCTTAGCCGCTGTCGGCTGCAAGATAAGCTTGTCTTTAGTTGTGGGGGAATACATACCAAGCTGCGTAACCGCACGGCTGGCAATTTGTGGCGTGGCACTAAAGGTTTGTTGTTCGATGACCAAACGCTGATTCTCAATTTGTAAATTACGATGTTCAACTTTCATTTTTTGCAACGCCATATAGTCCTCATGGTACTGTTGCACCTGTTCGGCGGTCAATACCGCTGTCCAGATTATGCCAATCGCTAGCAAAATCATGACAGCACCGTAGACGCTAACACCACGATAACGCTTGGTTAAAAAATCGCTAATCTCTAGCGAGTCTTTATCTATTAGATTCGAGCTTGGGGATTTATTATTTGCCATATGTGACTGATGTTGTGACCCGAGTGGTCTTTAAGGGTAAAAAATGGCTCCGTAAAAGAGCAGCGTTATGGGTTTTTGAGGACTAGATTGTGTTTAACTTACCACGCTCAGCGTGTCCCCTTAACTGACCTGATTTATACAATAATCTGCTTTAGCTGTGTAGCTCGCTAGGGGCGTTATTATATGGGGTATCGGTGCGGGTTGCTACTCTTAACCAAGCACTACGTGAACGATTATTAACACTCACCTCAGCCTTACTTGGTGCAATGCGTTTTGGCTTACTAAAATAGCGGGGGCGCACCGGTGGCATCGGCAGGTTTTCATCTTCAGGGTATTGGCCTCGGCTGTGACGCTGTAAAAACTGCTTAATACGGCGGTCTTCTAACGAATGGAAGCTTATGACTGCCAATTGACCTTCGGGCGCTAACAACGTCAAGCTCTGTTGTAAAAAACTATCAATATCACCCAGCTCATTATTAATAAATATGCGCATGGCTTGGAAACTTTGAGTCGCCGGATGTTTGCCTTTTTGCCATTTTGGGTGAGCCTGCTTAATCACTTCTGCTAACTCTAGTGTTGAGGTATAGCGCTCCATCTGTTTAATAGCGCGGGCGATTCGGCGGCTGTGTCGCTCTTCCCCAAAATCATACAATACATTGGCAAGCTCTTCTTCGTCTACTGTCTCTAGCCACTCCCCTACTGACTGACCACGACTGGTGTCCATACGCATATCGATGGCACCATCTCGCATAAAGCTAAAGCCGCGACTGCCGTCATCCAATTGCGGAGAGGAGACCCCTAAATCAGCCATGATGCCATTTACCTGCGTGATGCCGTGTTCATTCAAGCAGTGGGTTATATTGGCAAAACTATCATGCACAACTGTCACACGATTGTCACTTTTTGCTATTTCTTCCGCCACAGCGATGGCTTCAGGGTCTTTATCAAACACAAAAAGTTGCCCATCGTCACTTAATGACTCTAAAAGCAGTTTGCTGTGACCGCCTCGACCAAAGGTCGCGTCCACAAAAATGCCAGAGACTTTAGATTCTGAGTCAGTGGCTTTGCTAGATTTTTTTGTGGGATTTTTACCTAAGACAGCGGCGACAGTCTCATACAATAGCACGGTTTCGTGGCTAAAATTGGCTTTGGGTGAGGAAGGGTTTGCTGCAGCTGAAGAGACGGCGTCGGTCACAATAAATAGGCTCCCTTAATGGAGTAAACAATACAAACTAAGTCTGTAAAAAATTTCAGTAAAATAGCTCAGTAAAAAATGGCTCAATAAAAAAATAGCTCAGTAAAAAAAGTCTGGTGCTAATTAACCCGCGATTCAGTACGCGGCTAAACTGACCCATAAAGAATTTAACAATACGGCAATTAATAAAATAATATCACTGCCTTTCAAGCATTATGACTCACCATTTACCAACACTATGGCCAATCAGTTATATTCATTTTAGCGACTAAAAAACGAAGGTCGAACAAGGTCAACCTCATTATCGCAAGTCATAGTTGCTTGTCAAGGTAAGCAGGCAAACTAAGGCGTATTATATGCTTTTTTTGGTATCTCGCCTTATTTTGAGATGAATTTTGGTAGAAATTTATCACTTTTTTTTCAAATTAAGGTTTGTTTCAATTTATCTGTGATTTATAAGCCTTAGGCCAAACCTGTTATAATGTGTTTTAAGTCCACATCCAATTTTCGTTTCTTATTATTACCCCCTTTACTCTGGTTTTTTATAGACCTTTTTAAACTTTGATATAAACAGATTATAAGAGAACTCTCATGACACAGACTGCTTCGAATCGTCCTGTTCGTACCCGTATTGCCCCCTCACCTACCGGTTTTCCGCACGTAGGCACTGCCTATATTGCCCTATTCAACTTAGCTTTTGCTAAAGCGCATGGCGGTGAATTCATCCTTAGAATAGAGGACACTGACCAAAGCCGTTCAACTGAGCAATCTGAAAAAATGATTTTGGATGCCCTGCGTTGGGTGGGTCTTGATTGGGCGGAAGGTCCGGACAATGGTGGCCCACATGCCCCTTATCGTCAAAGTGAGCGCAGTGATATTTATAAAAAACATGCGCAAGAACTGTTAGATAAAGGTCATGCGTTCCGCTGCTTCTGTACGCCAGAAGAGCTAGATGCGATGCGTGCTGACCAAATCGCCCGCGGCGAGAACCCTCATTATGATGGTCGTTATGCCGATCTACCACGCGAAGAATCTGATAAATTAGCCGCAGAAGGCAAACCTTTCGTTATTCGTATGAAAGTACCGACTGAAGGCGTGTGTAAAATTCAAGACATGCTACGCGGTGAGGTTGAGATTCCTTGGGAACAAGTGGACATGCAAGTGCTGCTAAAAACAGACGGTCTGCCAACTTACCATTTGGCAAACGTGGTGGATGACCACTTAATGGAAATCACTCACGTTATTCGTGGTGAAGAATGGCTGAACTCTGCGCCTAAGCATCAACTATTATACGAATACTTCGGTTGGGAAATGCCAGTGCTATGCCATATGCCACTGCTACGTAACCCAGACAAATCAAAGCTCTCTAAGCGTAAGAACCCAACTTCAATCACTTACTATCGTGATGCCGGTGTGTTGCCTGAAGCGCTATTGAACTACTTGGGCCGTATGGGCTACTCAATGCCTGATGATAAAGAAATCTTCACCCTTGAGGAGATGATTGCCAGCTTTGATATTACCCGTGTGTCATTAGGTGGTCCTATCTTCGATATCGAAAAACTGAACTGGTTAAACGGCGAATGGCTGCGTGCCTTAACCCCTGAACAGCTTAAAAATAAGATTCTAGACTGGGCAAATGATTCAGATAAGCTAACTGCGATTGCGGCGGCGATTCAGCCTCGCATTCATTTGCTATCTGATGCGGTAAACTGGGCAGGTTTCTACTTCCAAAACCTACCAAACATCACTGCCGAAAGCTTTGAGCACAAGACACTAACGCCTGAGCAAATCATGGAAATCCTACAAATTGCCACGTGGAAGCTTGAAGCCCTACCTGAATGGACCGAAGAGAATATCTTCGCTACCCTAAAAGGCTTAAGCGCTGCAATGGATATCAAACTGCGTGACATGATGGCACCATTCTTTATCGCCATCGCTGGTAGTACGTCATCGACGCCTGTAATGAACTCTATGTACGTGATTGGCGCGGACATGACTTTAACTCGCCTACGTCATGCCGTAGAAGTTTTAGGCGGTATTGGCAAAAAGAAACTGAAGAAACTTGAGAAAACCGCAGCGGATATGCCAGACTTTTTGACTGCTGCTGAATAGGTTTTAGTTAGTTTTAGTTTTAGCTCAACTTAAAGATTATTGCTACCAACGTGAGCTTTGCTAATGCAGAGTTCACGTTTTTTCGTTGCATAATCCTCACTACAGTGTAAATATAAATTAATATAATAAAATGTTTATAGTGTTATTTACTTCCGAGGATCAAACCATGAAAACAATAAAGTATATCGTTACTTTAGCTACATCCTTAATGATTTCTTTAAGTAGTTATGCTACAACAATTGTTAATACTATACCATGGGGTACTACATCAGGAGGATTTGGAACTGTAGTATCATATTCCTCAGATTACGATTCGGATTTAAAGTACTTTGAAGCCTTAATAAGCCACTCTCAAGGGGGTAAGCAAAGACTTTATTTTGCAAACGCTTATTTGGATGATGATAGCATGTGTAGCTATGAAACTGGGTACCCCACAAGTACAACCGTTGTATTTAATGGACAAGCAGTAAAAATGTCACGTTGGTGTCTAAAGTTTAATGGTACTAATAAGTATTACTATAGTTATACCCCAGAAACTGAACGTGGTCATAGTTATGTGGTTAATCTTTTTAAAACATCTGTTTCTCCTGTTAGAATCAAACTAGATACTGAAAGTTTATATCTGCCTGCTATTGGATTCAGTAAAATCTGGAACAATGCAGGTGGTAACGCTATCTAGCCATAACCATAGTTCCTCAAAACCCAAAAGCTGAGCTTCTACTCAGCTTTTTTGTGCTCATCTGAAACACAATTCTACAAAAGCTCTTTTCTAAACCCTTTAGAAACCTTAACTTACTTGCCTATAACACGCTGACGACAAAACATTATATAAAAATATATAATAATTGTTATGCTAATACTTAGAGACAAGATAAATAGATAATTTCTTCCAACAAATAATCCCATTAAAATTAAAATCAAGGAGACACCATGCCTAAAACAACAGACTATGTTAGCACCCTATTCGATAATGACAATAATCCGAGCAAAGTAACGATTGCCTTAACCATGGCTGGTAAAGCCTTAGAAAAAGGGCATTCGGCAACTATTATCTTAATGGTAGATGGTGTACGTCTAGCTGTACCCAATGCGTTTGACAAAATCGACATCGGCGCACCTTTTAAACCTGCTGCTGAGCTTTTAAAAGCGTTTATGGAGAAAGGGGGTCAAATTCTAGTGTGCGGCGCTTGCCTAAAACACAATGGCATAGAAGAATCAGCCATTGATGAGCGTTTTGAAATTATTGATGCTGGTGATGTTATCGATTTAGTGATGTCTGCTAAAGGCTCATTACAATTGTCTTAGTAACATTAATAATATAGGCTTGTTTATAAATTAGAAAATAAAAGGGCTGACAGTGATTGTCAGCCCTTTTTTATTAACAACTTTTTAGCTTTCATTCTTTTCTAACTCTCGCCACAGTAACCACAACCGCATGTCTAGCTCAACTTGGTGATAATCCGGTTGCATATGCGTGCACAACTGGTAAAAGGCTCTGTTATGATCACTTTCTTTAAAATGAGCCAACTCATGCACCACAATCATTCGCAAAAACTCTAATGGTGCCTCTTTAAACACACTGGCTACAGTGATGCTATTGTGCGATTTAAGTTTACTGCCCTGCACCCGAGACTGATGGGTGTGGATACCTAGAGCCTGTTTTAATACTTTAAGTTTACTGTTGTAGCTGACCTGCGATAATGTGCCCACATTTTTCATGTGGCGGTTTTTTAGCTCGGTGACGTATTGGTAAAGCGCCTTATCACTTTGAAGCTGATGTTCCTCAGGATACTTTTGTTTCAGATAGTCGCCTAAGCGATCTGCTTCAATTAAAGCCTTGGCTTGATCCTGAATATACTCAGGATAGTGAGAAATATATTTAAGACCGGCCAATGGGTTATTCCTATAGTATTTATTGGGTAGTAGTTATCTTGGTAGAAGTTGTTTTGACCGTAGTTGTCTTGGCTTGTGTATTAGTATGCGACTTAGTATCAACATCCGCTTCAACTGACATACCAGGACGTAACCTTGCGAGGTCAGGTTGATTGGCATCTAAATCAATGCGCACCGGAATACGCTGTGCCACTTTAATATAGTTGCCTGTAGCAGGGTTAGCGCTTCCCGTGGTTAATTCACTACCTGTTGCTGGTGAAATATTGCTGACACGACCTGTGAAAGTTTTTCCGCCTAAGGCATCAACCTGTATAGTAGCCCGATCACCGATGACTATATTAGCGACCTGTGTCTCTTTAAAGTTAGCAATCACCCACACGCCTTCCGGCACAATATACATAAGCTGCATACCCGGAGTCACATATTGTCCATTTTTAACGCTCAATTGGCTAAGCTGACCCGATTCAGGCGCAGTGATAAAAGTATTGTCTAAATTGATTTTCGCTTGTTTGGCAGCGGCTTGGGCATTTTCGATATTGGCATCATATGATGAATGGTTGCTAAGTGTCTTCTGGCGCGCTTGCTTGGCTGCCTCTAAATTTGCTCGGGCCTGCTCAACGCCTGCTTTAGCCTGGGCGAGCTGCGCTTGAGTATGCGCAACCTCTGCTTTTGAAACGGCACCAATAGTCATAGCCTCTAAGTCTTGGTAACGCTGCACATCTTGCTCGGCACTCAGTACACGCGCTTCGGCACTGTGTAAATCTGCTTCGCGGGCCTCTATCTGAGCCTGGCTGACTTGCACGTCTTGCTCATTGGCAGCTCGATTGGTAACTGCCACTTGGATATTAGACTCGGCTTGTTGTAATTGCTGCTGAAAGTTGCGATCGTCAATTTTTACCAATAAATCACCAGCGGCAACTTTAGCAAAATCCTGCACTGCCACTTGTGTCACGTAACCGGAAACTTGTGGGCTGATGATGGTGGTGCGACCTTTAACAAAGGCATTGTCGGTATGCTGCACCGTAGGCGTAAATGGAGGCAGTTTCCAAGCGTATAAGATCAACAATACGCCTATAACAATCAATGCTATTAGGAAAATTAGATGAAGCAGCGGTTTTTTTTTCGGAGACCAACTATATGTCGAAGAGATAGGCTCTTTTGGTGGTTTTGGTGGGTCATTATTATCAGCGGTATTATCACCAGCTTCTGATGTACCCTCTGCTTCAGGCGTTGATTCAGGTTTAGTCTCTGTAGTGATAGTAGAGGACACAGCTTGTTTATGCTGCTCATCATTGATAGTCGCTTTTTGTAGAGGCGTATCTGCAGAAGGAGTGGCCGGCGTCTGAGTAGGCTCATTAAGGTCATTATACTTTTCTTGGCTCAAGACGCTCTCCTTTTATAGCAAATAAAGAATATAGAAAATAATAAATAAAGATAAAAAGTTTGTAGAGTCATGTTTTGTGGCAATATTTTTAACGTAATATTAAGGGCGAAAAACGTTTATAGCGAGCCTCAACAAAACTTGCCGAACCACCCTGGATTAGGCAGTCAACCGTTAGGAGCGATGATATTTATTTTCCGAGCATTTTGGCAAGAATGGCAAGCTCTTTACCCAGCGGATTGCTTTTGTGATAGCGGTGATAAGCAAAATTAAGTAGCAAAATAATAGTAGTCACACTGGCCATAACGGCTGCGACAAAGAATAAATCTCGATAGGCCGCTACTGTTGCTTGTAGCGTGACGTTTTTAATAATTTGCGACAAAGCAGCAGGGTCACCCAAATTGGCTGAGTTCATCATATTGGCATAGTGGCTTTGGGTACGTATCGTGGTAAAAGCTTGAATGATTGCCGCACCCGCAAGCCCGCCAATGGTTTGAGAAATACTAAAAATAACAGAGAAGCTAATAATATAAGCAGGACCATTAGCAATAGCGCGAATCATGCCCTCAAAGACCATAGGACCCATAAAATAAATAGCAGAAAAAGCAATTAAAAATTGGCTAGCATAAAACATTTCTGGGGTAGAATTAAGGGATGCCCCTGTATCTAGCCAAGCCCCTAAGGCGATTAAAGCCACCGCGATAATAACCGGTCGACGCAGCTCTGTTGCCTTAAGTAACCACATACTGATAAGCAGTGCTAATAAACTTGCCGCTAATACAACAGCATAGAACCCCACCATCTGATCATTGCCATAGCCCAAAGTTGTTAACAGTCCTGCCGCCCCCACACTCTGTTCGGACAGCAATATTCGCATAACAGCGCCGGTAATCATAAAGGCAATGACATTACGACTGCGCATCCACCGTACTTGTAGCATCGGATTTTTGCGATGTGTTTCAATCCATAACGCAATATTAATACACACGAAGGCAATGATGAGCGGATAACTCAGCCAGGGCGTAGTCCACCATACAATCCGCCCTTGCACCAAAAATACGCATAGAGCAGCAAGCCCCCCTGCAAAGAATGTAAAACTCAAGATATCGAGTTTTTCAAAAACTTTGTCCGTCTTGCCAGGCGGTAGCTCTAATAGATTGATTAACCCAAAACAAAGCAGCGCCAGACCAAATTGAAATAGAAATAAATTCTCAATATCACCTTCGACCGCCAGATAAGGTGAGACAATACGGGCTAAGGGAGTGCCAAACTGGACTAGGCCAAACCCCAAAATCATACCACTGATACGTTTTGCGACAGGCATACCCTGTAACGAGTAAAAAATCGCCAGTACTGTCATTGCACTGGCAGCAATGCCACTGATACCACGAGCAATAAGCTCCAAATAGTAAGGCTCAAGCAAGTTATCAATATAAACCGTTAGCAAGCCACTGCTCACTATCCACTGCAAACTGGTGGCCAGTAATAGTAAAAATAGGGCGATTTTGCTAAATGAAGATATGCCAAATTGCTGCCGTATCTTGTATAGCAATACAGTAATACAAGCATTGGTCATGTTATAAGTGACCGATATCCAGCCCCCTTCGACAGGGGTCAACCCCAATGAGCCTTGGATATTAGGTAAATTAACCACCAACAAACCGTTTTGAAAACCTGCGATTAGACCGACAAGAATACCGATAAGTAAGTACAACACCTTACGCAATGAAGGATGATCAGGGTTTGCAGGAGAGCCCACCATAAAGGGTTGTTCATGGGGCTTAAATTGATATTCAGTGCTCACGGGCACCTGATAAATGCTGTGAATAGATCATAAAATAAAACCATAGGTAGGAAGCCGAAAAGCTCCAGCGGTTTAATACTTTTTTCAAGACTATTAGTACTATTTTTAAGACTAAAAGGTAAAAGTTAACCCAAGTCGAGTTTGCTATTTTATCACAGTTTATAGCCACCATTACCAGTGCTGCTTTCAATTTTGCTACTGGTTTTGCTTTCACTTGTGTTTATAGCCGCTCTAATTTTGGACAATATACTTTTGCCAACCTACTGTTTTAAATAACATTTGTCCTAAAAAAAGCATATAAGCAAAGACGACTGAAGTTACTAAAGTAAATGTATCAAGCACACAAACCAGCATTTGCTTTGTTGGTTATCGATACTGCGCTGACCCTAGTAACACTAACCCCAAAAATGCTGGCAATAGAGATTTCGCTACATAGAATAAAACGAACAAATCGAATACAAAACTAAATGTGCTTTTGTAGATAGTTATACAGATGCTTGTAAATAATAGTTATAAATAAAGGAACCTCTGCCATGACAATCATTGATAATACACAACAACAGCAAGCCAAAGAACCTGTCGTAAGCTCACCTCGCAGCGTTGAGCATTTGTTTGCCGGTATAGACACTCAAGACGGCGCAGGCGTAAAGCTAACCCGAGTCTTGACTCAGGAACTACAGCACCGCTTAGATCCCTATCTGATGCTAGATAACTTTAAAAGTGACAATCCTGACGATTATATCGCTGGATTCCCTAATCATCCTCACCGCGGCTTTGAAACCATTACTTATATGATCAGTGGTCGTATGCGTCATAAAGACAGTGCGGGTAATGAAGGCTTGATTGAAAACGGGGGCGTACAGTGGATGACCGCAGCCAGTGGAGTTATCCATTCAGAAATCCCCGAACAAGAAGACGGGAACATGGAAGGCTTTCAGTTGTGGCTGAACCTACCGGCTAAAGACAAAATGAGAGACCCTTGGTATAAAGACTTTCAGAAGGCTGACCTACCCCAGTTTACGACTAACAGCGGTGCCAATGTTACGGTCATTGCTGGGGAATCACATGGTATCCAAGGCGCGGTCACTCGTGAGGTGACTGAACCGACTTACTTGGACATTCATTTGTCGGCAGGCAGTCGCTTTAGTCATGCCATCCCTGCCGACCATAATGCCTTTGTCTTTGTGTATCGTGGCAGTGCTCGTATTTCTGATCAGCAGATACCTGTGAAAACCATGGCCATACTAAAAAACGTCGCCAATACGGATGGGGTAATTATTGAAGCGGATACTACGCAAGATACCAAGGTCATCTTAATCACCGGACGTCCGCTAAATGAGCCTATCGTCCAATACGGTCCATTTGTCATGAACACCCAAAAACAAATTATTGAGGCCGTAAACGACTTTCAACAAGGTCGGTTTGGTGAGGGGCTATAATCAAAAATAGTAATTACCCTTTATTATCGCTGTTTTTTTCAGGAGCGGGCCATGTTAAATTCGGCCCGCTTTGTGTATATAGCTTTTCTTTATAGGCGTTTGATGATGAGTGGCCTATTAGGTTAATTAATTCCGCGTTAAATCGTTAAAAACAAAAAAATTGCCTTATTTTTGAATTAAAGGCTTTTCACGTTCATAATTTTGACATATAATGCCGCCACATCTTAAGCGATGGCGCTATTTTTGCTGTAATCTGCTGTAAAGACTTCTTTTTTGAAATATTTTCAAAATAATCAAAAAAAAGTATTGACAAGATTACTTAACTTGCATAAAATACGCCCACCCTTAGCAAGGGGCTATAGCTCAGTTGGTAGAGCACTTGCATGGCATGCAAGGGGTCAACGGTTCGACTCCGTTTAGCTCCACCAATAAGTTAAGATGAGTTGGTATTCAATATATTATATATAGTGATTATCAGCGGCACCAACGTAAGCACCTAGGCAACGCTATTTTTATAGCACCTTACGTTGTAAAACTATTTCATGTTTACATGATTTTGTGTCCCGTTCGTCTAGAGGCCTAGGACCCCGCCCTTTCACGGCGGTAACAGGGGTTCGAATCCCCTACGGGATACCACCTATTCGAGCTTGTCCTTAGTGTTATATTTACTAAGAGATAAGCACTAAACCTCCAATCAGAACGATTGGAGGTTTTTTTATGTCTAGAATTTATGTCTAATTTGCCGCTCTGTTATTTGATACTACGTTATTAACTTCATTCCTATCTAAATCTCTATTTAATTTTTGAATTTTTCTTTGAAAATCATTAATTAACCTTGCCTCTATACACAGTTAATACTCTAATCCTCTATTAACTTACTGTTTACTGACAGTGTATGCAGTTGGTATACATTTCTTGTCATATCCTTACTAAACTAAATCTTTAAAGCTTATTAGCTATGCTAATATCCGAATCGATAGGAGAGTAGACTGAGTCTATCGATATTTTACTAATAATTGTTGTTAAATTAGATAGATAGCTATTTTTTCGTTTACTCATACCTATAAAAGCTAACTAAAAACGTTATCTCTAAAATTAAACCAATATAACTCAAATTAACTCAATTCAAATTAGAGTAATAAGGACAATAAAATGATTACTTCATATCCACCACAAAAGCGCCCTTCTTGGCGTGGTGTACTAGCAGGACTTCTGATGGGTTTAATCGTAGTTATGGCTATGATTGCCCTAGCGCTAGTATTAAGCTCTTTTCTACCATTTAGTCTTCAAGGTACCAGTATCGCTGCAGGAATTTATACTGCCATTACTGCGCTAGTCAGTGCTTATGTCGCAGGTTATTTTGCGGTTAAATATTCTGCACCTGAAACTTTATTCGGTGACGGTACAGAAATTGATCCCAAAGATGCCACTTTAACTGGTATGTTAGCGGCCGCTTCAATGATTGCCTTAACTACCGTTATGGCAGTGAATGGTGCCACAGGCATTTTGTCATCAGCGACGAATGCAGTAGGCAGTACCGTTAGTACAGTAGCCAATACCACTGCTACGGCAGCGGGCGGCGTAGCCACTGCTGTTGGCACAGTGGCTGGTCAATCAGACACCAATGTACAGCAAGAAGCTAAAAATGTTTATGACAAAGTAGTGGGTGATATCAGTCGTAGTGATGTTGAAAAATGGGTGGCTAAAAACTCGCAGAATCTAGATCAAGAACAAGTAAATGCAACCACCACTGTTATCACACAATTGGTGAACGAACAGAAAGCGGAAGTTAAGTCTTTAGATTTTACTGACCTTGATACTTGGAAAAACTTAGATGAGATTGCTAAAAAGCGTCTGGCTGATGTTCAACAAACTCTAGAAAGCGATGAAATTATTACTCGTCTTCAAACAGCAGGTCTGAGTGAACCTGAAGCTCAGCAAGTTCGTACAGAAGTTGTTGCCTCATATAATGAATACAAAGCGCAAACTGAACAAATGGTAGCGTCTGCTAGCGAAAAAGCCAATCAGGCCCTTTATCAAGCAGAAGATGTGGCTCGTAAAACTGCGTTATACACAGGCTTATTCTGGTTAATCAGCTCTTTATTAACCTTCCTTGCTAGTATTGCCGGTGCACGTAGTGCCGCAGCAAATTACCGTCTAGACAAGCCTATCGTTACTTTAGGTGACAATGTACGTTAATAGCTATATTAATTTACACTGTGTTTAACTGACCTTTTAAAGGTTAATGAGTGACCGTTTAATGCTTTGATAGATTAATACCGTCCTCTTACAAAAAAGCGCTCTGATTCAGAGTAATGCCAGTCAGTTAAGGCAAAAACTCAATAAAAGTAATAAAATAGCCTATCTAATAAGTAGATGGGCTATTTTACTATGAGACTACAAGACGCTATTAATGAGACGCATAAAAGGATTCCAGACACCCTAGAACAATTTAGTGAATTAATAGATCCTGACTGGATACAGCAGGCTTTAGAATATACGGGCAAAGCGAGCATTAGAAGACGTAAGCTACCTGCCGAACATGTTGTTTGGATAGTCATCGGCACAGCTTTATATCGAAACCGTTCCATCTGGTATATCACAGAGCAAATGCGGCTTAATATAGACACACAGGCCTGCGTACCCAGCGCTGTGGTACAAGCAAGACAACGCCTCGGGTATGAGCCTCTAAAGCAGCTATTTCATCAACTAAGTGCTCACTACCAAACAGAATCACGAGCCCAGCAGCAAGACTTCATGGGACTTAGCGTCCACGCTGTAGACGGTGTCGTATACTCACTCCCATACACTGATGAGAACCTTCAGCACTTTAGCTCAAGCAAAGGCAGAACTAAAGAGGCGCCCTATCCCCAAATGCGTTCGGTATGTCTGATCAATACTGACACGCATGAGATCATTGACACAACCCTTGCAGATATGGGTCAAGGAGAGATCACCTTGGCCCATCAGCTAAATGTTGAAGACAATAGCATTACGCTCTTTGATAGAGCCTATTTCTCAGCAGACCTACTGATTAGTTGGCAACAAGCCCATCCAAACAGCCACTGGCTCATGCGGGCTAAAGATAATCTGCGTTACACTGTGATTGAAACCTTTAGTGAAGGGGACTACTTAATACAAATGCCCGTCTCTCCTCAGGCACAAAAGAAAAATCCAAACCTACCCGATACTTGGCAAGCTCGATTAATTGAGTGTCGTTATGAGGGTAAGACAAGACGATACATCACCTCTTTAATAGATGATAAACGCTTTACTAAGGATAAAGTGGCACAGCTTTACTTGCAGCGCTGGGAGATCGAGATGGCTTTTAGGGAAATTAAGTCTGATTTACAGCAGGGGCTGTTGTTAAGAAGTAAGCTGCCACAGCTTGTGTTACAAGAGTTCTGGGGGCTTATGATTGCTTATAATCTGATAAGACGTTTGATGCGATATATGGCAGTTAGAGCTAAGGTTAGCCCTCTACGAATTAGCTTTCATATGGCGTCTATTACGATTGTTGATCTGTTACGGTTTGCACCTTTACAGGCTGCAGGACTCTTCCCTAAGTTGTTAGATGCACTTTTAGAGGAAGGAAAATTGTTTGTTATTCCTGAACGTAGAAAGCGATCTTGCCCGAGGGTGGTTAAGGGTAAGCCACAAAAATATCCCAAAAAAAATACCAGTCAGCCTTAACTGACTGGCATTACTCTGATTCAGAGCGCTTTTTTTATGATTAGAATTTGAACAATAGTTTTTAGCATTAAATTAAATTGGAATCATATAATTTAATGGGCTTAGCGTTGGCTTTTTTTAATCTAAGCGTAAACCAATAATCGCTGGGATACCTTGACGAACAACCTCAATGGTCACTACTCCCTTCTCAGGAAGCTGACGTAATGCACGTTGAAAGTCATCAATACTAGCAATCGACTTCTGATGTAAGTTAGTAATAACATCCCCTGGTCGTAATCCTGCACGTGCCGCTATACCTGTTGGGTCCACCTCTGTGACCAACACCCCTTCTCCGCCCAATTGAGCCAAGCTTTCTTTAGGCAACGCTTGAATACGTAACCCCAGACGAATCTGACTGTTATTTGACTTGGTCACTACAGCATCAGGAGCAACCTCATCGGGAGCGACCGATAGTTTACCACTGATATTGAACTGCTTTCCTTGACGCAGTACGACAGCATTAAAAGTATCGCCTGGCTTGCTGCGGTTAATGATATTCAATAAATCTGACGACTCTAAAATCATCTTATTGTTATATTGAATAATAATATCACCGGCTTTAAGTCCTGCCGCTTCTGCTGGAGATTTTGGTGTCACTTTGATCAGCAAGGCACCTTGAGGCTTACTTAGGCCATAGGCCTCTGCTAAGTTACGGTCGATATCCTGTGGGAAGATACCCATGTAAGCACGCGACACTACCCCAGTTTTTTTAAGCTGCTGATAAATATCCAAAGCTTCATTAATAGGGATTGAGAAGGACAGTCCCATATAACCGCCGGTACCACTAAAAATACGCGAGTTAATACCAATCACTTGCCCATTGCGGTTAAATAAAGGACCGCCAGAGTTACCAGGGTTTAGCGCCACATCTGACTGAATAAAGGGCACGCTGATATCACGTGAGAAGTTACGTGACTTAGCACTGACGATACCGGCAGATGCTGAATAGTCAAAACCAAAAGGAGAACCAATGGCCAATACCGGCTCACCCACTTTTACCGCATTGGAATCTCCCATGGGTAAAGCGGGATAAGATTTGCCTGGCATCGCTTTAACTTTTAACACTGCCACATCTGAGCGCTCATCACTACCCACCAACGTGGCATCTAATTCAGTACGGTCATTTAAGGTCACTGTAATCTTATCCGCACCCGCAATTACGTGATGGTTGGTCAATAAATACCCATCTGAGGTAACAAAGAATCCCGTACCATAGTTGTATTCGATAGCCGGAGTTTGAGCGCCAGGAATACGTATTCTATCGCCGAAGAACTGACGTAACAGCTCTACCGTCTGTGCCTTAGCCAGCTCTTCTTCACTCACCTTGGTGACCACATTCACCCGAGCCACCCCTGGAGTGACCTGCTCTACCAGATCCGAAAAATCTGAGGCGACCACAGCCGCTTGTGCCACTGACGGGGCAGCAGCCGTTGCTGCTAAAGTGGCAGTCACTGCTGTAGTGCCTAATGTACCCAATCCCAAACTACTAAGCGCAAGCACTGAACCTGCACTGAATGCTTTTATATTTCGTTGCAATTTATTTAGCTTGTTAACTTTGTTCAGCCCAGTCATAGAGGTTGAGTCTAATAACGACTGTGCTGATGTATCTTCTGCCTGATACTGGATCAGGCGCTCAGCGACAATGGAAGGGTAGTTGTCTTTTTTTGAGGCACTATTCATTATTGGTATTCTCCTGGAGGGATCTGTGATGCGCATTAGGCTGGCTTCAGTACACTCAATGACCTTAATAACTTAAATTGCTTAAGTAACTTAACTAACAATACCAAGGCAAATGCCAACGCCAACCTTACCGCCACAGCGGTTAATTATTATGGCTAACAAAAATTTCTATTTATTCTCTATTCATAATAAGGGCTTTTTATAAGATACGCTAGGCACTTATATCACACCTATTCAACGCCTTAATTGCAGTTACTTTCTAATTTGGTAAACCGTTAGAAAATAACGGTCTGTTTTTAAAATCCACTATTTAAATGGCGTATAAAACCTGCTATTTTCTTAATTAACAACACTTTAATCAGTTAAATTAAATTGACCAAACGAAGACAATTGATGGCATGATTCTCACATAATTTCATTGTTTTTTTAAAAATTAACGGTTCTTTAAAGTCATCATTGGGTGATAGTATCTGATGTGTTACTTTATTTCGTGATATTATAGTCCTACTTAACCCTAGTTTCTTTTGCTTAGGGTGTCAACAGTTGACCTAGAGACGGCCATTATTCGTCGTCAACTCATGGTTAAAGTCTATATCTGACTTTAAGACTGTTGAATCAATTCCGTTAACGTAGAGTAACTGCTATAAACCGTTGGTTAATTAAAATAAATATTTATAGCACAAGCTACATTAACAAAGCCTAGTCGTCATTCACTAGGCTTTTTTTTACAGTGTCTATCTGTCTCTCCCTATCTAACCCTATTTAAACTTGCAGAATTTAGCGCATGCTGACTGCTTGACTGGGACTCGACACTGCAAACACAAGGATTTTTTATGGATACCGCCTTATTATTATCTGGCGTGGTTGGGTTAGGCATTGCAGCGCAATGGCTGGCTTGGTATTTAAAACAGCCGTCAATTTTGTTTTTACTTCTAATTGGTATTTTTATTGGCCCAATAATGAATTATTTTGACCCAGATGCGGTCATTGGTGATTTGTTATTCCCATTTATCTCTTTGGGCGTGGCGATTATTTTATTTGAAGGCTCGCTGACTTTAGAGTTTGAGGAAATTAAGCAGCACGGTAAAGTAGTTCAGATGCTGGTATCGGTAGGCGTGGTAATTACCATTGCTATAGTCGCCCTGTCCACTTACTTGCTGTTTGACGTTGACCCACTCATTGCCTTACTTTTCGGGTCCTTGGTCTGTGTGACCGGCCCTACAGTTATCATGCCGTTACTGCGCAGTGTGCGCCCCAATAAGACCATCTCCAACATCTTAAAGTGGGAAGGTATTATCATCGACCCCGTGGGCGCTATCGCTGTGGTATTGGTGTACGAGTATATTATTTCAGGCGGCGAAGCCAACAGCATTTTCTTGTTTGCTGAAATCGTCATTATTGCCACTGCCATTGGTATGTTTGGTGCTTTTGTGTTGGCCAATCTTATCAAGCGCCACATGATTCCTGAATTCTTACACAACGTTTTTACCTTAGCCTTTGTGCTATTACTGTTCTCAATATCCAACCATTTAGAGCACGAATCGGGTCTCTTGGCTGTGACCGTGATGGGCGTCGCCTTAGCCAACTGGAAAGGCTTCCCACGCGAGCAAATTCTTGAATTTAATGAGTCACTAACTGTCTTATTAATTTCAGTACTGTTTATTGTTTTGGCCGCACGCGTTGAGCTAGACAGCTTATTAAGCGTTGGTTTCCAAGGTCTAGTGCTCTTAGCTATCGTAATGTTCATCGCCCGTCCACTTTCGGTTTGGGTTTCTTCGATGGGATCAAATTTAAAGACCTCTGAGAAGATGATGATCAGCTGGATTGGCCCTCGCGGTATCGTCGCCGCCGCCATTTCATCTCTATTTGCCATTCGTCTTCAAGAATATGATATTCAGGGGGTAGAGCTATTAGTACCTCTAGTATTTATGGTTATTATTGGCACAGTGTTGATTCAAGGTCTAGGGGCCAAAATGGTGGGCAACCTGTTGGGTGTGCGTGAGCCTGCCAGTAACGGGGTATTAATTGTTGGCTCAAATCCTGTGGCACTGAAAGTAGCAGAAGCGCTTCAAGAGCAAGGCTTCGATGTGTTAGTGGCGCATAACAACTATACCAATATCTCCAAAGCGCGTATGTCTGGGCTGCGCACTTACTTTGGTAACCCTATCTCTGACCATGCCGACCGTCATCTAGATTTAATCGGAATTGGCCATCTATTTGCCATGAGCACCGATAAAGAAATGAACACGTTGTCAGAGCTTCACTATCGTCATGAATTTGGTGAACAGAAAATTTACCGTTTAAAATTCGCTGAAGATAAAACCAAGACTGAAAGAGAAAGCAAACGTTCTAGCTTTAATTCTCGCTGGCTGTTTGGGAAAGATGTCACCTATACCAAAATGGCCAGTATGCTGTCTAAAAAGGCCCGAGTGAAGATTACCAATATTACTGACAGCTATAGCTACAATCAGTATCGTGCCGATAATAAGCAATTTGTGCCGCTATTTACTATTGATAAAGAAGGCCATTTGCATGTGATTACCGACAGTTTTGAAAACGAGATTCCTCGTGACCATAAGCTGGTTGCTTTGGTAATTGAAGATGAAGTGCAACCCAAACCAGTGGACGTCACTGAAAAACAGAATCAGGCCCGTGCCTTAGCGGACTTACAATTTAAGTCCACTTCTAAGAGCCCAGAGAAGCGCAAAGAAAAGACCTTAAGTGATGATGTACGTGATCCTATGTATGCCCCTAATGCTAAAGGTAGCAATGAGGTTAAAGCTAACAATGAGATGAAAGAAAGTGTTTTTGATACCGAGCTACTTTCTGACAAGGCAAGTGACACTCTTCCCTCTACTCATTCAGTCCCTGTTACGCCTTTAGAAGCCACTTTGGCAACTAAGCTTGAGAAAAAGCTACAGAAGCAAACTGAAATTGTTCAGGAAAACGCTAAGCCTACCAAATCCTCAGCATCGAGAAAGTCACTCCAGTCGCAAGACAATGGTAACTCACAAGCCCCTCGACAGGCCAACGGCTCGTTAGATCCTGAACGTCTTCCTGATACTCAGGCCCGTAAAGACAGTGCGGAACACAAGAATGCTTAGTCAGCAACTACGCTTTACGTTCTAAACTTTCATATAAATAATGAACCAAAAAATGAGCAGCTGAAGGGCTGCTCTTTTTTATTGTTTATTTGTTTAATTTTATTTAATACGACATATAACTTTTTATTCTATTAACGATGCTCATTAACCACTTGCCAAATACGTTGAGCCACAGTAGCAGCATCGCCACGAGCATCAATCCTATGGATTCGCTGCGGCTGTGCCAAATACTGCTCGTTAAAACCCTGATAGACTCTTTCAAAAAAGGCCATCTGCTGTTGCTCAAAGCGATCAGCCGCACTGCGCTTACCAGCACGCTGCATGCCTTCTTCTATAGGTAAGTCTAGCCATAAGGTAATGTCAGGCAGACGGGGCACAAACTGAGCGATTAAACTGTCAATTTTTTGCCGCATCTCTGAATCACCAGAGGCTCGACCATAGCCTTGATAAGCCACCGTAGAATCTATAAACCGATCGCATATCACCCATTTTCCAGCAGTCAATGCGGGTAATATCACCTGTGCTAAATGATCGCTACGGGCAGCGAACATCAGTAGCAGCTCGGTATCATCCGTGATCTCGGTACAGGGATCTAGCAGCAGTGCCCGTAGCTGCTCTGCAAAAGGACTGCCACCCGGTTCACGGGTGCGTACATAGTCGATGTCTTCAGCCTCTAAGCGCTGACATAGACCTTCAATGGCGGTGGTCTTGCCCACACCCTCGGTCCCCTCAAAGCTCACAAACTTAGCTTGATTGACTGTCTGCAACATAAGGCTTGCTCTCTTTATCGATAGATTATTGACTGTTTTTCTTATCACGCATCACTTGTAGATACTCTTTTACGGCTTGATTGTGCTCAGCCAGCGTCTTAGTGAACTTGTGGCCCCCATTACCAGTCGCTACAAAATACATCACATCGCTATTGGCAGGATGCATAGCGGCTTCGATAGAAGCAGTAGAAGGCAGCGCAATCGGCGTTGGTGGTAGGCCATCGATTTGATAGGTGTTATAAGCCGTCTTTTCATTAATGTCTGTACGGCGAATATTGCCATCATAACGCTCGCCCATGCCATAAATAATGGTGGGATCTGTCTGCAGACGCATGCCCTGATTAAGACGGTTGACGAAAACCGCAGATACCAGTTCGCGCTCACTTGCTATGCTGGTTTCTTTCTCGATAATAGAGGCCATGATTAATGCGTCATAAGGCGTCTTATAAGGCAGATCTGAATCACGTTTCTCCCAAGCTTCATCCAATGCTTGCTGTTGACGTTTATAAAGATCTGTCAAAATCTGCTTGTCCGTTACCCCTCGAGCATAGTGATAGGTATCTGGGGTAAACCAACCCTCTAAGTTGCTAGAGAACTGTCCTTCTGGGGTAAACGCATCAATACCCAACAGCTGTTTAAAGTTGGCTTTAGGCTTACCATTAGATTCTAGGACTTCTAAGACAACCCCGTCACTATTGGCAATGACTTTATATAAATCAGCAGCAGTTTTACCCTCAATAATTTGGATTGAAACCATGTCTACTTTTTGGCCTTTTTTGAAGGCATCCATTAGCTGTTTAAAGCTGGCATTTTTAGGCACTTCATAAGTCCCCGCATGTAGCGGCGTATCAACGGTAGATTTGATATACAGTTTGGCTAAACTGGCCGAGAACATCGGCACATCACGCTGAAACTGGGGCAGGAAACCGTAATAGCTTTCCCCTTCTTTCACCACTAAGTCGCCTGCCTCTTGTTTAGAATGTCCAAACAAGGTCTGATAACCCATGGCCAATACAAAAGCAGCCATTAATCCAAATACCAACATGAGCTGATAGCTACGTTTGGAGGTGGGTTTTGGTGGCTGTTTCTTATGACGAGAAGGGTCGTCACAGACTAAAGACACATCTGTGGGTTGCACATTTTCAGTCTCAGTAGCAGACGGTTTATTCGGATTATTGCTTGGATTTTTTGGATTAGAATCGCTCATAGCCACTCACGAGGTAAAAGTTTGCTAGAATTTAGCACTGTATGCTCTGATATTCAATGGTGAATGAGCATCTGGGGTGTTTGGTCTCCTATATAACTCTATATGAACAACTATATATAAGGCATAGAGTTAGATTAATTCTCTTATCTAATGAACCCTCTCCTAACCTCTTTAATACCCTTAAATAAGTCACCTTTTAATTCTAATACATCAAACTTTTGCAGATTTTAACTGCTTATCGTTGAAGATTACAAAAAAATTACTATTGACGATTACCCTTAACCAATGATTTCTATTGGCTTTTTTTTAAACAATCCTTTTGGTGCAACTCTGAACTTTATAATGATTAGAAAAAAAAGTGTAAATACTATCTAAAAATGTTAATGTAAGAATTAAATTTACCTTAACAATATATTTTAAAAAAACTAATAAAAGGATTCTAACATTGAAAATACTAGTAGGCGTTATCTCGTTAATAACCCTAGGGACATTAAGTTTTTCTGCCCAAGCCGGCATCCATCAAGACTCTCATGGCAATGTGGGTTATGATACTTTAGAAGAATGTCAACAAGCTATAAATTCAGGAACAGCTAGATTTTATAGATCTAGCACCTTTAAAAAGCCTCTATTACACAACAATGAAGTATCAGTATCTGAAGGATTGCTGGGTAATTTACACCCACAATTTCAAAATGGTACTTGCGATATTGGTACAGGTCATCGCCAACGTCGTGATGGCGTTGCTAAAGCCATTCAAGGTAAATATATTCCTTACTCACCAGAGATGATGATTAATCAATATCATGATGCTTCAGGTAGAATTGTTCGTGTCTCTATGCATCAGTGTGATAACTGGTTTAGTGGCGCATTCCCTAAAGGTATGCCTGTTGTTCCACCACCGCAACCTGTTCCACAACCAGCACCGCAACCTCTACCAACCGTCCAGACACCCCCTCCTGTCGTACAACCTGTAACTCCACCACCACCAGCTCCTACGCCAGCAGTCGTAGCATCTTCGGGTAGTATTCCTGTATGGGCGCCAGTAGCCGCTGCCGCAGTAATTGGTATTGCGATTGCCGCGAGTGGTGATGATGATAATGATTCTGGCACTTCAGGTACTACAGGCACTAAATAAGTAGCCATTCATATCTGATGTACTCACCATCCTTATAAAACCTTAATATGCCTTAAATTTGTAAGAATTTAAGGCATATTTTTTCTGAATCATAAAGATGAGAAAAAATGCTAAAAATAAATAAGCCTACTTTTACGCTATTAATCGTAACTGGTGCTTTTACAGTATTCGGATGTACTACCAAAACAGGATGTTCAGAAAGCAATACGATATGTTTTGGTACTTCTAAAGGCATTATTACTGGCAATAATGTTTCTAAAAACAGTGCCGATATGCCTAAACTTGATCCCAACTTTAATTATATTAGGCTAAATATGAACGGCCACATTGCCTGGTTGGCGCAAGGCGCTAACGATCAATGGCCGAGTCTTAATACTGAGGTGTTTTATAGTGCAGATCGTTCTGTTTTCAAATGGAGCAATGGCCGTTTAATTACGGTAACGACACCTGAATATGACTGGCGTGAACGTACCGTCTATCCTTTAAATTGGTCAGCACACAATCATCAACAATTCATGCGAGAGATTGATACGGTGGACGGCATTACAGCGGTTCGTGAACGGCGTGAATTAAGCAGTAATGGGACGCCTGAGCGCCATGATTTTGTCGGTGATAAAACGACTTTAAACTGGGTACATGAATACACCATATCAGCAAGCCCAACGATGCAAGCTCAACCTACCTTCGATAGTTGGTATGCGTTTGATTCGAATAATATGAATAAGCCAGTCTATGGTCAACAATGCATCTCAAAAAGATATTGTTTATCTTGGCAAGTATGGAAAACATCATGAAGCGTAAATTATGTGCTCCTCCCCACTTTAATTACAAACATTTAGTTCTGGCTTTATCTTCCTGTCTCACTCTATCCATTAATGCTAATGCGCAAAATCAAACCCAGTCGCTGACCACAACTTTAGATAACTCATCTGAGGCTGTAGAGTCAGTTATCAGTACCTCTAATCATTCAAGAATGCTGACCGGTCCTGCAGGCCAGCGAATGGGCGGTTGGTTGTCACAAGAGTTGAATAATCATCAAAATAGTGGCTTTAAACCTAACTCTAAATCTGACTTTAAACCTGCCTATGAACCTGCCATGGCCTGGCAATCGAGCGCTGAAGTAGCACCGCAGCGGAAACAGCAAACAACCCTTATTGCCGATTTAGATCATCTTTTAAAAAGTAAGTCGTCAATAAAAAATAACTTATTACCCCTAAAGCAGTGGTTGCAGTCCCTATCAGCTACAGGGCGTGTGCTGCTTCCTAAGCAGGACCCTCGCTATTTAGAAGCCAACCCAAGTATTGAACCTGTTTTACGTACTGGGGATACTGTTCTTCTCCATGCCAATCCAAACACAGTGACCGTATTATTCGATGACACACAAGCGTGCCGAGTTCTTTATGAAGCGGGTACAAAAGCCCAGAACTATATCGACGATTGCCTAACCACTTTAAACAAACAGACGCAAGCCGATGATGCTTATCTGATTTTACCAGATGGCACTATACAATACATTACCTTAGCAAAGTGGAATGCCCAAAGCCAGATGCCGCCTATTTCAGGGTCGTGGCTATGGGTACCTGATGCTACCACTGGTTGGCCAAAAGATTTGGCCCAAGATATTGCTAAATTTATAGCCACTCAAGGCCAAGATTTGCCATTACCATTTGGGCAAAATGAGAATCCTATTAGTCTTACCGTTAGCCAACCTGAAACGTCCAGAGATCTACCTATTAGCTCAAGCGACTGGGGTGTCGTTGGTTTATTACAAACCCCTACCGCAAGGATGCATGACCAAGGCACCTTAGTAACTCATATATCTCACGTCGATCCCTATACTCAATACAATCTTCTTTTGCAGCCATTTAATAGGCTTGAAACCACCGTACGCTATAGCAATATTGATGGGGTATCTTATGGTCCTGTCAGCCCCAAGCAAGATTTAAAAGACAAGTCATTAGATGTTAAATTGAAGTTATTAAAAGAGGACCGCTGGTTGCCTGAATTAGCTGTTGGCTGGCGAGATATGGCAGGTACTAGCTTATTCGCTGGTGAGTACCTAGTCGCTAACAAACGTTACGGCGACTTTGACTTTAGCTTGGGTATGGGTTGGGGCTATTTAGGCGCTCGAGGTAATATTGATAATCCTCTAGGCGCTATTGATGATCGCTTTGATGAGCGAATTGTGGATAAGGGAGGCGAAGGTGGAGAATTGAGTGCGAAATCTTGGTTTACTGGCCCAACCTCATTATTCGGTGGAATACAATGGCAGACTCCTTATGATCCGCTTACACTCAAAATTGAGTATGATGGCAATGATTATCAGTCTGAACCTTATTCTGATAAAAACCTGAATACCAAGGACTTTCCAGTCAATATTGGGGCGACCTGGCAAGATTTAGACCGTGGTATCGCTGTTAGCGCAGGCTATGAGCGTGGTGATACTCTTATGCTTGGCCTAACCTTGCAAGGAGATTTATCCAAGCTTGGCCGCATTAAACCCAAAGCCTATCAAGTCAAAAATATACAAAAGCTTCCAGCCACTCAATACTCTAATCTTAGTTATCAAATCAATTTAGGCCAAGGCAATTCAGACACTTATACTAATCCGGCCATAATCAATGCCTTCTCTCAAGCTACTGGATGGAAGGCCACAGACCTGTCAATCACTCAGGGCAATGTTATATTAAACGTTGAAGACTATGGTGGCGCCTTTATCAAGGAAAGACTGCAGCAAGGTATGGAAGTACTACGTCAAGTCTTGCCAGCGGACACTAATTTTATTCAAATACAAGTGTCTCGTTATGGAGAGCCTGTAGGTGTATTCAATATCGATCCAGACACGTGGTCTCAGCAATATTTACAGCTTCCGCCTCCCTCACAGCGTATTGATCACCCACTGACCATTACCACAGCGGTACCTACCTATCCCGCTTTAAATACTCAAGTAGTGTCTCATACTGAATTGCCAAAAGGGTCTATTCGATTTACACCCAGTTTGCAGCAAAGTATTGGGGGTCCTGACGGCTATCTATTTGGTATTTTTGCGAATGCAAATGCAGATTACAAACTTTGGACAGGCTCATGGGTAGATGGCACAGCACAAGTGCGTGTGGTAGACAACTACGATAATTACTCGTATGTAGCAGACAGCAATTTACCTCGGGTTAGAACTAATTTTGGCGAGTATATGACCACCTCCAGAATCCTCATGCCGAACCTTCAGTGGAACCAATTTAAATCATTTGGTAATAACTTATATGGCTTAGCATACGCAGGATACCTCGACCCTATGTTTGCCGGTGTTGGTGGTGAAATTCTATATCGTAAGCCTAATCAGCCTTGGGCCGTGGGCGTCGATTTAAATCATGTGCGTCAACGTGATTTCGACCAGCATTTTGGGTTGCAAGATTATGAAGCCACTACGGGTAATGTTAGTGTCTATTGGGACACCCCTTGGTATGATGTCGATATGAAGGTATCCGCCGGTCAGTATTTAGCGGGGGATAAAGGCGCCACATTAGACTTGTCTCGTCAGTTTAATAATGGCGTAAAAATGGGTGGCTGGATTACCAAGACTGATGTCACCTCTGAAGAGTTTGGGGAAGGTAGTTTAGACAAAGGCATTTACGTATCCCTCCCATTAGACACTCTATTTAGTCAATGGTCATCGAGTTCAGCGACATTGGTATATCAGCCTCTAATTCGTGATGGTGGTGCGAAACTTTATCGAAAGAATGAGCTAATAGACTTAACCTCTCCACTAGACAAGTCAGCATTGGATATCAAAAATCCTTTAGCTCGCTAGTGGATGGTATCGCTCGAAATAATCTCATCTTAAATCTTTCAGTCATCGTTAAAGTGCGGTGGCTTTTTGATGAAAGACGGTTTATTGTTTTGACAGCTTGATTAGAGTTACAGCCAAACTGTTAGAATCCAAACCATCCATAGCGACTTATAAGATTATATTCTGTTCTCGTAACAGCTTGGACGCATATGTGCTGTTTTTGAAGTGCTATTTATATTGGATATTAGCTTTGATCTATCATCCCACATAGGAAGATGTGCTGTCGCTACTAGCCTTTCATGAAACTGGTGGGGAGCATATTCCTCATCTACCTCGTCATTGATACGAAAAAAACATTCTTCTCGGTAATCTATATAGCAATGCAGCCTATTTTTCACAAACTTATTCCAATGCCATAACAGTTGTATAGACGTTGCCACAGGTTTGGTAAAAGGCTCTAAGTTTACGGTTAATGCACACATAATAAGTCCATCTTCAGGAATAATATGGATACCCTGTTGGATAACCTCTTGCCGAGTGTGTGCATATTCAAATATTCCCCCATAAGCCCTATAGCTTTTAATGTCTTTTAAATAAATAAGGCCGAATGCTAATTGGGTAAATCTTGGTAAATGAACGATTTTATCTGGATGCAATTTTGCTTTTTTACAAAGCTCATCAAAAGCCATCAAGCGCCGTAATTGTACTGGAATCCTCTTATCTTCATAGATAGAACGCATCATAATCACTTCTTTATTTGAATGAGAAGTGATCATTGATCAAAAAACAAACAGGCACAATAGCTATTAACAAAAGACGATCAATATCAATCAGTTATAGATTATATAATTTGGTTTAAACACTTTTGTTGCATGCCTACAAGGTCGATTAGATGAAAGGATTGTTAGAAGAATTGATGAGCGAAACACCCAAGACTTACTGTGTAGAAGTGACAGAGACCTTGTCAAAGTTGGTAAAGATTAGTGCAAGTAGTGAGGAGCAAGCCTTATCGTTGGTCAAACAGGCATATCGGCAAGAAAGTATAGTCTTAACTAGCGAGGATTATCTTCAAACAAACTTCTTATTGAACGGCGCTAAAGATAACTGAAATTGCTCATCTTGAAACCATAACTGCTGAACGGGGATCACGCCACGTACCCCATTACAAAAGAACATCGACTCAATCTGGCCCAAATCTTCATCGCGTAAAAGACGTTCTTGAGCCGGTACACCTTGACGGGCCAACCTATCCATAATGACCTGACGCATAACCCCGCGAACGCCTGAATGGATAATCGGTGGTGTATACCAATTGAGGGAAGTTTGATGACTATTGGTCGCATCTGGCTTGGATTTTAAACAATAAAACACATTGCTCATTACCCCTTCCACCCAATTACCACTCATATCTGCTACCAAGCCTTCAACGAGTTCAGGATTCTGCTGCTTATGGCGTTGTAACTCACCAGCTATGATTACCCCATCCAAGCGGTTTAAACTTTTTAAACCCGCTAATGGCTCAGGTAAGCTGGCTAGCTGTGACTGCAAACACTTGGCAATAATCGGTGATTGCTCTAGCACAACCTGTTCTAAGCATTGTGAATCACTACCCTGCTTTATCGACTCCTGCTTTATTGGCAAAAACTGAGCCGTTTGTTGCGCTAGCGGTGCAGTTTTCATCACCCCTATCCAAATTAAAGCCTCATTGTCACAGGCAAGCATTGAATACGCATATCCTCGTAGATCTTGGGTAGGACGAGAAATGATGAGTTTTATCATGCCATGGTCGATAGTAGCGGCAAACTGCTGTAGTTGCGGCCAAAGTCTTTGCTCAACTTCAGGAGTAATAGTTAACTGTAAGGCTTGGCAATGGCTATGGAGACGGGCTTGATGATAAGACGGCCAAAGTAAATGAGCATTATGCACCCCCATGGTGGTAAAAAACCCATCACCATAGGCCAATGCCCGTAGATTAGGTGCAATTTGCTGAGGCGCAGTCGCAAGATAATCAGAAACAGCGGTAGAGGAAGGTGCATTTTCCGAGACGGAAAGCGCCATCATGCCAGTATCGCTGAGTTGATACCATGTCATGGCATGAGACATAATGATTTCCTCTAATGAGAGATTTGTTGATATGAGAAGCTTATTAAGATGAAAGACTTATTAAGATGAAAGAATATTTAAGCGAGGCAAAGCCAACCAATGAACCACTTTGCCTTATTACTTTAAAAATCATTTTAAAACCAGTCATCCCTAACTAATAAATTAGAAAAAATAACTGGATTTATTTATTTATAATAATCATGCAGCTGTAGAACTCACACTTAGCCAGCTCTACCTTAGTCTCATTAATGGTTTTATTCTTAACAATTTTCCCCGTCAAGATACTTTTTACCAAGTCGCCGCCTTCTTTACCCATCAGACCAGTCATGACTTTGTATACTTTTTTGGCATGATCAACGCTCATTTGCTTTTCACTGTCTGAGTCATTGGGGTTGGCATAGTACCAGCCTAGCTCTAAGTAATCATCAGAATCAATGATATCCAAATAAGGTTCATCGCCTTTCATAAAGCGATATTTCACTGCCATATTACTGGCATAATCTAAGCTTTTTTCATCAGTGACGGTGACTTTACCGAATTGTTTTTTTATCGCATCCACATCTTCTAAGGTCAGATTTTGAGCTTTGGCCGCTTTCCAGTTTTGTACATCGTAGCTTACCGGTTTCCCTTCAGGCTTTTTGTTAGCGCTTGAATCAACACGGCTATCTGCTTGATGACTGGCCACAGCATCATTCTTAGACAGAGCTTGCTTTGAAGCTTCTGCTTCTGAAGAGGCTTCAATTGGCGTCGAAGTTTCATCGGCCTTGCTACACCCTGTAAATAATAAACAGGTGGCTAACCCTATGGCACTGAACTTTGAGAGCATTGAGCCTGTAGTAAATGGTCGGCTAGAGTTTTTGGACTTGCTGAAAATCATTCACGCACACCTTTTTACTTATTTTTTGGACCGTTACCCACCTTGGTAACGCTTCTATGAAGACTTTAAAATAAAGCCCCCACTCTCTCTAAAAATGAGTGTCTAGTTTATCCAAATCGCCACGCATTGCATAGTGGAAAAAGCATGAAGCCCAAGACAAACCTTACAGACGACTCTCCCAAGCATAGTGGGTTTGTTATACTCATCTTTTTGTACTAAATTATAGGTAACAAACAGCCGAGACAGCTGTCTAAGCTCACTGTATGTTAACCCAGTTTTGGCATTATCTTACGCCCACCAACCCACTTCGTCCTAATAGGACAGCTAACAACACAGAGTATCTTATGAGTCAGTCTAGCCCTCAGCACTTCATCGTTATTGGCAATCCTATCGCCCACAGCAAATCTCCTGAGATTCACCAGCAGTTTGCCAAACAAACGCAGCTACAGATTCGTTATAACCGTCAGTACTGTCCCGATGACGCTGCCAGCTTTATTGCCGTGGTAGAAGCGTTTTTCAATGGAGGCGGTGTTGGCGCTAATGTGACTGTACCTTTTAAACAAGTAGCATACCAGTTATGTGCAGAGCGTGGGCAGCTTTCAACACATGCTCAAGTGGCAGGAGCGGTGAACACGCTTATGCTAAAGGAAGGTAAAATCTATGGCGACAACACTGATGGTCAAGGATTGGTCAATCATCTACTCAGCCTAGGCTGGCCACTTCAAGGCGCTAAAGTTGCGATATTGGGTGCTGGCGGGGCATCACGCGGAGTGGCTCTGCCGCTTATTGAGGCGGGTATTAAACAGCTTACCATTGCCAACCGCACCGTGGAAAAAGCCCAAGCCTTGGTTCAACAACTGGGTACAGCCAGCCCAATTATTGACGCTATTCAGCCTACTTACTGTGCTTTAGAACAGTTAGAGGGTGATTTTGACATCATTATCAATGCCACCTCAATCGGCCTATCAGGTGACATGCTACCTCTAAAAGACAGCTTAAATTGCCACTATGCTTACGATATGATGTATGACCGTGAGCTACCGTTTTTGACTCATTTTTCTGATAAAGGGGCTGAAGTTTCACCAGGCTACGGCATGCTCATTGGACAAGCGGCGTTAAGCTTTAAACTGTGGACTGGCGCTAGCGTTGACCTTAATGCCTTAAATGAGGCTCAGTAACGATCCATAAATGATGTTAGTCAGCATTACCTCTATCGATAACACTAACGTTAATAAAATGGCTTTATACAATAATAAGCTACCCTAAGCACTATGGTTTGGGACTAAACACTTTAGTCTCTAAAGCCATTAACGGCTTTCTTAACCCAGTAGAGTGCATGACTACCCCACCAAGTAAGGCAATAAGACAGCCCAATAAGGTGTCTAAGAACCTAGCTTGTACAATACCGTCGTAGGCCGCTGATGCACCAGCAGATAACGCTGAGTGCCCCCTGCCGTATTCAGCAATAAATATTGTCAACGGCGTGACCATAACCACTGCCAACGCATAATGGCGGGTAATGATGGTTTCTATCCAGACAAACATCATAAATATGGCGATTGCTACCCCGATGTCTGATAAGGGCAGTGACAATAAAAACCAAGCCACAAATACCCCAAAATCCGATGCAACTGTTTAATCCACATCGTCCGTAATTGCATGCCTTGCATGATAACGTAGCAGCTAACAGGAACCCAATAAGGGTAAGGCATGTCTAACCATAAAGCCACCTCCAGTGACAGTACCACAAAGGCGCTAACAATTAAGCTCTCTGTCACCATGCCCAACTGATAACCATAACCTAGGTCTACATGCTCCGCTGGCGACCTTACTATCCACAAATTATAGAACAGAGACACTATCCAAGCATAAATAGCCCCAGCAGCAACAATACCAATTTTAGGCAATATCCCCGACCATTCTACTGGCATAAAAATAGCCAAAACTGACGCCATAATAATAAACATACCCCCAGGTGGAGGCAGACGTAGATAGCGGCCTATTAGCACCATTGAAAAGGTCATTAAGATAAACAGTGGCACTCTTATAGCTGGCAGGTTATGAGCCACAAGACCTAAACTAAAGCTACTGACCATAATAATGCCAATAAAAAATAGTAATCCCTGACGTTGATGTATATTGCCTGCTTTAGGCTGATTAAGAAATATCATGGCACCTAAAGAAGCCAACACCCCTATCGGTAGCTGATCAAATAAAGCGGCAATAAAAATGGTAGAAGCTATGGTAAAAGCGGCCATTATCCCTACGTATAAGGGTCTAATTTTTGGTTTAAAGGTAAATAAATGGTCAGCTTCTCGTTTGGCAAGCTCTTTTAAACGCTGTGTTGACATAAAGAGGAAATACTCAGATTGTGATTTTTTAGAATTATAGTTTAGTAAGGTTTAGGAAAAGCAAAAATACACTAGAATAAAAAAATGAGACAGAAGGGATGCCCTCTATTTTATTTTATAGAGGGTGTTATTGTTTGAGTAAGATATCTAGAGTTAAGCATTGAAGCAAAATTATCTAGATAAAGTTATCACGGGAAGTTTTTATCTAACTTAAAATAAGTGTCATTTAGAAAAATAGGATAGTGACATTTCACTAACAGGAGTCCAACACTTCTCTAGACTTAAGTTAATATTATAAGGATATGCTGTTTAAAAAGTTTAAAGACACTGCTTTAAACACACTTTTAAAAACAATGCTTTCTGAAAGCATTGCTTTATAGTGACTTTTTATTAGAAAAAACTAAGCGATTGTAAGTCCAATATAATTTTAAAACGAAGCAAAGCAGGTGCTTTTTTTTGAGCTTTATTAAACTTATTTTTATGAAACAGTTATTCACCGATGAATAATAGTTATGAATAATAGGTTTTTATGTTAATTGGGCTTATACTAAAATCCATATTACCCTCCTATATTATTCACATTATGCTAGGTTGACAATACCTCGCAGCGGCGACAAATATATTATTCAATGGAAGAGAGTCTACTATGCTAAGTTATAAAGCCCCCTTACGTGACATGAAATTCTTATTAAATGATGTGTTCGATTTCCAGACGCATTATAAAGATTTAAGCAATGGTGAAAATGCTGATCCAGAAACTGTAGATATGATTCTACAAGGTATCGCTGACTTCGCTGAAAACGTTATTAGCCCATTATATCAGCCAGCAGATGCTGAAGGTTGCCAATTTAAAGATGGCGTTGTGACTACGCCAAAAGGCTTTAAAGATGCCTACAATCAGTTTGTAGAGGGCGGCTGGCAAGGTATTTCGTACCCAGAAGAGTATGGCGGTATGAACTTACCGATGTCATTAAACCTTGTTAAATCTGAAATGATTGGTACCGCTAACTGGCCATGGGCAATGTACCCAGGTTTGACCACGGGCTGTATCAACACTTTAATGCAATACGGTACTGAAGAACAAAAAGATACTTACCTACCTAAATTAGTAGAAGGTACGTGGTCAGGTACGATGTGTCTAACTGAACCACAAGCAGGTACTGACTTAGGTCAAGTAAAAACCAAAGCGGTACCACAAGAAGACGGTACTTATAAGCTAAACGGTACCAAAATCTTCATCTCAAGTGGTGAGCATGACCTAACTGATAACATCATTCACATCGTTCTAGCCCGTCTTCCAGATGCGCCTGAAGGTACTCGTGGTATCTCGCTATTTATCGTTCCTAAATTCAATGTCAATGAAGAAGGCGAAGCGGGCGAGCGTAACGATGTAAGCTGTGGCTCAATCGAGCATAAAATGGGTATCGCGTCATCAGCCACTTGTGTTCTAAACTTTGATGATGCTACTGGTTACCTAATCGGTGAACCGCATCGTGGTCTAAAAGCAATGTTCACTTTCATGAACACTGCCCGTATCGGTACTGGTATTCAAGGTCTGGCTCATTGTGAACTTGCTTTCCAAAACGCCCTTCCTTATGCCAAAGAACGTCGTTCAATGCGCACTCTATCAGGCGTAAAAGAGCCAGAAAAAGTAGCTGACGCTATCATTAACCATGCTGACGTACGTCGTATGCTGTTGACCATGAAGTCGTTCGCTGAAGGCGGCCGTTCAATGATTTATCATGCTGCGCGTTATGCTGATAAGATGTCTCAAGGTATCGCAGAAGGTAATGACGAAGAGTTTGAAAAGTGGGATGACAAGCTAGGTTTCTATACCCCAATTCTAAAAGGTTTCTTAACTGAACTAGGTATTGAAGCAGCTAAAGAAGGTCAGCAAGTATATGGTGGCCATGGTTACATTAAAGAATGGGGCATGGAGTTAATCGCTCGTGACGCACGTATTGCCACTCTTTATGAAGGAACCACTGGCGTACAGGCACTTGATCTATTGGGCCGTAAGGTAATCTTACAGTCAAAAGGCAAAATCATTCGTGATTACACCTCAGGTATCATGAAGTGGTGTGGCGATTATGCTTTAGACAAAAACATGCGTAAATTTGTTTGGTCATTAACTAAGCTATGTGCAGAGTGGAATACCTTAACTGTACGTCTAATGCTAAGCGCGCGTAAAGACCGTGAAATCATCTCAGCCGCTTCTGTTGACTACTTAATGTATTCAGGTTATGTGATGATGGCTTACCACTGGGCACGTATGGCAGCCGTAGCTTATGACAAGCTAGAGAACGGTGGTGTTGAAGCGCCAGAATTCTACAAAGCTAAAATTCAGACTGCTGAATTCTACTTTGACAAGATCTTACCTCGTACTTCAGGTCATGCTGAAAGCATGGTAGCGCCAAGCTCGTCTATGACCGACATGGACATTGAGCACTTTGCTTTCTTAGACTAATCTATCGGCTATTTGCTACTAGATTACAAAAAAACCGCTCTATTTATTAGGGCGGTTTTTTTATGTCTGTGAGTATTAGACTTCGAAGTAAATAAATTTAAAATTTACAAAATATAAAACTTAAAAATAAAATTTTAAGTCTAGCTTATATATTAATCTTGCTAAAATATGATTAAATATTGTTATGAGATTTATTAGATAACTACTTATTCTTTTAACTATTTAGAGATTTCTATCATGAGAAAAACCACCCTATTACTTGCCATTACAACAAGCCTATCTATGCTGCCTAGCCTTGCTAGTGCAGCCAACTCTGTCAACTCTTCTTGTGTGACACCTAAGGCTTCAGGATATGATCAAATTGGCTGCCTCCATGATGGGCTGGCTGGAGTAATCAAGACTATAAAAACCAAAGCAGGTCCTGTAGAAAAAGTAGGTTATATCGATAAAAAAGGTAAGTTGGTTATTCCAATGGTTTATGACGTTGAATATACAGGAGATGGTGGCGAAGAAAGTACTTTTTATGACTTTTCAGAGGGATTAGCACTGGTTAAAAAAAATGACAGTTTTGGCTTTATTGATACTCAAGGCAATGTAGTCATTCCCCTCAAATACTGGTCTGCTAAAAGCTTTACCGAAGGCTTAGCACCTGTTTCCATAAGCTACACAGAAAATAATGAGTCCAAGTGGGGCGCTATTGATAAGAACGGAAAAATCATCATTCCTTTTGAGTATGAAGATTTAGATAATTTTAAAGGCGGTCTTGCCACTGCTAGAGAATATAATAATGAAGAATATGGGAAGGCTGGGGTCATTAACAAAAAAAATGAGACAGTTATTCCGTTTGCTTATGATGAAGTTGGCGAGCTGAGTGAAGGGCTATTAGCCGCGTCTAAAGACTCCAAATGGGGGTATATCGATATCTCAAATAATGTGGTCATCCCTTTCACTGCTAAATACCATCATGCCAATGCTTTCTCTAATGGATTGGCTGCAGTGTTTGGTTCCCAAGCGGATTCAGATTATACTTTTGGGTATATTGATAAAAAAGGCAAGCTGGTTATCCCGATAAAACACCAACTTCCTTATATGACATCTTTAGACGAAGCTAATTTTAAAAATGGTATCGCTACCGTGTATGACATAAATGAATCTAAATTTTGTATCAACCTTAAGGGTGCCAAGGTTAAATGTCCTAAATAGACAAGGGAAAAGCCGCCTCAATTTCGCTTTATTTTATATAACAAACAAATCTTCAGTACCGCTATCTGTGTACCCACTAGATTATAAAAAAACCGCTCTATTTATTAGGGCGGTTTTTTTATGTCTACAATTTTTTACTTCACACTAAAGTAGGGTCGGCTCATACTAAATACCTAATCTATTATATCTAACCCATCAACTTATTTTTGAATTAACAAAGGGACAAGTTATGGCTATTTTTAAACTCCTTCACTCTTTCAGTAAAAACAAATCCAGCATTAGTGACCCCCTTAATATGAATTGGGCTAAGTTTAGTTTATTGACATTGTTATGTGTCAGTCAAATGGGCGTAGCGGCTTCTATCAAACCCATCCATTTCCAGCAAGGCGCTGTTACCAGTAAGGTAGAGGGGGTTTTACAACCGAAACAGAATGACACTTGGTATCAATTTAAAGCCCAGAAGGGTCAGTATGCAGTCATTAACATTATGGCTAAAAGCAATACCACTGAAATAGCCAATGTCGGCGTGTTACATATGCCTTCAGGCAAGGAAGAAGGGAGCAAAGGCGGGATTGTCTATCAAGGTTGCCTGCCCGAAACAGGCAACTATAAGCTGCGTATTGCACGCAACCTAATGGCGACTACAGGCGGCAAAGCAGGCTACCAAGCTGAAGTGGTAGTATTGCCTAATTATGCCAGCCAAGAGCTGTGTAAATGATTTGAGCACAGATGGAACTTGTGGTTCTATTCTTAATAAAAAATAAAGACTATAACCCTAAGCTAAGGCTGAACGCTTATCTTGCTATAAGCGGCGCTTAACTCCACCACTTCAACACAGTACTGAATACTGACTCGGCCAGACTGCTGCTCAGCCAGCTCTTGCTGTAAACAAGCCAGCAGCTTCTCGGCCAGATCATCACGAATCTGTTGGCTGCGTCCGGGCATTAGCCTTAATTGTAGATAAATAAAGCCTTCTTGCTGTTGATCATCATCTATCCCTACCAAAAAGGTCTCGACATCGAGTAGACGCGCCTTAATGGCTTGCGGCTTATCGAAGTGGCCGGTTTCCCATAAGCAGCTATTGAGTTTTTTGAGTAGGCGCTCAGGGCGGTTAATAGTAATGTTTGGTGTGGCTTGAACAATAACGTGTGGCATCTAAGTACTCTATATAAGTTAAAATCAGAAATGGATAAGACAAATGAGACTTCGTGTCTGTAAGCCTGGCGCTAATTAAATGGCTTTAATCAAAGCGTTTTAATCAAATGGCTCTAGTCAACAATATCGGCAAATTTAGCGGTCAGTGCTTGTGCTAATTGCTGTGGCGGTAGTTCAATCTCAAGTCCTCGCCTACCCCCGCTGACATGAAGAGTGGTTAACGATTGGGCAGAATCGTGAATAATCGTAGGCAGTCGCTTTTTTTGACCCAAAGGACTTACTCCGCCTAAGACATAGCCACTGCTTCGCTCGACCATCTTTGGGTCTGCCATCTGCACTTTTTTGCAGCCCAGTGCTTTGGCCATTTTTTTGAAGTTTAAGGTGTCACTGACGGGCAGTACTGCCACTGCAAGTTTGTTGGCATCAGTCTCTACAACGAGCGTTTTAAATACCTGCTCAGCAGGTAAACCTAATTTATCAGCCGCTTCTAGACCATATGACTCAGCGTTAGGGTCGTGTTCATATTCATGGATTTGATAATTGAGCTTTAATTTTTTGGCTAAATTGATGGCTGGGGTCATAGACAGTCCCTTCAATACAGATAAGTTCTCAATACATTTAGAGTACCGCATAAGTCTAAAAACTAAAAGCCCCCCCTTGATTCAAGGAGGGCTTTTTTATAGTGGTCAGTTTAATCGTCTAGTCCAGGGGATTATGGCTTCACGGCTACCAACACACGGATACTGTCTGGCACAAGCGATAAGTTATTCAACGCCTGCTCTCCTTGTGCTTTCAGATTTTCTAAACGCTCAATCTCTTCATCACGTACGTTCGGGTTCACTTGTTGTAGCTGCTTTAAGCGGCTGATTTCACGCTCCCAAACTTGGCTAAAGCGGGCCAATGCTTGGGCACTGATTGTCTCAAGTTTACTTTGAGCAATGGCTTCAGCATCATAGTAACGCGACTCAATAACTTGACTGCGTACTTTAACCACCTGACGGGCACGGTTTTTATCCAGACGTTCAATATGAGGCATAATCATATCTGCGGTGATACGCTCTGATAAATCACCACCCTGCTCACCTAAGAACACCCGTAAATTTTGGGTCGGTAGCGTAGCTGCTAAATTCAATACTTTAGGAGCAATAGTAGCCACTCTAAAGTTAACTTCTATCAGCAGCATGCCCTCTGGTACGGTATTACTCTTCAGCATCGCAACTGTCGTGTTACCAAAGGTACCTGAGTTAACCATGTCATAAATGGCCAACATCAAAGGATGCTCGTGAGTGATAAAGTCCATATCTTCGCGCATCAAGGCTTGGCTGCGCTTAAAGGTCAAGGTCATGCCATCTTCAGAGATAGGTAGGTTATCAACATCGGTATGCTGACTGTTTTCAGCCTCTGGTGGATGCACCGCCCAAGAGCCATCGCGTTGTACACTGTGATCTAGGTTCACCGACGAGAAGAAACGATCTAAGAATGCTGGTAATAAATTATTGGCATCAAAGTCGCTCATCGCATCCGCAATACGTGAGGCAACTCTTGGACGACAAGAGTTGTATTCAAGCAGGCGATCTCGACCCGACTGCAATTCTGCCTCTAAGTCTTCACGGACACTGGCGGCTTGCACAATTAACTCACGCAACGCTGCACGGTTTTGTTCATTGTCCTCGCCTTCAAGTAGCGGTTTAAGCTCTACGATAAACTGCTCTTGCACGGTTTGGGCAGTCGGTGAGATATGATTAAAGATATTAAGCGCAGCATCATACCAGTGGTACATACGCTCTTGAGCAGTGCCTTGAATGTAAGGCACGTGCAAGGTGATTTTTTGACTTTGACCAATACGGTCTAGACGACCAATACGCTGCTCTAAAGTATCTGGATTCGCCGGTAAATCCCAGAGAATAAGATGACTGGCAAACTGGAAGTTACGACCTTCTGAGCCAATCTCTGAACACAATAAGATTTGGGCACCAGCGTCATCAGCGAAGAAGGCAGCGGCTTGGTCACGTTCCAATAAGGTCATTTGCTCAGTAAAAATAGCGGTCTTAATACCCGCATGTAAGCGTAATACCGCCTCTAAACTCTCTACTGTAGCCCCACTACGAGCAATCAGCAGTACTTTTTTCTGCTTTAACTCTTCTTTTAATAGTTTGATCAACCAAGGCACACGGGGGTCATCTTCTAGCCAGCCACCATCAGGTTGATTTTCTTCGCCCCATAACTGCTCACGTAATTTACCACACGTTTGATAGCTGCCGACCCAGCTCTCTGGACAAGGCAATGGGTGGGGACGGCTAGTACGGCCATGGAAACCTTGAACACTGTCGCGCGTATTGCGGAACAGCACTCGCCCAGTACCGTGACGGTCTAACAACTGATTTAGGGCATACGTACGTAGTTTGTCATCTTCGTTAATAGTGGCCAACTCATCTGGATTACTGAAGCCAAGAAGATGGGTTAACGCTTTAATCTGACCTTCGGATAAAGGTTTTTGATCCATTAATACTTCTGCCACAGCGGCAGTATCAGAGAAAGCAGCTTGACCCTCAATAAAGTCTTCTAAGTCATCAAAACGGTCCGAATCAAGCAGACGTAAACGGGCAAAATGACTTTCTATACCTAGCTGTTCGGGGGTAGCGGTTAGCAATAAAACACCTGGGGTTTCATGGGCAAAATCTGCCACTAACTCATATTTATCGTTGCCCCCCTGCTCAGGATCCCAGTGTAAATGATGCGCTTCATCCACTACCAAGAGATCAAAACCAGCTTCCATCGCTTGTTCATATAAGTCGTGGTGATCGAGCAGTAAATCTAGGCTGGCAATAATGCACTGCTCTGTGGCAAATACATTTTGATCGGGGTTGTGCTCTTTAATCGCAGCAGTACGTACCAAGTCAAATAGAGCAAAGTTTAAGTTGAAGCGGCGGCGCATTTCCACCATCCACTGATACTGCAAACTGTCTGGCACTAATATCAACACACGCTGTGCTTTACCCGTCAGTAACTGCTGATGGATAATCAGTCCCGCTTCAATGGTTTTTCCCAAACCCACTTCATCAGCTAATAAAACTCGCGGCGCGATACGCTTACCTACTTCATGGGCAATATATAGCTGATGTGGAATGATGTCGACGCGAGCGCCCATCAAGCCTTTGAGCGGATGGCCTGCCAGTGCAGACTGCATACGTAAGATGTCTTGACGCAGCTCATACCAATCGCCACGCTCAACACGACCTGCCAACAAGCGCTCTAGAGGCTTGGCCAAAGTGATATTGGCGGCCAAACGGGTTTCCATAATGCCACGTGGGTGTCCTTCCACATGATATTTGATCACCCCCATCACCTCTTCAATCCCGGTAACGATGTGCGTATTCCCTTCTTGATCGGTAATCTCATCGCCTACCTTGAAAGTCACTCGAGACAAAGGTGCCGAGTTTTTGGCATATACACGGGTTTCTTCACTTTGAGCGAATAAGATATGCACACAGCGGTCATCAACATCAATAACCACACCTAAGCCAAGCTCAGCTTCGGTATCAGATAAATAACGTTGACCAACGGCGAATTCGGGGATTAAAGCAGCTATTGTCATATATCAGTCAATTCTTTTATTAAAATGTAGGGTTTCGCTTATTCACAAGCAACAACAGTATGAAATGCTGTCAGTTGTGCCTTATTATAAAGGATTATTAGCACTATCTACGTTAATGAGGCCAAAGTTAGTAAATTCTACACCTAACTGTTTGAAAACACCTCTTGCTATCGATATTTTTTGTCATTTTAACAAGGAATGAGTCTTATTATGATGATTTAGCCGCAAAATTTATTCAAATTAATTCTATCTATGACCTGGGTGATTAATAGCCGTCGCTTTTTTAACAGCTCACTTGTTTATTGTCAGCTTTAGAATTTTTGGCTTTACAACGGTTGGCTTTGAAGTTATCAGCTTTAGAACTGGGGCTGACAGTGGTAGCATGTTGGCTTAGAAGGGCTTATTCATCGCTTCAACCCGCCCCTCATTTACTAAACTCGTAATTTATTTAACCCATAATTTAGAGAAATAAGGCCTAAGAGCCTTAACAGACTTTTATATCAAGGAGAAAACTATGCAAGCGGTATTTTTGGACCGAGGGACGTTTCTAGACACTGTTGATCTACCCGCCCCTAAAGGTGTCAGCGATTATATAACTTATGACGATACTGAGCAGAATGATGAGTTAATCATTGAACGCTGTAAAGACGCCGATATTATTTTTGCCAACAAAGTTAAACTTAACGACAAAGTAATTGCGGCCCTACCCAATTTAAAACTGATTCAGCTTACGGCCACCGGGATGAATAATGTCGATGCAGAAGCTTGTAAAGCACACAATGTTGAGCTGTATAACGTCGCCGGTTATGCGGTAAAAAGTGTGCCAGAACATACCTTTATGTTGATGTTGGCTGCACTACGGGCTGGGGTTTATTATCATGACAAAGTCAGTGACGGCAGTTGGGAACAAGCAGGTAGCTTTTGTCTAATGGACGTGCCCTTGATTGATTTGGAAGATAAGACCTTGGGTATTATTGGTATCGGCACTATTGGCAAGCGTGTCACTGAGATTGCCAAAGCCTTTGGTATGAAAGTGCTGTGGGCAGAGCATCAAGGTAAAGAACCACGTAATGATGACTATACTGATTTTGATACTGTGCTTGAGACCTCAGATGTGATTAGCTTACATTGTCCTTTGACGGAGCAAACGAAGCATTTAATTAACCAAGATACTTTGGCCAAAATGACCAAGAAGCCGTTGGTGGTGAATGTGGCACGTGGCGGTGTTGTCGACTCTCAAGCCATGACAGATGCGGTACAAAGTGGCCAAGTTATGGGTTATGCCACCGATGTATTTGAGCAAGAGCCAACCACTCAGGACGACCCTTTGTTGCAGTTGGCCAAACAAAATCACCCTCGAGTTGTGTTTAGTCCGCACAATGCGTGGGGCAGCCAAGCCGCTCAAGAGAAGCTGTGGGAGATATTGAGTAAGCAGGTAAGTGAGTTTATTGCGAAGCAGTAGAAGAGTTTTGAATAAAGACTCAATGTATATTAACTTTATCCTTTATTTTCAAATACTGAGCCATTCTTCATAAAAAAAAGACTCGTAAACATTCGATATTATATTTAATAAGCCTAGGCTTTCAAGGTTTAGGCTATTAATCCTTGTACACTATCATTTCTGAATTAAAGACCTTTGGGATTGTTACCATACTTATTGGAACCAGGTTTACTGTCCATACAGCACATGATAAGTAAGACAACAGTACCAAGGTACGGAATGAATGACAGCAATGACCACCATCCAGATAAACCAATATCATGCAAACGGCGGACGGTGACTGCCCATATAGGAATCGCTAACCCTAGACTATAGACAACAATAATGCCAAATATAATATTTAATCCAGTCTCAGAGTTGCCAAATGGTATAATTAGCAAGCTAATAGCAATTACAAATAATAGATAAAATAAATTAAACATCCAGAATTCTTGTCGGCTTGCTCGACCATCAAAGTCTGCATATCTATTTTTTATAGCATCAAAGAACCAGTTCATAAGATCCCTCTCACTCAATACTTCAGTTATCTAGTTATCCACTATTTATATCTAATAATGGAACTCAATAAATATTTAGCCCCAAAAGAGCACAAAAACACAGGCAATTGCTAAGACAATACCCAATATATTAAGCTTGCTAAGCGTCTCTTTGAAAGCAAAGACACCGATTAACGTAGCCACGGCAATAACCCCGACGTTCATGCCGGTGAAGACCACACTGGGAGAATCTGCCAACACTTGATGCGCTTTAACATAGGCATAGATATTGCCCATATTTAATGCCCCCAATATCAAGCCTGATGCCAATGCTTTGCTGTGCCATTGGGTTTTGTTGATTAACAGATAAACAAACAGTAATAGTCCGGCGAGCCCAAAGGTCATAAATAGGGTCAACGGGAAAGCAGCACCCTGCTTGGCCACTTGTTTAAATAAGATATCAATGACACCGTAACCTACCCACACGCCTAATAACCAAACCCCCACAGGGACTTTTTTGGTTATGCCAGATTTATTGGCACTATCGGGGTTGGCATAAATCGACTGATTAACAGTCGCCGTCTCCGGCTTACGGTAAATTAAAGCCACAAGTGCTAGAAAGCCGAGAAATATACCCCAAGTGCGCTGCAAGGTCAGAGCCTCACCAAATAAGGCGAAAGCGGCAACTATTGGAATAATAAGTGACAAGCGCTGTGCGGCATCGGTTGCAATAATACCCACCGATTCAATAGCCCGACCTAAGATAACAAACACTAACGGCAACAATATACCCAATAGCAGTATAATACCCCAAGCACTGCCTAAGTCGTTGATAGTAGAGAGATCGGGCTTTAATAACAGCCCTGTCAATATAAAAGCCACGGGATAACCGGCGACAATAGTTTGACGAATATCGATTTGATTTTGACGCAGTACTTTTAGCAGTACGGATACTGCCACACTGCATAAAACCGCTATAAACAGATAAAACATGACTTTTTAGACCAGTTAATAAACGTGTTAGGAATGTAACAATTTATTTCTATAGATACAAGCATAGGGATAAATAAAAGACAAAAGCCAACCTCAGCAGTCATTAATTCTGCTAATATCTACCTTGTTTCGTAGCTGTTTCATCCTCATAAATAGCTCGATAACAGCCTGTTTAATGATCGCTCAACAATCGTTTAATAGCCGTTCAATAATCAGTAAATACCCATTACCTTACACCCAAATTCAGCCTTAGTTTCTGTCTATAACTATCTATATATCGCTAAGACTGGCTGTGTATAGTTACCTTAAACGTTATCTTTATTCTGCTTTTATATTTTATTCTGTCTTTATATTCGGTGATGATTTAGACAGCGCTGTTTTTAATGTGAACTGTCTCTCTTTCTTTTAAACACAATTTATTGTGATTTTGTTGGTCCTTATGAATAAGCTCTTCCAGTACTTCGAGACTCGCCTTTCCGCTTTTCCCGAAAATAAAATCCCTCTGCCCAAAGAAGGGTTATTTAAATTCCTGTGGGCCTGTACTTATGGCCTACGTAAATGGCTCGTCTTGTTTATGGTGCTTACCGCTGGTATTGGCGTGTATGAAGCCCTACTCTATGCCTGGATTGGGGATTTAGTTGACTGGATGGGGATATATACCCCCACCACGCTTTGGGAAGAAAAAAGCAGTACCTTAAAGATGATGTTCGCCGTATTGGTGCTTAGTCCTTTTTGGGTAGGTCTGGCAGCATTGGTACACTTTCAGGTGATTCAGGGTGTGTTTCCGATGCAAATGCGTTGGCGTTTTCACAAGCGCATGCTCGGTCAGTCAATGGAGTTTTATCAAAACGAGTTCTCTGGTCGTGTTTCTGCCAAGGTGATGCAGACCGCCCTGGCTGTACGAGACACTGTGATTACTGTCGTCGATATGATGACTTATGTCCTGGTTTTCTTCGTGACCAGTGGCATTATCTTATTTCAGCTCGACAGCTTATTACTCGTCCCCTTTGCGCTTTGGATAGTGATGTTTGGGGCGACGCTGTGGTACTTTTTGCCAAAGCTTAGAGAAACTGCCAGTACTCAGGCCAATGCTCGTGCCTTAATGACCGGCCGCATTACCGATGCGTATGCCAATATCATGACGGTTAAGCTATTTAGCCACTCGCGACGAGAGCTGAGCTATGCCAAGGCAGCCATGAAGCAGTTTTTGGGTACCGTCCATGGTCAGATGCGCTGGGTTACTTCGCTTGAATTCGTCAACCACTTGGTTAGTGTGGCCTTAATTGGAAGCACCGCTGCTATCGGTCTGTATTTGTGGCAACGAGGCGATGTGGGTGTTGGCGCTCTTGCAGTAGCGACAGCGATGGCTCTGCGCTTAAACAGTCTAACCCACTGGATTATGTGGCAAATGGCCAGCCTATTTGAGAGTATTGGTACCGTACAAGATGGTATCCGTACCTTATCGGCGCCTCAAAAAATAGTCGATGCGCCTAATGCTAAAGAGTTGGTCATCACTGAGGGTCATATTAAGTTTGAAAATGTGGACTTCGGTTATGAAGGGTCAGGTAAGGCCAATATGGGTTTAAAAGTTGCGACAGAAGACGACAAACTTGATCAAGACGCATCAGCGCTCAATAACCAATCAACTTCCTCAAACTATATCAAATTGTTGGATAACTTTAATTTGGATATCAAACCGGGCGAGAAAATAGGTCTGGTAGGTCGTTCAGGGGCAGGTAAATCGACGCTAGTGAATCTGTTGTTGCGCTTTTATGATGTGGACTCAGGGCATATCACAATTGATAACCAAGCCATTGATGAAGTGACTCAAGAGAGTCTGCGTCGTCAAATTGGTATGGTGACTCAGGACACGTCTTTATTGCACCGTACGGTTCGAGAAAACATTGCTTATGGTCGCCCTACAGCAACAGATGAAGAGATTATCGCGGCCTGTAAGGAAGCACAGGCGTGGCAATTTATTGAAGAATTGCATGATTCTAAGGGCAATACCGGTCTAGATACTCAGGTTGGTGAGCGTGGGGTTAAACTCTCAGGTGGGCAACGTCAGCGTATCGCCATTGCTCGAGTGATGCTCAAAAATGCGCCTATTTTATTACTTGATGAGGCCACTAGTGCATTAGATTCAGAAGTAGAATATGCTATTACTGAAAGCCTAAACAGTATGATGACCGGTAAAACGGTTATTGCTATTGCGCACCGTCTGTCGACCATTGCAGCATTAGATCGCTTGGTGGTTATGGACAAAGGGCGTATTATTGAGCAAGGCAGTCATGAAGAATTATTGGCTAAAAATGGCGTTTACGCAGGTCTTTGGGAGCGTCAAAGTGGTGGTTTCCTCGGAGAAGATGAGTAACATGATTTCTACAGCCAGTGTCACAGTTTAATTGGAAGAGGATGATTACAGGTCAATGAAAGGAATTCAAGTTAATAGGTTTCAACAGTTTGAAAAGTTCATTGAATTGGACGGAAAACAAGCTCGATACTATGATTTTTCAAGTTTAAGTTCGGATTTCTCTAGCTTAGACTCGGATTTTTCAAGCTCAGGCTCCGATCTATCGAGCACAAGCTCAAAAGTGGCAGTCGCTGCTAGTAATGACAAGCCCTGTGCTCATTTTTATGGCGGGAATGGTTTTGCTGCTGGGGTTTATCAGCCCTTAATCTTTGAGCTTAGTCAGCAGTTTGACATGAGCAGCTTGGCAATGCGGGGTTATTGGCCCGATTTACCCACTGATAAAGTTCTGACTCGAGAGCAAGATGCCGATTTGCTCATTGAGTTTTTGGAACGTACCCAAAGCAAACCGGTGATTGGCATCGGCCATTCACAAGGGGCGACGGCGACGGCCATCGCTGCCGCAAAAAGACCAGATTTATTTTCTGCTCTTTATTTGATTGATCCAGTGACTTTTACCAAAAAGCAGACTTTGCTTTATAACCGAACCCCTCGTTTGATTTTACAGACCCAAGAGCCCTTTAAAAGCACACGGGTCAAACAAGCTGATTGGGACAGTGTCGATGCTTATTATCAAGATTTGCGCCAGCGCCGCGCCTTTAAGCGTATTAGTGACGCTAACTTAAGAATTTTTGCTGAAAATAGCTTGGTGGCTAAAGAGGAAGGTGAGTCAGGTTTTACGCTGTTATTCAAGCCAAAACAAGAGCTCGCCAGCTATTATGGTACGCCTTACATCACTCCAGCGCTTAAAAAGCTTAATAAGAAAAAACTGCCCTACTATCTGATATTGGCCAAGCCTTCTATTTTTAATAGCGAAAAAGTTCGTCAAAGCTGGAAGGGCGTGGTATCGATTCAAAACAGAATCGTGCTGTCTGACTACGGTCACTTATTACCCATAGAAGCCCCAAAAGCTTGTGCTGAAGTGATTGTCAATTTTGAGCATTCACGGGTCAAGTAACATTTGTGGGTTAAATAATGGGTCAAGGAACATTCGTGGTTTAAGTAATTGAAAACGGGTTTATATGGATTTATTTGCGCCACAGCCTTCAGATAACTTATTGCCGTTCGATGGTATCGTTAATGATTTGGGATTTGTTTTAGAAGACTCTCAAACGCTGTATCAACAGTTGCTTAACGAGTTGCCTTGGCAATCCGATAAAGTGACGTTGTTTGGGAAGACGCATATTACCACCCGTAAGATTGTGTGGATGGGTGATACCGCAGCGGATGACTCTTTGGCCTATCGCTACTCAGGACACACACGTGAAATCATACCTTGGCATCCGGTAGTGTTTCACGTGAAACAGTTGATTGAACAAAAGTTATCTGAGATTGACGTAGCCGCTCACTTTAACACCTGTTTGCTTAACTATTATCCTACAGGTTCAGATGGTATGGGGTATCATGCCGATGATGAACCTGAGCTGGGACCACAGCCTATCATTGCTTCTTTGTCGCTGGGTGCCACCCGTAAATTTGTTTTAAAGCACAAAAATCCCCCGACAAACGCGCAATCCAAAGTTGAGCTTCATCTTGAGTCAGGTCAGTTAATTGTCATGCGCGGCGTTACTCAGCAATATTGGAAACATACCGTGACGAAGACCAAAACCGTGCAGCAAGGTCGAATCAGTCTAACCTTTCGTAAAATGATCTAATGACTTCTTAATCACTGAGTAATTTAAAACCACATGTTTTATAACCATATGCTTTAAAACCGGCTACCAAACACCTACTACAGGTGCCAGTCGAGCTGCTTTGGTTTTCACTATATATATTAGTGGCAACTTTGGTAGACGTTTGACGCACTATACAAGAAGCCACTTCTTCATTAACCTTATGACAGTTAAAAAGATGCTTATAACAAATATATGAGTTCTTTAAAGTAGAGCTGTATAAATTTTATACAGCTCTACTGTAGATTTCTAACACAATTTTGCCAAAGCTGTCACCCTTTTGTAGCTGCTGATGGGCTTTAGCAGTTTCTGCTAAGGCATAAACTTCCTCAATTTGTAGACTTAGCTGATTACTGGCTACTTTTTGCAATACCTGTTCCAAATCTTCAGCGTTTGGTTTGGCAATAAAGCCCTCTACGGCTAATTTTTTATCCGCTCCCGCTTGTTTTAGCGCTTCTGCCCAAATCGAAGGCAATACAACCACACGGCCTGCCGGCTTAACCACGGCCAAAGCACGTTTGCCCGCATCACCACCGACTAAATCGAGTAGCAAGTCCGCATTTAGTTCCGGAAACGCATCATCTTTGGTGTAATCGATCCAGCCTTCAAGCTTACTGGTATCAATTAAACCCTCTAGCTTTTGATACTTTTCAGGAGAGCAAATCACGGTCAGCTTAATGCCTAGCGTGTCAATCTTATTAATAAGTAGCTGCAAGGCTAAGTGGCCGACGCCACCTGCTGGCGCACTCATTACCACATGCTCACCTTGCTTAATATCAGCAAAATCAATCATTTGAAGAGCGGTTGTACCGACACAAGGAATCGCACCGGCTGTTTTTAGGGTTACCGCATCGGGTACTTTTGCCAGTAGCGACGCATCGACCACGTTATATTCCGCATAACAGCCGCCCTCAAAGTTTAGGGCTGATACTCGGTCGCCCACTTTGAAGCCATCAGCATCACTGGCAACCACCTCGCCTGCCATATCAAATCCTAGAATGGCTGACTCATTATTGGCAAATTGCTGTTTCTTAATATTTTCAGCACCCCAACCTAAGCCTTGACGGGTTTTATAATCAACAGGATTAATGCCTGCATAAGCGATTTTAACCAACACTTGATTGTCACCCATTTCAGGTACGGCCACATCGCTTTGATAGTGTAAAACCTCTAGCTCACCAAATTCTGTGATAATAATGGCCGATTGAGTTTCAGGGATGTTTTGCTTAGAGGACATAGTAGACTCCTTGTCTGAAGGGATGGTTCTTAAAATGATGATTAAAGGGTAGCTGTGTTTATTGTTAATAGCTGTTGTGGTTAGGGTGAGCGACTGTTTTTATTCTTGCGGACTGTTTTTATCGAGCAGATCTTCTTCTCCGGCGCTGTCCATAATCTCCTCTTCTACTTTTTGCATAAGTTTCGGATCAGGACGGGTATCAAGCACTTCATCGACCTCTCTATTACCTAGAATTTGTCTAGCGCGTTGCTTGGCTTGCTCTTTTTGCAGCACATCAGCGACATTTTTCTGACTTTGTTTGAGCTCAGTAGCTGATACTGCGGTAGACTCATCTGTGTCTTCGGCACTAATAGTAGCCTCCACACTGCTCTCAGACCCTGTCTTAGAAGCTTTATTGAGGTCTTTGATAGCATCCTCCAAATCACCGTTGAAGCGCATACGATAAATAGGCTCTGGTAAGCTAAAGCCATTATTTTCTAACGCATGCTTCGCTTCGCGTATCGCAATGCTTCGCGCTTTTAATAAGTCAGTATCGGTTTGATTTACCCATGCCTGAAATTCTAAGATGATATTTGAATCACCTACTTCATCAATTATAGCCACAGCTTTAGGGTCAGTAAGGATGAAATTTAGCTCATTAATGGCATCTAACCCGACCTTAATAGCAGCTAATGGATCATCATTGGCATCTACTCCAAGCTTAAAGGTAAAGCGCCGTTCGGGGTTTTTGGTAAAATTTACAATAGTGGCCTTAAACACTTCTGAGTTAGGGATACGCAGTTGGTTACCATCTGCCGTCATCAAAATAGTGGCCCGACTGGTGAGGCGTACTATGACCCCCTCTTGTCCATTAATATCCACATAATCTCGAGCCCTAAAAGGTTGGCGTATACTAAGCATTAAAGAGGCAATGTAGTTTTCAATGGTATCTTTGACCGCAAAACCTACCGCAATACCAATGACCCCAGCACCGCCTAACAAAGTACCGATAATAGCTTCAGCGCCTAAGAAGCTTAACGCCAGAATCAGTCCAATAATAACAAACACAAATTTGATAGTCTGGGATAAAAGTTCTGCCACAAAAGGGTTGGGGGCCACTCGTTTCCACAGCGACTGACGGCGGCTAACCCAAGCCCCAAACCAGACCACGACTACGAACACCACAATGGCTACCAATAGTAATGGCAAAGCTTTGATGAGCCCACGAACTTGCTGCTTTAGCTGGGTAATCACTGGGGTAACATTATCTTGCACATCTAAGGTGCGGCTAATTCTATCTTCTACCGCCACCACATCGCTGACTCGGTTGGCAAGATTAATCGCCTGCAGTGCCTTTTTTTCATTAGGCGCTTCGCCAGTTAAGCTAACCACCCCTTCATTAACGGTGACGTTAACCGCTTTAAGGCCTTCAATCTCTGAGAAGATACCGGTAATACGCTTTTTGATATCGTCATCATCGACTTGATTGGCACTGGTTTCAATGACAGTGTCTTTTTCGGTAATATTGCCAGCGGCAGGGGCAGCGTCTACCTCTCCCTCACTGCCCTCTTCTTCGACAACCTGTTCGGAGGCTCCTGCATCGGCAGCTCCTACATCGATAGCTCCCTCATCAGTAACTACTTCAGCAGAAGCATCGCTAGCAGCAGCCGTTTCAGTCGCCTGCTTCTCTTGTGAAGCCGCTTGAGCCGGTAAGCTGCTGACAGCAGTAATAACAAGCGCCAACATGCCTTGCTTTATGACATCGCTCAAAGGGAGTCGCTTCAGTGAGGGGTCAGCCATTACCTATCCTTAACCTTGATAAATGAGGTGTCGCTGTAATTACTGATCTAGGTAAGCTTGAGCCTGTCCCAAATCTAAGGTACCTTCATAGATAGCACGGCCAGTAATAATACCTTCAATACAGTCACCATATGGCTTTAATAACTCGATGTCTTTCATATCCGTCACACCCCCCGAGGCAATCACTGGTAAGCCGCCTTCACGCGCCAAATTGACGGTCTGTTCTACGTTGACACCTTGCATCATGCCATCACGGGCAATATCAGTATAAACAATAGACGATACGCCAGCGTCGGCAAAACGCTTGGCCAACTCAGTGGCTTTCACATCGGTAATATTGGCCCAACCGTGAGTGGCCACCATGCCCTCTTTGGCATCGATACCGACGATAATATGGCCAGCAAACTCGCGGCAAGCTTCTTCAACAAATTCTGGGTTTTCGACCGCTTTGGTGCCGATAATAATGTAGGTCAGGCCTGCCGCTAGGTAATGCTCAATAGTCTGTAAGCTACGCACACCGCCGCCCAATTGTACGGGTAAAGTTGGGTGCGCTTTGGCAATTTCCATGACGACATTCTTGTGAACTGGCACTCCATCAAACGCCCCATTTAAATCGACTAAATGTAGGCGACGCGCCCCCTCATTCACCCAGCGAGTCGCCATGGCTACTGGATCATCTGAGAAGACCGTGTCATCTTCCATACGTCCCTGTTTTAAGCGCACACACTTACCATCTTTTAAATCAATAGCAGGAATAAGTATCGGTGCAACTGATTTATTTAGAGTTTCTAAAGAATTACTAACGGGGGAATTGGAATTATTATGCATATCAAAGGCCTATGTTATAAGAAGCAGTTAAAACAAATAAAGAGTGAACAAATAAAAATTTTGAGTTACATTTGTATACTAAAATGGCTTAAATTCGCAAACATACTGGCAATTTTAGGGTAATTTAACGTATAATCCTAGGTTATATTGTATATGTATTTTGGTAGCCAGTCGCCACTGTCTTCTATGTTAAGAGATTAGCACAGGTCTTACTGCTCATTCTGATTTATCCTAAGTTTTTATGAGTAATTAGTCTGAGGTGCGTGTTTTGTCGTACTGTTGCTACACTCTCTTATCCCAGCAAGATTCTCTCTCGGTCACTATACCGTTCGTGACTTGTTCACTACCGACAGGACGTCTGGCATTTCTTCGCTTATGGAATAAGTTCGCTTATGATTACCATCAAAAAGGGGCTTGATTTGCCCATTGCTGGCGCACCCAGCAGTGAAATCACCCAGCATTCTCCAAAGCACGTTGCACTGGTGGGCTACGACTATGTCGGCATGAAACCTACAATGAACGTTAAAGAAGGTGATATAGTCACTAAAGGTCAACCCGTTTTTGAAGATAAAAAACGCGTTGGGGTGATTTATACCGCACCTGCCTCCGGCAAAGTAATCGCCATTAACCGTGGTGAACGCCGAGTATTCGAGAGTATGGTTATTGAGGTCGATCCCAATGCCAACTCAGCCGATGAGGTAACGTTCAAGCAATATGCCTCTAACGAGTTAGCTGGACTTGATGCTGAAGCTGTTGAAGCGCAATTAATCAAATCTGGTGAATGGACCGCTTTCCGTACTCGTCCTTATAGCCGTACGCCAGAAGTGGGTTCACGTCCACAGGCCATCTTCGTCACCGCCATGGATACCAATCCATTGGCCTATGACCCTATGTTGCTGATTCAACAAGAGCAGCAGGCCTTTAACGACGGACTTGCGGTGCTGTCTACCTTATCACCAAAAACTTACGTTTGTCATCACGGCAACGCAAACCTACCAAAAGTGGCCAACACGGCAGCGGGCAATAGCACTGAATACCATGCTTTTGCAGGCAAACACCCTGCAGGTAATGCCGGTACTCACATTCACTTCTTACACCCTGTCAGCCGTCAAGTGACGGTTTGGACCATTGGTTTCCAAGATGTGATTGCGATTGGTAAGCTATTTACCACTGGCCGACTATTCACACGCCGTTTGGTTAGCTTGGCAGGTCCGAGCGTTAAAAACCCACACTTGGTAGTGACTGAGCGTGGTGCAGACCTAACCGAATTGACCCAAGGTCAATTAGATACAGGTGATAACCGTGTTATTACCGGTTCTGTATTGTCTGGTCGCAAAACCATTGCAACGACTGCTTATTTAGGCCGTTTCCACAATCAAGTAAGCGTCTTAAAAGAAGGCTATGAGCGTCCAACGCTGCACTTCTTTAGTCCAGGTGCTAACCGTTTTTCAAAACTGCCCATCTATATTTCGCAGTTTTTTAAAGGTAAAAAATACAACTTTACCACGACCACAAATGGCTCTCCTCGTGCCATGGTGCCTATCGGTGTCTTTGAGGAAGTCATGCCACAAGACTATTTGCCAACCCAGTTACTACGTGCCCTAATTGTTGAAGATATTATCTCAGCAGTAGATCTCGGTGCCTTAGAGCTTGATGAAGAAGACTTGGCTCTATGTACTTTCGTTTCACCAGGTAAATACGAGTTTGGCGACATCTTGCGTGATAACTTAACTCGCATCGAGCAGGAGGGCTAACGCTGATGAAATTTTTACATAACATGTTTGACCGCTTAGAGCCTAGCTTTACCAAAGGCGGCAAATACGAAAAATACTACGCTGTGTTTGAGATGTTTGATACTTTCTTACGTCAGCCTAGTAGCACTACCCATTCAGCCGCACACGTACGTGATGGTATCGATTTAAAACGCATCATGATTATGGTGTGGTTATGCACGTTCCCTGCTATGTTCTGGGGTATGTACAACGTGGGCCATCAAGCCCTTACCGCTATGGCTCAAATGGGGTTAGAAGCGGAAGGTTGGCGTACGGTTATTACCAATATGGCAGGGTATGATCCCAATAGTATTTGGGCCGCCTTCGTTTATGGCGCCATGCAGTTCTTACCTATCTATATCGTCACTTTCGCTGTCGGTATCCTTTGGGAAATTATTTTCGCAGTAGTGCGTGGCCATGAAGTCAACGAAGGTTTCTTCGTGACCTCGGTGCTTTTCGCCCTATGCTTACCGCCAGACATTCCTTTATGGCAAGTGGCACTAGGCATTAGCTTTGGTGTTGTGGTGGCTAAAGAAGTATTTGGTGGTACCGGTAAAAACTTCTTGAACCCTGCCCTATCAGGTCGTGCTTTCTTATACTTTGCTTACCCTGCTTATATGTCAGGGGATACTGTATGGACTGCGGTTGACGGTTTCTCAGGTGCCACCCCATTAGGTCTAGCGGCCATTGGTATTACCCCAGATAAATTCGTCGATGCGTATGGCAATGCCATTACTTGGATGGATGCTTTCTTAGGTAATATGCAAGGAAGTATCGGTGAAGTATCAACTTTAGCTATTTTGCTAGGTATGATTGTATTGATCTGGACCCGCATCGCTTCTTGGCGCATTATCGCAGGCTGTGTCGTTGGTTTGGTTGCTACGTCAATGGTATTTAATGCCATCGGTTCTACCGAAAACTTGATGATGAACCTACCTTGGTACTGGCACTTAGTATTGGGCGGTTTTGCCTTTGGTGCGGTATTTATGGCGACGGATCCTGTGTCTGCTGCTCATACTAATAAGGGCCGTTGGGCTTATGGTATTTTGATTGGTTTTATGACTGTATTGATTCGCGTCATTAATCCAGCTTTCCCAGAGGGTATTATGCTAGCGATCTTATTTGCTAACTTGTTTGCCCCTCTATTCGACTACTTTGTCACTCAAGCAAACATCAAACGTCAAACGGCTCGGAGGATGCGTCATGTCCCAGCAGACTAAGAAAAGTTCAAACTCAAATGTGACCACTATTATGGTGGCACTGGTCTTATGTTTGGTGTGTTCCGTAATGGTATCCGCCGTTGCAGTAGGCTTAAAACCAGCTCAAGTTGAAAACCAACTGCTGGACCGTAACAAAAACATCTTGGTGGCTGCAGGCTTATTTGACCCTGCTAAAGACACCAACGCAGATGTAGAAAAGCGCTTTGCGGACTTCGAAGTTAAAATGGTAGACCTTGAAAAAGGTGAGTATGCGACTGAAGCGGACTTAGCTAAAGTAGGCATTACAGATGTCAATAACTACGACGATAACCAAGCGTCTAAAAACAAAGCGTTAAGTATTGACCTAGGTAATGATGACCCTGCCAGTATTGGTGCGGTTCCTAAATTTGCCAAAATTTATGTTAAAAATGATGCCAATGGTAAACCTGAGCTAGTGGTCCTTCCTGTAAGAGGCTACGGTCTTTGGGGTACAATTTACGGCTTCTTGACGCTTGAGAGCGATCTAAATACCATTAAAGGTATTAGTTGGTACGATCACAAAGAAACACCGGGTCTTGGCGCACGTATTGAAGAACCAGAGTGGCGTGCAAAATGGCAAGGTATTCATGCCTATGATGACAAAGGCGAAGTGGCCACTGGGGTAACCAAAGCAGGTCAAAGCCGTGAAAACTGGGTAGATGGCATTAGTGGTGCCACCTTGACCAGTGCGGGTGTGAAAAACCTTATCCAGTTCTGGCTTGGCGATCGTGGATACAAGCCATTCTTAGATAATTTACGTGGTGGCAAGCCAGATAGCGCAGCTAAACCTAACGCTGAAACCACGACGGGCGAGGAGGCATAATATGTCAACAGATACTAAAAAAATCTTGACCACGCCGATTTTTGACAACAACCCGATTGCACTACAAATCTTGGGTATTTGTTCGGCGCTTGCAGTAACGACCAGTGTCAAAAACGCTTTAGTAATGTGTATTGCTTTAACCTTAGTAACCGCATTCTCAAGCTTTTTTATCTCCATTATCCGCAACCGTATTCCCTCTAGTATTCGTATTATCGTGCAAATGACGGTAATCGCCTCTTTGGTAATCGTGGTGGATCAGATCTTAAAAGCAGTGGCTTATGATGTCAGTAAGTCTCTATCGGTATTCGTTGGTCTAATTATCACTAACTGTATCGTTATGGGTCGTGCTGAAGCATTTGCGATGAGTAACCCACCAGTACCTAGCTTCTTAGACGGTATTGGTAACGGCTTAGGTTACTCTGCGGTACTGTTATTCGTAGCAACCATTCGTGAGCTATTGGGTAACGGTAGTATTTTAGGTATTACCCTATTAAATCCAGTGACCAATGGCGGCTGGTATGTACCGAATGGTTTATTACTATTGCCACCATCAGCGTTCTTTATTATTGCTCTATTTATTACCATTGTCCGTACTTGGAAGCCAGAACAAGTGGAAGAGCCTGAGTTTGTTATCAAGCCTCAGTCTAAAGGTATGGCTCATGGAGGAGGACACTAATGGGACATTATCTTAGTCTATTTATCACGTCTGTTTTCATTGAAAACATGGCACTTGCCTACTTCTTAGGCATGTGTACTTTCTTAGCCGTTTCTAAGAAAGTATCTACAGCGATTGGTCTGGGTGTGGCGGTAGTGGTAGTAATGACTATCACTGTGCCGCTAAACAACCTATTGTTCCAGTTCATCTTAAAAGATGGGGCACTGGCTTGGGCTGGTTTCCCAGATGTGGATTTAAGTTTCTTAGGTCTGCTGAGCTACATTGCTTTGATTGCAGCAACCGTTCAAATTCTAGAGATGTTCTTAGATAAGTTCGTGCCTTCGTTATACAACGCACTTGGGGTGTTCTTACCACTAATCACTGTAAACTGTGCCATCATGGGTGGTGTATTATTTATGGTTGAACGTGACTACAACTTCACTGAGTCGCTAACATATGGTGTCGGTGCAGGCCTTGGTTGGGCAGTGGCTATTACCCTATTAGCAGGTATTCGTGAGAAGTTAAAATACTCGGACGTGCCTGCCCCACTACGCGGTTTAGGTATTACCTTTATTACTGTCGGATTGATGTCGCTTGGATTTATGTCATTCGGTGGTATGTCAATTTAATCGACTTACCTAGCCCAATTAATAGATAACAAGCGATTTGAATATTTAAATAAGGACAAAAATCATGGAGTTATTTGGTACCGCCATTGGCGGCGTCGCCATGTTTACCCTGATTATCATGAGCTTAGTGGCGATCATTTTGATTGCCCGCTCACGATTGGTCAGCTCAGGGGATGTCACCATTCATATTAATGATGATCCTGACAATGATGTGGTAACCCCTGCTGGTGGCAAACTACTACAAACCTTAGCAAGCGAAGGTATCTTTTTATCTTCTGCTTGTGGCGGTGGTGGTACTTGTGGCCAGTGCCGTTGTAAAGTGCTCGAAGGCGGTGGTTCTATTCTACCTACCGAAGAAGGTCACTTCACTCAAGGTGAAATTCGCGACAACATGCGCCTAGCCTGTCAGGTAGCGGTTAAGCAAGACATGAAAATCGAAGTTGACCCTGAGTTCTTTGATGTACAGAAGTGGGAATGTGAAGTTATCTCTAACGAAAACGTGGCCACTTTCATTAAAGAATTAGTGTTAAAGATTCCTGAAGGCGAAGAAGTGAATTTCCGTGCCGGTGGTTATGTTCAGCTAGAAGCGCCACCGCATGAAGTACACTATAAAGACTTCGATATTGCCGAAGAGTATCGTGGTGACTGGGAACAGTTTGGTATGTTTGACTATGTGTCAAAAGTAGACGAAGAAGTTATTCGTGCTTACTCAATGGCCAACTACCCTGATGAAAAAGGTATTATTAAGTTTAACATCCGTATCGCAAGTCCTCCGCCTCGTGGCCCTAAAGGGATTCCACCAGGTAAGATGTCTTCTTACGTATTTAGCTTAAAACCAGGCGATAAAATTACAGTATCAGGTCCTTACGGTGAATTCTTCGCAAAAGACACCAAGGCGGAAATGGTATTTATCGGTGGTGGTGCGGGTATGGCGCCAATGCGTTCACATATCTTCGACCAACTTAAACGTTTACATTCTGACCGCAAAATTACTTTCTGGTATGGTGCGCGTTCAGTACGTGAAATGTTCTACGTTGAAGATTATGACATGCTACAAGAGCAATTCGATAACTTCGAATGGCACGTGGCATTATCTGATCCACAGCCAGAAGACAACTGGGAAGGTTATACTGGGTTCATTCATAACGTATTGTATGAAGAGTATCTCAAAGACCATCCAAACCCAGAAGACTGTGAATACTACATGTGTGGGCCACCGGTTATGAACGCAGCGGTTATTGATATGCTGCACAACCTAGGCGTCGAAGACGAAAACATCTTACTTGATGATTTCGGTGGTTAAGGTCTCATTTGACCCTGATTTAACAGTCGTTGAATTTTAATCTACACCCTAGTATTGTTTTTACCTAAAATAAAAGAGTCTCTATTGAGGCTCTTTTTTTATGGGCGAATATAACGCTAAAATGCTACTCTAACCCTACTCTACTATTTGCTCTATAACTAGCGAATCTTTAAAGAGCTATCTATTATGCAACTCGCAACCCCGTCAAGGTAATGACTTCTTAAGAAAGGATTCTTATGACCTATTCAGTTAAAAATAAAGCCGTACGTTCTCAGACCATAAACCTCGATACCTTAACCCTTTGGATTACTGGTGCCTCCAGTGGACTTGGTGAAGCATTGGCCATAGAGTTTGCAAAGCACGGTGCTACCTTAATCCTCAGTGGTAGAAATTCAGAAAAATTAGAAGCGGTAAAGCAAAAATGTAACGACAGTCACAAGCACTTTACTGTTGCTTTTGATATCTTAGATGATGAGCAAACTATTCAAGCTTATCGCCAGGTAAAAACATATTTGACAGATAATGACTTAAAAATAGACTGGCTGATTAACAATGCTGGTGTCAGTCAACGCTCTTTGATTATGGACACCAGTGAGCAAGTAGAACGTCAACTTATGGAAATTAACTACTTCTCTCAAACCCGATTGTCGCGTTTGGTACTGCCGGAGATGATTGCCCAAGGCGGTGGTAAGATTGTTATGGTGTCTAGTGTGGCAGGACTTTTGGGCACTCAATACCGCGGGGCGTATGGCGCAGCAAAAGCTGCCATCCACATGTGGGCCAACAGCTTGCGTGCTGAATTAAGCAATAAAAATATTGAAGTGGCGACCATTTTTCCTGGTTTCGTTAATACCAATGTCTCTATCAATGCCTTGGTGGGTGACGGCACTACCCAAGGCACTATGGATGAGGCCACTGGAAAAGGACTCAGTGCTGAGGCGTTTGCCAAACAAGTGGTCCAAGCTTTAGTGGCGGGAGAAGAGTATATTATCGTGGCCGGTCAAAAAGAAAAACTAGCGACTTTTATCAACCGTCTCTCACCCGCCCACCTTTATAAAATTATTCGTAAAGTAAAAGTAAAATAGCAAAGCGGTCCACAAGCCTTCGCAATAGCGGTAAAATAGTGCCCCTACTCCTGATATAGGTCACCTCCTATATCAGCCCTTCCTTCTTTTATTATAAAACGACGCCTATGAAACGCTTATCTTCCTCTCGTCCTGCTAATCAGTCTTATCATTCTAATCAGGTTGGTCACTCTATTGGAACCACTGCCCCTAAAAAGTACGCTTCCTTATTGATAGGTGGCATAATTTTATCCGGGTCATTGCTGAGCAGCGGATGTCAGCAGTCGCCGACCTATGATTATATTAGTGGCGAAACCATGGGCACCAGCTATCACATCACCTTTCAAAATCCGAAGGGAGTCGATGAGCAGGAGATTAAGCAGGCGATTGATAAACGCTTACTTGAGATCAATGCAAGCATGTCGACCTACATAAAAGACTCAACCATCTCTAAATTTAACCGTCTGGGTGCGGGTGAATCTATCACCGTCGAGCCTGATTTTATTAAAGTATTGCAAGACTCCAAGCAAGTTTATACCCAATCTGGTGGTGCTTTTGACCCGACTGTTATGCCTTTGGTTAACTTATGGGGCTTCGGCAGTGTCATGACCGCGGATAGATTACAGAATCCACCTAGCGCAGATGAGATAGAGGCAACTAAATCACTTTTAGACTTTGAAGGTATTAAGCTTTCGGGCAATACGGTCTCTAAAGACAAAGAAAAAGTTCAGTTAGATTTTTCTGCCATCGCTAAAGGTTATGGGGTAGATGTCATCGCTGAAGTACTGCACAAAGACTATAAAATTAATAATTATATGGTCGAGATTGGCGGTGAAGTGGCGACTTCTGGGGTCAATCAGAGTGCAAAACCTTGGCAGATAGCCATCGATGCGCCGATCATCGACAGTACGGTCAGCGAGCGCCTCACATTGGCAGCCATACGTCAGCCAAACTCATCGAATAAGATGCATTTAGCCACCTCGGGTAACTACCGAAACTCTGTCATTTTTAACGGTCGCCGTTATAGCCATACTATTGACCCCACTACCGGTCAACCTATTGCGGGCGGCGCACCTTCGGTCACGGTTGCGGCCGATACCGTATCTTTGGCTGACGCTTGGGCCACGGCTTTAACCGCAATGACTTACCAAAAAGCTTTGGCCACTGCCACGGATAAAAATCTAGCGGTATTATTTGTCATCCCTAAAGATGGTAAAATTCATGATGAAGTGCCTTCTGTCCGTGAGTTGGCCGACAACAAAGCGGATCCTCTAGCGTATTGGGAAATCGTTGAAACCCCAGCTATGAAAGCATTGCGAGCAGGTCATACTAAATAAGCATTTAGAAGTCTTTACTGCTAGGCTTTAAATAGAGTTCAAAACTGGGGTTAAACGGTGACGGTTACAGCATTGATACTGCCAACAAACGTCGAGTTAGCCTGAATATGTTATAATAGATACCAATGAATAAATAACAGCGACAGCTTGTGCTGAAGGTCACAGAAAGTTAACCTTATCGTCTCAAGCACCCGCTTCTCAACTAAGTGAGGGTATTATGCTCGAGCAACTGCTTCCCATTTTCGGTATTACTTTTGCCGTATTCGTCCTATTCTTTTTAATGATGGGTATCGGATACATGGTTAAAAAAGAACCATTACGTGGCTCATGTGGTCGTGTGGCCAATCTAATGGGTGACGAAACCTGCCAGTTTTGTGGTGACGATCCCAACAAGTGTGACAAAATCAATGAAGACACCAAGCTCAATGCCAAAAAAGCCTCTGAACTCGGTAAATCTGCAGTTTAGTCTGCAAATAGCCTCAATCTGTCGATAATTTAAGCCAGATTTTAGTGCAGTAAGTCATTGATATTTAACTATTAAATTAAATATCTAGCACAGTTACCTTTGGCTACTTAGGCTGAGTAGAGTATTTCTGTTATAGTAAAACCATCGCTTAGGCGGTGGTTTTTTTATGCAACTTAACTTCCACCCTTTTGTTATTAGTAAGTGCTTCGATATGTCTAACCCTACTCCCCCCTCTGCTGCCTCAAGCTCTACACCTTCGGCACAAACACCACGCGCTGTCTTTTGGTTGGTGGTTATTGCCATATTACTGATGGCTAGTAATATGCGCTCGCCTATTGTGGCGTTAGGCTCTATCGCTCCAGTAGTACAAGACGCCTTAAACCTGAATGCCACGCATATTGGTTGGCTCGGTGCTATTCCAATGCTGATGTTTGCGTTAGGCGCTTTAATATCTCCGAGTATCGGCAAACGCTATGGCTTAGAAAACACCTTAATCGGGGTAGTAATGGTACTGACTGCCGGCATTATTATGCGCTCGACTTGGGTGAGTTGGCATGGGTTCTTAATCGGCACAATTTTATTATCGCTTGCCATCGGCTTTGCCAATACTTTAGTTGCTCCCGTGATTAAGCAGCGTACTCCTGATAATATCGCTTTGGTAACTGGCCTATTTAGCTTAACCATGTCAGTGATGTCTGGGGTCATCTCTGGGGTGGTCTATCCGTTAACCGAACAGGTAGGCTGGCAATGGGCGTTAGGCGGCTGGGCGATATTGGGCATTGCCGCTCTAATCGCTTGGATTGTATTGCGTGTTAAGCTTGGCTCTTCGCACAAAGTACCTACTGCTGATTTGACAGCAGATGAGGTGACCCAAGAATCTACTTCTATCTGGAAGTCGGCCTTAGCGTGGCAGTTGGCGATCTTTATGGGTTTGCAGTCTTTGCTATTTTATACCGTAGCCGCCTTTTTGCCCTCGATATGGATTAGCAAAGGATTGACCGAGGTAGAAGCCGGTAGCATGGGCTCTATTTTCCAGTTTATGGCGCCTATTGCCATCATCGGTATGACCTGGCTGATTCGCCGGGGTATGAAAATACAAATTGTGGCCATTGGCTCTACTTTACTGAACGTCATAGGTTTGATCGGTATTGCTTATCTGTCACCTGACTTAGCGTGGCTGTGGACCTCTATCATGGGCTTAGGCTGTGCGGTTATATTTACCTTATGCATCATGCTGTTTTCACTGCGTACCTATACTCCAAACCAAGCCAGTAAGTTGTCAGGTATGGCACAGACCATCGCCTATTTGGTTGCTTTTGCAGGTCCTTTTGGGGCAGGCTGGCTGTACGAACAAACCAATAGCTGGGATGGGCCCTTATTATTTATATTAATACTTACTCTGATCAACGTCATTATTGCTTGGCTCGCCAGTCGTCCTATAATGATTGACGGCAAGCCTGCTTAGACACTATTCTTAGTGAGGCACTATTCTTAGTCTGTATTTAAGCTCTATTTATTAAAACTAATTTTTTAACAGATTTCTAACCAACAAAATAATTTAAATGGTACCTCTATGAAGTTTTCGAAATACGGTCAACAGTTCACCCAAACCAGCGCAATCTCTCAATTAATGGACGACTTAGGCGATGCCCTGCAAAGCCCTACTCCCGTTAACATGTTGGGCGGTGGCAATCCAGCCCGCATTGATAAAGTGAACCAAGCCTATTTTGAGGTATATCAATCGCTACAAGAAGGCGGTATTGAGGGCGGTGCTATCGAATCGGTAGGCAACTACTCAAACCCTCAAGGCGATGCCAAATTTATCGAAGCCTTGGTCGCCTTCTTTAACCGCCATTATGATTGGGATTTAACGACAGACAATATTGTTTTGACCAATGGCTCACAAAACGCCTTCTTCTACTTGTTCAATTTATTTGGCGGTAAATTCGAAGACGAAAATGGTCAGGTCAGCACTAAATCGATTTTATTACCGTTGGCCCCAGAATATATTGGCTACAGTGACGTACAAATTGACGGCAAACACTTTATCTCTATTAAGCCTGAAATCGAAGAAGTCACTCATGACGGAGAAGAGGGCTTTTTTAAATACAAAGTAGACTTTAAAGCTTTAGAGAACTTGCCTGCCCTTAAAAATGGTGAGATAGGTGCGATTTGCTGTTCACGTCCGACCAACCCGACTGGCAACGTGTTGACCGATGAAGAAATGGCGCATTTGGCTCAAATTGCCAAACAGTACGATGTACCGCTAATTATCGACAATGCCTATGGTGAGCCTTTCCCCAATATTATTTATCCCGACGTCAATCTAAACTGGGACGACAATACCATTCTTTGCTTTAGTCTGTCGAAAATCGGCTTACCTGGGGCGCGTACCGGTATTATTATCGCTGCACCCGAGGTGGTGAAGACGGTCAGCGCCATGAATGCGGTGGTCAACCTTGCGCCAACACGTTTTGGGGCCGCTATTGCCACTCCACTGCTGAATGATGATAGTTTAAAGCAGCTTTGTGATGACACCATTCAGCCGTTTTATGCCAACAAAGCCAAACTTGCTATCGGCCATATCAAAGCAGAAATGGGCGACTATCCGGTACTTATCCATAAACCAGAAGGGGCTATTTTCCTATGGGTGTGGTTCAAAGACTTACCGATTACCACCACTGAGCTGTATGAGCGCTTAAAACAAAAAGCAACTTTGATTGTGCCTAGTGAACACTTCTATCCAGGTCTCGATACCACTGACTATCCGCATGCCTTTCAATGTATTCGCATGAGTATTGCTGCCAGTGATGAGACCTTAGAGGCCGGTATTAAAGTCATTGGCGAAGTGGTTCGCGAGCTTTATGACAATACTCAAAAATAACCAGGCTAACAGACAATGCTAAAAAACAATAGTGTTAAAAAATGCCAGTGCTAAAAACAGCTGGCATGAAGCGACCTATCGCTTTTAGGACCACAAGAGCCGATGTGTACTTCGTGGATAAAGGTTTGGCTCAGCCTTATCAAGATTATTTAATCGCCAATAAACAAAGATTAGCGCCTCTTGAGCCACTGCGTCGTCCTGAGTATTACGAGCTGGCTAATATCAAAGAGCAGATGGAAATCATGGACAATGATTTTATCTTAAAACGTGGTTTGTACCTGCTATTTACCCCAAAAGACTCACCCCAAGTTATCGGTAGTATAAACTTCTCCGGGTTTATGTATGGGGTATTTCAGGCAGGCTATGTGGGTTTTTCAATAGACAAGAACTTTGAAGGTCAAGGCATGATGGCCGAAGTACTGCAAGCCTCACTAAACTATGTGAGGCAGCATTATGGTTTACATCGTATTATGGCCAATCACTTACCCCATAATGAACGCAGTGCTGCCTTACTGCATAAGCTTGACTTTGAAAAAGAGGGCTATGCCAAATCTTATCTTAAGATTAATGGGCAGTGGCAGGATCATGTTTTAACGGCTTTGGTTTTTGAGGATTAGAAGTATTTAAAAATTAAAGCTATTTGAAGAGTAACGCTGATTTAAGATCTACACATTTAATAGTTGTATATTGGGATTTTTAAGTTGTAATTCATAACGTATATATAACCAATCTGGAACAGTAAAGCTCAGGCAACCTTGCTAACATAGGGGTATAAATTACGTAATATATCACCAGCATGGTTGTCTCTATGTCCTACCCCTCCCTAATCTCTCGTCCTATCCTAAAACCTTTAGCACTGACTTTATTAACTAGTCTGGCGCTGATGGGTTGTCAGCCTAGTACCAATTCAAGCACCGATAAGAATGCTGCTAGCAATGAGGCAGCGAGCGAAAGCAGCCTTTCTACTACCGCTCAGTCTGCTCCTACGGCGACTAAGACAGATGCCTCAGCTTCGACACCCGCGACAGTATCTGCACAGCAAGTTATTGAACAGCCCATTACCATTTTAGCCCTCGGTGATTCGCTTACCGAAGGTCTTGGTGTGGCTGAAAACGAGGCTTATCCAGCCCAGTTAGAAGCAGCTTTAAAACAAGCGGGCTACGTCAATGCCAAAGTCATTAACTCGGGCTTGAGCGGGGAAACGAGTAGTGGGCTAGTTAATCGTCTGGACTGGGTGTTAAAAACCAAGCCAGATATTACTATCTTAACCACGGGTGCCAATGATGCCATGCGCGGTATTGAAGTGCCGACCATCGATAAAAACATTCGCACCACGATTAAACGTCTACAAGATGAAGGTAGCGTGGTGGTGTTGGGCGGTATGCAGATTTATGACAACTTAGGCGATGATTATGTCAAATCCTTCTCTGCCATTTATCCCAAAATAGCAAAAGACACCGGAGTGGCATTTATTCCGTTCTTTTTAGAAGGTGTGGGCGGTGATAGAAGTTTGAACCAAGCGGATGCCATCCACCCTACTAAAGAAGGTTACACCCGTATCGTTAATAATAATATTTTGCCAGTATTAACCCCTGCTATTGACGACTTCGTTAAGCAACATGAAACGGCATCTCAAAATAAATAGCTAATAAATAAAACAAACCCAAACAGTCGTGAGCTTGGTTAAAGCAGGACTATTAATTTTTAGACACCTACTTAAATGGTTTTTTACATAACCTTTTAAATAGTCCTATAACTATTTAGATAGTCCTATAGCTATAAAGCTGTATTTATTATTCTATATTTATAAATAAAACAATGACTCGATTTTATAAAAAAAATCTCTGCACACGACAAAAAAAACAAAAAAGTCTGTTAAAGCAAAGGCATAATAGTAATTTTTAAGACGAATCAGACCATGCCAAACTTTAACAGACTTAGTGAAACTTTAACCCAAAACCTGAGTATGAACAAGGCAAGAATCACATGTTTGAGCTTAATGATAATAGCCCTGATTACTGCTCAAAGCAGTAATCTTAAAAAAAATAGCAAGACACATTCCTAAGGGTGGCAAGACCGACAGTCACTATCGCAGACTACAGCGATTTTTTGCCGAAGCGAGGATAGACTATGATCAATTAGCTTTAATGATATATCGACTGTTTGGGCTAGGCAAAGTCACCTTAACCATTGACCGCACCAACTGGAAATGGGGTAAAAGTAACCTCAACATCTTTATGCTAGGGGTGGTATATAAAGGGATAGCCATCCCCTTATACTGGCAAATGCTAGATAAGCGAGGTAATACAAACCATCTTGAACGCTGTGAACTTATTGAGCGGTTTATCAAACAATTTGGCAAAGATAACCTTGAGATGATAGTAGCAGACAGAGAGTTTGTTGGCGAAAAATGGTTTAACTGGCTCACCAATAATCACATACCCTTTGCCATACGGATTAAGAAGAACAGTAAAGTTAAGAATCATCATGGCAAGTTGGTACAGATTAAAGAGTTATTTCGCCATGTTGGCCATCAAGAAACATATCGACATGGGCGAATACTGACTGTCGATGGTTGTTTGGTTCGAGTATTTGCCAAGCGTGATAAAGACTACGGTTTAGTGATTGTGGCAACCAATCAACTAGAAACAGTGGATGCGATGATAAGCTATGGCAAGCGTTGGGAAATTGAGACTTTATTTGCTTGTCTAAAGGGGAGTGGCTTTAATCTTGAAGATACCCACTTAACCCATCTTGATCGGGTCAGTAAATTAGTCGCAGTGAACGCCTTAGCATTTTGTTGGGCTTATCATGTCGGTATTTATAAAGACAAAGATAAGCCGTTAAAACGCAAGTTGAAGTCAAACGCTCGACCTCAAGCCAGTTTGTTTGCGCTTGGTCTGGATTTATTGATTGAAGGTCTTCGTTTGGTGTTTTTTAACAATGATAAGACTGTCTTTCGACAGTTAGTTAGCTTTTTAACCCCTAAACCTATGAAAATCCGGTGGGGATGATTTTTTTGTCGTGTGCAGAGAAAAAAAATATACAACTGATTTAAAACAACAATAAGAGGCCTATTATGAGAAAAAGTATATTCAAAACCTTTAATGACACCATTAAACATTGGTATATCCCCGCTATTGTCGGTTCTATATTTATTGTGGTCGGTATTTACACCTTTGCTTCTCCAGCCACCTCCTACGTAGCGCTCTCTATCCTTTTTAGTTTGTCTTTCTTATTCTCTGGTATCTCAGAGATAGTCTTCTCTTTGACCAATAGAAATGAAATGGACAACTGGGGCTGGGTGCTGGCCTTTGGTATTTTGACGACTGTCATCGGTGGGCTATTACTGTCCAACCCCGCGGTATCGATGGCCACTTTAACCTTCTATGTCGGCTTCTTAATTTTATTCCGCTCTATCAGTGCCCTTAGTTTCTCTTTAGACTTAAAAGATTATGGGATTGGCGATTGGGGTGCGTTAATGGCACTGAGTGTTATTGGCCTAATCTTCTCTATTATAATGATTTGGAATCCCGCTTTTGCAGGTATGACCATCGTTATTTGGACAGGGTTGGCATTTATCACCACGGGTATCTTTAGTCTTTACATGGCCTTTAAACTTAAGAAACTAAACGAATTACCTCAAAAAATGTCAGAAGATTTAAAGCTTAGACACAGACAATTACAGCAAGAGATTAGTGAGATTAATAAACAGCCTTTTAGACAAGGTCAGACTTATGACCATGAACCGAAGCCATAAGGCCATAAGCAGTGAGTCTAAGCTTTTACCTTAAGCTTTTAAAACCAGATAGCTGGCAATAACCTATTAAGATGGCCACTAAAGACGACACGCAATAATAGTAGGGATGATATTAGAAATCATCTCCAACATAACTAGAAGAAACTTTGCAAATGACACATAACCTAGCTGACTCATCAGCTCTATTACGAGCCAAAAATCTCAGCAAAAGCGTAATGATTGGCGACACCAAAACCGATATTATCAAAGGCATTAATGTCACCATTAATGCCGGTGAGTTTGCGGTAATAATGGGCAAATCGGGGTCCGGTAAATCTACGTTACTGGGCCTATTGGCAGGTCTCGACTATCCGGATAGCGGTGAAGTATGGCTCGATGGTCAGAATTTAACCCAACTGTCTGAAGATGAGCTGGCCCAAAAGCGTCAGCAGGATATGGGCTTTGTGTTTCAGTCGTTTCATCTGTTGCCGACGTTGACTGTGGCTGAGAATATCGCTTTCCCGTTGGATATTGCTCGTCAGCCTGACCCAGATAGAGTTGAACAACTGTTAGTGGCTGTTGGCTTAACCCATCGCCGTGATAGCCTACCGCATCAACTCTCTGGTGGTGAACAACAGCGCACCGCACTGGCTCGGGCATTGGTGGCTCGTCCTAAAATCATCTTTGCTGATGAACCCACTGGTAATTTGGATGAGCAAAATGCGCAGCAAGTCATGAACTTATTGCTTGAGCTACAGCAGCAGTCTGGTACGGCCTTAGTGGTTGTTACTCACGACCCTGCGTTAACTGAGCATGCTGATCAGGTTATTACTATTCATGACGGACAGGTTGAGCCAGCATAGACCCTAGTCAAGCTAGTTACTTAAGGGCCTTAGTTTTTGACTAGCTGTTGCCTTGGTTAGCTATTTGTCTTAGACCAAACCGAAAATTCATTGCCACTTGGTTCAGTAAAGTGAAAGCGATAGCCGCCAGGAAATTCAAAGGTATCTTGAACGATGGTACCACCATTATGCACCACCTTATCGTAAGTCGTTGCCAAGCTGTCACTATAAAAGATAAGCAAAGCGCCCCCATTTATGATGGTACTTACTTTATCCGACTGGTAAAAACCGCCGTCTAAACCCTGATTTTCAAACGCTATATATTGGTCACCATAGTCGGTAAATGTCCAACCAAAGACGGCATTAAAGAAAGCTTTGGTTGCGGATAAGTCTGTTGAGCCAAACTCAACATAATTTAGTTTTTCATGTTGACTCATTATTAGTTCCTTTTTAATGAAATTATAGATTTTAAACCTAAAAACTATTCATTCAATCTAAACATATAATAAATAACTATTCAACAATGTATCTCTTTCCTTTGTAACTATTTAAAACAGATAGCACACTAGTATTTAGATAAAGCCACCTATATGGAGTCCCATGAAACCTAATAAAAAAGTATTACTCATCGGTGGTACCAGTGGTATAGGTAAAGCGTTGCTTGAACGGATGCTTGAGGATAATAAAGTCGAGCAAATATTTGCTACTTATCATCGTCGTCGACCCATCGTAAACCACCCTAATAATGAAGATCCTGACGTCAAAGAGCCTGGCACTAAAGCTACCGCTACCAAAAATACTGACACTAAGACTAAAGTTGTCTGGTTGGCGATGGATGTGACTTCTGAGCCGAGTATAAAACAAACCATCGAGCAAATTAGCGAACACGTTGATCATATCGACTGGGTCATCAATGCGGTTGGACTGCTACACAACGGCAGTCATCAACCCGAAAAAGCAGTCAGGCAACTTGATCCAGACTTCTTTATCGACAATATGAAAGTCAATGCCCTACCCAGCTTATTGATTGCTAAGTATATAAAGCCGTTATTACAAGCAAGGTTAAAAGCGGGCAAACCGAACGAAATAGAGCCTGCTATTTATGCCACTATTTCAGCACGAGTCGGTAGTATTAGCGACAATAAATTAGGCGGATGGTACAGCTACCGCATGAGTAAAGCAGCGTTAAATATGGGGATGAAAACACTTGCTATCGAATGGCAACGGTCGCTAAAAAATGTCTGTGTGGCAGTGATGCAGCCGGGTACAGTAGATACCCCTTTATCCAAACCTTTCCAGGCCAATGTGGCTAAAGATAAACTGTTTAAGCCTGAACAGTGTGCCGATAATTTACTGATAGTATTAAGCCAATTAACCGCAGAGGATACGGGCTGCTTTGTTGATTGGGCAGGCAAGCCTATTGAATGGTAGGTAAACTTTTTAAAGATTAAGAATACGATAAAACCGGTCCAACATGTTAGACCGGTTTTTTATTAAACAAATTATTTATTTAGCCAAAAGGTGCTTTTCATCGCTTAATCACCACTAGCAATCTCAGGCGGTCCTTTTAATAAGTGTTCATCAGTAAACTCATTGGCAGAATGTCGCTCTACAGATTCAGCCGTGGTATAGCTTTGCTCGGTACGATATAAGATTAATCTGTCTCGTCTTAATCCCTTTATTAGGGCATACATCATCACAACAATAACTATGGCAAATGGGAAACCGGCAACAATAGCGGCAGCCTGCAGTGCCGCTAGCCCGCCTGCACTTAATAATATGGCAGCGATAAGCCCTTCTGATATTGCCCAAAACAAGCGTTGGATTTTAGGTGGATTAGTATCGCCGCCGGCGGTAAGCATATCAATCACAAAGCTAGCGGAGTCTGACGAGGTCACAAACCATAGTATAATCATTAATATTACCACCATGGTTAAAGGTTGCGCCATTGGGTAGCCTTCAAGAAACTTAAATACTACACTACCAAAATCGTTGTTTACTGCCTCTATAAACCCAGGGTTACCCATCAGTTCCATATTAATGGCAACACCACCAAAAGCGGTAAACCATAAAAATAAAATAACTAAAGGAATAAACATAATACCTAAGGTGAACTCACGCAGAGTACGTCCACGACTCACGCGGGCAACAAATACCCCCACAAAAGGAGCCCAACTTACCCACCATGCCCAATAAAATATTGTCCACGACCCTTGCCAATCTGTTTTGCTCCATGATTCTGTCCAAAACCCTAACGGTATAAAGTTGGTTATATAATTGCCTGTATTTTCAATAAAGCTGTCAAATATAAATAGTGTGGGTCCGAATACGATCATAAACAGCAGTAATAATACCGCTATGACAATGTTTATATCACTTAAACGTTTAATCCCTTTATTTAAGCCTAGCATGACTGAAATAGTAGCAAACATGGTAATCAGCGCAATAATTCCGAATTGAACTGCCATACTATTAGGTATATCAAATAACAACTCTAGTCCGGAGTTGATTTGCTGTGCGCCTAAGCCAAGCGAGGTCACCACACCAAACATGGTACCGAATACGGCTAGCGTATCGACCACATGCCCCCAGAACCCATAGATTTTTTCACCTAAAATCGGATATAAAGTTGAGCGAATGGAGAAAGGTAAGCCGTGTCTATAATGAAAATAAGCCAATGCCAAACCTACAAAACAATAAAGCGCCCAACCATGCAAGCCAAAATGCAAAAAGGTAATATTCATAGCTTGCTTGGCAGCCTCTATCGTTTCTGCTTCACCCATAGGGGGTGCCATAAAGTGATAAAGTGGCTCGGCAGTACCGTAATAAATAAGACCGATACCTAAACCTGCAGAGAACAGCATGCCCACCCAAGAGAACAAGCTATATTGTGGTTGTTCGGTTTGATGCCCAAGACGTATATCGCCATATTTACTAAAGGGTATATATAAACAAAATAATACCGTGGCATTTACTAAGAAAATAAAAAACCAACCAAACTTATCGGTAATAAAAGCCTGCGCACTATCAAAGACTATAAAAGCTTGCTCGGTAAATAGAGCACCAAATATGATAAAGCAGACGATAAATAGACTAGAGGCTATAAATACAGGTTTACTAACGCGCGGAAACGGGCCCAGTCGCCCAACCTTAACTTCATTCATCTTTACCCTTATATTTATAATTAATTTTAAGTTATTTTTAAATTATGTTTCTGTAGTAATACTAAATAGTATGCACAGAGTAACAAAAGGGTAAACCTTCTACAAATATGAGCAGTCATTATTAGCGGAAGGGGTTTAACTTAACCGTAATTAATTCCGGAGGTTATTTGAATTAAGATAACTTGAGATGATTGGTTATTGATCAGTTGTTTTGTCAGTACAATTTATCGCTAATTCTACTGATGACTTCATTTTTCAATCCTATAGTTCATACTTCGGCAAACCTGCTTCGTTCTAGTAAACATCAAGCATTTGTATCGCTGTTACCCTAAATTACGCCCCCACTAAATCCAGTACAAAAAAATCGGTCTGAAATTTCAGACCGATTTTTTATCGCAGGTTGGTTTTATCATCGTCCAAATGGAAATAGATATTGGTCTAAAAGAAATTTTTGTCAAACGTCTCTTTTAAGTTTTTCGGCTCACGGCGTTCGACACTATTCAATGCGTGGCGTGTTTTTGAGGCGATTTCATACGCTTTAAGACGTGATTGTTGCAGATTACCAATTGGTCGATTTTCTTCCAAACATCTAAACGGCGTGAACGAGAGGTTCTCCATGATCTCGAAGTTTCCATCGTCTGGTACGTCTTGCTTAGGTATTGTCAAACGAGCCACAGTAACAAAAGGCGCATCCTCTTCTTTCCATTCGGTAGTGATCTCTTCAACAGGTTGCTTTTTACTGTTGCGAGCCAGTTGAATTTGAACCTCATAAACCTGATCGTGTTCGCGTATTTCATCAAGTATCAGCGGACGTATCGCTTCTTGCTTAGACTCGACATCTAAATCACGACGTTTGACATGATCTAAAGATGCCTGAGTCGGCTTGACTCTTATCTTGGCAACATAATCGCCATGACGCACCACGCCTTGAGAATGAAAATCGTATAACAAAGTATTTTTCGGCTCAATTGCCATAAAAGACCCTAATGCTTTAAACGTTTTAAACGATTCTTTAGTCGGCAGCTGTGTCCCATAATTAGTCAACCAGTTGAAGGCTAATTTCGCCTTGCCCTTAGCACCTTGATCGGCATATTTTGGTAACTCCAAAAACAGCTTAGAGATATAGGTATAATCTTCGATTCGATTACAGAAGAAAACAGGATTATTAATTAGGTTAAAATCAAAGTTACTACTGTCCTCTTCCCCGGGCGCCAGTTTTTTGCCCGATACATCAAATACTTTGATTGCTAAACCTTGTGCCAGACCTAGCTTTCTATCCGCTGCAACACGAGAAGAGCCGTTAGAATAACGAATAACCGCTTCATGTACCCCTGGTTTGGCATACAGACCTTGGGCGTATTCTTTAGGCAGATTATCCAAAATTTCAAACTCTGCTTTTAAAGCGCAGTAGCCTTTGGCATGAGCATCACGGGTATGATAGGCCACACCGCTCGCTTCATCACTTCTGGCAATATATTTTTTGATGTCAGAGGTGATTTTTTCGATATTCTGCTCATCTTTTTCAGTAAGCTCAATATATTTAGGGTCATAAGGGACATATTTGGTTTTAAATAATTTTTTGACTGTGTTTAACATGGGGTTCACCTAGTTAATTAGTTATTGTAATTAGTTATTGATTTTATATTTATGCGTTAAGCCTTTTAATCACTCAATTCGCTGATCCACTTAAGCGCCGATAAGCTAGGTATAAATAAATACTCGCCGCCGTAAAGCGTGTTAAAAGTTTCTATACCGTGATAACGCTTGCGAATAGGGTCAGCAGGTACAGTGAAGGTATCTGCGGCATTGCCTTTATCACCTTCGTGCAAGCCCAAGACAGGGTCTCGCTCATCGCCTAAGCTCATAAAGTTACCATCGTTAATCCATTGAGACTGTAAAAACTCTACCGTTTCCATCGCATGGGCATTGATACCGATAAAGAACAATCCGCGCTGTTTGCCATCATCCTCGGTCACATCGGGTGGTAGCACATCACCAAAACCGACACTACGCCTAATAATTCGGTGGATGCGCACGTCAGATAAGATAAAGTCTTTGCTGTCTCGTGGGTTCATACGTCTAATATGGGCGCCAAAAGGACATTTTTTACCGTAAGGATCGTCTTTGTAACCAAAGTCATTGTTGCGGTCAGGGTCGTCGCCTAAGTCCTCATCATCGTGCTCGGGTGATAGCGCTAGAGGTGCTCCAGAACGCCAACGTCCCCACATTTTAGCGCCCAATAGCTCAGCTTCCTCGATGTTGTCTGTATTTTCTTTAAGGTATTTGTTAAAGGCGGCCACATGACTATTGTAGGCACGCAATACCATAAAGGAGCCATTTTTACCCAATACTTCAGGCTGCGGCATGGGAGCAACTGTCTCAGCTTCCCCCTTATATCCTAAGACAAACTCTCCCGGTGCAATGCCTTCTTGCATCAGGCTAGGCGGGGTCTGTATGCCACTACCGTTGACTTCAGGGTTGCTTATGCCGTCACGATAGCCAAAGACGTTTTTGACCGCATCGTTGGTGCCAAAGTCATGCTGCAATAAAATCTCTAACTTGCCATTACTGGGATTATTTTCATCGATATGTGCGTTGATGTCTTGCTTTAACTCTTGAAGTTTGGCTTGCCATTTATCTTTAGAATCAGCAATAACCGCAGCGCAAATATGGATAGCCCCTTTGTCACCAAAAGGAGCTTGCCAGTGCTCTGGTGCATTGACGCCCATATCTTTTAGCCTATCGGCACGACCTGCCATACCTACTTTAAAGGATTCAGGGAAAGTGTCTAATGAGGCTTGTGGCACGCCTAAGGCTTTTAATCCCTCATAGGTTATGACAATAGAAAGCGTGGCATCCATGTCTTTGTGCCAACCTTCAGAATTACTCACATTGGGTAAAACATCAGCTAGTATTTTGCGGCCCGTTTGGGCATCATTTATCTTGAGAGCGACTAGTGTGCCGTAGTATGGCGTCGGTCTATCACGCAATATAATAGATTGAATATCATTGAGCTCCATGCTGACACGATTGGGATTAAACACACCTCGTGCTTTACGAGACAGCATTTCAATGTCATCTGCCGCTTCTTTTTTAATCGTCTCAAGCCAAGTCTGAAGCGTGGTATCTTCGATTAGATTGCCAAACTCGTCTTTTAATTTATCTAGCTTGGCCTTTAAACCTGATTCTGAATGCCTGTTGTCTTCTGAGGTATCATTACTCATGGGTTAACCTATTTTTTTGTTATGGTTTTATGATTATCAAACAGCCCCTAAGACTGCGCTTCATCTAAAGCTTTATTAATACCTTTCACAATCTTTTCGTGACGGCGTATGTCTTGAACGGTCAAATGCGGCACCCCCACATACCAAGCCGCTGCCGTAATTTGGTGATCTAAGATAAATTCTTTGATACTTGGGTCTTTAATACCGGGATAACCTTCGACATTACCAAATAAAATGTCCATTAACTCTGGAATCTTGGTGGCAAAATCATCGATATAAGCATCCCAGTCGCCATCATAAGCGGTGCAAAACAAGACCTTAGTGTCATTGTCTAAGAACACAAAGCGTAGGTCATGAAGTGTGCCTACACGCGTCGCCCCTTTTAAATTACCATCTGCTATCTCTAGAATGGTTTTTAAGCGTTCGGCACCGCCTTCTTTGAGCGGTGCGATAACCGTCAATTCAGAAACTTTACCTGACCTGAGCCCTTTACGCCCTGCACTGCTGACAGAATGGTCGTAACCATCATCGCCCCCTTCTTTTAGGTTCGCCACCAACAGCTCTGCTCGTAATTTAAAGTCATCGAAAGATTCTGTAATTTTGTCTTTTAGATCTTCTGAATTATCAATAATGGTTTTTCTATCGTTATTTTTACTCATGATAGGTATCCTTATAATTATAGTTTTAAATAATGTACCGAGATGTAAAGAGGGATAGATATTAAGATCTATAGTGACTAAGGGTTTGAAGCAGCATCATTAGGGTCTAGTGTTAATTTATCTAAAGTCTAACTTTCAATCCAATCCAAGCCACTCACTATTACATCAGATATTTAATATATCAAACTCTACAGTACAGTAGGTCTTAGAGCTTCGGACTTTATCACTACAATATTAAACTGTTAGCCAACATTAGCGGTTTGTTAGGTATCATAAAGTCACTGAAATCTAACGCCAAACGCTATACCATCGATCATCGTATAAGTATTTTCTCTACTACCTGAAATCAGTTGCACCACTATGACCACAAATACTTCTCCTGCTCGTCCGACCTCTTATTCAAATTTAGGTAGTAAATCCTTACAGCGCAGTTGGTGGCGCCACTGGATATATCCGTTGCTGTTTTTATTGGCAATGGTGTTGTCATTATCGACTTACTTAACACTCGACTCTATTCAACAGTCGGTACGAGATTATGTCTCTGATAATCAGCGCGCATTGGTGGGTGGTGACTTAATATTAAACAGCAAAGAGGCATGGACACCTGAGCTGTTACAGATATTAAAACCTTTAGAGTCAGAGACAGCGAAGGCGAGACAGACACAGCCAGAAGGTGTGGTTTACGACTATCAGTTTAATGCGATGGTATCCAGCGTGGCAGTGGATAGAGGGTCTGATAAAACAATCAATGAACAGCCAAAGTCAAAAGACGCTACCCTACTGGCCCGAATCAAAGCAGTTTCAAACCAATATCCTTTATATGGTGAGGTTGAGCTGGCATCAGGGCAGCCGCTGTGGCAAAAGCTGAAACCCAATCAAGTGGTGGTCGAGGCTCAAGTATTGACCGGGTTGAATCTAAAAATTGGTGATAAGGTCAAAATCGGTGATGCGGTCTTTACTATTGCCGATGAGCTGATCACTGAGCCGGACCGCCCTTTGACTGCGTTTGGATTCGGCGCTCGAGTGCTGATGTCTGATACTGACTTGGCGGCTACCAACTTGATGGGACAGCGAAGCCGGGTTGATTACCGCATTGAGCTGGCGGGTAGCCCTGAGCTAATGGCCAAGCAGCAAGCTGAACTACAGAAAATCACTGCCTCGCAGCCGGAGATTGAGCTCACAGACGCTGACGAGACAGATACTTCAGTGACTCAAGTATCTGATAATGTGCTGATGTTCCTTAAGTTATTGGTAATAGCGGTGCTGTTTTTATCGGCAGTGGCGTTGTTGAGTGTAGTTAAGGCCTTCGTCAGTTTACAACAAAACCCCAATGCCATACGTCGTGCGCTGGGTGAGTCCGTTAGTTCTATCAAGCGTAGTTATTATCAGCTATTTATTGCCATGGCAGTATTGGCTTGTTTGGCTTCAGGCGTACTCAGTTTGGGTATGTTAAAGGTGGGAGCTCAGTACCTCACTGCCATTTTACCGCCGCATATTGCCCTGTCTATTCAGTGGTTAAGCTTTCTTAAAATCAGTGTGGTGGCTTTGGTCATTACCTTGTTGGTAGTACAGCATAGCCTCTATGCGGTGACCCATACCAAGCCTTCGGCAGTCTTAAAGCAAGCCACAGACAATCACCGTCAACATCCGCCTCTTTATTGGTATGGCTTGGTGCTGCTGGCAAGCTTTGGTTTGATGGCTTACGAATTTAGCTCCCTATTGACCGGGCTAAAAGTGCTGGGCGCTATGCTGTTATTGGCTGCTGGCTTTTGGCTGATCGGTCGAGGTTGGTTATGGCTACTGGCCAAACTTGCCAGCAAAGGACTGTTTGGTAAAAAGACCGGTTGGATGGCTCGTACCGCCGTGCATAACCTGTCTCGCAAAGGCAATCAATCAGGGCTATTTTTTGTCACCCTAGCCTTATCGGTGGCGGTATTAACCATGATTACTTTGCTAAATCACAGCCTCAACACGCAGTTTGTACAGGCTTATCCTAAAGATGCGCCTAATTTATTTTTATTAGACATTCAAAGCGACCAACATAAGGGGCTAGAGGCTGTGGTCAAACAGCCTATTACTTATTTCCCGGTGGTACGTGCCCGTGTAACTGAGGCCAATGGCGTCCCTGCTAGCGAGATTGAACCTGTTGGCGGCACTCAAGATGATCCGACGCGGGTATTTAACTTGAGCTATGCAGACAAGGTAATGGATACCGAGTTTGTTAAAGAATCAGTTACTAAGGATCAATTATACAGTCCAATCGATGACTCAAAATCGAATGAACCCTCAGGATCAGTCGTACCGTTATCGATATTAGATACCGCTGCTGAGCTACTTAATGTGGGTATGGGCGACCAAGTGCGTTTTAATATTCAAGGTATTGAAATCGTCGGTCAGATTACCAGTATTCGCGAGCGTTATGAGAGTGGCCCTAGTCCTTTCTTTTATTTCTTATTTGAACCAAAGGTGTTGAAAGACGCGCCGCAAATTCAGTTTGCGACTACCAAAGTCGCTGCCGATAGCATTCCACAACTACAGACCGATCTTGCCCGTAAATTCCCTGCCATTACCACCATTGATGGTGGTGCCATTGCCAAGAAAGTACAAGGCTTTGTGAGTCAGATGAGCCGACTGGTGCAGGTGTTTACCCTACTCGCTATTATTACCGGAATTATGGTACTGATTACGTCCCTACTATCAACGTCGCAAGATCGCTTACGTGACAGTGCCTCGTTCCGTTTACTGGGCATGCAAACCAGCGATTTATATAAGATTAATATGCTAGAGATTGGCTTGTTGGGGATTAGTGCGGGTGTATTCGCTGTGGTATTGGCGAGTGGTGCTGCTTATTTGGTCATTGTGCACTGGTTTAACTTACGCTTTAGCATTCCTTGGGACAGCTTCGGGATTGGTGCCTTGATGTTGGTGGCGGTGCTGTTACTTATTGCGGTGAGTTATGTCAGGTTGGTTATTGGACGTGGGATTATGGCGAGGGTTCGGGGTATGGTTTAGAAGAGTTGGGAGCTAATCCTACTAACGGCTTCTCTTGTTGAAGTGAGTTATTACTTCTAAGTTATTATTAAATTTCAACACCGCAACAATTTTGTTATATTTTAAGAGATAATGACTTTTTACTATGGTGTTCTTATGCAGATATCTAATCTTAGAATAAAAGGGTTTAAATCATTTGGACCAGATGGGGTTGATATAAATCTCAAACATAAGCTATCTGCTTTTATCGGTCTTAATAGCTCTGGAAAAACCACAGCTTTAGAAGCATTACGAAAACTATTCGGCTCATCATTGTCGGAAAGAATGCTCGTAAGAGAAGATTTTCATATTGGTAAAGATAAAGACCCAGACGACATAACAGAAAGTCAGCTTTCAATTGAAGCAAAGATTCTGTTTTCTGATGATGAAAGTGAACAAGAAGCGGTCGTGCTTTATTTTGGCGATATGGTTGTTGATGCTCAAGGTAAAGACCCCTATATACGCATTCGACTAGAAGCAAAATGGACTAAATCCGAAATTCAACCTGATGGTGAGGTTGAATTTCAAACCTTTTTTATAAAAGTTGCTGATAATGAACAAGAAACTACAGAAGATAAGGTAGTTTTAAAACCTCATCTAAGACATCTTATACAGATCCTATATGTTCCTGCGATTAGGAAGCCTTCAGAACAAATAAAGTATGCGTCAGGTAGTATCTTATATAGAATTCTTCGAAAAATTCAATGGAATGACGCCTTCAAAGAAGCTTTTGATGGCAAAATTAAGGACATAAATGAGTCTTTTAAAGGACTAGATGAGTTTGGTGTTATTGATGACGTTATTAAAAGCGTTTGGGGTAGGTTTCATAAAGATAAACGTTATAAAGATACGACTTTAGGATTCAGCTCTAGCACGTCAGATGAGATTTTGAAAAAGTTAGAAATAACCTTTAGCCCTACAGGTACTCATAAACAGTTCCAGATTCATGAGCTAGGCGATGGTTATCGCTCTATGTTTTATTTGACGTTAGTATGCGCATTATTAGAGATTGAAGAACAGTTATCAAATCAGAGTGAAGATAATACTCTTCAAGCTACTCGTCCTTTATTAACCATTTTAGCGATAGAAGAACCTGAAAACCATATAGCCCCTCAACTACTTGGTCGTGTGGTTAAAATTCTTAATAAAATTTCTAAACAAGACCACTCTCAAGTATTACTCTCTTCACATACTCCTTCAATCATTAAACGAATAGATCCCGAGAGTATTCTACATTTTAGAATAACTGACAATTATGAGTCAGAAGTCAACAAAATAATACTGCCTGAAAAAGAAGATGACGCTTATAAATATATTAAACAAGCCATCCAAAACTACCCTGAAATATATTTTGCCCGTTTAGTTGTCATTGGAGAAGGCGATACCGAAGAGGTTATTTTTAACAAATTCATGGAAATAGAAGAAGTTGATTTTGACGATAATATAATTACCTTCGCTCCGTTAGGTCATAGGTTTGTCAATCATGTATGGAGGCTATTGGAAACACTGCATATTCCGTATATTACCTTACTAGATTTAGATTTAGAACGAAATGGTGGTGGTTGGGGAAGAGTAAAGTATATATTAAAGGAGCTAATTGAAATTGGAGTGGATAAAAACCAACTTTTAGTTTTAAAAGATAATAGCATTCTCACCGACGAACGTTTAGGGGCAATGCATGGTTTCGGACTAGATGAACCAAGTATCGAAATGATGTATATGTGGCTTCAGCGATTAAATACATATGATGTATACTTCTCTGAACCGTTAGATTTAGACTTTCTAATGCTTAAAAATTATACAGAATTCTATAAAAATGCTATACCAGAAAACGGAGGTCCGCAAATACCTGATAAAACAACTTATCCTGACAAATTCCAAGAAAAATTAGAAGCTGGTGTTAAGGCAACTCTTAAATCGGATAGTGCTATGGGTGACACTTATAGTGAGGAAGATAGAGAACTAATGATTTGGTACAACTATCATTTTTTAGGCAGAGGTAAACCTACAACGCATATTCTTGCGCTATCAAGTATGACAGATGATGTAATAACAGAGGCTACTCCTGACTTATTTAAGACACTTTTCAATCGTATAAAAGTGTTACTCGCAGAATGACAACACACAAGCTAATGTCAAACTTTAATAACGTTACAATTATTTAGCTATCGGGGTTCTAATAGAGGGTTTATGCAAATAATTAGTCCAGAAGAGTGGCAACCTAGTGACGGTCTAAATCTTGAAGCTAACGCTCTTATTAGTGTCAAGTCATTAGATAATCGTTTGGTTTTAGCAGGTCCAGGCGCAGGTAAAACAGAAATGCTGGCGCAAAGGGCTAGCTATTTATTAGAAACGAATACTTGCAAATACCCCCATAAAATTCTAGCTATTAGCTTTAAAAAAGATGCTTCGTTTAATCTTAAAGAAAGAGTAGAAAAGCGATGTGGAGAAGACTTATCTAAACGGTTTGATTCTTTTACATTTGATTCTTTTGCTAAACAAATTTTAGATAGATTCAAAAAAGCTTTACCAGAGGGAGTTAATGTTAGTGCTGATTATGAATTACTTTTAAATGATAATGAGGTTTTAGAGATTTATTCTAATAGAGGAGAAAGCCTGATTTATTCTCATGAAAGGAAGAGAATGATGGCTATGCATAATAAGCAACTACCAATAGACTTTAATAAATCATCGAATGGTATGATATATGAGGTTTGGTTGGAATTAATAAATTCTACTCAATCTAAATTAACTTTTGCAATGATAATGCGATTGGCTGAATTAATCATAAAAACCAATCCCAAAATTAAAAAATACCTACAACTGACTTATCAATTTGTTTTTCTTGATGAGTTTCAAGATACTACTCGTATTCAGTATGATTTATTCAAAACCTGTTTTCTTAGTAGTGATTCTATCTTCACAGCCGTAGGTGATGACAAACAACGTATTATGCTATGGGCAGGAGCAATACCTACTGTATTCGAAGACTTTAAAAATGATACAGGTGCAAGTGAAATACATCTTCATAGGAACTACCGAAGTGCCCCTAAAATTGTCAATTTACTGAATCATTTTAGTGAGCATATGCTAGGAGACGTACAAAAAGCTACAGCAGATACAAGATGGGATGAAGATGATGGTGATTGTAATATAGTATTTTTCAAGAATACTGAACAAGAAAAAGTATTTTTATTAGATAGTATTCATAGCCTAATTACCGAAGACCATGTGAATCCCAGAGATATATGTATATTGATTAAACAAAGATTAGACGTATATGCAGGCGAATTAATTACTTATCTTTGTGAACATGGCATTCAAGCTAGAGACGAAGGATATTTTTATGACCTACTCTCTGAAGAAATTACTCTATTTATTATCAATATACTATACAGGGTTTTAAACAATAAAGACTCTGCGACTAGGAAGGCTACCTTTGACTTTATCAGTAATTTATATTCAGAGCTTGACCATCAAGGTCTGTTAAATATTGAAAAAAAACTCTTTGAGTTTATCAAACATGCAGAAATTACATATGATTTTGACAATCTAACAACTGATACGTTAAAGCAGTTAATTAAGGAAGCGATAAAATTAATAAATACCGAAAGGTTGAAAGCTCAATTCCCCAAGTACAAAAACCAAAAAGAATTAAGTAGGCTTTTAACAAAGTTATATAAAGAGTTGTGGAAGGCCTATCAAGCATCTAATAGCCTTGGAAAGGCTTTAGATACAATTGTAGGTAAAGATACTATACCTGTTATGACTATTCACAAAAGCAAAGGGCTAGAATATCATACGGTTATATTTGTAGGTTTAGAAGATGATGCTTTTTGGTCATATCAAAATCAACCAAATGAGGATAACTGTGCATTCTTCGTTGCTCTGTCTAGAGCTAAAGAAAATATCCTATTTACTTTCAGTCAAACTCGTAAAGACAATAGAGGTAGGTTGAAAAGTCAGTCTTTCAAAAACATTGAACCTATAATTAATACCATGAATAAATCTAGATTGGTTGGTATAGTTGATGAGATAGGCAATTAAACAACTATGATAAATACACGTCACATCGGAGGAGCGGTTTAGCCCCGATTGGAACGAATATACTGCTTAATTAGACGAGTTGAAATGGCTTGATATGGCATGGTGCATGAAGTAAGCAACATGCCATATCTTAGCCAACGCCTCGTATAGTTAAGGAAATAGAAGCGAAACAAAAAAAGCCCCTTAGGGCTTTTTTACTTGCGAAGCTAAAATTGCAATGCAATTTTCATACGCTTCTCAGGGAAATAGCTACTAATAACTCTCAATAAACTCATTAATTTGCTGAGTCACAATCTTCCAAAGCTTAACCTGCGACGCTCGGCTTCCTGCCCCCATGTGCGGCGTTAGGATAATTCGAGGATGCGCTTCTTTAGCCAGTTGAACAATCGGATCGTCCTCGCCAGCAGGCTCTCGCTCAAAGACATCAGTCGCATAGCCAAGTATTTGTTCATTTCTTAACGCCTGCGCCAATGCCTCACTATCGACCACTTTACCGCGAGCCACATTAACCAATAAAGGTTTCTTGCTCATTTTACTGAGCGTATCTTCGTTTATGAGATGTTTGGTTTCCTCAGTCAATGGACAATGTAAACTGATGATATCGGACTCTTTGAGTACCGTCTCAAAGTCAGTATAGTCATCGTTACAAGGCGTCTTTCCTTGACGTTCCGCCCAAAGCACATTCATGTCATACGCTTTAGCAATCTTTGACACCCGCTTACCAATGTCACCAACCCCGATAAGACCTAAGGTTAGATTTTCGATATCGATGACCTCAGCATTGATAATGTCGGCTCGCCCTTTTTCCTTCCATTCGCCATCTTTCACTTTGTTGTGGTAGTTAATTTGTGCACGCATGGCACTAAGCATGAGCATCATGGTGTGTTCGGCGACGGTAACAGTAGCGAAGTCTGGGGCATTCAGTAATTTAACGCCGTTGTCTTCACACGCCTCTTTGTCAATGTGGTTAGAGCCTACAGAGGTGAGTTGAATAAGCTTCAATTTAGGCAGTGCTTCTACCACTTCCCGCTCAATCCGCAGTGAACCAACTATCATGATATCGGCGTCTTTACAGCGCTCGATAATGACCTTATTGTCTTGTGGGGTTTCCTCATAGGTGACATAGTCCGTGATTTTTTCGGGGGTGGGTCGCTCTAAGTCTGCGGTGAATCTTTTTTCATCAAGTAAAACAGCTTTCACAATGTGCTCCTTGGTTATTTTTATAATTTAAGATTTTGAATAAACTTTAAGTTTTTAATCTTATTAAATAGGGTACTTATTGAATGATAGTAAAGTTATCACTAATAGAATGTTTTATATTGTGGGCTAAGTGATTCAATTTATAACTTTATTTCCACAGCTACATACTCCACATATACTCAATCCATACTAAAACAAGTAATTTCTTCAACACTAAGAATCCTTTAACCTTTTATAATTTCTAGCAAGCTAGTACAAAATAAACTGGTCTACTTTAAATTCAATCTATAAAACTATAAAAGGGCATTATATGAAAACCATTTCTGAAGCCATGAACTGGCGTTACAGCACTAAAGATTTTGACCCTAATAAAAAAATCTCAGCGGAAGATTTAGAACAATTAAAAGACATTCTGCATCTACAAGCTTCGAGTATTAATATTCAGCCTTGGCACTACATTATTGCTGATGATGATGCAGGCAAAGCCCGTATCGCCAAAGGCGCAATAGATGTATTTGAGATGAATAAGAATAAAATTCTAGATTGCTCACACGTTGTTCTGTTTTGCACCCGCGTTCATGCCGATGATGAGTATTTAAAGACTCTACTTGAGCAAGAAGACAAAGATGGTCGCTTTAAGAATGAAGAACAAAAGAAACAGATGGAAGAAGGCCGTAAATTCTTTTTAGGGCTTCATCGTTTTAATACCCTTGATGAAGCACAATGGATGAGTAAGCAGGTCTATCTGAGTATGGGTGCGTTATTACTCGGTGCTGCTCAGTTGGGTATCGATGCGGTACCGATGGAAGGTCTTGTGGCCGAAAAAATTGACGAAGAGTTTGGCTTACGTGAAAAAGGCTATACCACTATTGGTGCGGTGTCATTGGGTTACCGTAGCAATGAAGACTATAACGCTGATTTACCAAAATCGCGCTTGCCGAAAGAGACTGTTTTTAGCAAAGCTTAGGTTTATTATGCTGTAATAGTTTAATAAGGGGTACGGTTGTTATGGCTGTGCCCTTTTTTTAGTAATTACCCGTAGAGAGTTAGCATAGGACTTCCTTGGTCATAGTTATAGTGATAGTTACGGTTATCTATTAAATTTATAGCACAATTTTTTGCACCTTAATGTAATGCTTTATACGCCTCTCAATAAGCTTTTCGCATAGACGGCTGTTAATTGTTCAAAGATACACTTAAGCTGCGAACAGTTCTCTCTCCCCTCTTTACTCTCTCCTTTATTAAAATAAAACTTAACCACTATTAATATTTATTACACGAAAGCAACTTGGTTTAGCTATTAAATCCTATAAATAACTGGGTATAGTGACCTTGTGCCATCAAACATTGCAAGCATTTTGACTTGCCTCGCTTTGATGTCACACCCAAAGGAGAACATTGTGAAGGATCATACGGATTTAGGCGCTACCAAAAGTGTCTGTAAAGATTGGACAGATGGTAATCCCTATAGCGAGACCCGAAAACATGACGAGGCGGATAAACGCGATAAATCGTGTCGGCGGGCTATTGAACGTATTAATGAAGAGCTAGACCTACAAAGACAAGAAAAAGAAAATTCATTGTCTTCTTGTGATAAGAAGGAAGAATTGTGTCGTTGCGATTCTTCCTCAACTGGCACTAAAAAAGTGGATCTGGTTATCTTGATTGATGCCAGTGGCTCGATGTCGACAGCAGCAACTGCTGTGGCAAAGGCAGCTGATGAAGCATTACTTAAGGCTAAAGAGGAATGTCCTTCTAACTTGAGGGTAACTTGGCTGGCAGTGGATGGTTCAAAATCTGGCGCTAATCCTGCTGGTGATTTGGGGGACATTACCGGGACTTTAGCAGGGACCAGTTTTACCCAGACTCATCAACAATACCTTGAAAGTATCGGCAGTACCGGACCCTTTAAGCAAGATGAAGCACAACCTTTCGGTGACAGTACCTACCCTGGCGAGGAAGGAGCGGATTCAATTGCCGATATTTGTAATTTCTATGATTGGCGAGAAGGGGCGTGTAAGGCCATCTTCTATATTAGCGACACTGCTCTTGATGGCTACTCTACATTTTATGATGCGGCTGCGACCAATGCTACTGCGGCAGCCCTAACCAATGGCGTCGTGTTGTTTGCTCATAAAATAACTCCAGGGTCTGCCAATAGCCCAGGCATCATCGCCTCCTATGACAATTTAACCAATCCCACCAGTGGCCATACTTATCATGGTCCAGTTAGTGAAGCGAAGTATGTTGAGCTAATCAAAGACGCGATTTGTAATGCGTGTGGTTCAGAATGCAAAATGCTTGATTTGCCAGTTATTGAGCCTTGCGTATCAATCGTTTGGGGAGACAGCGAGTGTGACTGCTTTGAGACTGACGATGTTGAAACCGCCGTTATCTCGGTGTGCAATTGCTATTCAAATATTACATTGAGCAATGTCTATATCGGACTGCTAACTATCACTATGGAAGATGGCTCTGACGTACCCACACTTCCGGATGGCACACCTTCGGTCGAGATAATCCCTAGAGGGGTGATTTGTTTTGGTGATATTGGTCCGTGTAAAGAAGGCGAGTCTAACTGCGTCTCAAGAGAGATTGTGATACGCACCCGAGGCGCAAAATCGGGACGTTATAAGATCCATATCGCAGGACTTTGCTACAACGTGATCCTAGATCAGCACCATGACGCCTGCTTTACCTTAGACTTATGTAAGGATAGATAGCCATTCAGTGTTTTATTTACAGCATAAATTAATGAGATGTTTAAAGGCTATTCCTATTTTTTAGACAAAAAAACTGGGCTCTATAGCCCAGTTTTTAGGTTATCCCAAAAGCTTTAAATGGATAACGACCTTAGGTCAATGACCGTCTTGCTGATTAGTAATGATCACTATCAACATAAGACTCCGTACCTAAAGCTGGCGTTGAAGGCAACACTCTTTCTTGTTTAAAAAAACGAGATTTGCCTTCTAAGATTTTATTAACATCTTTAACCAAATCTTCGATGACATCATCATAGATACCTAGATTTAACTCTCTGTCAAAACTAGTGTATGCATGTTTACGCGCAGCAGAACGCACATCAGTAATGCCATGCTTTTGGAAAAAAATATCTACGCGACCATCGCTATTTAGAACACAGCTTAATACACCGTCGTCAATCTCTATGTCATAACGCTCAGGGATAAAGATATAATCATCCACATCCATTAATTGTTTTTCGACAGATCTTGTTAGTAATGATTTAATATCGAACAAAATAATACTCCTTATAATTTAGACATAATAGTTATAAAAATAATCAGGTAAAAACAGCCATTTAGAAATTTTTATTATTTAATACATGAAGAGTAGAAATAAGCGTTCAAATCTCTATGCCTTATTATTTAAACCTATACTACAAGATGCATCGTCTTATTTTAAGTTAGCTAGTGTAAATCTACGTTGAAGATTAGCAATTGTCCCAAAAAATAACCTCTGCTCGTTTATCTATTAATCTTCAGATAAAGCGATTCGGTTCGATTATTTTAGTAACTCAGCAAAGACCGCGTCGGGCATCATACTGCCGCCTGTGGCCCAAACCAGATGTCGCGCCTTGTCGATATCTTTAAAGTATTGAACCCCTGCCAGACCAGCACAAGCAGAAGGCTCTAGCTTTAGGCCCTCGGTTTCATGTACCACACGCAATAGGCGGTTCAATTCTTCATCTTCAACAGTATAAAAAGCGGTCAGTGAGCGCTGTAAGGCTTGACCCACAAAGCCTGATGCTCGGCCAACCGCTAGACCATCGGCAATGGTATGATTACTCAGACCGATATCTTGTACGCTAATCTCATCATGTAGCCCAGTATAAATGCCCAGTAACATACAAGGCGACTGTACTGGCTCAGCAAAGACACAATGCACATTATCACCAAACGCAAGTTTTAACCCAAATGCCACACCGCCCGGGCCACCGCCTACGCCACAAGGCAGATAGACATAAAGCGGATGCTGCTTATCAATAATGATGCCTGCTTTATCGAACTGCTGCTTTAACCTGATGCCCGCCACGGCATACCCTAAGAACAAATGCTTTGAATTTTCATCATCCACAAAATAGCCATAAGGGTCTTGCTCAACTTGTTGACGACCACTGGCGACTGCTTGTCCATAGTCACCGTCATACTCAAACACTTCGACCCCATTGGCTCTAAGCTTGTCTTTTTTCCACTGTTTGGCATCAGATGACATATGAACTTGTGCCTTAAAGCCTAGCTTCGCTGACATAATGCCAATGGACAATCCTAAGTTACCTGTCGAGCCTACAGCTACTGAATACTTCGAAAAGAAGTCACGAAATGGCTCGGAGTCCAGCTTGCTATAGTCATCATCAATACTCAGTAATCCATGGTCCAACGCCAGCTTTTCGGCATACTGCAGTACTTCATAGATACCACCTCGGGCTTTTATTGACCCTGAAATAGGCAGCTCATTATCGGCTTTGATATACAGTGCCCCTTTGTCTATCCCCAATACCTTTTGCAGCTGCTCTGTGCGATAAAACTCGCTTTCAATAATGCCATTTGAGGCTTGGGTCTCAGGAAACACCTTCTGAATATAAGGGGCGAATCGTTGCAATCTTGCCATGGCAGCATCGACATCGGCTTGGGTTAACCCCACATCGGCAGCGGCGTCTTTAAAAGGAGCCAGCTTTGTGTTTTGCCAGAACATAGGCGTTGCCGAGCGAAGTTGGTTTAATACAGCATCCTGCTGTAGAGAGTTTAAAGTTTCGGTTAGCACTGAGATTCCTTAGAAATAAACAACAAAAGTGATAAACAATATAAGACAAACAGAGGGTTAATAATCTTCGGTGACAGCCCAGTTTAGGTTTCCATTTCACGCAGTAACCAAGCTTGAAAGTCAGTGACCTGATCTGCTACTTCTAGCTGTGCCTGTTTTAAATTATCGAGCGTTGCTTGCACTGACTCTAGGGTATATCTCGTGCCTATCAAAGCTGCTTTTAAAGCCTCAATTAGCTCAACATTTAACGCATCTGAGAAGATAACCACATCTTTAATCAGCGCTTGTTCGACATCCAAATGCAAGTCGATAATACCCCAATCAAAGCGGGTCTCAATATGATGTGAGAATGCAGGTGTCTTACCAAAGCGCCAGTTCCAATCGGCCATTTGTTCATAGTATTTATTTAAATGTGGCTCATTTTTAAGCGATGCTTCGTCCAGTTCTTCAACGTCTACCGTCTCTCCATAATACTCACAAAAGGCATCGATAATGGCTTGAGACAGGCTTTCATGGGTAATGCTGTCATTAAATTCGACTAAGTTTGCCACGCGTGAGCGCACTGACTTGATGCCTTTGGCTTGTAACTTTAAAGGATGTGGATTCAAATAATCTGCCAACTTTTGCATATTAGCATTAACCAACACCGTACCATGATGAAAGCTACGGTCAACGGCATGTTTGAAGGCGCTGCCCGATATTTTACGGTCGCCAACTTGCATGTCATTACGCCCCGATTGCGTCGCATCGATACCTAGCTTGTTCAAGGCATTAATAATGATTTGGAAGTTGGCATCTTGGTTGTAGTCTTCTTTTGGCGATAAGAAAGTAAAGTTGGTGTTGCCTAAATCATGGAACACTGCCCCGCCACCACTTTGACGACGGGCCAAATAAACGCCATCTTCTTCCATTTTGTCGGTTTTACATTCTACCCAAGGATTTTGCGAGCGGCCGATAACCACGGTTTCTGCGTTACGCCATAGAAATAGAATGTGGATGTCTGAATCCAACTCTTGAAAGATCCAATCTTCTGTCGCTAGGTTAAACCATGGGTTGGTGACTTCTGATTTTAGTATTCTTAATTTCATTATGATTCTCCATAATCTATATAAAGACAGTCCGTCTTGTTAATTTGACGCTGCTACTTTTAAAGTTATTGTTTTTGGCTGAATGAATTGGCTAGTTGTATTGTTGCGGATAGCACATTGAAACTCAATCGAAGTTTAGTATTAAAGCCCAAAAGTACGGTAATTATTGGTCTACTTGTTCTAATCATAAAAATTGATTGTCTTAATTGATTAAGAAAATAAACTGATTTATCTAATTGTCTGGAGAACGCACTCAATATTTATTAAATTATTATTTTAAAAGTATAATTTAGTTGAACTAATTAAATTATTTCGATAGTATCATCAATTGTAGCTATTTTACTTGTGCTGATTGTATTGTTAATTGACTTCATGAATGAGTTTAAAATTGAATATTTAACACATATGAGCTGTGGGCTTAGAATATTAAAGCACACCTTTTGGTACGTCATTTGATAAATTATTAGATAAATAATATGGATATTAGACTATGAACGCTTTTTTAAACTTTGACAATTTTATAACCCCAAAATTCATCTCCGTTTTATATTGGATTCTTTTGGCCGTCATTGTCCTTAGGGGTCTGTCATTTATGTTCACTAGTCGTCTTGGATTTGGAGGCTTCCTAATTGGATTAGTAATAATATTGCTAGGGGCCTTATTCACTCGAATATATTGTGAACTTCTAATGGTCGTATTTTCGATGAACAGTCACCTTAAGAAGATCAGCGAAAAAACTGACATATAAGCCATTTTCGATTAAAAGGTAGTAAATAACCAAAAACCCATCTTTGAGATGGGTTTTTTAATGCATAACCTTAACGATATAGTACACGAACACAAAAAATAAGGGAGTTAACAATTTAGGAAAAGAGGTTACCCAAAATCTTGCTGCAAAATATAACTCATATTACGCTCAGCAAGACCGGTAATAAATACATAGGGATTGACCCCAGCGCTGCCCGGAATTAAGGCACTGTCTTGGACATATATGCTTTCATGACCTTTGACTCGGCCAAACTCATCCGTGGCTTTGCCCAATACACAGCCCCCTAAAGGATGATAACAAAAGTTATCGCCAAAGCCTTTGGTAAATAACAAGCTTGAGATGCGTCCGCCATTGGCTTTACCTAGCTTTTCAACCAACTCTTTGGCTGCATTGACCGAATACTCATTTTGCGAGCGTTTCCAGTTTAGTTTCACCGTGCCAGAGGCTTTGTCATAATAATAGTTACCCCGCTCTGGGTTATCGGTAATCGCTAAATACAAGGTGGTCCAAGTCTCAAACCCTAAAGGTAAGGGGGCAATTTCGGCAAATATCTTATATTTCGAGCCCCCTCTATCGCCATCCCACATATTAATGCCTTTCACTGGGATAGTAGACTGGGCCTCGCCTGCCGCATGTACAAAATTACGACCGGTCATAATATTGCCATTGGGGCCCCAATACTGACCCACATGCTCGTTCAGATTATTAAGAGTACCTGCCGCTTGGCTTTTTAATAATAGCTCTGAGGTACCGGTACTGCCTGCATTCAAAAATAGCTTGTCACAGCGGTAGTACTCAATAGCATCGATACCGCCTTGTTTATTAAGCACCTGTACCTCAAGTTCAAGTTGACCGTCGTCTAATTGCCTAATACCATTTACCTTACGCAGTGTCTTGACCACCACATTACCGGTGGCTTCTGCGTCTTTAAGATAGGTCAAATCTAGCGAATACTTGCCAGCATTGTTACCGTAAATGACTTCACCACCCAGCGCCGATGGATACACCTCACCCTTAGCTTCTTTTTGCATATAATCAAAGTCATAGCTGTTGCCGAAAAACTCTGTTTTCAGCCCTGCTTTTTCGGCCTGACGTTCTGCAGCTCGGGTAAATTCATAGTGCTCAGAATTATTAAAAAAATCTTCAGGGATTTGACTAACTCTCAGCTGCTTTAGAGCACGGGGAAAAAAGACCTCATACATCTCATCGCTGTTGAGCCAAGGAAAGGTTTGCTCGAAATGAGACCGTCTAGGCTGGATGGCAATCGCCCCATTAACGATTGAGCCACCGCCATAAGCACGGCCAGCGAATACTTTCATATTGTCATATTCAATAAGATCTAACACCCCTGGATATTTAGCAATCCGACGTGGAATGGGAATCGGTGCACTGAGCCAATTTTTAAACCAACTAGAACGCTCATCGGCGTTAATCATTTTACAAAATGTGGTGTGATTGGGGGTTCTGTCCCAGCGCATCCCCATTTCTAAGATTAGCACTTTATGCCCCTGCTCACTGAGACGTAAGGCAGAGACTGCACCGCCATAGCCACTACCGACGACAATATTGCTGAAATGACCAGCTTGCTTAATCGGCTTAGGGTCAGATTGTAAGCCAGATTGTACAGCGCCTTTGGCTAAAGTTTGACAGCCACTCATTGCCGCCGAGCTGCCGACTACGCCTAGGCCAAGTCCCATTGATTTAATAAATTTACGTCGCTGCATTCGATTCCTGATGGTAGGTTATTGGGTTAAAAAGCACAGTTATTAAAGCGGTCTGATAGTTTCTTTAAAAGCAAAAAGCTCAAAGGAAGGTTTTGAAAGAGAAGCGCTCTTGGCTCATAAAAACACCGGAGTTAAGTTTAACAAATCAAACTCACTCTATTCTGTAGGATACGTAAGTTATTGAGAAAATTAAATTAAGCAAAAGCATCAGCTTAATGCCTATCCATTTAAGGCTCTCTATCTAGATTTAAGCATATGCCTCCTGTAAAACCGTTTGCTAAATGAACATAAGCCCATCCATCATAGAGGGCAGTTTATAGACATTACCTTGATAGAACCTTAGTCTAAATAGTCCTTATATCGCTTTGGTTTTCCAATATGACTGATATTTGTTAACAGAAGTTGGCAAAAAAGAAACCTCAGCCTAACCAAATTAAGCTAAAATGCAATCATATTCAAAAGTTTAGCAGAGCAGACACCATCATGACATTATCTCCTCCAGAGTTTAAAACTGATCAGTTTTTTAATCTTGAAGATAAATGGGTAGAGACCGCCCCTAATGAGATTACCCACTGTTATGACCAAGGCGAAGGCATCCCTTTATTGCTGTTACACGGCTCAGGACTGGGCACATCGGCCGCAGTGACTTGGTGGCAAAATATGCCCCACCTTAGTCAACATTATCGCGCCATTGCCTTTGACTCTATTGGCTATGGAGAGACGGTTAACGCAGCAGACAGCACCTATGGTATTAAGCAATGGGGCGATCACACCCTTCGTTTGATGGATGCTTTGAACATAGACAAAGCTTGGCTGGTTGGCAGCTCTCTGGGCGGTTGGGTCGCCTTGCAGTTGGCAATCGACCATCCTGAACGTATTTATGGCGTGGTTTCAATTGGTACTGGCGGTGCCAAACGTGACCCTTCTGTTTCTACACCAGCTACTAAAGCGTCTGCCGCAGTTCCCAAGCCTAAAAGCCCACTTTCTGCGGCCCTAATTGAACAAGATTTACATAAGAATATTCGCAATGACGCCTTGGTATGCCAAACTCTGGTCGAGTTACGCTATCAAGCCGCTTTAGAAGAAAAAGCTCGCGGCTTAAGACCTATTTTATTGGCCGCTCGAGACAGAGACCGTGAAGAATTTGCGTTAGATTTTGAAGCGTTGAGTCAATGTCGTTTACCCGTGTTGTTAATTCATGGTCGAGACGACAAAGTTGTTCCTTTGTCACGTAGCTTAGAGTTATTACAGGTCATTCCAACAGCAGATGCTCATTTTTATAGTGGCGCCGGGCACTGGCCTCATATTGGCAAAAGCTATGAGTTTAATCATTTAATCAGTACTTATATTGACCATCATACTGATATTTAACTTGTTAATAAATTGAATTTAATTGCTTAACAAACCAAATTCGACTGCTTAATAGGCCAAGCTCATAGTTAAGGACTCCCCTGCTATTTGGCCTGCTATTTGGCGAAGTATTCGTTATTAATTAATATTTAAATAGCTCACTGTAGATTTAACTTTTACAGTGGGTTAACGCCTTCCTAGCTTATCTCGTTTTTTAGCACAAATTTTAAGTATCGCCCCCGTCCTATTACTGTCATAATTAGTTCATAAAATACCATTAATGTATAGCAGCAGCTGATACAACGGATGTTATGGACACTGTGATAAAAATCTAAAAAATTTAGTATTCCGTATTGTGTTCTACTTCACTCTTCTATAGACTTGCGCCTTTTAAAATTAAACCTCGAACTATCCCCTATCTAAGCTAACCCCTTATTAATTCTATTCTCAGCCACAGTTGTACAACCCCTATTGCTCAGCTTATTTATTAAATAAATTATTGGCTTTAACAGAGATTTTAGTATGAAAAAACATGTTGTTATTTTTGAAGCCCGTGGTGGCACTGATAAGAGTAAATATGGCTATCGCCGCGACACCTACCCTATTATTGAATCACTAAAAGCCCGTGGCTGGACCGCTGAGGTTATTTTTTATAGTGACGAAAATCGCGGTGAAATCTACCGTTATACCATCGACAAAGCCGACGCTTATGTGAGCCGTATCAATCCAGGTAACCTCAAAGATGAAACAGGTTACTTTCAGATGCTACGTGAATTGGTACATCAAGGCGTTAAAGGCCTGCCTCACCCTGACGTCATGGTTAACTATGGTGCCAAAAATGTTGTTGAACGCCTAAAAGGCACCACATTAGTGCCTGAAGACGTGTACTGCTACTATGATTATGATGAGCTAAAAAACCAGTTCCCAACCACATTGGCCAGAGGCGAACGGGTACTAAAACAAAACCGAGGCTCTACTGGTGAGGGCATTTGGCGCGTTCAATTAAAAGACCCTAAAAAATATAAAGATGTGACCGAAATTCCAGAAGACGCCGTGTTAAGGTTAACCGAAGCATTAGACAACCATGTAGAAGAGAAAACATTAGGCGAATTTATCGAGTTTTGCTATCAGTATCTAGAAGGCGATAACGGACTGATTTTGGACATGCCCTTTTTACCGCGTATTAAAGAAGGCGAAATCCGAGTGTTAATGCTACGTGATAAGGCGGTGTCTGTGGTTCATAAGAAGCCCGATGAGGCTGCTGATTCGTTCTCAGCTACCCTATTCTCTGGCGCGACTTATCGCTATGACAAGCCTGAGCAGTGGCAGGAAATGGTCGACGAAGTAGAGTCTAGTATTCCGATGTTACAAGCTCGTCTGGGTGGGTATGCCTTGCCACTATTATGGACTGCTGACTTTATTTTAGACACCGATGACAAAGGCAAAGATGTCTATGTATTGGGCGAAATTAACTCTTCTTGTGTTGGTTTCTCTACTAATCTAGAGCTTTCAGAGAACATCGCTGATGAGATTATGAATCTGATTGAAGCGGAAAGTGTGATCAACAGCCGTTTCCCAGCATTTAGAATTTAGGTCAATATTAAGTTTAATAAAACCGGTATTTTAGCCAGCGATTAACTAAAATTTTAGTTTCAGCTAAAGTACTGGTTTAAGCCTGCAAAATAACAATTAATACCAATTCTAAAAAATAACACTCAAATCGCACCACTCCCGCTGAGTGATAGACCTAATTAAGTTAGTCTCATTACACAATGCATTCCAAGCGTCACATGCCGCATCGACAATCTTTATTTACTATTTAACTAAACGGCTTATTAATTAGACACCCACCATTCTAGCCACCCAATAGCCTCTAACAAGCAACATAGCAGGTAGTTCACTATTTTCTGTTACGATTTTCACACGATGCAACTACGTCCAAACCTTAATAAATACCGCAATCTTTGTTATGGTAGTAAACATGACAATGTATCAGGACTACGCCTTGTCATCATCCTCTAAAACCAATCAAAAAGCCACGTGGATGAATTTTCAAATACCCAAGAATAAGCTCCACCTTATTCTTCAGCACTCAGTTTGCGCTAGCCCATTACTCATAAATTCTCTATTCGATAAAGCGTCCTATTTGATAAAGCATCAATAATAGAGCCGCCAACCAAAAAATCTATAGAACACTGAATAGAGATTGAATAAAGAGAAACGAGCCAGCCCTTGCAAACCTATCTGCTGAGAACGAAAAACCAGCCACCTCAACTAATAACAACTTTTAAAAAAAGAAGTTAATAAGTATAAAAGGAAGCCATTATGAGCGATATATTTAATGTAAAAGACAAGTTAACGGTCGCAGGCAAAGACCATGCCTATTACAGCCTACCCAAACTTGCGGAAAAATACCCCAATATCAATACCCTACCTTATAGCATGAAAATTGTGCTAGAAAATTTACTGCGCAACGAAGACGGTGGACAGTCTGTCGGTGAAAATCACATTGAAGCCGTAGCCAACTGGGATGCCGGTGCTGAAGCGTCAAAAGAGATTGCTTTTATGCCAGCCCGTGTGGTGCTTCAAGACTTCACAGGTGTGCCCTCTGTCGTAGACTTGGCCGCTATGCGTGATGCGGTAGTCAAACTGGGTGGTAAAGCGGAACAAATCAACCCGTTTATTCCTAGTGAGCTAGTGGTCGACCATTCGGTACAGGTCGATGTATATGGTCGTGAAGACTCTTTAGACTTAAACGAAAAAATCGAATTTAAGCGCAATAACGAGCGTTATGAGTTCTTGCACTGGGGTAAAAACGCATTTAAAAACTTTGTGGTAGTGCCTCCAGCTACAGGTATCGTGCACCAAGTTAATTTAGAGTATTTGGCGCGTGTGGTCATGGCCAGTGAGCAAAATGGCGAATGGACCGCTTATCCTGATACCGTGTTCGGTACTGACAGCCACACCACCATGATCAATGGTATTGGTGTCTTAGGTTGGGGTGTCGGCGGTATTGAAGCCGAAGCTGCTATGCTAGGCCAGCCTTCATCAATGCTTATCCCTCAAGTTGTTGGCTTTGAAATGACGGGTAAGCTACAAGAAGGCGTGACTGCAACTGACTTAGTACTACGTGTGGTTGAAATGCTACGTGCTCATGGTGTGGTCGGTAAGTTCGTCGAGTTCTATGGTGAAGGACTACACAATATGCCATTGGCGGATCGTGCAACGATTGCCAACATGTCACCTGAATATGGCGCAACTTGTGGTATCTTCCCGATCGACCAGATGGCAATTGATTATCTGCGTCTATCAGGTCGTGATGAAGCCCAAATTGAGTTAGTTGAAAAATATGCTAAAGCGCAAGGGTTATGGCACGATAGCAATACCCCAGCTGCCACTTACTCTAGCAATCTGCACTTAGATTTATCCTCTGTACAGCCTGCTCTAGCCGGACCAAACTTACCACAGCAGCGTATTAATCTATCTGATATGCATACACGTTTTGGTGAAACGCTACATGCGATGACCAAAGACCGTAAATCAGAAGTAGAAGGTAAAGTACGCTTTGATCAAGAAGGCGGGGAACAAGAGCAAGCCGATCGTTTGTCTGCTAAACCTGACGCATTCTCAACGATTAGCATCAATGATCAAGAACATGATCTGCATGATGGTTCTGTGGTCATCGCTGCCATCACCTCTTGTACCAACACCTCTAACCCTGCGGTTATGATTGGTGCAGGCTTAGTAGCTAAAAAAGCCGCTGCCAAAGGCTTAACCGCCAAACCTTGGGTTAAAACCTCATTGGCACCGGGCTCTAAAGTAGTGACCGATTATTTAGAAAAATCGCAACTAATGGACGAGCTTGAAAAAATTGGCTTCTATCTAGTGGGTTACGGTTGTACCACCTGTATTGGTAACTCAGGTCCTTTATTAGAGTCTGTCCAAAAAGGTATTGAAGAAAAAGGCCTAGTAGCCGCTGCTGTACTATCTGGTAACCGTAACTTCGAGGGTCGTATCCACTCACATGTGAAAGCGAGCTACTTAGCGTCACCACCTCTAGTCGTAGCCTATGCCCTTGCTGGTACCGTAAATATTGACTTAACCAAAGATCCTATCGGCCAAGATCCAGAAGGTAATGATGTCTTCTTAAAAGACATCTGGCCTACGTCGGAAGAGATTAATGAGCTGATTGCCAATAACATCGATGCCGATATGTTCCGCAAACACTACGGTAAAGTGTTTGACGGTAGCGCAGCGTGGAATGCCATTAGCTCAGCAGATAGCCAGCTCTATCCATGGAGTGAGGCGTCAACGTACATCAAAAACCCACCTTTCTTTGATGACATGACCATGGAGCCAGAAGGTATTAAAGATATTGAAAACGCCCGCATCTTAGGTCTATTTGGTAACTCAATCACTACCGACCATATTTCTCCTGCCGGCAATATTGATCCTGATTCGCCAGCGGGTAAATACTTGCAAGAGCGCGGAGTGATGCAAGAAGATTTCAACAGTTATGGTTCACGCCGTGGTAATGATGCGATTATGACTCGTGGTACTTTTGCTAACATCCGTATTAAAAACAAAATGATGGGCGGCAAAGAAGGCGGCTATACGTATTACTTCAGTGGCGATAAAGCGACCTTGCAAGAGGGTGAAGAGATGGCCATCTATGATGCTGCAATGAAGTACAAACAAGACAAGCGGCCTTTGGTGGTACTCGGTGGTGAAGAATATGGGTCAGGCTCAAGCCGTGACTGGGCAGCCAAAGGTACTATCCTGTTGGGTGTTAAAGCAGTATTGACCAGCTCATTTGAGCGTATTCACCGTTCTAACCTAGTTGGTATGGGTGTCCTGCCATTAACCTTCAAAAAAGGCGAAAATGCAGAAACCTATAACCTAGACGGCTCAGAAGTATTAAGCATCACCGGGCTTGAAAACGGCGAAAGCAAAACGGCGACGGTCACTGCGACACGTGCTGATGGTAGTACAGAAAGCTTTGAGGTGAATGTGATGCTACAGACGCCGAAAGAGCGCGAATATGTGCGTCATGGTGGCGTATTACACTATGTGTTGCGTCAACTGGCCTCACAAAGCGCGGCGTAAGCCTTGCTTTATACGTTAAGCTTTAGATAATGCTTAGGCTTAAAACGTTAACTTAATAAAAAATCCCAACCAATCGGTTGGGATTTTTTTATGCATTCAAAAACTCATCTATCAAATCAAATAACACGTCTATTTCTTCGATTGTATTGTAGTGCAAACAACCAGCGCGAATTACACCGCCCTGTTGCATAATACCCAGCTGCTCACACAGAGCTTGTGCGTAGAAATTACCGGCGCCAATACCCACCATCCTCTTGGCACAAAAGTCAGCAAACTCGGCGGTCGTACCTTTAGGCAGCCTAAAAGCAAAAGTAGGACTGCGACCTTCTACCTCTGACTTACCGTATAACGTAATACCATCGATGGCTTTGAGCTTGGTTAGAAAATGTGCTGACAGGGTCTTTTCATAAGCATTAATACGCTCAAAAGCGGTAACCAAACGCTGTCGCAAATTGTGCTCAGTGGCCGGTTGTTCCGATAACGAGGCCAAATACTCAATGGCCGCAGTCATGCCTGCTAAGCCTTCGAAGTTCTGTGTCCCCTGCTCCCAACGACCTGGTGCTATCTCAGTGGCAGGCTCAACTTTATAAGCTCTTAGGGCTTGTAAGTGTTCGGTCTTGCCGTAAATAGCGGCCACATGGGGTCCGGTGAACTTGTACGCAGATAGCACTAAAAAATCGCAATCTAGTTGCTGTACGTCAATTGAGAAATGAGGCGCATAGTGTACGGCATCGATAAAGGTTAACGCACCGACTGACTTTGCCATCTTAATAATACGTTGAGCATCGAGCACACTACCCAACGTATTTGAGGCATAAGTGAAGGCAATCAGTTTGGTCTTATCATTAATTTTGCTCGCTAGCGCTTGGTAATCAATTTCAAAGGTCGTCTCATCAACGGCTATCTGATGTACCGTTACCCCTTTGTCTTTGGCAATGTGCTGCCAAGAAGACACATTAGAATAGTGGTCAGCAGCGGTGACGATAATTTCATCACCTGGCTGCCAATCACGTCTAATGGCACGACTAAAGTTAAACATTAGCATGGTCGCCGTGCCACCAAATGAGATGTCATCCGCAGAAGGGGCATTGACCAAAGCGGCTACTGCTTCACGTGCCTGTTGCATCACTTCTGTCGTTTTTAACCCTGAAAAGAAATTAGAGCCTAAGTTAGCATTATAAAAAGCGAAATAGCCACGCATAGTATCTAGCGTTTTTTCAGTAGTTTGTGAGCCTCCTGGCCCATCAAAAAAGATAGGAGCTTGACCATTTATACGTTGGTTTAAAGCAGGAAATTGTTGACGAATGGCGTTAATATTAAGGGGCATAACGTGTCCTTACGAAACGGTCGATACTGGTCGATACGAGGGCGAATAATTTTCCGCCCAATAAGTAAATATTATCGGCTAACAGCCAAGGCTCTAAACGAAGATTACGGCTTATACGGCTTAATTTTGTCGCCCGTCATTACAAACATATCAAAATAGCCGGTTTCTTCATTGGCTTGCACATCATTGGCGCTGTGCCAAAAAAGCGCATCGTTTAATACCAAAAACTCGCCATCTTTGAATAAGTGGTTCAGCATAGGTTTACCCTCTTGTGACTCGTGCACATAGAGCTCACCGCCGCTTAAATTTTGATAATTCACAAAAAACATACCGATACGGTTAAAGCCATCTTGATGCACCCTTTCAGGAGCAATACTAATGGTTTGATTGGGCTTAGCACGCATACGCAGCTGATGCACTTCAACTTCTGTGTTTGGTGCAAGACCCGCATTGCTATAAAACTGAGCCATCATTTCTTGAAAGGCATCACTTTCATAGCAAGAAGTTTCAATATCAGGATATTCACGTTCGATATCACCTTGAAACTTATTAAGGTCACTAGATTGTTTAAAAGTCCGGTAAGGTAACTTATTGACTTTATTGGTGCTGAAAGTAAAAATGCTATAACGACGTAAGCGATAGTCACCGTCTTTGTAAGGGTTTTCAGGGAGATTAAAAAAAGAAGGGATAAGCTGTTGAACGTTGCTATCTGAGAGTTTACCGATTTTTAAATAAAAGGGTTACAAACAGTAACAACAAACCTACTTAAATCTACCTATAATTATTCACTATGAGTAAATTATCAAGTTAAAACAAGCAGCTAATCAGTTAGGCGTTTGCGTTTCGACTCTGCGAAGATGGGATGAGACAGGTGTGCTTGTCGCCCAAAGGTCATCGTCGGTACGACTTATCTAAAATAAACCCAAACCTGACTCGTAATAAGGTAGAGCAACAACGCAAAACCATAGCTTACGCTCGTGTATCGAGTCATGATCAAAAATTGGACTTACAACGTCAGATTGAAATGCTTGAGCTGTATTGCTCTGCTCAAGGCTGGTCATTTGAGGTGATTAGCGTTTTAGGTAGTGGCATGAAATATCATAAACAAGGCTTAAAACGCTTACTTGATGATATTTTAGACAACAAGATAGATAGATTGGTGCTAACCCATAAGGATAGATTACTGCGTTTTGGAGCAGAACTTGTTTTTGCTTTGTGTGAAGCCCGTCAGGTTGAAGTGGTTATCATTAATCAGGGTGAGAACTTATCTTTTGAAGAAGAATTGGCGCAAGACGTACTTGAGATTATCACAGTGTTTTCAGCAAGACTCTATGGCTCACGTAGTAAGAAGAATAAAAAGCTCATTGAAGCGGTTAAAGCGATTTTAGAATGATACGAGGCCATGTTATTGAGCTTAATCCAAACAACAAGCAAGCCACCTATTTTGCTAAGGCTTGCGGTATTGCTCGTCTTGCGTATAACTGGGCGTTAGCCGAGTGGCAACGACAGTATGCTCAAGATAAAGCCTATCGTGATGCTTGCCTCATTATTGGTATTGACGTTGATGAAAGCAAATTACTAAAGCCTACTCAAGGCAAGCTACGCAAGCAGTTAAACGCCATTAAGCGTGATAAGTACCCATTCATGCTCGAGGTGACCAAATGCGCCCCACAACTTGCCATTATGCAGCTAGGTGATGCCTATAAGCGATTCTTTAAAGGTGAGTCTAAGTACCCTCAGTTTCGGAAAAAAGGCGTTAACGATAGGTTTAGCCTGTCCAATGACCAGTTTACTGTTAAAGGCAAACAGATTCGCATACCTAACTTAGGTTGGGTTCGTATGCGTGAAGCCCTGCGCTTTGACGGCAAAATACTCTTAGCTAAAATCTTTAGTCGAGGTGATAGATGGTTTGTCTCTATTGCTGTGGAAGTCGCGGATGCGGTAACCCTTGCTAAAAAGACAGGAAAACAGACTGGTATAGACTTAGGCATTACCAACTTAATTACCTTGTCAGACGGGACTAAGATTAAAGCGCCCAAGCCACTTAAAACTAAACTCAAAAAACTTAAAAGGCTGAGTCGCCAATTAAGCCGCAAACAAAAAGGCAGTAACAATCGTGCTAAAGCGAAAGCCAAGCTATCACGATTACACCTGCAAATCAGTAGTATCCGTAAAGACGCTCTACATAAGCTTACTACAACTTTAGTGAATGAGTATGATGTTATTGCCATTGAAAACCTAAACACCAAAGGCATGATGCACAACCGCAAATTAAGTCGTGTTATTAGTGATTTAGGCTTTTATGAGTTTAAGCGTCAGCTTGTTTATAAGGCCAATCAATACGGTAAAACCGTCAAAGAGTTAGATAGATGGTTTGCATCCTCTAAAACTTGCTCTAATTGCGGTCACTTACTGACCAAAGAGGAATTACCATTATCAGTCAGACGATGGCAGTGTCCGTCTTGTCAGCAAGCTCATGATAGAGACATCAATGCCAGTATCAATATACTGCATCATGCAAATAAAGTATTAACCCATCACTGATGGATGGGTTAAAAAAAGCGGTGAGTTCCACCGTATTAGCCTGTGGAGACGATGTAAGACCTACGTGTAATCACAATGGCAAACGTCTATGAAGCAGGAAGAAAACGCTAAAACTATCTGAGTAGGTTTAGGTAAGTTTTTCGGAACGGAGTAGTCATAATCATCCTTGTTTATAACTTATAGTTTGGATGATTATAATTAAAAAGACACAATAATGCTAATGCTAAAAATAAACCGATAAATCCTAAAAAAAAGACCAAAAAAAACCCAGTTAAAATAGACTATTTAACTGGGTTATTGCGTCTTAACAATCGCCTGCTTACTGCCCGGTCCACACCGCTTGTCGCTTCTCAAAAAAAGCATCAATGCCTTCTGCCACATCGTTCGTCATCATATTGTCCACCATGACTTGGCTAGCATATTCATAAGCGTCCGGTAACTCCATACCCAACTGATTATAGAACATCTTTTTGCCCGTACTTGTGGCCACAGGAGATTTACTGAAATGGCATCAACCAGCTCCTGCAAGACGCTATCTAGCTGTTCAGGGTCGGCTACTCGATTAATCAAACCTTGTGCCGCTGCTGTCTCGGCATCGATAAACTCGCCGGTAATTAGCATCTCAAACGCCTGTTTGGGTGACAGATTGCGACTGACTGCAACAGCAGGCGTGGAACAAAACAGTCCCACATTAATACCCGATGTGGCAAACTTGGCGGTACGTGAGGCCACTGCCAAATCACACGCGGCCACCAATTGGCACCCTGCTGCGGTAGCAATGCCTTGTACTTTGGCAATGACAACTTGTGGCATGCGGTTAATGGTCAGCATCATTTGACTACACTGGTTAAAAAGGGCCTGATGAAACTCTCTATCAGAATGGGCGCGCATCTCTTTAAGGTTATGACCCGCACAAAAGGCTTTACCTTCTCCCGCTATCACCACTACTCGAATGGATTTATCTTTAGCAATCTCATCAAGCGCTTTTTGCAGGGCCAAAAGGAGTGCCACAGATAAGGCATTAAATTGTTTGGGATTATTTAAAGTGAGGGTCACAACGCCACTGTTATCGTTACTGTCCTGTCTGATAAATAGCGGCGCGTCTGTCGTTACCACTGCTGTATTTGTTGAGGTTTCCTGCATCATATATCATCCTTGATATGCTGTTTAAAATAAAAGAAGCCCCTTATAAAGTACAGGATTTACAAATAAATTAAACCCCTATTTTTGATGACAGTTGAGTAGGCTATGAATGCTTGTCAAATAAAGAGGTCCAACGGTTAATGGCATATAACATATAAGGCCAAAAGCAGGTATTAATAATATCGTGGATACTCTCTGCTAAGTGATCACCAGTGATATTAGGATAATCAACTTTTAAGTCCAAATATTCACCCAATAAGGCAAAAAAGGTGGCCGCAAGTAGGCCTATATTCAGCCGAGTGACATATCTCTTAACGAAGGGTCTGCTGATTAATAGACTTAAGATAAAAACGCCGATACCGACATAGATATGTAAGGCATCTCTCTCAAGCCCAGTAGCCTCAATGATCTGTATTTTAAATTGTTGAAAATCTGCCACTTTACCATCCAATATTCTGTCACCACTTAATCCATAAACGCTTAATATTAATAGATCCAAATATTAATAGATCCAAAGATTAATAAATCCAAAGGATTCATAAAGTTAAGCGCGAACACAGTGAAATAGTATAGGACGACGATAAAAACGATGGGTTATGATTTGTTGATATTTTATATACTGATTCAGCGTTAAACGCTAAATGAAACAGTGCAATAACATAATGTAAGGTTATAAACCTCAGTTGCTAATCTCAGTCTCCAACCGAAATAGCAAACATTGAATCTAGCGATATGTTCCTTGAAAAATACCAAAAAATCGTTTTAAACGCGTGTTTAAACCTCTATTGATTAGGCAGGGCAATCGCACTATAGAAAATAGCCGCTTTAAATTAGGTTATCTAAATAAAATGTGTTAAATAGTTAGAAACTATAACTAAAATATTTTTATGTATCTCGTATTTTTGTTATTTGCGATCGAAAATTGGTGGTAACATCTGTAAAAGGTCAATAATTAATTAAAATGTAGCTAAAATCGATTTGTAGTGCGATTGCCCTGTATTGATTAGGACTTACGCAACAATCAGTCTAGGCGAGCGCAACTGCTCGCAGAGATAGTCATCCAGCAAGCCATGTTTTAACTGATATACCGTTTTCTTTGTCTGCTTAGCAATACGGGTCAAACTTATCCAAACTAATATAGAACAGCAAATATGATTGCGCTGAATACGTGCTTTTCGACACTGATTAGACTCTATACCTGTTAATTGCTTAATCTCACGATGAAACTGCTCAATTTTCCAGCGTATGGCGCACACCTGTTGTACGTCATCACGATTTGTTTGAGTGGTGTCGTTGGTTACGACCCAATCCGTGCGGTGAGTACTCACCACAACCCGAAACAGTTGCACTTTATAGTGTTTAGGAAATTTATTGATCTTAATTAATTTGCCATTATCTTGTTCGGCCTCAGTCCATTGTAAAGCACTGACTGAGGTATAAGCGCGTTGCCCCTTAGAATCATCAACCAAACGGTTGCTCTTAAGCGGACAGTAAAAGATTTTACCTAAACCATCAATGGTCAGCATGATATCTTTAGTGGCATACCAGCTGTCCATGAGCACCGTTTTAAATACCAATTGCTTGTACTCGATCGTGTGTCGTAACATATCTTCTAAATGATCAAGCTTGGTTTTACCATCGATGGCTTTGTCGTAAATACGGTAGTCAATAACCCAATACTGCTGGGTATGCGGGTTAACGTAGATGCAGTTTACAAGACCAATGCCTTTAATTAATCGTTTAGCATTGCCACTATATTGGCGGTTGACCAGTTCTATCTTATGACTGTGATCTTTGTCTAATACGGTGTCATCAAAGAGCAAGTAACCCTCAGCATCGGCGACAATGTCTTGTTTAACTTGTTCCCATACTAGACGAGGTTTGAGCTTGTCACCTTTAATATAACGGTTGATACGGTCATGACTGATGTTCTCAGGATGATGATCAGCATAGTTGGTGATGGTGTAGTTTATCTGGCTCACCCATGAGATACTGGCAATAATCTAGTCGGGTTACTTTAGGCTTCTTCATGACTATTATGGTACTACGCTATGCTTTAGGTTGGCAATATATCTCTGGTTTTGCGTAAGTCCTATTGATATTAAATGATATTAAAAAACCGCGACTGCTACAGCGAATCGCGGTTTTGACTTATTTGACCTATTAAAAACTTAGCCCTTTCATAGCCCTTAAATAGTCCACTCAACAAAGTTCTTCAACAGTTGTAGCCCATCTTTATGGCTCTTTTCAGGGTGAAACTGAGTGGCGAATAAATTGTCTTTGATGATACTGGCACAAAATGGCTGACCATACTCACAAATGGTGGCGGTTACCGAAGTGTCCTCAGGGGCACAGTAGTAACTGTGTACAAAATAAAAATGTGCATGCTCGTCGATGCCCTGCCACAGCGGATGTGTCGTATCCATGCCAGAAATAGTGTTCCAGCCCATGTGTGGAATCTTAATCGGCGCACCCTGCTCATCGGTCCAATGCTCGTCAAACTTTTTGACTTGGCCAGGGATGATGTCTAAGCATTGGGTATGTTCAAACTCTAGTGATTCAGTGAATAACGCCTGCATACCGACGCAAATCGCCATAACTGGCTTGTTAAATGCCGCTTCCTGTACTACCTCATCAATACCCTGCTCGCGCATTTGAGCCATGCAATCACGCATGGCCCCAACGCCTGGGAATACAATTTTGTCTGCCGCACGAATAATTTTGGCGTCATTGGTAATGGATACTTCGGCACCTACTGTGGATAATGCTTTGCCAGCAGAATGCAGGTTGCCCATACCGTAGTCTAAAAGTGCGATTTTGGTCATAACTTAAAGTGCCTCTTTGGTCGAAGGTAGCGTATTTAACGCACGCTCATCATACTCACAAGCCATACGTAACGCACGAGCAAAGGCCTTAAAAGTACACTCGATTTGGTGATGACTGTTTTTACCTTTTAAGTTGTCTAAGTGTACCGTCATCCAAGCGTGGTTCACGAAACCAAAGAAGAATTCGCTAAATAGGTCTACGTCAAAAGAACCTACGTGTGAGCGGGTAAAAGGAATGTCCATGTGTAGACCAGGACGACCTGAAATATCTACCACAGCACGGGTCAAAGACTCATCAAGTGGGGCATAAAAGTGACCATAACGACGAATCCCTTTTTTATCACCCAACGCTTTGGCGAAAGCTTGACCTAAAGTAATACCGGTATCTTCCACACTGTGGTGGTCGTCGATATAGGTATCGCCGTTACAAGTGATGTCTAAGTCAAAAAGTCCGTGACGCTTAATCTGATCTAACATATGATCAAGAAAAGGCACACCGGTATCGATTTTACCTTGTCCGGTCCCATCTAGATTGACCGTTACACGCACTTGAGTCTCCGCCGTATTACGCTCTACAGTGGCAGTGCGATTCGGACGATTGGCTGGGTTTGAATTTATTTCAGTAGTCATGGCAATAGGGCTCACTAATAATTGGCTCATTAAAAAAATAACAACAGGTAACTGCTAAATAGCATCAGAAACAACAAGCTTATCTTGATGATAGCAAACGCAATACTTTTAAGCCATATTTACAGCCTCTAAACCCTGATAGTTTGCTAAAATATTACTATTAATTGACTTTACCCATTTACTAAACTTTTTATTCACATTTTGGGATCGTAGATATGCCACTAGAAGCCGTTGCTATTAACTCTTTTGATACCCCTATTATGCGTGAGACCACTCATGACGATGAACTGCGTGAGCGTATCGGCAAGCTTTATACGGCAGACAATGCCAATCTTGGCGATTTGGTCGACAGTGATGCGGTGATAGCACTGTTTGAGACCGCTTTTAAACGCGGCAACTTGATGTATGTGGGCATGTTTAATGACAAGCCTATTGCAGCGATAGGCTGTTTTGATGATGGGCAAACCGATACCAAGCGTCTACAGTACCTAGCGATGCATCCTGAAAACGTTAACCGCGGTATCGATGCCAAGTTTATTAAGTTGGTATACGATAAAGAGGTTAAAAAAGGGGTTCGTCAGTTTATGCCAGTTGACGAACAAGTTCACCGTATCATGAACGAATATGAATTAATTCGGGTAAAATAACGGTTAATTCTGGAAATCTGTGCCTTTTTTCATTTTATTTCAGTTTTTTTGATTTATTTTCTAAAAAAGGGTTGACAGACATCCAAATATTTAGTTTAATAGCGACCTCATAAAGACGGCTCGATAGCTCAGTCGGTAGAGCAAAGGATTGAAAATCCTTGTGTCGGCAGTTCGATTCTGCCTCGAGCCACCATCTTTATAACGAATTCTAAAAACCTCAAACTAACTAGTTAGTTTGAGGTTTTTTTTATGTGTTTTATTCTAAAGCCTGATTTATAGCTTATTAAGCTAAGCCTCGTCTATTAAACATTGCTCATTAAACCTATTTCTTTAAGCACTGCTCATCAAAAACGGCTCATTAGCTAATAGAAGATATTAGGTTACAGAGTCCATATGTCACTGGTTGCCAACAGCCGTTATACTAAAATCAACTCCTAACCCTTACTATCTATAATGTGTGAGCTATTATGCGTGAGTTCGATTACGACTTAGACTATAAAAACCTAAACCTCCGTGACCATCCAGAGCTATATCGAGTAGGACGCGGTGAGCAAGGCGTGCTATTGGTCGAGCCTTATAAGTCTGAAATTTTACCGCACTGGCGATTTGCGACCCCTGAGGTGGCTCAAGAGAGCAGTAACCTCATCTATCAAATGTTTTTGGATTATTTAGCCAACGATGACTTTGTTGGGGCCGATATGGCGCGTAAATTTTTGCAAATGGGCTATACTCGCTCACGACGCTACGCCAATCACAAAGGCGGTAAAAAATACAAAGGCCCCGTGCCTGATGACAAAAAAGGACAGAGCGGAGCGCATGGTCGGGAAGAGCTGCCTCGAGATGAAGAAGACCCTATCAAGGCGGAGTCAGCGCGTATTTTTAAGCAGAAATGGGATCTGTGCCGAGAAAATAAAACTTATTTGAAGATGAAAAAAGAACATCGTGACAAATATAAAAACGTTACTTAAGCCTTATACTGCTTTATTAAACGTTCTCTGCACGCTACTTATTGTTTATATTTACAACTTACTTTTCGCTCATATTGAAAAATAGAACTTATAAAAAGTACTTATAAACAGTATTTATAAACAGGGCTTATAAACCTCCCCTATTACTAATAATAAAAACTTGAGATCTTTATGAACACTTTGGAAAAAAAACTCCTTATATTCGATTTTGACGGAACCTTAATCGACAGCGTCCCTGACTTGGCGCAAGCGGTCAATGATATGTTAACGGTATTGGGTAAATCGACGTACCCAGTCGACACCATTCGCAATTGGGTAGGAAATGGTTCACGCTTACTGGTAGAGCGTGCTTTGGTTGGCGATATAGAGGTCGTAGAGGGTCAATTAAGCCAAGATGAGGCTGATCAAGCCGAACAGGTATTCTTCGACACCTACGCCAAAATAAGCGGCCAAAATACAGTGGCCTACCCTAATGTCGATGCAGGGCTAAAGCAATTAAAACAAGCGGGTTTTACCTTGGCACTGGTCACCAACAAACCCATACGCTTTGTGCCTAAGATTTTGAAATCTTTCGGTTGGCAGGATATTTTCTCTGAAGTGTTGGGCGGTGACAGCCTACCGGTGAAAAAACCAGACCCCGAGCCGTTACATCATGTTTGTAAGGCGTTAGGGTTCAGTGCCGATGAAGCCATCATGATTGGCGACTCCAAGAATGATATTTTGGCTGGTCAAAACGCCAATATTGACACATTGGGCCTGTCTTACGGTTATAATTACGGCCAAGATATTCGCGAGCTCAATCCAACTGCAGCATTTGATGATTTTCAAAGCTTGGTGGATTGGGTAATAACAAACTATGCTTAGCTGCAGTAGGTGATAATTAAGGCGGCTAATCTAGCTTATTTGGCCTTCTATTCAATGCACTATACAACCTACTAGCTAACACTTTACTTTTTAACCTCTAAGGTAACACCATGACCCACACCCCTCCTGCTGACTTACTCGAAAAAGCCAAACACTGGCGTAATGACATCGCATTTACTCAAGACGTGTTGGGCACACCGATGCACTTTAGCACCACTTGGGGAATTTTCTCGCCTGAAAAACTGGATGCCGGTAGCTTAATGCTGCTCGACCATGTCGACTTTCAAGTCGATGATGATTCGATAGATTTAGGCTGTGGTTATGGGGTGCTGGGTATGACGGCAGCAAGAGAGTGCCCACAAGGTCAACACACTTTAATTGACAAAGATTTTATGGCAGTAGAGTATGCGCGCCGTAACTGTGAGAAGAATGGGCTGACCAATGTCGACGTGCATCTATCAAATGGCTTTAATCATGTCGATCCTAACAAAGACTTCAGTTTGGTTATGTCGAACCTGCCTGCTAAAGTGGGTAAAGAGCAACATTATCTCTATCTACTAGACGCCTATAGCAAAATGCGTACCGGCGGCCGCTTTTATGTGGTGACCATCAATGGTCTACGCCAATTCATGAAACGTGCTTTTACCGAAGTCTTTGGTAACGCTGATAAAGTAAAACAAGGCAAAACCTATACCATTACTCGCGCGATTAAAGAGTAATCGAAAGACAAAAAACAAATATATAAATAAAAAACTCAGATAAAAAAAGCCCCTTAATCATTGAATAAGGGGCTTTTTTTATTACGATTGTCTAAGGCTATTTTGTTTAAGTCGGCTTTGTTTATAGGTTGCCTAAATAGCCTTCACCTTTAATCTGAGCACGATTAACTTTGACGCTTGATCAAGTAAAAGCCCAGTAGCGCACTGGCAATGATAGGCAGTAATACCATTAATAAAGGCGACGCACCCGTGGCCAATGACACAAAACTGGTTAAGTCTTGAATGTAGCTAAACAGCAGACCAAAGATTAGTGCCACCACGATACGCAGACCTAAGCTATGCGTACGCAATGAACCAAACACAAACGAACAAGCCACTATCACTAAAGATAAAATAGCAAACGGGGATAGCAACTTCTGCCAAAATGCCACTTCATGCTCTAAAGAACGTGTACCTTGTGAGGCATTAAATTGCTTATGGTCATATAGCTGAGTCAAAGACAGATCCTCAGCACGGCGTGTTAATAAGTACACTGAATTCGGAGAAATAGGCAAGCTAATTACATCCTCTGCCTGCGTCTGTTTCGCTACCAAAGGCTCGTTATCCAACACGATATTGCGTGACTGATTCACAGACGTCGGTGTATTGCCATTGCTAATGTCGACGTTAGTATCGGCATCAGTGCTACCAGCAGCCTCTGTGGCTAGTTGATTCTCTACTGTTTGTTCTGAGCGCATAATGGAGGCCCGTTCAGCCAGCTTAAGCGTGGTGACATCGACCAAATCCCATTGGTAATTTAATAAATCTTGTTCAGATTTGCTTAGATTTTGCACACCGGCATTGTTTTGTGGGTTGGCTTTGGGAGCGTAGACGCCGCCTGCAGCTTGAGACACTGCAGTTAAGTTGTTGTCCTTATCCAAATGCCAGCGTTTTACTTTACCGATATTGCCATTGGCATCGGCATAATCGATATAAATAATATTGTGACCAGTCGCACCTTCTTTCTGTGCCGTTTCACCCACAGCCGGAGCATTTTGTAATGTCCAATAGCCGTTGACCGAGGCCAATAATGCAGTATCTGGCTTTCGGATTTGGTTCGCCATCAAGTTGGTCTCAGGCAATACATATTGATTAATACCTAAGGCCAATATCACAAAGATAAATGCCGGCTGTAACACCCAGCTCACGATGCGGTAAATACTTAATCCAGCGGCCCGCATCACAATTAATTCAGAGTTATTGGCCAATAATCCCAACCCTATCACCGCACCTAACAACGCACCTGTGGGAGTAAATTGCTCTAAAAAGTAGGGCGACTTATACAAAATATAGGTCAACGCGTCAAAATAGGTATAGCTGTCTGAGATGTCTTCTAGTTCGGCCAAGTAAGCAAAGACTATTTGCAATGCCCACAGACCTAGTACCGCAAAAAGCATGGCAAATAAGGCATTCGTTTTGACATAGCGTGAAATGATTTTGCCAGAGCTGACGTTCGGTAAATTTTTGGAGTTGCCTAAATTCATAGGGTTCATGAGCGGCCTCCATTAGTGAATGTGTCGTTATTATTTTGTAGTTTACGCTGACCGATTCTAAAGCGTACTCTGTGGTGAAGTCGGCTGGCCCAGTTAAGATAAAGCGCTAATACCATAAAGCCGATAATGGTCAATGGATAGCTCAACACAGAGACAGAACCTTTGGTCACTGAGTTTTTCAAAGATATAATGACTAAGGCACAACTGGCATAAATAATAATGGCCGGCAACAGTCTTAACCAGCGTCCTTGTCTAGGACGAACTTGGGCCAAAGGTACTGCCAACATTGGCGCTAGAATAATTAGCCACGGTAAGGTTAAGCGATAACCCAGCTCAGCTTGTGCAGCAATCACTTGTTGTGCATCAGGTTTCTGTGTTTTGACAGGCGACGCTTTAGTAGGGTCTACACTTAAGTCAATCACAGGAGCAGCCTGGCCAGTGGCCGCCTGCCACAATACCGGTAATGTCTGTGTCGCCACATTATCATCGGTGATAATGTCCTTAGGTGGCTGATTGATACTGATACGATAGCGCTCAAAGCTAACTTGGTTATATACCAAACTATCGGCTCCCACTTCATAGCGGCGACCTTGGAATAAGTCCAATTGGGTCGTATCCCCCGTATCGCTGCCCGCGACTTGTACTGCTCTTTTTGCCAAGACGATCACGTCACGCTCAGATTTATTGCCTGTTTCTTGAGCCTCAGTGCTCGATGTGGCCACAGGCTTAGTCAGCTCAGTTATGGTTTTATCCGCTTTGGGCGATAATTCAGGCTTTTTGGCTTGTTCATCAACTTGGGCAGTGTCTGTATTAACAGAATCTTGGGACTGTTGATCCGCACCTAGATTGGTTAAGTCCGGTTTGGCGCCAGTGATGCCTTGGTCCGCTGTTTGAACCAATATCACATCTTGTAGCTCAGTGCGGTCGTCATTCATACTGCCCACATATAAGTGATAGTCGTCACTGCTGATAAAGGTCTGAGGACGAATTAGATCGAATGCACTGCTTAGTGATTGCTGTTGCCAAATATTCTCTGAATTTCGAACCCCCCACGGCTTACCATATAAGGATAAACCGGCTTCAAATACGAACAGCAGTAAAATAAAAGGAATCATCAATCTTGCTAGACGACCGCGTGAGATACCACTGCCATTTAACACGGCCATTTCTTGGTCCACGTAAAGACGACCAAAGACCAGCATCAATCCAATGAAGAAAGACAGCGGCAATACCAACTCTAAAAAGTACGGTAGGTTGTAACCAATAATAGCAAACAACAAACCCACATCAAGGCGACCTTCAGCAGCAATACCAAAATAGCGGATCATTCTTCCGCCCAGTAGCAATACCAGCAAAAACCCCAACACCAAGGCGGTCGTTGAGGCAACTTGTCGGGTCATGTATCGGCGTAAAATCACAGGCAAACTCAAATTATATTAGAAGAATAAAGGAATGGCTTAAGCCTCGGTACCACTCTCTGACAGGCTTAATATGCGCAAATAATAAAGGATTATGCTAGAAATAAGGGTATATTTCGCCCGTCTTTAACAAAGGGCATACATCAAAGTGTCATCGCTTATCTTTCGGCAATAAAAGCCTGATAACTGGGACGTATTATAATCGTAAGCACTGGCACGAGGATAGTGATATCCGGTGTAAGATAATGGTCTCTATCCTAGCACGATTCTGATATTTTTGAATTAGCAATATTAGCCATTATGCCCATCAACTGGGCCAATATGTTAAACTGTGGTTTGGACTAGAGACTTCCCGTGTGAGGCATAAATTGGCTATCATCGGTCATAAATAGACTGCTACTAGTTAAAATAGTTAACCGTCAAAATAGTGATAGGATTAATACAATTAGCCATTAAAACAGTTTTGACCCAACCGATTGAAAAAAGTAAAGGCTACCCTCAAAGACGTGGCATAGTCTTCACTATATTAATAATAAATTCATGACATAAAACATAGGAATAATTATGAGCTTAACACTATCAGTTAGTAAAACTTTGCCAAAATTGGCATCAAAAAAACTTCTAAAAAAAGCAGCCCCTACTGCCAATGAAGCACAAACGTATTGTCTAGCTGTATTGGTCGATGATGAAACAAACCTTATTGGTAACTTCAAAGGTCTAGAGGCATACCAGCAGCGTATCGAAAACTTAATCGCTGTGTCTGATTTTAAAGGCAAACTTGGCGAAACGGTCACTGACTTTGCCCTTTCTGCCGATGCCAAAAAAGCGCCATTACAGCTTTTATTAGTGGGCATTGGTAAGCCTGAAAAAACCAACCCTGCGTCATTGCGCAAAATTGCCACTGCGCTTTATAAAAACACCCATAACCGTGTGACTAACTTGGCGGTCGCTATCGGTGAAGACCTAGCAGAAGAAAGTCTACAGCAGTTAGCATTAGAGCTATTGAACGCCAGCTACCGTTTTGACAAATATAAGTCTGAAACCACTGAGCCTAAGCTGACTGAAGTGACTTTAATTTCAAGCAGCGTGCCGCAATCAGCGATCGATTACGTGACAGCGGTACACAGCGGTCAATCATTGGCGCGTGATGTGGCCAATGAGCCAGGTAACATTTGTTTCCCAGAATATATGGCCGATCAAGCCAAAGCTTTGGCAGAGACTTATCCAGACCTATTAAAAGTAACTGTATTGGGTGAGCGAGAAATGGAAGCGCTGGGCATGAACTGCTTCTTATCAGTATCGCGTGGGTCAGTGCGTGAAGGCCAATTGGTTATCCTTGAATACCAAGGTAAAAACCAAGCCACTACCACTGTTAGCCCAACTAGCTCAAGCTTTGCCGATACATTAGCCAACAACCTAAAAGTCGTGGCCGATAAGCTACCTAAGAAAGCAGCCAAAGCCAGCAAAGCCAATAGTAAAGTGACTGAAGACACCGCTGTTGATGCCCCAATCGTATTGGTTGGTAAAGGCGTTACCTTTGACTCGGGCGGTATTTCAATCAAGCCTGGCGCTGCAATGGACGAGATGAAATTTGATATGGGTGGCTCAGCCTCTGTATTAGGGACCATCAAAGCCCTTTGTGAAGCCCGCATGCCTATCAACGTTGTAGGCGCTCTAGCGTGTGCTGAAAACATGCCTTCAGGTGAAGCGACTCGTCCAGGCGATATCGTAAAAGCGATGAATGGTATGAATGTCGAAATCTTAAACACCGATGCCGAAGGTCGTTTAGTACTAGCAGACACTCTGTGCTACGTACAGCGCTATAACCCACGTGCCATCATTGATGTGGCGACATTAACAGGTGCTTGTGTGGTAGCGCTAGGTCACGTTCGTTCAGCGGTATTTAGTAACGACGAAGATGTGTTGTTTGAGCTTGAAAACGCCAGTGACCAGACCGGTGACCTTATCTGGCACATGCCGCTTGATGACGACTATCAGAGCCTATTGGACTCACCTATTGCGGACATCCAAAACATTGGTGGCCGCTCAGCAGGTGCCGTAACAGCCGCTTGCTTCTTGTCTCGTTTCATTAAAGAGGGTCAAGCTTGGGCTCACTTAGATATCGCGGGTACCGCTTGGAATTCAGGTAAAGAAAAAGCGGCAACAGGCCGTCCAGTACCTTTATTCATGCAATATCTAAAAAACTTGTCTGAGCAGTAATTCAGCACTTTTATTGAGTATAAACTGAGTATCAATACTGCTTATGCAAATTAGTTTTTATGTCCTCGGTGAGCGTTATCTAAAGCATGACGCTACCGCAGTAAGCACCGTCTCAACTGTAGATGCTGAGGCGGTGCTTAACTTTGTGTGTCGATTGACCCAAACGGTATTAAAGAAAAGCGATCATAGCTTGGTCATTGTCGATGACCAAACTCAGCGTCTAAGCGATTTAGATGCCCACTTATGGTCTTTTGATGCCACCAGCTTTGTACCACACACCTTAATTCTGGATAATGAACCAAAGAACGAGGCACTGTCAGCCCCAGTTACCTTATTATCTACCCTCCCTCCCAATTTTGATGGCGTGGTGCTCAATTTGGCTCCTACCGCCTTACCTTTATCTACTGGCAATATCCTTCCTGATCGAGTTTTAGAGATTATTACCCCTGACGAAGTCAGCAAACAACAGGGACGCGATAAATATCGCATCTATCGCGACTTAGGCTTTGAGCTTATTTACTATCCTATTAACTGATATGGTTAAGAATGGGTGTTACAAGCAATTTATAGTTATTTGTTGCAGATGAGTTTAAGTTTTGTATAATCAGTGCATATACTGATGATGCGATAGAGCTTAGCGGTGCAGTACCTTTATAAATTTATTGTCAATGGCTTTTGAAACTCTATCTCTCAATCAAGTCCCTTTTCCTTAAAATTATTACGACACAGTCCATAGGCTGGGGTTTCGTATCTTTTTATTTTTAAACTTTCAGTACGGATTTTATAGTCATAGGTAGGAAAATAAGCGTCCAGACAACCGAATGCATGTGCTACTGTCGTAGCCTTAGCCAGGTTAACGCTGTTACTCTTTCTCTAATCTATAACTTATTTAAGTCCGCACTTATATGGAGAGCTTATGAGAGCCCTTATTGACATGTACCAACGCATTGGTTTGGTACCTCTAATTATTATTGGGCTGATACTCGGTGTGCTAATTGGTTGGCTAATGCCTTCTGTCGGAATAGCACTTGGCCTATTAGGCTCACTGTTTGTTGGCGCCCTAAAAGCTGTTGCCCCTATTTTGGTTTTTATATTGGTCATGGCGGCCATTAGCAAACACCAAACGGGTAGTGAAGTTCATGTTAAGCCTGTCATCATTCTATATATCTTTGGCACCTTTTTAGCCGCTCTGACTGCGGTAACTGCCAGCTTTATGTTCCCTACTGAGCTTATTGGCTTAAACATGATAGAAGCCGCCGAGCAAACCCCACCTTCTGGTTTAAAAGAAGTATTAACCACGCTGCTAATGAACTTAGTGGATAATCCAGTCAGTGCGCTTGCCAATGCCAACTATATGGGCATTTTATCTTGGGCAATTATCTTTGGATTTGCTTTACGTCAGGCTTCTGCCACGACGCGTACCATGGTTTCTGACTTGTCTGATGCCATCTCTAACGTGGTCAAATTTGTTATCGCCTTTGCCCCTATCGGTATTTTGGGTCTAGTTGCTAACACTATTGCCGACACTGGTTTTGCGGCATTGGCAGGTTATGCTCGCCTGCTAATTGTCCTAGTGGGTTGTATGCTATTCATTGCTTTGGTGGTCAATCCTATTATTGTGGCTTTCAAAATCCGCAGAAACCCTTATCCGTTAGTGTTTCGGTGCTTACGTGAGTCTGGTATCACCGCATTCTTTACCCGTTCATCAGCAGCCAATATTCCGGTGAATATGAACTTAGCGGCCAAGCTTGGTTTACATGAAGACACTTATTCAGTGACCCTACCATTGGGTGCTACCATCAATATGGCGGGTGCTGCGATTACCATTAACGTATTAACCTTAGCGGCTGCTCATACTTTGGGTATCGAAGTTGACTTTGGTTCTGCGCTATTGCTAAGCGTGGTCGCTACGATTAGTGCTTGTGGTGCCTCTGGTGTTGCCGGTGGCTCTTTATTATTAATCCCACTGGCTTGTAGCTTATTTAATATTCCAAACGATGTGGCGATGCAAGTGGTTGCTATCGGCTTTATCATCGGCGTGGTACAAGACTCAGCAGAAACGGCGCTTAACTCATCAACTGACGTGCTATTCACCGCAGCCGCTGACCCAGTAATGAGAAACAAAACCGCTTAATTATCTTAGTTAACTGTTTTAACCGCTCAGCGATTGAGTCATTGATTAAAACATATTAATTTGATTAAACGCTGCAAAAACAAAGCGCTACAAAAAATAAAAAAGGCCTCAATGAACTATTGAGGCCTTTTTTATGATCAGTTCATTTACCAAACTATTTATGCTGCTGAATCTCAACTTCAATCGTTTGGACGGACTGTATTGAGGCTTGATGTTGACGCTTAAACTGACGCAGTTGCTCTACCTCTTCTAGCAACTCCAAAATCAATCCAATCGCTGGCACACTGGCGTCAAAATCACGACTCAATCGTGAAGCGCGGCGTACCGTTGCCAATTGATAGCCGGTAAATTGCTGAGTCTCTGGCACATCATATTCGATGACGTTTTCTTCTATTAAAGCCATTACCCAACTGCGTTCAGCACCACAGGCAGTAATGAGCTCATCTAAGGTCATAATAATATCGTTAAATTCATTAGAGTGTTGCATGATAACCGTCCCTCTTATGCTTATATTTTTTATTGGCTTGGTTCAGGTATTAGCTGAATTGTCTGATTAACGCTGTATTGTTATGTCAGCAAAGCTTTGTTTTAAAGCCGCATAGGCTTGCTCTTGAGCTTCATTGGTAATTTCTGGGTTAACAATATTCAGTGTTAAATACAAATCGCCCGCTTGCTTCGCAGGAATACCCTTACCCTTAACCCTTAAGTGGCTGCCAGACTTGCTGTTTTTGGGCACGGTGATACCGAAAGTACCCGCTGGAGTACTGACATTAATTTTCTCACCCAGTGCGGCCTCCCAAGGGGTAATATTCACAGTTTGATAGACATCCGCGCCTTCTAAACGAATATTGTCCTCATGCTTAATCATGACTTTTAAGAACAAATCACCGTTTTTGCCACCGCCCATACTGGCAGCACCTTGGCCACTCAAGCGGATTTGCTTACCTTCAGTAATGCCTTTAGGAATCTTAATCTTAAGCGTCTTTTGCTCATGACTGACCGTACCATCTGCCTGACGGGTCGGCACGTTTAATTTGATGCTATAGTCATCGCCGTTATAAACGGAGTCTAGGCTGACATTAATTTCTGCATGTTGGTCTTGTCCAGGCGCAGGTCCTGCTTCCTTAAAAGCACCGCCAAAATGGTCAAAGCCTTCAAAACCAGACTGCGCCGATTGACGTCCGCCTTTTCCACCCCCAAAAGCTGAGAATATATCGTCAAAACGGAAGCTGCCGCTACCAAAAGGCGAGCCTTCACCGAACTGATCTTTAACGTCTTCCCATTTAAACCCGCCTTGCCCAGCGCTGGCACCACCAAACCCGCCAGCGCCACCAAAGCCACCGCCAGCAAACGGGTTGGCTTGCATCGCATCGTACTGGGCGCGCTTGTCAGGGTCACGTAAGGTTTCGTAGGCATTGTTAATTTCAGCGATTTTTTCATCCGCATTTTTGGCCTTGCTCACATCAGGATGGTACTTGCGTACTAACTTGCGATAGGCCTTTTTGATATCATTTTCTGTGGCATCTTTACTGACACCCAAAATCTCATAAAAACTCTTTTCTGCCATTATTATTATCCTTTTAAGCGTTCTAATCTAAATAGCGACTTTATATCTTTGTATATAAGGACTGTTCAGTAATATTTCACGGGCTATTGACCTAACTTTTAATTGACCTAACTCTTATAAGTTATCTAGGCTGTAAGGTTGTAGGTTCTATACCTTGTCCTAGACTAACCCTCTTAAAAGCACATACCCTGACACACTATAGGTTTTTTAAGGTTAAATCTGTATAAATTTAATACCGTCTTTATTAATGGGTTAATTAACAAAGCTGGTGGTGGTTCAAAAAGTAGGCTGAAAAAAAACAGGCTGAGAAATTGATAAAATAGTGAAATGCAAATCACACTATACATCAAATGCCCAGCCTGTCTAAGTGACAGTATAAAGAAAAATGGCTTCAAAAGCTATGGTAAACAAAACTATAAATGCAAAGACTGCAAACGGCAGTTTATTGGCGACCATGCCTTAACGTACCAAGGCTGTCACTCCCAAAAAGATAGCAAAATACGCCATCTTATGGTTCGAGGCAGTGGCATAAAAGACATCGCTTGCGTTGAGAGAATCAGCAAAGGCAAAGTACTGGCCACCCTAAAAAAGTGTCACTACCAAATAACCCCCAAGCAAAGGCAATACGACTGTCTTGAAGTCGATGAGCTTTGGACATTCGTAGGCAAGAAGACCAACAAACAATGGCTAATTTATGCCTATCACCGTGACACAGGTGAAATTGTTGCCTATGTGTGGGGAAAACGAGACCTTAACACTGTCAAAAAGCTTAAAGCTAAACTGCAAGCCTTAGGCGTAAGTTGTGCTAGAATCGCTAGTGATACCTGGGATAGCTTTGTTACCGGTTTTAAGGGCTTTACCCAAGTCATTGGCAAGTTTTTCACGGTCGGTATTGAAGGTAATAATTGCACTATCAGACATCGAGTAAGGCGAGCATTTAGGCGAAGTTGTAACTTTTCTAAAAAGCTGGAAAATCACTTTAAAGCCTTTGATTTAGCTTTCTTTTACATCAATCATGGATATGTCTAATGTCAGCCTACTTTTTGAACCACCACCACAAAGCTATCACACCTGCTACACGTTTAGGCTTAACGCTCTATTTCATGGTCTTTAAAGTATAGGTCACTATGAGAAACCAAAAAGTAGAAAACAAAAAAAAAGAGCTTAGTAATAAGCTCTTTTTTTAATACTCACTGTGTCACGTTTGAGGCATATGTTAGACATATGAAATCAGTTCAACTAAACCTCATACTGCTCAAGCTCAGTCATCGCCATGAGCATGTCTTCTTCAAGCGCCGCCTGCTGCTGCTGTAGCGTTGCTTGCTCATCTAATAACTTTAATAGCTCATCTTTACGGGCATCATCATAAAGTGAGGTGTCGGCCAGTTTTTGCTCTAACTCTTCTAGACTGCCTGCTAATTTATCCAGCTGCTTTTCGGCTTGCTCAATACGCTTACGAATAGGCGCGGTCAGCTTACGCTGTTCAGCCGCTAACTTGCGGCGCTCCTCTTTGGTCAGCTGAGGCTCTTCAGCCTTTGCCTTAGCTTTGGCTTCTGCCGCTTTTCTTTCCTCTTCGGCTTTCTTAGCAGCTTGATTTGAGACTGCTTTAGCATCGCGTGACTCTTTTGCTGCTTCTTTGGCATCTGATTTGCGCTGCTCAGACAGCCACTTACCATAATCTGAGACATCACCCTCAAACTCATGTAGCTTGCCATCATGCACCAAATACAGCTCATCACAGACATTGGCGATTAATTCACGGTCATGCGACACCAGTACCACTGCCCCAGCGAAGCCTTGCAATGCCATGGTTAACGCCTGACGCATTTGTAAATCTAAGTGGTTGGTCGGCTCATCGAGCACCAATACATTGGGCTTTTGCCACACAATTAGTGCCAATGTTAAACGGGCACGCTCGCCTCCAGAAAATAACTTACTGGGGGTATCGATACGGTCACCGCGAAAATCAAAGCTGCCTAAAAATGAGCGCAACTCTGCATCAGAAGTTTTACCAGCAATACGGCGCATCATAATCATGGGAGTGGCTTCAGCATCCAAGCTGTCCATCTGATGCTGGTTAAAGTAACCAATGTGCAGCGTATCGGACACTTTATAACTGCCGGTTAATGGCTCAAGCTCGCCCACCAACGCTTTGATTAGAGTCGATTTACCGGCCCCGTTCATCCCCAACAGACCAATGCGGGTGTCTGGGGTAATCTGTAAGCTGGCATTTTTTAGAATAGGCGTATCACTATAGCCAATGTCTGCTGACTTTAATGAAATCAGTGGCGAGCTCATGTGACTGGGCTCATAAAACTGAAAAGTAAACGGGTTATCAGCCATCACTGGAGATAAGTCTGCCATACGCTCCAGTTGCTTTAATCGACTTTGCGCTTGCTTCGCTTTAGAGGCTTTGGCTCGGAAACGACGCACGAAATCTTCTAAATGCGCTCGAGTGGTTTCTTGTTTCTCATACGCTTGCTGCTGCTGCGACAAACGCTCACTACGGGTGCGTACAAACTGAGAATAGTTACCAGTATATAAAGTCAGGCGCTGATTTTCGACATGCAAAATATAGCCAATGGTGGCATCCAAAAAGGTTTGGTCATGCGAGATCAGCAGTACCGTACCATCAAACTTAGCAATCCATTCCTCTAACCATAAGATGGCATCTAAGTCTAAGTGGTTGGTCGGCTCATCAAGTAATAACAGATCAGCACGACTCATCAAAGTTTTGGCCAAGTTTAGACGCATGCGCCAACCGCCTGAAAAGTCATTAACCGGCAACTCATGCTGATTAGGCTGGAAACCCAAACCGGCCATAATCTGTGCCGCTTTGGTCGGCGTGCGATAGCCATCAATGTCATCGAAGCGTTGATACAGATGGGCAATCTCTGAGTCACTCAAGGTATCAGGAGCCATCATTTTTTGATTCAATTCATACCATTCTTTGTCGCCACTAAGCACATAATCGATGGCAGGTTGACTGCTACCTTCCACTTCCTGCGCCATGTGCGCTACTTCCCAACCACTGGGAATACTAATATTACCTGCATCCACGGTTAACTCATCGGTGGTACGCTCTCCCATATAGGTCAAAATTACCCCGAATAAGGTGGATTTGCCGGTGCCGTTGTTACCGGTTAGTCCCACTTTTTGGCCAGGGTGTATCTGGAAGGTGGCGTCTGAAAATAGTATTCTGCCGTCACGGCGGACACTGACTTTGTTAAATTCAATCATGGATATTAATCACTTTTGGTTAATGCTAAGCGGAATAGGCAACTTACGGGGTGGATACTGAGTTAAAGTCATACATTATGAGTTCATAAATCTTTAAACTTGCACGTCAAGTTTAAAGCCGTACATTTTTAAGACGATAGATTATGCTTCATTTAATTCATTATGGTGAATCTAAGGCCATAAGGCAGTATGTTTGCTTGAAAGCCTTGATAAAGTTTGCAACAAAAATGGCACGGTTTATTTATTAACAGGCATTGAAAATCAAGCATTATGCCTCATTATGCTATACTGAATGACTAATTATTTAAATAACCGCAAAATCAATTGTGGGTCATTAGCACTCAAGCGTGTTCATTTAGGGTACTAAAATAACCGTTGGTAATTGTACCGTTAAATTATGATTTATATTTACGATTTATAATCATAATTTATAGCGATGATATGACGATATAGGGTTAAGGGGCAAAGGCTACCTTATTGAACAATTTTATTAGCAGACACTGCTATTAAAAGTTAAAGGACAATGTTATTAAAAGACAAGGTTAAATGACAATAACCGTTAATCGTGTTTCGATAAGCTTTTTGTCCCAACAAAGAACCCAGTGCGACCCCCTTTTTTTGATTTTACGTTAAGTGAAGTTTTGCACTTTACGAGGATACTATGACTACCATTACCCTAACCGACAGTGCGGCAAATAAAGTCCGCAGATTACGTGAAGAAGAAGGCGATAACAACCTAATGCTACGAGTGTACGTCACTGGTGGGGGCTGTTCAGGATTTTCATACGGGTTTAATTTCGCTGATGAAGTGGGCGAAGACGACGCCAATTTTGAAAACGACGACGTAACTTTATTGGTAGACTCCTTAAGCTATCAATATCTACAAGGCTCAACCGTTGATTATACTGAAGGCTTAGAAGGGGCTCGCTTTGTAGTGAGTAATCCAAACGCGACCACCACGTGTGGCTGTGGCTCATCTTTCTCAATCTAACCGTTTATAACATTGAGTCCTTAGTTTAGCCCTTTGGTTTCGAGTCCTTAGTTTAAACTTTTGATTTTAAACCAGAGCATACATACAGCAAGTCTACAGTTTGTCTGATTCACTTTTATTATAATAGCGATTGACTGTGGCTTAGTGATGACTTAATTGGTAAAACCCAATGTAAGTAACAAAAATAGTGTAAGTGACAAAATTTTTGATGGCCGCTACAAGCTTTAACTTAGTATTGTAGCGGTTATTTTTTTACTAAATTTTTGAGAGTCGATATTTGCTTACATAGACAACCTATGATTTCACCCTATAGTGATCTTGGATTTGGCTGTCATTTGTAAACACACATGATTTTTTACTAGGTTTAAGCTACACTAAATCGACATATAAGTGGCCCTATTGTGCCTATAAAAACTACTGACTGCACATCACCTTACCCATATTAATTGTTTTAATTTATATTAACAAACCGTGATGTGCCTATTTGATTTTGAGATAATAGTATGACTGAAGTAACCGATACCTCACCAAGCCCGAACCGCCACTCTCTTGTGCCCTCATGGTTATCAAGCAAGCATTTGTCTGGTATGTTGCGTGGTATTGAAAAAGAGGGGTTAAGAATGCAGTCTGATGGCTTTCTTGCCCAAACACCGCATCCAGAATCTTTAGGCTCTAAGCTAACGCACCCTTACATCACCACTGATTACTCTGAAAGTTTACTAGAGCTAATTACCTCGCCAAAGTCGACAGTCGCCGAAACCTTAAATATGTTGCGTGAGCTCCATGTTCTGGTTTATCAGTCGCTAGAAGAAGGTGAGCTGATGTGGCCGCTGTCTATGCCATGTATGCTGTCCTCAGATGATGAAGACATTCCTTTAGCGGAATATGGCAGCTCTAATGTGGGCCGCCTCAAAACCCTCTATCGTAGTGGGCTAGGTATTCGCTATGGTCGCCGGATGCAAACCATTGCGGGATTACACTACAATCTATCTTTCGGTGATGACTTATTCAGCGCTTGGCGTGATAGTTCGCCCGAGCATGAAAAAGCAGAATCCTTAACCGAATTTAAAAACATCAAATACTTAGGGCTTATTCGCAACTTTAAGCGCATGAGCAGTTTGGTGCTTTATCTAACGGGTGCTAGCCCTTCTGTCTGCCCTTGCTTCCTAACCGGACGTGAGCATGACTTACAGCAGATGAATAAGACCACCTATTATAAGCCAAAGGCGACCAGCCTACGCATGAGCAAGCTTGGCTACACCAATAGCGTGCAGGATCAGCTTGATATCCATTATAACAACCTAACTGAATATGTGGCAGGGCTGCGAAGCGCCATTAATACGCCTTTCTCAGGATTTACTGAGTTAGGACTGGACGATGAAAATGGCAACCCCATTCAGATTAATGACCACATTTTGCAGATTGAAAATGAATTTTATAGCCCGATCCGTCCGAAGCAAATTGCAGAGTCAGAAGAAGCCCCAAGTCATGCTTTAGAAGCACGTGGTATTGCCTACGTTGAGTTTAGAGCCGTTGACTTAGACCCTTATAGTGACATTGGCATTCGTCAATCTACGGCCTGTTTCTTAGAGGTGTTGGCGCTGTATTGTTTATTGTCAGACTCGCCTGATCTGTTACCTGAAGAAGATGAGCTATTGGCGGAAAACCTTGAGCGTGTGGTCAATAATGGCCGTGAACCAGGTTTAAAGGTTAAGAGTCGTGATGGTGAGGTCACTTTGGCCGACTGGATGCAAAAACACTTAGAAACCATGTTGCCTCTAGCGACCTTGCTGGATGCCGAATATGGTGGCAACCACTACCGAGTGGCCGTGACCTTAATGCTAGGCAAAGCGGTGTATCCTGACGCAACGTTATCAGCGCAAGTATTGGCCGATACTGAAAGATTGGGCAGTACTTGGCAGTTGGGTCATGAGCTGGCCTTACAGCACCGTGAAACTATTATGCGCAACACCTTAAGTCCTAAAACCCAAGCTCAATATGAAGTGCTGGCTGAGAAATCTTGGCTACAACAAAAAGACCTTGAGAGTAATGACACTCAAGATTTTTACGAGTACGTACAGCAGTATCGGTAGTCGATTGGGCTATTTTATTAAGCCACTTAGAGCAGATAAGTTTGAATTAAGACTTAGCAGATTATTAAGTGGCTTAAGCTACTTTATCAACAAACGATACTGATTATTATAGACCCGTTGCCAAGGAGCAACCTGCATGCCACGTTTATTAACTTATCGTGCACTCAATTTTATTTTGGTTTTATTTGCCGTAATCGGCATGGCTTTCGCCGTTTTCTTTTTACAAAACTACAAAGGGCTTGAGCCTTGCCCGCTGTGTATTTTCCAGCGCATTGGTTTGATGGTTATGGGGGTCTTCTCCCTGATCGCCGCTGTTGGTAATCCGAAACAAAAAGCCTTACAGCTTTTGTTATGGATAGGCTCTATGGCTGGTATCCTTTGGTCGGCAGGTGTGGCGGCGCGTCATGTGTGGCTACAGCATCTACCTCCTGACCAAGTACCTTCATGTGGTCCAGGTCTTGATTATTGGTTAGAAGCATTGCCAATGAAACAGGTCATCAACCAAGTCCTTGCAGGTTCAGGTGAATGTGCCGAAATCAGCTGGCGATTTTTAGGTTTATCTATCCCCGAACAAGCGCTTATCTTGTTTACGGCTTTAATTTTGGTTAACCTACTGGTCTTATGGCGTATCTTAAAAAATCGTACGGCTTAAACTAAAAGAGCTGTCGTTAAAGTGATATGCCTAATACATTTTGTTGACCAACTACTGCTTACCAGTTAGTTATTTAGTTACTCTTCCCCTTTTTCATTTAGTTAGATAAAAATCAGAGGTTCCATGCACGTTCATATTTTAGGCATCTGTGGCACATTTATGGGGTCACTTGCATTATTGGCTCGCGACCTTGGTCATACCGTAACTGGCTCAGATGCGAATATTTATCCCCCAATGTCCACTCAACTAGAACGTGCTGGGGTGACTATCGAAGAGGGCTACGATGCCAGTCATCTACAGCCTGCACCGGATTTAGTAATCGTTGGTAATGCGATGAAACGTGGCATTGAAGCAGTGGAATATATGTTGGATGAGGGTATTCCTTATACCTCAGGTCCGCAGTTTTTATCAGAGCACGTGCTACAAAACCGTCATGTATTGGCTGTGGCAGGAACGCATGGTAAAACCACTACTACCACCATGTTGGCTTGGGTGCTACATTACTGCGGTATAGATACGGGCTTCTTAATTGGCGGCGTGCCTTTGGTGCACAGCGAAGATGAAAAGTTAACCCAAGCTTTTGCTCACAGTAGCTATCTAGGCGCTGACAAAACTGCTGATGGTAAGCGCGGTTATTTCGTTATTGAAGCGGACGAGTATGACTCGGCTTTCTTTGATAAGCGCTCAAAATTTGTACACTACCGTCCCCGTACTGCCATCTTGAATAATCTTGAATTTGACCATGCGGACATCTTTAAAGACTTAGATGCCATTCAGACTCAGTTCCATCACATGATTCGTATGATTCCAAGCACGGGTCAGATTATCATGCCTGCTCATACCCCAAGTCTTGAAGCCACTATTGATAAAGGTTGCTGGACCCCTATCTGGCGCACTGAAATTTTGGATGCTGCCAATCCACAAGGTACAGAAGGCTGTACTTGGAAAGCACAGTTGATTGAAGAAGACGGCAGTGAGTTTTTGGTGCATTATCATGATGCCAAGCAGGGTCAGACCGTTACGGGTAAAGTACACTGGGGCATGAGTGGTCGCCATAATGTTGAAAATGCCATGGTGGCTGTTGCCGCAGCCTTTGATATTGGTATCTCTGTTGAACAGGCTTGTGATGCCTTATCTCAATTTTCAGGTATTAAGCGTCGTATGGAGCTTATCGCCGATTTAGAGCACAACACCGCTGACTCGAGTAGCAAGGTCCAGATTTTCGATGACTTTGCCCATCACCCTACTGCCATTACTACCACTTTAGATGGGGCGAAAAAGAAACTTAAAACTGCCAAAATTTGGGCCGTTATTGAACCGCGTAGTAATACCATGAAGCTTGGGGTGCACAAAGATAATTTGGCTGCTTCCGCTCAGCTTGCTGATGAGGTCATCTGGTATGAACCTGCTGGCTTAGAATGGGGATTGACTGAGGTTATTGGCAATGCCAAAGACATCAGTAATAAGCAATACGTGATGAATGATACCCAAAAGATCATTGACCATTTGTTGGCTCAGATGGGTCAGGCAAATAAAGACGATGCCATTATCATCATGTCAAATGGCGGATTTGAAGGCATTCATCAGCGCTTATTAGCAGCCTTAAAAGCCTAATATTAGCGCTTAGCTTAAACCTATTTCTCAGTTAGATTTAACGATAGGTCTAAACTTAACAACGGGTCTAGGTTTAACGAAGGCGATAGCGATTAATCGATACCGAAAAAGCCCCCTCACAGTCTACTGTGAGGGGGCTTTTTATTGGCTCGTTTTTAAGCCTATAGTTATAGTCAGGGTCGGTATAACCAAGTAGCTACTTATGCTTATTAGATACTTTGTTAAAAGGGTAGAAATACTCAGTTATTGATGCATATAACTAGTACCTCGCAGGTAACCTTGTAGGGGCTGCTAATACTACAATCAGGTCAGTTTCAACAAAAGGTTATATAACATGTACAATCAACTAACCAAAAAAGGCTAGTTCTTTGCAATTGCCTAGTATTTATCACATAGCTCGTACATGCTTAACAATTCAGTGTTACCACTAGATAGGGATATTGGCTAAAATTCAGACATACAAAATTGTTGCAATATATTTCGGTTAAGCTTTCTGTGAGACATTGAATATATTGCACTACAAAAACGACATTTAAAGGAAGATAAATCATGATTTGGACGATTATTATCGGTTTGGTTGCTGGTCTGCTAGCACGTGCTATTAAGCCAGGCAATGACGCTATGGGTTGGATTATGACCATCGTATTGGGTATTGCTGGTTCTTTCCTTGGCGGTTTTATTGCCAGTGCAATTGGAGTGAACAGTGATGGTAGCTTTATGAGCCTCGCTTTCTCAGTTATTGGTGCCATTATCCTTCTGTTCATCTATGAATTGATAATGAGCAAACGCTAAAAACTGGGTTAGTCTCTAAAAGCTTAACTTAGCTTATTGATTAAAACTTGAGCCCCCGTATTTAAATTATAGATATTGAATCTATAACTGATTTCAAATCTCGCTCTACTTTGGCGGACTTAGTAATAAGTCCGTCTTTTTTTGCTCCTTTTCCGCGGCTTTTTTGCCTATTGTCCCTTGATATTTAGTGCTAACCCCCTCATTCAATAGATATAATAACTTTATAACCTCATTGACCTCTTATTTTACTTACTGTGTGATCTCTTATGGCCTTATTACCAATTTTAAGTTATCCAGACCCTCGTCTACGTACCATTGCTGAACCGGTTAAGACCGTGGATGCGGATATTAAACAGCTGATCAAAGATATGATTGAGACCATGTACGATGCCAAAGGCATTGGGCTGGCCGCTACTCAAGTTGACCGTCATATTCAGCTTATCGTAATGGATCTGTCTGAGAATAATGACTCGCCACGGGTGTTTATTAATCCAAAAATTACACCACTGGTAGAGGACAAAAAACCTTATGAAGAAGGCTGCCTGTCTGTGCCTGATGTTTATGACTCAGTAGAACGTCCAGTAAAAGTTAAGATTGAAGCTTTGGATGGCGACGGTAAGCCTTTTGAAGAAATAGCAGAGGGTTTATTGGCAGTATGTATCCAACATGAGATGGACCATCTAAATGGTGTCCTTTTTGTGGATTATCTGTCGAGCCTAAAACAAACACGTGCCCGTGATAAAGTCCGCAAATACCTTAAAACTCGTGAAAAGCAGTTGGATAAAGTAAAAGCTTAATTCATCTTATTGATAATTTTATTGAGCTGACCTTATAAAAAAGCACCCTTTAACCATTGGTTAAAGGGTGCTTTTTTAGGGCCGCTTTTGACTATTTCAAGCCCAATACATCTTGCATATCATAACGACCTGGCGCTTGGTCAATGACCCAAGTCGCTGCTCGTACCGCCCCAGCTGCGAAAGTCATACGCTCACGCGCATGGTGCTTAATCTCGACCATTTCACCATCGGCAATCAGCATCACGCTATGATCACCGATAATTTCACCACCGCGAATGGCATGAATGCCGATAGAGCCTGGTTTACGCTCACCGGTATGCCCTTCACGGCCATAGACCGCCACTTCTTTTAAGTTCTGACCACGGGCTTCTGCGGCGGCATTGGCCATCATAAACGCTGTGCCTGAAGGGGCATCTACCTTATGCTTATGGTGTGATTCAATAACCTCAATATCCGCCGTCTCACCAAAAGCCTTGGCTGCCATCTCGATTAGCTTTAATGACACGTTGACGCCGGTCGAGTAGTTGCCTGCATACACCACAGGGATTTGTTCACAGGCGGCATTTAAAGCTTCTTCTTGAGCGTCACTCAGACCGGTAGTACCAATCACCATCGCTACTTTGTTTGCAGCACACAGCTGCACATTATTTTCAGTAGAGTCTGGCAAGCTAAAGTCAATTAACACATCGATTTTACTTAGCTCAGCCTGTAGGTTATCGCTCAAGGCCACCCCACTCTTCTCTAAGCCGACCAACTCGCCAGCATCGACACCGACCAGACTTGAGCCACTACGTTCGATAGCGGCCGCTAATGTGGTCTGTGGGTTATTCGCTACTGCTTCAATCAACATGCGTCCCATACGTCCGCCAGCGCCTATAATCCCAACGTTTACGGTTTTAGAATTTGAGTCAGTCATTTTATTCATTATCCTTAATCAGATATTTTATAGTCACGTATATTATAGTCATGCACAACGGTTAGTCATTATGATAATGATAGCATGATTGCAAAGGTCACTGAATGACGGCCTCTAAATCGACTCTGCTTTATACAAGGATTTATTAGTAAATACATTATTACCTACCTTAAAACCAGTCAGCCCCTGCGTTAGTCCATCCATCATGTCAGCAGCCAAATAAAAAACTGATTCAATAAAAAACCCCTAGACTCGATCTGAGTCTAGAGGTTTAAACAGCCTTCCTGTTATTAAGGAGTGGCTAGTAGCAATTTAGCAATTGGTTAGTTAGTTAGTTAACTAGCTAATTAATCAAACAAATCACCTAGTTTTTCGAAGAAAGATTTTTTCTTAGGTGATTGATGATGCTTGCTGTCACCATCTAAAGTATCTTGGAATTGACGTAACAAGTCTTTTTGTTCACGGGTTAAGTTCACAGGAGTCTCAACCATGATGCGGCAGATTAAATCACCTTTCATGGTGGTGCGAACAGGGGTTACCCCTTTACCGCGCACCCGTAACAACTTACCACTTTGCGTACCCTCAGCGACTTTAATTTTCACCTTACCGTCTAAAGTTGGGATTTCCACCTCTTTACCCAAAGCGGCATCGGTAATGCTGACCGGCACATCCATGTATAAATCTGCGCCTTGACGCTTGAATACGGGATGCTCTTTCACTCTTACTTCAACGTATAAGTCGCCGTTTTGAACGCCAGAACCACCGGCTTCGCCCTCTCCGGCCAGACGTACTCTATCGCCATCATCAACACCAGCTGGGATAGACACTTCTAGGGTACGTGACTTCTCTTTTACGCCGCTACCATGACAGTCGTTACAAGGGTTTTTAATCTCTTGACCTGAACCGCCACAGTTCGGACAAGTTTGTTGTACTGCAAAGAAACCTTGCTGCATACGTACTTGACCGTGACCATTACAGGTACTACAAGTTTGGATATCAGAAGCGTTTTTGGCACCTTTACCATCACACGTTTCACAAGGGGCAGGAGCGGTAAAGCTGATTTCTTTTTTGCAGCCGCGTACTGCTTCTTCTAAAGTGAGCTCGATCACATAACGTAAGTCTGAGCCACGGCGCTGACGACCACCGCCACGAGATTGACCAAAGATATCACCAAAGTTACCGAAGATATCGCCGAAGATGTCTTGGAAGTTACCGGCACCCGCACCGCCAAATCCACCACCGCCCATGCCGTTTTCAAAGGCAGCATGGCCCATACGGTCATAAGCAGAACGCTTGTCTTTATCACTTAAGACCTCATACGCCATTGACGCTTCTTTGAACTTTTCTTCAGCATCGGGGTCGTCTGAGTTACGGTCTGGATGGTATTTCATGGCCAACTTACGGTAGGCCTTTTTAATCTCACGCTCATCTGCGTTTTTATCAACGCCTAAAACTTCGTAAAAATCTCGCTTACTCATAGAGGCTCCTATCAATATGCCGATTATGTTTCACGTGAAACTTATTTTTATCGACATTAAATTTGTAATAACCGCAAAAGGGTTAAATAAATCAAAAATTAAATAATACTTTGCCTGTTTAATGGTGACAGACACCTCAATTATCAAGCGGTTATGCTAAAATCACTGCATTATCCGTCTTATTTTGCTAAGTTGGTGTGCCCGCCTTATGAAATCATTAAAATTTATTCTCATTACCTTAATCGTTGTGGCCATCGCCGTGTTCGCAGGGTCACCCTACTATACGGCCTACCAACTGAAACAGGCTTATGACGCTAATGATGGAACTGCTTTGGCCAGTCATATTAATTTTGATCAGCTGCAGCCAAATATTGAAAATCAACTCACTTCTAAATTTAGTAACACCTTACAGCAATATCCATTGGTGGCGCAATTGGGCGGCGATGCCCTTAATCAAGCGGCCAATGAGTTTATTTCTAGTGCGGTTAGCAATGCCGTTACCGCTGATAATGTCACGCGGCTTATTGACACTCAAGGTCAGGCCAATCAAGCCACCAAAGAGTTGGCAGCGGCTTGGGCTATTGCCAGCAATAAGGTCAATCTAAGAGAGTTGGTGCAGGACATTATTGTGCAGCGCGGCGATATCCAAGCGGTGATCCAAAATCAGATGCAGCAAGTGATAAAACAACAATCTGGTGAACTACAACAGCATGCTGAAAGTGGCGAGGACAGTAGCAAGCCAAAACTGTCTTACTGCGGTATTAATTGCTTTACTATCTCTGGTCAAGTCAAGGGTTACCCACTGACCTTGGAGATGACCCGTGAAGGGCTAATAGGCTGGAAAGTGGTCAATGTGGTATTGCCTTAGCAACATTGTATTAGGAACCATAAAGCTAACAGTATTAGAAACCAAAAAGCTCACACTTATTGAGCTTTTTTATACCTTTTATGCCTGTTGTTTTTAAGCCAGTTCAGTTGTTTTTAGACCAGTCATTATATAGCACTTATTTAAATGTGACTTATATTGATAAGGCTTAAGCTATTTAATTCCTAAAAATGGTAAGAAGCGAGGGTCTTTATAAGGAGCGTTAAAGGCTACCCCATCTTCACGATAAATGGCCGGTGTGGCGAACACTGCCAGTCCCGCTGCTTTTATATGATTGGCCATCAGGTTATTCACACTAGTGTTTGTGCAAGTCGAGGCTACTAGCTCCCCTGCCATTGCTTTGCCCAACGCTCGACGACGGGCATTTTTATCGGTTTCACACCAGATTTGACGCATCTGCTCTGGTGACTTCTCATAGTAAGGATAGGCAATCACTTTGACCGTAATACCTTTAGCATTAAGCTGCTTCATGTCGTTGTGCATTACTCGGCAATAAGGACAGTTAATATCAGTGGCAACATAAATGACTGCTTGCTCCTTACTTGTGGCAGGATAAACCACCAAATTGTCTTCATCCAACTGTGATAGTACATTTCGGTTTTTCTTTTGTTCAAAGTCATCGTCTAAACCTGCAAACTGACCGTTCTCAATAACCGAAATCTCGCCACTGGTAAACACACTGGCGTCAGTATTGGTAATGAAAGGCTGCCCATTCAACGTTGTGCCCCAAATAACCCCAGGAACCGCGGTATGATACAGCGCTACTTCAGGGGTAATATTTTTTAGTAAACTGCTATTGGCCAATATAGAAGCTCGCAGCGCCTCACTTACTGGCATACCACTTAAAGTTTTACTCGGCGCTTCTTTTGGGGGTGTTGATTTTTTGGGACTAGGGTTTGGCTGCAACTCTCCTTGTAAAATGTACTGAGCATCTTCGGTGATGTGCAATGGCAGTTGTGGCTCTGTTGTCGAAGATTGAGCCAACGTCACTTGATACATCGAAGGCAGCTTTGAGGGCTGTATAGAGACAATCGGGATCGTCATTCCTGCGCTGCGAAGCGTCTTTTTGATAAACTGTTTCTGCTGCTCAGTAGGCACTTTTAAGGGGTTACCATTGTCAGCAGCAAGCTTGTCATAGGCTTCATTAAAGACCGACAAGTCTGCTTGGGCCGAGGACATTATGCCAAAAGGCGATATCACAACGGACATTATTAACGACAAGCTCAATAATTTATTGCCTATGACACTCGGTCGTTTTGAGAATTGCGGCATGACAGCTCCTAAATTGAACGCTTAATCTAAGTAAGAAAGTAAGAATAAAAACAGTAAAAACAAAAAGGATAAATTAACTATATAAATTTATATAATAATAATATCGAATTTATCTTACTCAGATGACTCAATTCGTTACTTTTTGTTAGGGGCTCTCTATCTATCTCAGCTTTCTGCTAAATGCTCTAATCGTCTAACCCATCGTATACTCTGCCCCTATTATCTGGGATCCCATCAAGCACCATGACTTCATCAAGTAAACAGTGCTTAGAGGCTTGTGTTACTATCTGATTCTGCTTTAGATACTCTTCAGCCGACTGCTCATAGCCGCCTGCCATAATCATCTCCTGCATTTTGAATTTAACCTGTAGCATTTCTAAGGTCTGATTTTGTTTATCAAAGGTTGTTACTGCATTAGGGAAGACCGGAGTGACATATTTAGAGCCATTAAATAATGACAAACAGCCATTACGATAAACCAACTTGCCCCCTTGAGCTTTCATTGTTCTAACTTGATACAAGTCTGAAGTTTTAAAAGGATAGCTGTAAAACAAATCATCGCCATAGCTGGCTGTTTCTGTTTTGATTATAGGCAATTGAGAGCCCACTTTCTGATTACTGTCAGCAATGCCTATACTCTGGCATCCTGTTAAGCCCACCGATAAAAAAACACCCAAACTGGCATTCAACATTACTTTAATTATTGAAGTCATCATCCCTCACCCTTCTTGCTATCGTTGTATTTGCGATGGTTTCTCTTATTTTTTATTCCTCTGATCGTAGCCATGTTATCAATAGAAGATATCAAATAATAGACAAAAAAATGGACACCTTGAGTGCCCATTTTTATTCAAGATTTTTCGTTAACAATTACGATTAACTATTATGATAATGATTTAACTTAGAAGCTATTTATCTCATCTTCGGTCAAAAAGCGACTTTCACCCTTCTCTAGTCCCTCAAGCGTCACCCCACCGATGCTGGCACGATGTAACTCGATAACTTTGTTACCAAAGTAACCCATCATACGTTTTACTTGATGATACTTACCTTCGGTCAAAATAAGACGGGCATGCGTCTCATCGATGAACTCTAACGTAGCTGGCTTAGTGGGCTCATAGTCGCCGTCTAGTAAGATACCCTGAGCGACCTTTTTGACAGCATGGGCCTGCTCTGCTTCATCCATAGGCTCTGCTAGGGTTAGCTCATACACTTTTTCATGTAAATGACGGGGACTGGTCACACGGTGTAGCCAACCGCCATCATCACTTAACAGTAGTGCCCCTGTGGTATCCACATCTAAGCGGCCGGCAATTCTTAAGTTACCCAACTCTGGCACCGCAATAAGATCGGTGACCATAGGATACTCTTTTGGCTTCAGAGTACACTCAAAGCCTTCAGGCTTATACAGCAGCAAATAACGGCTACCCGTCGCTACTGATAGGGGTTCACCGGCCCACATGACCTCATCATTCAGCACATCAACGTGCAAGCTGCCATCTTTTACCACTTCATCATTGACCGTAATCTCACTGGCGTGCAGCACTTTTTTGGCTTCTTTACGCGACAGCTCGGTGGCCTTGCTGATAAATTTGTCTAAACGCATTTATGTTATCCTTAGCTTTATAACTGATATAGTTATGCTAGACATTAGCTAGACTTACGTTACTATTTATCAGGTTATAAATATTTCTGTGTTACTACTTTATGTAGAATGTATGGTGACCAGTTTACCACACCCGCTGTCGGTACGATTGATGACTTTTTTTAAACCTGTACTTTTTATTCTACTCCCCTTTAATAAAAATTAGCTTCTATGACTTATCAAACCTTAGCCGCCCCTGTAACCGCCCGACTCGACATTAAAAAGTCAGAGTTTATTACCTATGCTTATCCGGTTCACAGTCGTGAAAAAGCGATGTTTCACGTGGAACAACTTCGTGAAAAATATCCAGATGCGCGTCATCATTGTTGGGCTTACATCATTGGTGATCCCAACAATACCACCAGTGCTGGCTTTGATGATGATGGTGAGCCAAACGGTACCGCAGGGCGTCCTATCTTGAACGTGCTGCAACACAAAAGCATTGGCAATGTCATTATTATCGTTGTGCGTTACTTCGGCGGTATCAAACTGGGTGCGGGTGGCCTTACCAGAGCGTATGCAGGCTCTGCTCAAGCGGCAGTGGATGAGATGGTACTGACCCCTTATATCCCTATGACTCAAGTTCAGATTGAAGCAGACTTTGCCAACGAATCACAAGTGCGTTATGTGGTCGAAGACATAGGTGGAGAGATAGGTGAAGTGACTTATAGCAAGGCCGTAACATTAACGGTGACATTCCCTGAAGCAGAGACAAAGACTTTAAAAGAGCGTCTCGGCATGTCAGGCAAAGTATTGGACAACGAGTAATGGTGAGTAACATAATATAACAAATCTCAGTAACCAGTCGTTCACTCAAATCACTTGGTTTTCTCGAGATTTGAGTCCATTATGTGGCTATTAATGTCCATAATAAGATGAGTGTCCATATGATTGCCCAATTAAAACAAAAACTAAAATCGAAAACAGCCTCTGCGACTAAGGCTAAAAACAAAGCTAAATCTGCTTCAGAGCAGCCAGATCAGCAATCAAATCAATACTCAAACGAGAAGTCGACACAGCAAAACGGCTTTGTGCCCACGCCGTTTAATCCGCCTTTTTGGTTAACCAATCCACATTTACAAACTATTCTGCCCAAGTTTTTTGCGCCCAAACCACCCACCTACAGACGTGAAATTATTCGCGATTCCCTAGATGAAAGTGATGTGGCTTATGACTTCTATGATGCCCATCCTATCGATACCAAATCTGGACAGAAGGAACAAACCCCCTTAGTGGTTCTGTTCCATGGTATGGAAGGCAGTAGCGATAGCCATTATGCCCGTGTATTGGCCCATCACATCCATGCTCAAGGCTGGCACTTTGTAGTGGCTCATTTCCGTAGCTGTGGTGGCATTCCTGCCAGTGGTCGCGTGTTTTACAATGCGGGTGATACAGCAGAAGTGCATCATATGTTGCAGACATTAACCCAACATTATGAGCATATTTATGCGGTTGGGGTCTCTTTAGGGGGCAACGCTTTGGCAAAATATATGGGCGAATATGCCGAAGACGTGTGTTGCGAAGCAGCAGTTTCTATTTCATCTCCCGTCGATATGTCGTCTGCGGCAATGAATATGCAGCGCTTCTTGGGTCAAAAGATTTACACCCCTTATCTGCTGAATCCAATTATTAAAAAAGCTTTAAAAAACGAAATCAGTGACGAGGAAATTGAGGCCATCAAAGCAGTCGATCGTATCAGTGACTTCGATCACATCTTTACCGCCCCCCGCCATGGTTATCGTTCAAATAACGATTATTATCGCAGTGCTTCTGCTCTACCCTATCTGATCGATGTGGCAAAACCATTGTTATTAATCAGTGCGATGGATGATCCGTTTATTGGCTTTACCGCTACCCAGAATGATGTCTCAGAATGTGTGACCTTAGTCGATACCGATCATGGCGGTCACATTGGTTATTTACGGTATTTACCTGAACAGAAAAAATTTGATATTAACTGGATTCCAGAAACGGTAGCCGACTATTTCAAATTTGTTGGCATAGCAAGCTAATTCATTACCAAAAACCAGCTTAATACTAAAAACTAGCCTATCACTAAAAAAGGGTTATTGGGGACCTAACTGGGTCACTCGATAACCCTTTTAGTTTTATGTCAATTTTTAGTTTTAAATTCTTTTATAGCTTTATAACCCTTCGCTCAACTCTGTCCTGCAAAGCTCTATATCCTTCGACGGTATGTATTTTGAACAAGAGGTATTTTAAACAACCCGTATTCTTCAAAGACAACATAAGCAAATTAACTAACGTTAGCATGGCGTGACGGTCTAGGCACGTCTGCTACTTTGAAACAAAGACCATTTTCAGCATAATCGATGACCTAATTCGAATTTTGAGAGTTCACTATGTACCCTTTTTACCGTTATACCAAATCTATTGTCAAAGCGATTGCCGCTCATAAAAAAGGTGATACGGTCGATCTTGCAGATACCGCAGAGATGACATTTCGCTGCAGCTTAACCGATATCGATAACTTTCTTGAGATGAATAATGGCCGCGTGTTTACGTTATATGACTTTGGTCGTACCGACTTTGCCATTCGTTCTGGACTCGGCAAAAAGCTACTCGAAAATCGTTGGGGCTTAGTTGTCGCGGGCAGTACTATTCAGTACCGTAAACGCATCCGTGCCTTCGATCTGGTCACTATCAAAACGCGTATTGCCGCGATTGATGAACGTTGGATTTATGTCGAACAGTCTATGTGGGTGAAGGGCAAGCCTTGCTCTACCGCATTGCTACGTACTGGCGTAACCAAAGGCGGACGTGTTGTTAAGAGCCAACAGGTATTAGATGCCTTAGGAAAATCTGATTGGAAAATGCCACCCACGGGCTATGTGGCAGAGTGGATTGAAAGTGATGCTGATCGTCCTTGGCCGCCTCAGCAATAAGTTTTTGTGAATACAGCTCGTTCAAAACCCATTCAAAACCAGTTTAAAAAGAAGGACTCATAAGACATGAGTCCTTCTTTATGGGAATAAATTAGTCTTCTCTACTTAAGCCTTATGGACTGGATAACGTGGACAACTATTACACGATAGCTACCTAATAAATCTTATCAAACAGACCCTATAGAACAATAATTATCAAAAAACCTCTTTAATATCAGGGAATTTAAATACTATTTATAAAAACGAGGGTGTGGGGTGTAGAATATGCGAGCCTCTGCTACGGCAAACATCTAGTTAGCAGCCTTTATTCTGCAGAACCTCGGAGTACCCAAACATGAGCCGCTCAAAGGACATGTCAAATCAACCCCCTATTAACATGAACAATCTTCGCCGTCAGGAGGAAATAAAGAACACCCGTCTCAATAATAAAAAATATGCCACTATCTGGCGTTGGCACTTTTATGCTGGTATGTTGGTCGCCCCTTTTTTGCTCATACTTTCATTATCGGCCCTAGGTATGATGTTTATGGCAAACACCGTGGGTCCTAATAACGACCTGTTAACGGTGCCTAAACAAAACACAATCCTGCCGGTATCAGTGCAAGCACAAAGTGCATTAAACGCCCTGCCTGCTAGCACACTCAAGCAATATATTGCGCCCAAAAGTGACAATAATGTGGCCTTATTTCGCGTTGAATCAGAAACTGGTCAAACTATGGTCGCTGTCGATCCTTATACTGCTAAAGTCATAAAGATTGCCCCTAGTGACAGCAATCTTTATCATACGTTTAACAATATCCACTCTGATTTGCTGATGGGAAAAACAGGCGATTATCTGTTAGAGACTGCGGCTTCTTTGACGGTTCTACTGGTATTAATACCAATTCTAAAAAATAACACTCAAGTCGCACCACTCCCGCTGAGTGATAGACCTAATTAAGTTAGTCTGATTACACAATGCATTCCAAGCGTCACATGCCGCATCGACAATCGCATCATAACTCTCAAAACAGCGATTAGATAACCAATGCTGTTTAAGGTACTGCCATACCTGTTCAGCAGGGTTAAGCTCAGGTGAGTAGGGAGGCAATTTAAGCATGGTCACATTGTCTTGATCCAAACTTGGTTGGTGCCATAGCGCCCCATCCATAACCACCACGGCATGCCGACCTTCGGGAACAGCTTTACTGATTTCCTCCATATGCAATGCCATAGCTTGCTTATTCACATAAGGTAGAACAAGTCCAACACTCTCACCTGTCGCCGGATTAAAGGCACCAAATAGATAAGTTGATTCAAACTGCTGCTGCCTGACTACTCGAGGTCTTTGTCCTTTATAGTGCCAAACCCTTGTGATAGAGCCTTGTTGGCCAATACGTGTTTCATCCTGAAACCATATATCAACTTGCTTGATATCAACACCATCAGGTAGAACTTGCTTTATCTGCTCAAGGAAGTTTTTTTATATGCCTCCATGACTTTAGGATCTGCCTTAGGATGCCGACTACGCGCAGATACCCAGCTCATACCAATACGTTTCATGAGAGGATAGATCGCTTTAGGGGTATAGTTGGCGTTAAATTGCTCCTTGGCGATTTGTGCGATGTCTTTTGCCGTGAGCCTACCACCACCTCTTTGCTGCTGAGCTTCTACTATCGCTTGTTTGAATGGTTCTATGTCTTTTTCTGCTAAAAGACTCTTTCTGCCTCTGCCAGCTGCGTCATAGACACTAGTGATACCATGCAACCAGTATTTCCTTCTTATGGTATAGACGCTTCTAGGGTTATAGCCAAAGTTCTCTGCTACGGTCGCTATAGGATGACCTTGACTCAGTTGATGCAGCATGAGTAGTCTGATTCGTGCTCTGGCATTGCCTTCTGTTTTAGATAATTGCAGAAAATCGTGGTCTGTGAGTTTATGATTTCTAGGGGTTTTTTTCGGCATGTGATTCTATTATGTTGTTGAGTTGGTTATATTGTACCTTATTTTTTGGAATTGGTATAACTGGCTGGTATCTGTGGTGGTATCGTCGTAAATCAGTCAAATCGATGCTTATTCCGGATGCTAAACTTACCAATAAACGCTCAATGTTTGTCACCATCCATGCAACTTTAGGGACTTGGTTGTCTGTTTTATTACTGCTGTTCTGTGTATCTGGAATGGCTTGGGCCGGTATTTGGGGCGGTAAAATTGTGCAAGCATGGAGTCAGTTTCCCGCCGGTAAATGGGGCAATGGCCCCCTGCCAACCTCTATCGTTCCTCCTACCCACGGCGACGCTTTAAACAGTAGCGGTGTTAAGGAAGTGCCTTGGATTCTTGAATTAACACCTATGCCGACTTCAGGCTCGACGTTGGGTGATAAAGGTATAAACCCTACCCTGCCTATAACCCTTGATACAGTGGATAAATTTGCTCGTGAAAGTGGCTTTAAAGGCCGTTATCAGCTCAACTTACCGCAGGGTGAGACGGGGGTTTGGACCCTTAGCCAAGACTCTATGAGTTACGATATGCCCAGTCCCACTGCGGATCGCACCCTACATATAGACCGCTATTCAGGCAACGTCTTAGCCGATATTCGCTATGAAGATTACAATGCATTCGGCAAGTTTATGGCCGTGGGCAATGCGGTACACATGGGTACCTTAGGACTGTGGAGTTTGTTAGCCAACGTTTTATTTTGCTTGTCTATTATTGCCATTTGCATTAGTGGTTATATCATGTGGTGGCAGCGCCGACCTAGCAAGCTTAACGCCCAATCAACGCGCAAAGTAGGCTTAAATCCACCGCCTAGTAATGGCACGATACCTTGGGGATTGGCAATGATATTGTTAATCGTGGCGGTTATTTTTCCCACCGCTATTCTAGCCATTGTGGCCATTGCCTTACTCGACTTTTTGGTAATATCTCGAGTGCCAAGGTTTAAAGGGCTGCTTAAGTAGTCGCAAAACTAGGCTATTTAGACAATTAAAAAAGAGGGTTTATCGGAATGGATAGGCCCTCTTTTTTTGTATTCAGATTTGTATTCAGATAAGCGGTCTGAATTTATCCTACTGCATTTATTGTGCTATATCCTGATGAAGACTGCCGTCACTACATTATCCCAATGTCGCGTTTATGATTTTAGTGTCAGATATGATTACAGCTCTAATAAAGACGCTAAAAGCTTTATCGTCTATGATAGGCGTTTTGAGTTCATCGGTGCCGAAATAAATGGATCAATAATTTAACCGGTGCCTAAAGAAGATATGAGAGGGAAGACATTGAGTGACAAAACTTCTGCTGGTAAACAGCATGACCTAACCCAAGGGTCGATTGCCAAAACGATGCTTTTATTTGCATTGCCAACACTTGGATCGTCAATATTACAATCGCTAAATGGATCGATCAATGCCATCTGGGTAGGACGATCTTTGGGTGAAGAAGCGCTGGCAGCGACAGCGAACGGCAACATTGTCATGTTCATACTGATTTCCTTCGTTTTCGGTTTTGGTATGGCGTCTACGATATTGATTGGCCAAGCCATGGGGCAACATAACACTGTCATGGTCAAGCGAACTCTGGGTACCTCACTGGGTAGTATTATTCCTATCAGTGTCTTGTTGGCAATTGGCGGGTGGATATTTGCGCCTATGCTCCTTGAGCTACTCGGTACACCGACCAGTGCTTTTAGTCTTGCCCTGACTTATCTTCGGATGATTTTTATTGCGATGCCCGTTACCCTCACCTTTACCTTGATGATGATGGCGCTGCGGGGGACGGGCGACTCCACTACCCCACTTTGGTTTATAGCGCTGTCGGTCGCTATTGATTTAATCCTAACGCCGATACTCATATTGGGTATTGGGCCTTTTCCTGAATGGGGCATCTTTGGCGCCGCCTTTGCCACGGCCGTTGCCAACGCGGTAGCGCTTGTAGGTATGATGATTAACTTGTATCTACGTGGCTCTGTGCTAGCCCTTAACAAAGAAGATTTGCGCTTTTTAATCCCAGACCGAAAAATCCTATCTTCGATGGTCTCTAAAGGATTGCCAATGGGTCTGCAGATGATTGTCATCTCCTCAGCGGCACTAACTATGTTATCGCTGATTAACCGCGAAGGGGTACAGACGACTGCGGCCTATAGTGCCACCCAACAGCTTTGGACCTATGTTCAGATGCCGGCTATGGCATTAAGTGCTGCAGCGAGCGCAATGGTGGCTCAAAATATCGGGGCCAATCAATGGAGTAGAGTATCAGCGATCACTCGTTGGGGGCTTATTTTTAACGTGGTGTTGACCGGATTGCTTATTGTCGTCGTGACTGTTTTTGATGAAACTGTGCTGGGGCTTTTCTTAGGCGACGACAGTGACGCGGTTCCTATTGGGCGTCATATTCAGTTAATGGCAACCTGGGGCTATTTATTCTTTGGGATAGCACAGGTGCTTTTTGGTACCATGCGCGCAAACGGCTATGTGATTTGGCCACTGATGGTGATGGTAATTTCAATGTATCCGGTACGTCTAGGCTTCGCTTTTGGGTTTTATCCCAAGCTTGGCGCCGATGCGCTTTGGCTGTCCTTTCCAGCAGGTATGGTGGCGACTGCGCTCATGGGTGTAGGGCTGTATGTATATGGCGGATGGCGCAAAGGTAAGGTGTTACCTCCCAAAGAGGCGGCTCAAATTACTGAAGGCTACCGTGCTCAAGGAAGCTGTAGTTCGTCGTGTCGTGATATCACTCCCACGACTGCTTGGGAGCGAGCAGAGCAACAGGAAGTTGCTCCTCGTCGTACTTGATTGGGGTAGCGTGCTCAGGTAGGCTATTTTCCGTTGTGTAGTGACTCTGCATCGACTATTTCTTGGAATGAAGAATGGAAGGAGTCAAAAGATAGCAAAGCAACATCTGTCAGCAACTAATTATCCTATTATTGCTGATAGCTGGAATCATAATCTAAAAGTTTTCCCTAAGATTGTGGATAACTAGATTATCCAACTGATTCAGATTCTTATGACGCATTTTCCAAATCAGCACGTTCTTTCTCAACCGCTTCTAATAACGCAATTTCAAATTCACGGTTTTTAAATTCGATAACCCCTGAGTGAGCGGCACAAAAGTTTTGGGTATCGCCCCATTTTTCGGCAATACCAACCGCCCAGTCACAATACTGCTTGCCCGCATCTGGATCATCTTTTAATGCTTTTTTAGTCATCGGACTAATCGCAACTTCCGGCAAGATGGCTTTTAACACCTTGCCAGGTGGGGTAACAAAGGTATCATCAACATGTAACGACTTACTGTCAGGATGATATGCTAATAGTGAGCCTGCATGAACCTTATCATCTGGGGCAATATAATAGATACCTTGTGGAATTGAAAACTCAAGCTCCGGATAACGACTTGTCACCGCTTCGCTTTCTACAAACTCTTTTGCCCAGTCTACCTCAGGCACTTGTTCATGATGACGGATACTGCCGTACATGGTGGCATTTGGAAAGTCCTTTGCCATTTGTGCACAATGTAGAGTATGAAAAGGATGCAGGTTTAATACCGCTTCTACATCTTCTCCATTATTGGTAATCGTCATAATCTCGTCGCGGACGTCGTCTTCTAACGTATAGCTGTCTAAAAATATGAATTTGCCAGACTCTAGTTTTACCAGTGAGCACTGTGTACCCACATTAATAACGCCAGCGGCACGCATTGTACCGCGTACATTCCAAAATCCATTGCCCATATCTAATACTTTATCGCTCATTCTTAATTCCTATTTATTGTTGTTTCTGTGGTATTTATTTTGATGACTACTTATAATTCAGTTGCTTATTTTTTCTATGGCTACTTATATTATTATTTTGAAAGTCTATTCATTTTCGTTAAGGATTTGCCGTCAACTATAATTGTGAAAATCCGCTAACTTATTGTCCCAACTGAGCACGGCCATTATCAATCGCTTCTATTAATGCAGTTTCAAATTCTCGGTTTTTAAACTTAACTAACGCCGAGTGTGCTGCGCAAAAGTTCTCTGTATCACCCCATTTTTTAGCAATATCTATCGCCCAATTATAGTATCGCTCAACAGCATTCGGCTCATCCTTTAAGGCATCTTTCGTCCTAGGATGAATGCTGATAACAGGCATGTCATTACGTAAGTGAGCAAACGGTGGCGTCACAAATGTATCATCCACATGTAAACTTTTACTGGCAGGATGATATGCCAATAATGAGCCGCTATGGACATCGTCTTTCGGAGCAATATAGTAAATACCTTCAGGCAGTGAGAACTCTAACTCTGGATAACGACCCGTTACCGCGTCGCTTTCTACCACCTCCGGAGCCCAATCTACCTCCGGGACTTGCTCATGATGACGGCTACTGCCGTACATGGTGGCATTGGGGAAATCTTTTGCCATTTGCGCACAATGCACTGTATGAAAAGGATGCAGACTTAAAATAGCTTCGACATCTTTACCCTCATTGGTAAGGGCCATAATCTCATCGCGTACGTCACCTTTTAGCGTGTAGCTGTCTAGAAAAATGAATTTGCCAGAGTTTAGCTGTACTAAGGAACACTGCGTACCTAAATCCAGAAACCCTGTTGATTCATGTGACCCACGTACATTCCAAAATCCGTTACCTAAAGCCACTACTTCATCGCGCATTGTTGAACCTTTTTAGTTTTTTATTTCTAGTTATTTTTTTTAGATAAATTTAGACGGTATTGATACTGATTCAACCGTACTAAACTCAGCAATAGTTTTTAGCTTAGCAGATGACACCTCAGTTAAGCTTGCGAAGTTACAGATATGCGTCATAAAGCTACGTAATGAAATCTGAATAGCTTTTTGAAAAACTTGGACAAAATCGACTGATTGATATCATTGATATCGATATCATTAGCTCAAGCAAGCTTATCGTGATATTACTTGGGAGCGAGCAGAGCAACAGGAAGTGGCTCCTCGTCGTACTTGATTGGGGGTCCTATCAACTCATAAAAAAAGAGCTATCATTTGATAGCTCTTTTTTCTAGATTAAATAGCTTTTAGCAGCTTAGTTATATAGTGTTTTGAATATGGAAGTTTTCTCCATTAATATAACGTCCGTTATACAAAGTTGGAACTTTTGTTACCACTTAAACTGCCAAAAAAAACTCTTTTTTAAGATTCTCATATCCCCAAAACTTCATTAGAAAAGTTTGTTAATTCAGTATTGCTCTGAACAGGACTGGAATCTATGGAATTCGTCCAAGTAAGCTGTTGCAACATAGGTGAGCAAAGTATCGATAAGACAATAAGCATGCCTTTAAACAGCCTACCTATCTTATTTTTGTACATTTGCTTACTTGCAAACTTGGTATTAAATACCTCAACCTTTATAGTGATTTTGAACTTCATTCAATCTCCATTTTTGGAATTTAAAAAAAACAGGCATTGATATCAGAGTCCATATGAGGCATCATTTGTTTTGCGAATAGTTCTAGTTGCCGCTATAACTATTGCAAAAGCAGAATCGCTTCATATAGGCAGGTCTAATAGGATCAATGCATTTTTAACAAGTAGGTCTACTTACTTAAGTATAATTCATTCATTCTTATTTCCTCCTTTATTGCTCTGTATCAGAAATACGGTAGGACGCACACTAGCTATTAGTCTCGACAACTTTTTTTAGCTTTTGTGCGTCTTTTATCTTGTCCAATATCTAAATAATTAATACAAGATAAATATAAGGTAAAATGATAAAATTTACTATATTGACAAACAGTCATATAGGGGTTCAAAGCCTTGTTTTATAAGGATTTGAAGTGTATAAAAACGCTTGAAAATTCGCAAACCTTCATGGTCTGCTACGTAGCAGGCTTGTCAATTAAAAATAAAATTAGAAAAATAATCTAAAACCATAAGAATTCAGCCTTTTTTCGCATAAACTGTCTCATAGATAGTCCTCTTAACATAATTTTACGTATCTATTTTTAATAGCCACAAAGCAACATCTTTACGAATTTAGTACTAAACATAAAAGCCTCTAGTTGAACTAGAGGCTTTTTCATTGGATTAGAAAGTGTTAAGGATTTTTAAAAATCTATCAAATAATGAACGTGCCAAATATAATAAATATTTAGAGAACAATACTAATTATTAAATTTGTTTAGGAAAGTGTTCGCCTAAATCGTTAATTTGAGATGAAAGTATTGAAAAACGTATATTTGTAAGAGCAGTTGAATTATCAAAAACAGTTAATTGAGAGTTATCCTAACCTCATTCAGCAACTAAATAATCCCTATTACCTAAACAGGTAACTATTGTTTGATAAAGTAACTCATGTGGTTCCTCAAAAACTCAGATAACGTAGTTAAATATAAACAGCTAAAAAACAATAAAAAGGATACCTACCATGACTCTACTAAAAACCCTAAATTTAACCTATCCAATTGTACAAGCGCCGATGGCTGGCGGTGCGACGACTCCTGAACTAATCGCAGCCGTCAGTAACTTTGGTGGATTAGGTAGCTTGGGAGCCGGCACTACTGCACCGGCGAAAATTCAGGAACAAATCCAGCAAATTAAAGTCTTAACCGATAAACCCTTTGCGGTAAATTTAATGGTGCTGTCAGAAGCTGAATCGACCACCTTTGATGCGCGGATACCTGAGTGGCTACAAGCGTATTATGAAGAACAAGGGATTGAACTGACTTTGTCTCAAAATCCAGCTCAGCTATTTGAAGCTCAGTTGCAAGTCTTGTTAGATAACCCAGTACCAGTTGCTAGCTTTACCTTTGGTATTATCAGCAAAGAGCAGGTAGCAGCGCTACAGGCAATAGGAACAAAGGTTGTGGGCACCGCAAACCACCCAGAAGAAGCCAAAGCTTGGGCCAATATCGGCGCAGATGCGGTGTGTGTACAAGGCGTGGAGGCTGGTGGACACCGAGGTGGCTGGCTACCTCAAAGCGAACAAGACCCGTTAGGCTTACTGACTTTAATTAGCCAAACCAAAGCAGTCACTGACGTGCCTTTAATCGCAGCTGGTGGCATTATGACCGCACAATCGATAAGAGCTGTACTCAGTGCAGGGGCTGAGATAGCGCAACTAGGCACAGCCTTCTTAGCGACAGCCGAGAGTGGGGTGAGCAGTGCTTACAAAGCTGAGCTGTTAAAAGCTTCCAGAGGAGAGCGTAGCAGTCAAACTTGTCTAACCCGTTTATTTTCAGGGAAACAAGCCCGGGGACTGGTGAATGATTATTTGATCAAATATGCAGCGTATGACAACGACAGCCTACCTGCCTACCCTCAGCTCAATGCGATGACCCAGCCTATGCGTGTCGCTGCGTCTAAATCCAACAATACTGACTATATGTCACTTTGGGCCGGACAAGGCGTGGCCCTAATTCAAGCTGAGCCAGTGGCGACCTTGATGCAGCGATTGGTATCCCAGTAATAAAAAAGGCTAACAGAAACCCGCTTCTGTTAGCCTTATCCTATATTTCCATATACCTTATTTTATTACTGCTTTGGCTGTTGCTTTAGCGACTCTCGAAAGGCTTTATAGTCATTTGCCGACTGTTTCACAGCTTCTACCATCGGCGCATGCCCTATCTCTGGCATCATAATAACCTTGGCTTGTGGGATCAGCTTCGCTATGTAATCAGCCGTCTCGGGTTTGATGACTTGGTCTTTCTCGCCCCATACGACTAAGGTCGGTATTTTATGTTCCGCGATAATTTTAGCCTCGTCTTCCATACTATCGTCAACGATTTGTTTTAATATTTTGGCCTCTAACTGTTGGTTGTCTATTCTTTCTTGTGCCATTATCGCTTTAAATGTTTTTGGAAGATAAGGAGGTTTATTCATGACCAACTGCATCATGTTTTCAAAATCTTCAAAGTTTTTTACCAATAATGGGTTGTCATCTAATGTGCCACTTTGCAATGCTTCGGCCATACCCACTGACAAAAATCCCCCTGTATCTATCAACCATAGGCTTTTAACTTCTTCTGGATACAGACTTGCATAGGCGGTACTGATCGTTCCCCCCATTGAGTTACCGCCGACATGCAGGTTGGAGGCCAGACCTTTGGCTTGCATTAATTCATGTAAGCGCTGAGCTTGCGCTTTAGCTCGGTAATCTGCATCCATAGGTTTGTCAGACTCACCAAAACCTAGCAAATCAGGGATAATCACATGATAGTTTTTAAACTCTTTCGCGATAAAGATAAAGTTGTCTTTATTAGCTCCAAAACCGTGAATCAATAACAAGGGTTCACCCGAGGTGTTTCCATTTTCTGCATAAACCAACGTCTCACCTGTCGACAGTTTGAAAGATTTAATCGCTAAGTCAGCCTTGTTGCGTTCGTGCTGTACTAGCTTTTGGGTGGTGGCGACTGTTATCGAGTTTGGGGTTGCGCAGCCGATGACGGACAAAGCCAACATTGCTGCAAGCCCTTTTTTTAATAATGTCATTATTACCCCTTGGTTAATTGGTTAAATAAGTTATTGAATGACTAGGGTATTAAAAATACCTACCACAGTCATCAACCCCGCAGACCAAAGGCCCACTGAACAAGTGACCGTTCTATTAGTTAAAGCTAAGGTTAATAATACCACTTTTGATTGATATTACTCTTGTAAATTATCAAGGTATCTAGGCGGATCATAAGACAGATAGTAGAAGACAGAAGAGAGAGGAATAGGCCACCGTATGCCCTCTATAGATTTGATTTGAATCAAATTAAACCAATATAAGATAGTAAATTCAATTATTTAAAATAACGGTTATATAATGTGCCGTATTCAGAGTAATCTACTCCACAAAATGTTGTTTTAGCCAATGCTTAAATCTAATTCGCTGTAGGGAACGCCCCATGACAAAGTCTACCAAAGTATCTCGGAAACCAGCAAAAATACGCATGAGTATTAAGTTTTATCGTCTTATCTTCACCGGACTGATGGCGCTACTCATGTCTTTAATTATTTCGGCATCACTGATATTGGTCAAAGAAGGCTATACCGATCTCTTCTTTGACCATCTGCTAAACTCTTGGAAATTGGCCTTTGTTTTCGCCTGGCCCAGTGCCTACCTCTGTGCCTATGTTATACAGACTCATGTGTTGAGTCGCATTGATTTTTATTAAGTCTGTATCGTTATTGCGTTATCGTTATCGAGTTAAAGCAGCATTTGAATTCTAATCACTTAAATAACTCTCATGGCTCTGATAACTTTGATAACTCTCATAAATGGCTAGGCAACGGGGTCTAAGTTTTGGGTAAATAACGTGCGCCCAAACATATCTTTTAGCATAACTTTCATCGCTTCGGTTCTGCCGTCAATTTCCACTTCGCCATAGAACTGCATGCCCGCACTCGGTGGTAAATTTGACTCGCCCTCTTTAGGCGCTTTGACATATCTTAGTTCAGGACCGAAGGTGTTATCGAGCTCATTAGGCCCAAACGTACCTGCATTCAACGGTCCAGAGACAAACTCCCAAAAGCCATTAAAGTCCTTGAACTGTGCCTTATCTGGGTTGTAATAATGCGCCGCTGTATAATGCACATCGGCCGTTAGCCATACAGTATTATTGACGTTATTGTGTTTAATGAACCTCAAAAGATCTGCGATTTCATGCTCGCGTCCTAACACTGGTCCATCGCCATTGGAAGAGTTTTCAAAGTTATCCCCATCTTTGACCATCAGGCCAATAGGCATATCAGAGGCGATGACTTTCCACGTGGCCTTCGAGTCTTTTAACCCTTGCTTTAGCCAAGCGATTTGTTCACGGCCCATATAATCGGTAGCATCGCTAGGTTGTGCTTGGCGATTGGCTGAGTTATCACCGCGATAGCTACGCATATCGATCACGAACACATCTAGGCTTGGACCATAAGGAATTTTGCGATAAATACGCTCTTTTTCATCTGACGATAATCGCATCGGCATATATTCCATAAACGCCTTCTTAGAACGAGCAGCTAACAGAGCAACGCTTTTGGTTTGATATCTGTCATCCTCTATAATTTCATTGGGATACCAGTTGTTTAAGGTTTCATGATCATCCCACTGTGAAATAATAGGCACTTGGGCGTTAAAATGACGCACATTTTTGTCCATCAGGTTATAGACATAATTGCCGCGATATTCATCCAAAGTTTCCGCCACTTTACTTTTTGCTTCTGTTACTACATTTTTCCATACACTGCCATCAGCAAGTTTCACTTTTTCTTGGACAGGTCCATCGGCATAAATATTATCACCACTATGAATAAAGAAGTCCGGACGGCTTTTGGCCATGGTCTGATAGATGGTCATTCCCCCAATGTTTTCATTAATCCCCCAACCTTGTCCCACGGTATCGCCTGACCACTGAAAACGAATGTCCTGTTTTAAATTAGGGGCCGTTTTAAAATGGCCCAATACGGCATGACTTTCATTGTTTACACTGGCCAAGTCTCGATAACTGACCCGATAAAAGATATGTTGTCCGGCAGGTAAGTTTTGCAAATCTACGGTGGTGGTAAAGTCGTTCTCTGGCAAAGCAGCAGGCCCCATAACTCTTTTGACTTGCTCAAACTTAGGGGTGGTTGACCATTCTACGATCATACGGGCTGGGCGATTGGTGCGACTCCAGACGATGCCTCTGCCATTTGAGATATCTCCAGACTGCACTCCATAAGGGATTAAAGGACGGTCTTTACCAATGGCAAATACTGAGGATGAACTGAGGGCGGTCGCACCCGCCACAGTGGATAACTTCAAAAAATCACGACGGTTAACAGACATATAGTCAAAGAACGAATAAAGTGGTACACTAAAACTTATGGCATATTCAAAAGACTACCGACAAATGATTCTTAGCAAACTTGACGAAGGCTACAGCTTTCGGGAGTTAGCCGAAGAGTATCAAATTAGCCCAACCAGTATACAAAACTGGAAGAAACGGCTTGAGCGCAAACAATGCAAACGAATCCCTAGTAAGATAGACAACGATGCCCTTATAGCAGATGTCAAAGCCTATCCTGATGACTATCATTATGAACGAGCAAGGCGATTTAACTGTAGCGACAGAGGCATAGGAAAAGCTCTCAAGCGTATCGGCATTACTCAAAAAAAAGACACTAAAACACCCTAAAGCAGATGACAATCTAAGGCGTCTATTTCTTGAACAACTGTCTGAGTTTGAAGAAAGCGATAGAGCTATTATTTATTTAGACGAAAGTGGTTTTAAGTCTCATGAGAATCGACCACACGGCTATTCCTATAAAGGCAAACCGTGCTTTGGCAGTTATAACTGGCAACTAAAGAATCAAACTAATGCTATCGGTGCTATTCACAATAATCAACTATTCGCTATTGGCCTTTATGATTGTAATGTCAATGCCGACGTCTTCTATAGCTGGGTGACACAATTGCTACTGCCAAACCTACCTAAGAATAGCGTTGTTGTTATGGACAACGCCACCTTCCATAAAAGACTTGATATTCAAGAGCTTATTAATGATGCAGGACACTGTATTTTATGGCTACCACCTTATAGCCCAGATTTAAATCCCATCGAAAAAGCCTGGGCTTGGATCAAGCGTAAACGTAAAGACTGGCGTCTGCAGTGTATCGATACTTTGTTCTTTTATTTTCTTTGGCTTTGTAACAGTTTATAAGTTCTTTCACTATACTTTATCCTTTGTTAATCTTAGATTGGGTTGAAGCCTTAGCTGTTTTAATATTTATCGTCTTACCAAGTTGAATATTAAAATTAAGGCTATGCCTGAGAACATAGTAAAAAAGGAAGATGAAGATTTGATGTTAGATTTATTAATTTTAGAAGATAGCATAGCGCCCATATAGTACTGATCTAACATAATCCTGATCTAACAAGCTATTAAGTACCACAACATCAAAAAGCCCCTTGCGACTGAGTCACAAAGGGCTTTTTTATTATTCTAGTTTCTATGATATTTTACTCTGACATAGCACCTATAAGCTGGATAGGAAAAGTAACCACATCAAAGGCCAAGGCGAACGGCAGTAACACTAGCTTTTCAGCCGCGTTATTGCCACTGCGTGCTGCAGTCTGAGACTGAGTATAAATAGTCACCGGATATGGCTTACTTAAGGCACTGTATTTGGATTGAATCAAACTTAGATTACTAACAGCTGGGTAAACTGCCCCTTTAATAGGTACAGTAAAGCAGAAGCGTTGAGCCCCAATGCGTTGGTCACTGGCATCGGTACATTCTTTGCCGCCATTTTGTAAAAAGAACTGGTAATCGCTGCGCTTAAACTCATCTTTTAACTTGGCATACGACATTTTCATCTCACCCTGAAAATAGCCATCGTTGCGGGGTGAATAGAAAGTCATATCACTGTCCACTTGGATGTTTTTAGGCGTTAAATTGGTCAATATATTGACCATTTCAGGACCACCTTGGGTGAGCACATAGCTATTCTTTTCACCGACAATAACCACACTACTCGCCGGCATATTGGGCAATGCTTGAGCAGGTCGACCGAAGGCCACCAACTGATCGTCGACTAGCACTTGTTTGGACGAGTTACGGCTGCTTTGACTGCTCTTAGATTCCATTAACTCAGTAGTAGCACACCCTGAACTTAGGAGTAGCATAGCCAAACCTGTGGCTCCCAGTACTGTCTTTACCCCACTCGAACTTAAACCAGCACCCTGCTGAGATTTACTAAGTTTTTTCATAGAAGCTTCCTTGTGTCGATTACGCTGTTTTGATATTAAATCTAACAGTACTTAGTGATTAAATTGGTACTTATTTCAGTCTCTAAATTAGTGTTATTTAGTGAATCTAATATCTATCTTAACTCGTTACTCTTCACTTGACTATAGGTATTCAGTGCCAGGTATTCAGTGCCCGTTTATTTACAGCCCCTAAATCACGTTACCGTTAAGCCACCTCGCCGCTAATCGTGGGCACTTTATTTTTCAGACAGGCCACCAGGTGATCTGCTCTACCCTCTAGTACCGGTTTGGTTTGAGCACAGCCATCATCAGCGATAGGACAGCGGGTACGGAACACACACCCTGAAGGCGGATTAATAGGGCTAGGTAAATCCCCTTCCAATAACTGAATAGTCTTGTTGCGCTCAACTTTTGGGTCGGGAATGGGAACCGCAGACATTAACGCTTGGGTATAAGGATGGGTTGGACTACTATAAATAGCCCTATCTGTTCCTAGTTCAACCGCATTGCCCAAGTACATCACCATGACTCTATTAGAGATGTGTTTTACCACGGATAAATCATGGGCAATAAAGATAAGCGCTAGACCCATCTCTTGCTGCACTTCTTGTAATAGGTTGATGACCTGCGCCTGAATAGAGACGTCGAGTGCAGAAACCGGCTCATCACAGATGATCAGCTTTGGCTTTAAGATTAGAGCACGGGCAATACCAATACGCTGACACTGACCCCCTGAGAATTCATGCGGATAACGGTTCACTTGGTTGGCAAGTAGACCCACCTTGCTCATCATTGCCCGCACTTCTTGCTCAACTTCGGCTTTTGTCATCTTGGGGTAATAGGTACGTAACGGCTCGGCGATAATATCTCCCACGGTCATACGTGGGTCTAAAGAGGCCAATGGATCTTGGAAGATCATTTGCATGTCTTTGCGAGTCATGCGCATCTGTTTTTTGGAAGCACCTCGTATCTCTTTACCATTAAACTTAATACTGCCCGAACGTGCTTCAACTAAGCCGATAATAGTACGTGCTAGGGTGGATTTACCACACCCTGACTCGCCGACCACCCCCAGTGTCTCGCCGGCATATAGATCAAAAGAAACCCCATTGACCGCTTTTAAAGTCGCTGGCTTTTGCCAAAAATAACTGCCTTTTTGTTTGATATCAAAGCTGGTCACCACATCTCTAACTTGCAATAAAGGGGTGTCATTCACCACATCGATACGAGTGCTAGAAGTTTTATCGTTTGACTGTTGCATGAGTTACCCCTCTATCCCAGTGATGGTTTTGTCTTGAATGATATTTTCCTCACCTAACTCCTGCACCTGTTCTTGCGCATCTTGCGGCTCTGTATTGGCAACATCCTCAGGCTTCCAATGACAGGCACGTTGACGGTCATGGGGTAAGAACTCTAATGGTGGTGCCACGTTATAACAAACGTCCATCGCATAAGAACAACGCTCATAGAACGGACAGCCAGGTGGCAAGCTCAATAAGTTTGGTGGGCTACCGGGAATGGTCTCCAGTTTACCGCTTTCATTATCCAAGCGGGGAATCGCCCGCAGCAGACCTTTGGTATAAGGATGGGTAGGGTTATAGAAAATATCGTCCGTTTCCCCATACGCCATGGTACGTCCAGCATACATGACCAACACTCGATCACAGATACCAGCTACCACACCTAAATCATGGGTAATCATAATAATGGTGGTGCCAAAGTCTCGCTTTAGCTCATTCATCAAGGTGGTTATCTGAGCCTGTACCGTCACATCTAGAGCGGTGGTTGGCTCATCAGCAATTAACAACTTCGGACGACATAACAGTGCCATGGCAATCATCACCCGTTGACGCATACCGCCTGAGAACTCATGTGGATACATGCCAATACGCTTACGTGCTTCTGGGATTTTTACCGCATCGAGCATTTTGATGGCTTCTTCCCAAGCCTCTTTTTTGCTCATACCTTTGTGCAAAATAAGCACTTCTGCCAACTGATCACCGATTTTCATATACGGGTTTAACGAGGTCATCGGATCTTGGAAAATCATCGATACCTGCTCAGCACGTATCTTATTTAGCTCTTTTTCAGACAGACCCAACAGCTCACGACCTTCGAACAAGACTGAGCCATTGGTGTGGCCATTTTTTGCCAATAAGCCCATCATGGCAAAGGCAGTCTGTGACTTACCCGACCCTGATTCGCCAACGATACCCAAGGTTTCGCCTTGGTGTAGATCAAAGTTCAGACCGTTTACCGCAGTGACTTCACCATCTTCGGTGCTAAATTTTACCGACAAGTCTTTTACCTGTAGCAATGCTGGTGCGCTTGAGGAAGCATGACCGTTTGGGCCAACTTGTCTTTGACTGTCTGGTCCTACATTCATGTGTTGTACTGTCATAATAAATATACCTGTATTGGCTGTCTGGCTATCAGATAATTAGATGTCGCTACTTTAATTAGCAAAATATAAGTTAGGACGGTATAGCGCCGTATTAACGGTCTTTAGGGTCAAACGCATCGCGCAAGCCATCACCAATAAAGTTAAAACAAAATAACGTCACCACTAAGAACACTGAAGGTATTAAAATCTGCCATGGAGCAACTTGCATGGTCTGAGACCCTTCTTGCAATAGTGCACCCCAACTGGTCATTGGCTCTTGAACCCCAAGTCCCAAGAAACTTAAGAAAGATTCAAATAAAATCATGCTGGGTACCAGTAATGAGGCATAAACCACCACCACACCTAAAACGTTAGGCACAATGTGACGCATAATAATATTAAAGCCAGAAACACCGCCAACGTGCGCCGCTTCGATAAACTCTTTGCTTTTCAAGCTTAAGGTTTGGCCACGTACAATACGTGCCACATCTAGCCACGATACCAAACCAATGGCCACGAAGATCAGCATTAAGTTACGGCCAAAGATAGTCACTAGTAAGATAACGAAGAACATAAACGGAAAGGCGTTTAGAATTTCCAAAAAGCGCATCATGATCGCATCGATTTTTCCGCCTAAGTAACCAGAAGCGGCACCATAAACTGTACCAAACACTACGGCTACTGTAGCTCCAGCAATACCTACTAACAGTGAAATCCGACCCCCAATGGCGGTACGTACTAGTAAGTCTCGGCCTAAGGAGTCGGTGCCAAAATAGTGCTTATTTTCAAATGATGGCGTACCCTGCATATATCCCCAGTCTGTTTCTGCATAGCCAAATGGGGCAATCATAGGCACAAATATTACAAACATGGTGACCAAAAATAAGATAACCAAGCTGGCAATAGCCGCTTTGTTCTTATAAAAACGACGCCAAGCATCTTGCCATAAACTGCGTCCCTTAATGTCTGATGCAGTTGGCACTACAATATCAATTGGTTTATTAGCGATAACACTCATAGTCATCCTTGTTCTTAAATGGGTTACTTTAAATGGGGATGTTTGAAAGTCTAAGTTACGGTTGGACAACCCTGAATATTGTCTCAGTAGGGTTACCTCAGCGATACCTAATACTTAATCTGTGGGTCAATAACCGCATACAAAATATCGACGATGGCGTTAAAAGCAATGGTCAGAACCCCAACCAAGATGGTCAGACTAAGCACCATACCATAGTCGCGGTTTAATGCACCATTGACGAACAATTGACCGATACCTGGCAAACCAAAGATAGTCTCAATCACAATAGAACCAGTAATAATACCCACAAATGCAGGGCCTAAATAGGAGATAACCGGTAGCATCGCCGGACGCAGTGCATGCTTTAAGACGATACGCTGCATCGGCAAGCCCTTAGAGCGCGCGGTACGAATATATTGACTGTTCATCACTTCAATCATTGAGCCACGCATAATACGAGCGATACTGGCGGTATAGGCTAACGCCAGTGCCGTCACTGGTAAGATAAGGTTTTGTACTGCCCCATCGTTCCAGCCACCGCCCGGTAACCACTTTAAAGTAATAGCAAAGATTAAAACCAACAATGGCGCTTTCACAAAGCTTGGAATAACCACCCCAATGTTGGCGAAAGCCATGACGATATAATCAATCCATGAGTTTTGCTTTAATGCCGCCACAATACCGAAGATAAGTCCCAACACTACCGCTAAGATAAAGGCATATAAACCTAGCTCAATTGAGACCGGTAGTGCTTGTGCTAATAGCTCATTGACGGTGTAGTCTTTGTATTTAAATGAAGGACCGAAATCGCCCATCAAGATTTGCTTCAGATAATTGACATACTGTAACCACATGGGGTCATTTAAATGATATTTAGCTTCGATATTGGCCATAACCGCAGGCGAGAAACTACGCTCACCGCTAAAAGGGCTACCTGGGGCTAACCGCATCATAAAAAATGACACCGTAATGAGGATAAACATAGTCGGAATGGCTTCTAATAGTCGCCGAAATATAAGCTTTAGCATAAACCCTCTGTTTTAAGTAATCCTACTAGTATAATGGTACGGTTAATAACGATATGGTGAATAAACAGACAATGCTGTCAGCAAATTAATGCTTGGCAATCGCCACGTCTTTCATGTGCCAAACATCTAAAGGGTCATTGTCTGGGAAGCCTATTACGTAAGGTTTCACCAAGCGCACCCCAACATAATGGTACATATTTAAGTTTGGCATATCGGCATCAAGCTGAGCTTCGGCTTGTTGATACAAGTTAGCCCGCTGTTTAGCATCTACGCCTTCCACCAATGTCTGATTTAACAGACGATCAAACTCTGGGCTTGAATATTTACCATGGTTATTGGTGTTGTCTGTTTTTAAGGTATTTAAGAACGAAGACGGTTCGTTATAGTCACCACACCAGCTTGAGCGCGCGATGTCATAATCCCCTGTACGGCGTGTATCGAGATAGGTCTTCCACTCTTTATTGACCAACTCCACCTTAACCTTATCTGCCCCTAAAGCCTCTTTGATAAGCGAGCTAAAAGCCACAGCGATTTTTTTGTGATTGTCACTGGTGTTGTATAACAGTTGGAATTTAAGGGGGTGACTGGCACTATAACCGGCCTGCTGCAATAAGCTGTTGGCCTCTTTAATACGTTGCTCTTTACTCCAAGCTTGCCACTCTGGGGTAAAGTTGGTCATGCCATTGGTAGACGGTGGGGTTAATTGATACGCTGGTTGTTGCCCCTGCCCCATAACCTTAGTGGCTATAACATCGCGATCTAAAGCTAAGGCCAACGCACGGCGAACGCGAACATCATTAAAAGGCGGTCTAACAATATTGTATTTATAGTAATAAGTACATAAGCGGGGAGCGACGCGCAGCTCCTTGCCCATGGAAGCTTTGATTGACTCAAATTGCTCAGGGGGCACTTCAGCACTCACATCAACCTCGCCCGCTTGATAGCGAGCCACATCAGTGGTGGGTGATGAGATGGGCAAAATAGTGACGGTATCAATGGTGGTATGGGCATTATCGAAATAGCTTGGGTTGCGTTTCAACACAATCTTGTCGTTAACCCGCCACTCGCTCAAGGTATAAGGTCCGTTAACCACGATATTAGCCGCATCGGTCCACTTATCCCCAAACTGCTCAATGACTTTTTGAGGCACCGGCTTGGTTGAGGTATGAATCAACATATCTGGAAAGTAAGGCACCGGCTCAGTTAGGGTAATCTGCAGCGTTTTATTATCCAAAGCTTTGATACCCAAGGTCTCAGGATTTGCCTCTCCTGCCATAACCGCTTCTGCCCCACTGACTTTGGCATCGACCAAATAACTGGCATAAGGGGAAGCAGTATTAGGATCGACCAAACGTTGCCAGCTGTAGACGAAGTCCTCTGCCGTTACTGGGTCACCATTACTCCACTTGGCATCACGCAGCTTAAAGGTCCAGACTTTGTTGTCTTTACTCTCCCAGCTCTCTGCCATACCCGGCACTGTTTTGCCTTCACGGTCTGTGTCTACTAAGCCAATAAACAATTGACGAATGATATTACCTTCAGGAACCGCTGATACTTTGTGCGGGTCAATTGATTCAGGCTCTGCAGTATTATTAATGGTAATGCTTTGATCTTCAGCAAGAGCCTTTTCAGCCTTACTGTCTGCATCACTACTGTTATTAACCGCTTCTTTGTCATTACAGCCCATTAGCGTAGCGCCTAATAAAGCGCTTAAGGTTAGCGCAACGGGCCATCGAGCCATCGAACGAGCACGCGGGGACTTAATCATACAGACGTCCTTGTATAAAAAAATTAACGACAAGTTAGTTAACTAACGGTTAGGAACGGCTAGCAACTACCTTAACTTTTAGCTGTATTTATAAAAAATACCAAGCCCTAACAAGAAGAAGGCGCTTTACAATCATGCTTAGCGGCCTTCTTCTTGGGCTTACAGACCTAATTTTTCTTTATAGTTTTAAGTTATGGTTTTAAGCTTAGTGCTTAGCCACTTTTAGGTCTTTAGCTTGCCAGTTGTCTAAAGGATCTTTGGTTGAGAATCCTACGACGTATGGCTTGATAAGACGTGGGCTAACGTAGTGATAAACGTTAATATTAGGCATATCCGCATCTAACTGTGCTTCTGCTTGCTGATAAATACCGGCACGCTGCTCTGGGGTAACACCAGCTTTCAAGGTTTGTGTCATTAAGCTATCAAAATTGGCGCTTGAGTATTTACCTTGGTTATTGCTGTTGCCAGTTTTAACGATGTTTAGGAAAGTAGAAGGTTCGTTGTAATCACCACACCAGCCCGCACGCGCGACTTGGTAGTTACCATTGCGGCGAGTGTCTAGATAGGTTTTCCATTCTTTGTTAATCAAGCTGACATCGACGAAGCCCAAAGACTGTTTCCATAGCGAGCTTGCCGCCACTGCAATTTTCTTATGGTTATCATTGGTGTTATATAACAGCTCAAATTTCAGTGGCTTGCTTTCGCTATAACCGGCTTCTTTAAGCAGTTTTTTCGCTTCTTCAACACGTTTTGCTTGATCCCAACTTTGCCATTCTGGGGTGTTATTTTGCATACCGTTAGTGGCGACTGGTGTTAATTGATAAGCAGGAGTTTGACCTTGACCAACTACCTTATCAGAGATGGTGTTGCGATCTAGAGCCAACGCCAATGCACGACGTACTCTGGCATCATTGAAAGGCGGTTTAACCGTGTTAAATTCGTAATAATAAGTACAAAGCATCGGTGATACTTGTAATTGATCACCTAGCTGCTCTTTCAAAGAGGCAAATTGCTCAGGAGGCACTTCATTATAAGTGATATCAATTTCACCTGCCTGATAACGAGCGACGTCAGTGGTGCTTGAAGGAATGGCTAATAACGTAATTTTTTCTAAGGTAGTATTGGCATTGTCATAGTAGCTTTCGTTACGCTCTAAAACGATTTTGTCGTTGACTTGCCACTCGCTAATTTTATAAGGACCGTTGACTACAATATTGGCAGGATCCGTCCATTTTTCACCAAACTTTTCGACTACCTTTTGAGGAACCGGTTTTACTGAGGTGTGAATTAAAGTATCTGGGAAATAAGGAACGGGTTCAGATAGCGTCACTTGCAGGGTTTTTTCATCTAATGCTTTTACGCCTAGGGCATCTGGTTTTACTTTACCGTCGATGACTTCTTGGGCATTTAAAACTTTGTCATCGGCTAAGTAACTAGCATACGGAGAAGCGGTATTTGGATCAACCACACGACGGAAGCTATAAACAAAGTCTTCGGCGGTTACTGGATCGCCATTTGACCATTTTGCATCACGAATCTTGAAAGTCCAAACCTTATTATCTGCGCTTTCCCAGCTTTCAGCCATACCAGGAATAGTTTTACCATCAGGATCGGTGGTGGTTAATCCCACAAACATTTGACGTAAAATATTTGACTCAGGTACGCCAGATACTTTATGAGGGTCTAAGGATTCTGGTTCCGCGCCGTTATTGATAACCAACTCTTGTTTGTCGGCCAGTACATTAGGATCGATGTTAGCTGCGCTACTATTGCTCGCAGATTTATCACCACAGCCTACCAACATCATGGATAAGGCTAATGTGGTAGGAAGAAACACTGAATTTATTATGAAAGTTGATTTACGCACGATAAAATCCTTTTGGGCAATGGTAAATGGAAGCGAGAATAAGCAGGCTTATACAGTAATGTAAATAACCCTAAACTAGATACTAAAACTAAAATCGGTATTAAAGTAAAACACTAACGAGCAATCGTTTTAAAAAACAATTACTTAATAACTGTGACTTAACGTATAGGTTCTTACTATTAAGGTAACTAGAACTTACTGCATTAATTCATTATAGGCATATTAATAAAAAAAATATATGAGTCTGTCAATAAATATTCATATATTCGTGTTACACCAATTTTTATAGTTTCTTATTTACCAATGCTTGGCTACAGATTTGACTGCAAAGTCACTTACCGTTTTATCAAGTCACAATACTCAGTAAAAACTAAAGAATGGATGTATTGATAAACATTTGTTTGGTAAATAACGAAAATCTTTGATGAATATCTAGAATATTCAATAAATAAATTACGTTATGCGTATACTTTCAGTGCGCCTCTATCCTGTATGCTGTGATAACTGATAAGCTGTAAAAAAAACAATTGTCCTGCTTAATCATTCAAGGAAGATTAACAAACGCATCGAGGCTATTATGACGCGCCCCTCTACCTCCCCTATTCTAAATACTTACTCTACTTTTCAAACCAGCCGTGATGTAGTCGATGGTAGGACTTGGTATCGTTTTTTCACTCGGTTTACCGCGATAACCAGTGCCATTGCCTTAGTGTTGGCTTTGATATTTTTCATTGCTTATAACTGGATGTACATGGGCAAAATGGGTAAGTTTGGCTTGGTAGAAGGGGCATTAACATTAAGCATTCTAGGCTATACCCTGTTGGCCCACAGAGGTATCTATCCCTTTGCTCAACAGCTTCTGTTGTTGATGGCAAGCATCATAACCGGCGGCTTGTTGGCACTGGTAGGTCAGGTATATCAGACAGGTGCGGACAGTTGGCAGTTATTTTTTATGTGGGCAGTTTTTATTGTTCCTTGGGTATTGATCGCTCGCCTACCGGCATTGTGGCTACTGTGGTTGGGACTGATTAACCTTAGTTTTATGCTGTATAGCAATGTGGGTGGTTTTTGGTTCACGAATGCCACTTACTCAAGCCTACTGTATTTGACAATAATAACCGCTATTAATAGCTTGGCCCTTATTTTGGCTTTAAAGTTTGCTGATAAATTTGCCGATAAAGAAATTAGACACGGGCCAACCTCGTCCGTAGAAGCCGAAGACCCTGGGGTTAAAACTAATACTGAAGCCATCATCATGCCACTTCACTGGAGTGTTTATGTGGTCGGGGCAATCGTGGTCTATTTCGCCACGCGCTTGGGCCTTTATCCGGTACTGAATCTCTCATCTCTACTGTCTACTGTGTTAGCTTTTGGGGTATGGCTAGCAGTTATGTGCCTTTTTTACGGACGCTTTCGGAAGAAACAAATCGATTTACTGATGCTCACTCTGTTATCGGGCTCGGTTATTATGGTGTTGATGGTCATAGCCACTCAGTATATTGCTCCTTATCTAGGCGACTTAGCGTTATTTGCTTTGGCCTTTATGCTTATTGCTTTAAGTGCTTCTGCGGTAAATTGGCTACGAAAACTCAATACTGGCATCAAGCAGCTGTCAGTGAGGCCTGATAGCCTTAAAAATCAAACTGAAATCAATGTCGATAGTTCTAATAGTTTTGAGGATTTGGAAGAGCTTGAGAGTTTTGACAAGTTCAAGGATTTAAATAACAGTCAAACGGTCGATAACACACAGGCTATCAAAGCGCCCATTACCACTGCCATCCCTTGGTATTTACAGTTGTTTTTGGGTCTGAGTGGACTATTGTCTGGGGCGTTAATTACAGGATTTTTGGTGGTGCTATTGAACACTGCACTGCGAGACACCCCCATAAAACTGATACTGAGTGTGCTGTTATTGTTCATCAGCTGGGTACTGTTTAATCCCCATTTTTTTAGACGCTCTGCGACCGTCGCTGCAGCGAATAACAGAGACAAATCGCATACTTTTAGCAATAGTTTAGCCTTTGCATTAAGCCTATCCGCTCAAGCATTCTTAGGGGCGGTACTGTTTGAAACTTTTGATACTTCGATGATTATAGTCAGTATATTTATGCTGGTACAAGTACTGCTACTCGCCATTATCCAAGACAGTTTACACCGCTTTTTCAGTGCTTTTATAGCGTTAGGCTGCTTAGTGTGGTTATTGAGTTATTACCAGCTGCCAGAGCTATCTGCAGCCGTATTGGCATTAGTTGCCACGGTTACGGGCTTACCGATAGCTAAGCTGCCGTTTTCTAAAACACCCAAACGACTTCCCTTTACCCAACAGCCGTGGCTCTCTACCGTAGTAAAGCCATTGAATTATGCCAGTACAGTAATGCTATTAATGATATCTGTGCTGTTTATCGCCGCTGAACATACACAGTATATCGTAGGGGTAACGACTGAGTTTGCCTACAATTATCCTTTGGCCCAAACGCTTCTGGTCGCAGTGTGTCTCTATGCAGCCCATCTTATTTTGAGTCATTATCAGCTCAAGCTTACCTCAAAGACGGGACGTTTAATTGGTTTGTCGATTATTTGTTTGGGCATCGTATCTGTATATGTCTCAGGAATATTGGCCACAAGTTTGGTGATTATTATGGCGGTTGCCAACCAGGATAAAACGCTGTTGGGACTCGGTATTAGTGCCTTAGTGGGCTACGTTTTCTGGTACTACTATCAGCTCGACAGTAGCTTATTAATGAAGTCTGGCTCCTTAATGGCCGTGGCTCTAGTGTTATTTGCCATTCGTAAATTGCTAAATAGGGAGCACTTTGTCCACTCTAGCCTGCTTAGACTTTACCCAGCCTCATCCCCTACTGATAAACCTAACGATGATGATGCAAAAGAGGAGGAATTATCATGAGCATAACACCCACTCCCCCTCATACTCCTACGCCCATACCCCCAAATAAACCCTCGAAACCTAGGGTTGAGACACCCTTAACATTAAGGAAAAAGGTCAGCCTAGTATTGGCTGTTGTTGGTCTGTTAATCACCTTGGTCATAACAAATCTAACTATTAAAAAGTACGAAACCCATTTGACCACGGCAGAGGAAGTGCTACTTGAACTGGCACCTGTTGACCCTCGCAGCCTAATGCAAGGTGATTATATGGCGTTAAACTATGCCATCGCTGAGCCCATCATGGCGGCAATAGAAGCTCAAGAGGTCGCAGAAGGTAACCTAGAGTACGTTGAGACTTTGTACAATATTTCGCAAGACGGCTCAGTAATTATTAAAAAAGATGCACAGGGCGTAGGCCATTTTGTACGCTTAGCGCAGCACTCAGGGAGTGGTGATGAACCGTTAGCCCAAGACGAAATGCTCTTACAGTATCGTATTCGTCATAGTCAGTTAAAAATTGCCACCAACGCTTTCTTCTTTCAAGAAGGTCAGGCTGAAGCCTTTGAACAAGCGAAATACGGGATGTTTCGTATCAATGAGCAAGGCAAGCCTTTATTGACCGATATGGTGGATAAGCGGTTTAAAGTGATTGAACCTAAAAAAGTGCAATCTCAACAGACAGATAATGGCGCTTAACTTGCTGTAAAAAGAGCACTACACCATTAACCAAAGTCGCACTGATGACAGCTTTATAGAGCGGTAAGGTAGTTGATGACGTCTATATAGAAGGCTTGTTTGATAAATTATTGCTTAAAATAACTTAAAGCTAATCGCAAGTCTAATAACTCAAATAACTTAGACGTACAGCGGGATAGAATGCGGGCTATATAGCCCTATAACTTAAATTATAAAAATCCGTTTAACACTAACCCAATAATAATAATCAGTGAAATAAAGGACCTTATCATGCGTAGTGCCACATATAGTAATTTCGGAAAACCTGAAGATGTTTTAAACCTTCAAGACACGCCGATGCCAGAACCTGAACCTAACGAGGTGCGTATAAAAACTCTGTTATCTTCGATTCATAACCATGATTTAATCATGATACAAGGCGAGTATGGTGAAAAACCCGACCTACCAGCAGTCGGTGGTAGTGAGGCGGTAGGTAATATTGATGCCTTAGGAGACGAAGTAGAAGGTCTGAAAAAAGGACAGCGGGTGGTGGTATCTGGCGCTCAAGGTACTTGGGCCGACTACTTCAAAGCTCCAGCCGATAAAGTAATACCCCTACCCGATACCATCGATGATGAACTTGCGGCTCAGTTAATCGCTATGCCAATGAGTGCGTTAATGCTGATAGAGTTCTTAGAATTACAACCAGGGCAATGGTTGATTCATAATGGGGCCAACGGTGCTGTCGGTATGTCATTGGCGCAATTAGCGTCTGAACGTGGCATTAATTCGATTAATGTGGTGCGTAGTGAAGACTCAAAACAAGAGCTTGTTGATTTGGGTATTACCGAAAATACGGTGAAGACCGAAGACGATGACTGGCAACAACAAGTAAAAGATATCCTAAAACAAGCCACTGGCAATCCTTCAATCCGAGGCGCAGTTGATGCTGTTGGCGGTCAACCTGGTGGCGAGCTGTTGTCCTTAGTGGGTAAAGACGGTGTCATGGCCTCATTAGGTGGTATGACAGGTAAGCCATTGACCTTAAACCCTAATGACTTAATCTTTAAACAGACTCAAGTTAAAGGGTTCTGGGGAGCTGTGCAGATGAAAGAGGCGACTCCTGAAACTCTTCAACGCTTAACTGCTGAATTAATTGACCGAGCCGCAACGGGCAAATTAAAGCTACCAACTGGCGGTATTTATCCGTTAGAAGATATCAAAAAAGCAGTGTCTGAAGAGGTTCAATCGGATAAAAAAGGTAAGATTTTATTAAAGCCTTAAGTTTCAATCAGTCTTAGTAAGTCGTTATTATTAAAGCAGATTCGAACCAATCCATTTATTTAAAGTTTGTTTGAAGCTTATTGGTTTAAAGTCTTATTAAGCATCTCATTATGAGGTGCTTTTTTGTAAAACCAACTAAATCTCCCTTATTGACTGTCATTCTTCAAAGCCTCACCGATAGCGTTACATTTAATTGGGTGGTATTTAACTTGACTGTATTTAACTTAATCGGGTTAACGCTACTATCAGGACTTAATCTATCCATCAACCTACTCAACAATAATAAATAAGGATTGTGTTATGCGTAGTGCCACTTATCACCAGTTTGGTAAACCTTCAGAAGTATTGAGTATTACCGACATTCCTATACCAGAACCAGGACCAAAAGAGGTACGTGTTAAAACTATTTTGGCCTCAATTCATAACCATGATTTGATTACCATTCGTGGTCAGTATGGCGATAAACCAGATTTACCTACGACGCCTGGTAGTGAAGCACTGGGCATTATTGATGCTGTAGGTGAAGAGGTGGAGGATTTTGAAATTGGCCAACGAGTGGCAACTGCCAGTGTCACAGGCACTTGGGCCCAATACTTTACGGCCCCTGCAAAAATGGTATTTGCTGTGCCAGATGAGCTTGAGGATGAAATAGCCGCACAATTAATTGCCATGCCGCTTAGTGCGTTAATGCTGCTAGAGTTTATGCAATTACAGCCAGGTCAATGGGTTATCTTTAATGCGGCTAACGGTGCTGTAGGTAAATCTTTTGCGATGATTGCTGCCGCTCGTGGGATTCATACGATTGGCTTGGTACGCCGAGCAGAAGCGGCTCAAGAGTTAACCGATCTGGGTATTGAGTACTCTATTGATGTCTCACAATCAAACTGGAAAGACAAAGTGCGTGAACTCGTTGATGATGCTCAAATTAGTGCCGCTGTCGACTCTTTAGGCGGTGAAGCTAGCAATGATTTATTAGACCTATTGGGCACCAATGGTACGTTGGTTTCTTTTGGGGTTATGGCTGGTGAGCCGATGATTATAAATCCTAGCAATTTGATTTTTAAGCAGGCAGTGGTTAAGGGATTTTGGGGCAGTAAAACCAGTCGTGAAATGGATCTTGAAAATAAGCAACGGTTAATCAATCAACTCATCAAGCACGCTACTAACCATCAGCTTACGCTACCGGTAGAGGCAATTTTTGATCTTGAGGATATTAATGAAGCGGTGTCTGGCAAGGTGCAAAAGGGTAAGAAAGGCAAGGTCTTGCTGAAGCTGTGACACGATTACTTAAGACACAAAAAAAGCACCCAATCGGGTGCTTTTCGCATTGAAAATACTGCTTTTATTAATAAAAGCTACTCTACTAGCAAACCACAGCTTACCGCCTCAGCACGCAGCTGATCTCTAAAGTTAGGATGGGCAATAGAGATTAAACGCTCAACACGCTCCTTAACATTGGTGCCTTCTAAACTAACAATCCCATATTCCGTGGCAACCATATCCACATTAGTACGGGTTAAAGTTACAATAGACCCTAGCTTTAAGAAAGGAACAATTTTGGACATTTCTACCCGTTCGCCCTGCTCATTTTTAGTAGTAAAAGTGGAATACAAAGCGATGATGCTACGACCATTTTTAGCCATCTGAGCGCCGACAGCCGTCGTAAACTGACCGCCTGTACCACTAAATTGGGTATGACCAATAGATTCAGAACATACTTGACCGGTTAAGTCCACTTCGATGGCCGTATTGATGGAAATCATATTATCGTTTTGGCTGATCACATAAGGGTCAGTGACATAGGAACCTTTACCCACAATAATTGATGGGTTATCGTCTAAGTAGTCATATAAACGCTTGCTGCCTAAAGCAAATGAAAACACTACTTTACCTCTATGTAATGACTTTTTCTTGCCAGTAACCACGCCTTGCTCGATTAAATCTAGCATACCTGTCGTCATCATTTCGGTATGAATACCTAGATCTTTTTTATCTTTCAAGCAGGCAGCAACCGCATTTCGAATTCCGCCGATACCAAGCTGAATGGTATCCCCATCTTGAATATGTTCTGCAATGAGTTTACCTATTTTTAAATCTTTTTCGTTGGGTTCAATTTCTGGTAAAAAAGGAGGTTGATAATCCGCTTTAACCAAATAATCAACATCATCGATGTGTATTTCATTGTCACCAAAAGTTCTAGGGAAATTTTCATTAATCTCCAAAATAACCAACTTAGCATTTTCTATAAACTGTGTTTCACAAACATTGGATAAAGATAATGACATAAAGCCATGTTTATCAGGAGGTGTTGCCGAACCAATAAAAATATCGGGTGTGATATGCTTCATCCTATCAGAAGCTGATAAATACAGATGATTAGGCACATAATTAATATTGCCATTTTTATGTGCGCTTCTCGTTACAGGCGAGAAAAACATACTATCAATATTGAAAGAATCTTTATATTGATCTTCATAAAACTTAGGTTGAATTAACGTTAAGCTATTAGTGATGGTGACATTGTTAACACGGTCAGCGATGGTATGGAGGTTTTCTAAAAATAGTTTTGCTTCACCTGCTCCCAGGCCTGTAACAACATGGTCACCACTTTTTATGAAACTTAATGCTTCTTCAAGACTTATTATTTTATTGTCTGAGTTCATATTTCTCTCTAAATGTTTAATTGTTTTAAAAGCTATTAATAGAATATTACGTCGAGCAAACTACCCTTAGGGCAGTTAAACTTTATAAGATCGATTAAACAGTCGAATACAATAACCTTTCTCATTATGAGGAGTGAAATAGCTCTACTCTTAATTTTTCTGCTCTTAATTCTAAAGTAGGGCTCATTTTTTATAGGGCAAAATAAGGATTGGTTCGACCCATATTTAGGGTCAACATCGAAGTTTAAATAATTGAAATCCTTACTAATAATTATAACAGTGTTATTTGAACTAACATATTATTTATACTTTTTTATATATGAATAGCTATACTTTGACACAAAAAAAGCACCCAATCGGGTGCTTTCCTCGTTAAAAATACCGTTTAGAACCTACCATACTTACTGTTATTCCCACTCAATAGTGGCTGGTGGCTTACTTGATACGTCATAAGTCACACGAGAAACATCTGCGATTTCGTTCATGATACGGTTACTGACAGTCTCGATTAACTCATAGGGCAAGTGGGCAAAACGTGCGGTCATAAAGTCGATGGTTTCAACCGCACGTAAAGCGATAACCCAAGCATAACGGCGGCCATCACCTACTACACCCACAGATTTTACTGGGGTAAATACCGCAAAGGCTTGTGCGGTCTTTTCATACCAGCCTGATTTCTCAAGCTCTTGCATAAAGATAGCGTCTGCTTGACGTAGGATGTCAGCATATTCTTTTTTCACTTCACCCAAGATACGCACGCCTAGGCCAGGGCCAGGGAACGGATGACGGTAAATCATCTTATGCGGTAGGCCTAATGCGATACCCAATTTACGCACTTCGTCTTTAAATAGGTCGCGTAGTGGCTCAACCAATTCAAACTGTAGGTCTTCCGGTAAACCACCTACATTATGGTGGCTCTTAATGACATGGGCTTTACCTTGGTGCGACTTCGCTGACTCGATAACATCAGGATAAATAGTCCCTTGAGCCAAGAACTCGACTGGTTTGCCGTCGCTACCTTGGCTCACATCACGTGCTGCATCAGCGAATACGTCGATGAAGGTTTTACCAATAATTTTACGCTTAGCTTCAGGGTCTGACTCGCCTGCCAACGCATCTAAGAAACGCTCTTCAGCATCCACACGAACCACTTTTACACCCATGTTTTCAGCAAATACTTGCATTACTTGATCGCCTTCGTGCAGACGTAATAGACCATTGTCCACAAACACACAGGTCAGTTGATCGCCAATCGCTTTGTGTAATAATGCGGCAACTACTGAGCTATCTACACCACCCGATAAGCCAAGCAGCACTTGTTTGTCACCGATTTGTTCTTTTAACTGCTCAACACGCATGTCGATAATATTATCTGGCGTCCAGCTACCGGCACAATCACAAATTTGATGCACAAAGCGTGACAACAACACATCGCCTTGTAGGGTATGAGTCACTTCTGGATGGAACTGTAGGCCGTAGTATTTCTTATCTTCATTGACCATCACTGCGATTGGGCAGCTTGGGGTACTGGCGATAACATCAAAGCCTTCTGGAACTTCAACAACTTTATCACCATGGCTCATCCAAACGTGCATTAAGCTGTTGTCTTTATGCGCATCTTCGATACCATCAAGCAAGGTGCTAGACCCTGTAATTTCAATGGTCGCTGCGCCAAACTCGTGTACATCACTGGCTTGCACTTTACCACCAAAGTGATCGGCCATGGCTTGCATGCCATAGCAAATACCTAAAATAGGCACATTCAAATCAAACAAAGCTTGATTGATTTTTGGGCTGTTTTCATCGTGCACACTTTCAGGACCACCTGATAAGATAACGCCTTTGGCACCAAACGCTTCAATACGGCTAGTGTCGATGTCATAAGGATACATCTCACAAAAAACACCGGCTTCGCGCACACGGCGGGCAATAAGCTGGCTGTACTGTGAGCCGTAATCGATAATTAAAATACGGTCTTCTTTGATGGCAGGTGTGTTATTACTCATAGTGATGTCCAATTGGGCAAGTCTAATTCAAAGTTAAGTCAGATTTTAGGAAGGTTATCTAACCGTGACGTAGAAGTAGGGATAAAATTATATCCGGCTATTTTAACAAGAATCTAAGCCATGATGGGGAATTGTGTTTTTAAATGCCTTCGAAAAGTGTAATTAATTCAGTAAGGCGATGGATTAAATCTCTATTACTTAAATTGTGTTAATAAATAGTTTATTATATTGTATTAACTACAAACAATTAGTAATATATTCATTAAATCATGACTATAACAAATGGAAAGGTTATATCCCTATGAGTAAAATCACCTCAATTCTTCGCAAAATGACTGCTTCTAATACGTCACCTGCTAATAAGACTGAACAACCTGCTTTAGACTTCCCTGTCAAAAGTAATACCCCTAAAGAACAGACCCGCTGGAATGGTTGGGGCAATATCAATATCAATAAAGCAGTCTCACCTCATGGGGCTAAACTGATTAAATCTCATATCGGCAAAACTCAAAAACTGCCTTCTGTTAGCCTAGAATCGGTATTAAAAACAGTTCCTTCCTCACGACTCCCTCATGCCCTCACCGAATTGGCAATGGTCTCTACTGACAACGAAGTACGTGTCAGACATGCGCGTGGGCAAAGCTTCCCCGATTGGATTGCCATGCACAGTGGTGATTTTGGCGTTTTCCCTGATGGGGTCGCCATGCCGAAAACTACCGAAGATGTCGCAAAGCTATTGGCCTTGGCCAGTGAACACGACCTAGTGGTTATCCCTTACGGTGGCGGTACATCCGTGGCCGGTCATATTAATCCGCCTAAGGATCCTCGTCCAGTATTGACCATTGCCACTGGTCATATGGACAAACTCATTGATTTGGATGAAGCAAGCCAAATTGCTACCTTTGGTGCAGGTGCTCAAGGACCTGCTGTAGAAGCACAGCTGAGTGATCATGGCTACCGATTAGGACATTATCCACAATCTTGGGAATTATCTACTTTAGGCGGCTGGATTGCAGCCCGTTCAAGTGGTCAGCAGTCTTTAGGCTATGGCCGTATCGAACAAATGTTCGCTGGCGGTACCTTAGTCACCCCTCAAGGCAAGTTGACCATACCCGATATCCCTGCCTCCTCTGCCGGTCCTGATTTGCGTGAAATGATGATGGGTACTGAAGGCCGTGCCGGTATCTTTACCGAAGTCAAAATGCGGGTACAGCCTCAGCCTGAGCAAGAGGTTTTTAAAGTGGCGTTCTTACCTAACTGGGAAGCGGGGCAAGCGTTATTAAAACAAGCGGTTCGAAAAAATGTTCGTCTATCTATGTTACGCCTAAGTAATGCTACTGAGACCAATGCCCATCTACATTTAGGCACCACGCGCAGTCAATTCTTGGCCATTACTGCCTATTTAAGATCTAAGGGGTTAGGCTCGGATAAAGTGATGCTCACTTATGGCGTGACGGGCGACAAAGCCCAAAATGCACTGGCATTGACCCAGTTTAAACAGCTGTTAAAACAAAATGGCGGTGTCACCGGTAAATTGGCGGACTTAATGGGCTCGATATGGGCACATGGCCGCTTTAAATTCCCGTATTTGCGTGGCACTTTATGGGAAAAAGGCATCATGGTCGATACCTTCGAAACCTCGACAAACTGGACCAACATTGACCAGCAAATGGCCGCTATGGAGAAGGCAGTTCGTGAATCACTGCGAGAGCATGGCGAACAAGTGATGGCGTTTACCCATATTTCGCATGTTTATAAACAGGGTGCCAGCTTATACACCACCTATTTCTTTAGAACCGCTAAGAGTCATGCTGAGACCTTGCAGCGTTGGCAGAAAATTAAACATGCCGCAAGCACCAGTGTGGCCAACGGCAAAGCCACGATTTCGCATCAACATGGTGTGGGCCGTGACCATGCTCCTTATCTGGTGGCTGAAAAAGGTGAGCTTGGTCTACAAGTGACCCGTGACATGCTGCAAAGCTTAGATCCTGAGCAGCGTATGAATCCAGGCGCTTTGCTAGAGGACTAAATTGCCCAAAGACTAAAGCCTGTATTAGCAGCATGGATAACTAGCCATGCTATTTGCTACACACTAATTGCCACCCATTGATGAGGAACCACTCATGACCCAAACACAACAGCGTCAACAAGCTTTAATACCCCTTTTGCGCACCGAACCTTGGGATATGTTGATTATTGGGGGTGGTATTACCGGAGCAGGTATTGCTCGAGAGGCGGCCAAACGTGGTCTACAAGTGTTATTAATTGAACAAAGAGACTTCGCTTGGGGCACCTCGAGTCGCTCTAGCAAAATGGTACATGGCGGACTACGTTATATCGCTTCTGGGGATTACAAAACCACGTTACTCAGTGTACGTGAGCGCGAACGTATGCTGAAAGAAGCAGGCGGCCTAGTTAATGAAATGCATTACATGATGCCGCATTATAAAGGCAAGTTTCCGCCGCCTTGGATTTTTAATAATCTGCTTAGGGTATATGACAAACTGGCCGGAAAACGCTACTTCAAATACTTTAAAAAAGACGCTTTTTCGCCGTTAAATCCTGGTATTAAACAAGACAAGCTACTGGGCGCCAGTCAATTTAGTGATGCTGTCACTGATGACTCGCGCTTGGTGATGCGGGTGCTCGGTGAAGCCCTGCATGATGGGGCGCAAGCTATTAACTATCTAAAAGCTGAAGGCCTGCTCAAAAACGACCAAGGTCTGGTAGTGGGGGCAAAGCTAGTAGATACTGCTACTGACCAGCATTCTGAAACTTATGAGGTTTATGCTAAGGTGGTGGTTAGCGCCACGGGGGCTTGGGCAGATAAGTTGCGCCTGCAGGCCTTCTCTGAAACCCCCACCAATTTCCATAAACAAATTCGTCCGTCTCGGGGCAGTCACTTGGTTATTAGTCAAGAGCGCCTACCGATTGAACAGGCGTACACTTTACTGCATCCCGTTGATAAAAGAGCTTTGTTTGTCTTTCCTTGGGAGAATAGAACCGTCATTGGCACCACTGATTTAGACCACCCACCCCTTGATGATCAAGAAGTCGGCATCACCAATGAAGAAGTCGATTATCTATTACAGGCGGTCAATGGTCTGTTTGATCATACTCAGTTAAGCCGTGAAGATATTATCAGTACTTGGGCGGGCGTCCGTCCGCTGATTTCTGAAGGTGGTGATGGTAAACGAGTCAGTCCTAGCAAAGAGAAACGTGATCACAGCGTGTGGTTAGACAACAATCTGGTCACGGTCAGTGGCGGTAAGTTGACCACCTTCCGTCTTATCGCCCTTGATGTGCTTAAAATCTGTCAGCAGGTATTACCGATTGACAATAATGCGGCCATAGATGATGCCGTCTTTAGCAATCCGGTGCCAAGCAATGACAAATTTGCTCAGTTGCCTGCCCCACTCCAGTACCGCTTGCAAGGTTTTTATGGCCGTCAACTAGATCAGTTACTCGAGCTTGCAGAGGATCAAGAGCTTGTTCCTGTTGCTGATAGCAATACGCTGTGGGCAGAGATTAGATTTGCGGCACGTTATGAGCAAGTTATTCATTTAGATGATTTATTACTGCGTCGTACTCGTCTAGGTCTTATCTTGCCGCAAGGGGCGATGATAGATTCTGTAACCGATAAACTGCAACAGATTTGTCAGCAAGAGCTGGGTTGGGATCAACAAAAATGGCAACAAGAAGTCGACCTTTATAAAGCTCTTTGGCAAAATTACTATCATTTACCGGCGCATTTACCGGCGGCATAACCCGTCGATTTTAAAAACTTTGACAGTGAGTGATAGGCTGGCTTAAAGTCTTGATTTACAGTAACTTATATTATAGTAAGTCGCATCGACTCTCTGACTGGCTTAACTTATAACTATTGTCATAAAGGATAAAGTTTCTCAAAGGATTGAGTACTTAGGGACCTTTAAGGTTAGCAATAAGCGTTATCCGCTTTTTGGCCTGACAGGTTAGGTTAATATTGTAACCTAATAATGAGGCTCCCTTATCTTCTCCCTGCCCTCAGTCCTAGTTAAACCCTATGATGACTCTATCCAAAAATGTAGGCTAGCTATGGGATAATTTTTTATCTCAATATCCCAAAGCCAATTTTCTTATTAATGACCGAGTGGCACACCCTTATGAGCGTTAAAAACGAAACCCCAATTTATTTACTGGCCATAGACAATGGCACTCAGAGTATTAGAGCCTTAATATTTGATCAGTTCGGTACTGAAATTGCTAAAGCGCGTATTCCTATTGAGCCTTATTTTTCCACTCAGGCCAACTTTGCTGAGCAGCATGCCCATTATTATTGGGAAAAACTTAGTGAAACTTGTCAACAATTATGGCAAAACTGCGATATCAAACCTTCGCAAATTGCAGGGGTAAGCCTAACCACACAACGCTATACCATGATCTGTCTGGATAAGGATAAACAGCCATTACGCCCTGCCATTGTTTGGATGGATTTTCGCCAAGGCGAAACCAATGATTTGGGATTTCTTGACCCCCTCACCAAACTGGTTGGTATGGGAGAATTGGCAGAAGAGGCTCAGAAAAAAGCACGCTGCAACTGGTTATCCCGTCATGAGCCTGAGATTTGGGCTAAGACTGCCCATTATGTCAATTTATCGGCCTATTTGACTTATAAGCTGACCGATGATTTGGTCGACTCGTCGGGTCAGACCACCGGCTACTTGCCTTATGACTACAAGGCACAAAAGTGGATGAAGCCCAACAACTTTAAGTGGCGCCTATTCAGTTGTCGCATCGAACAGATGCCAAGACTGGTCGCACCTGGGCAAAAATTAGGACATATTACCGCCGAAGCGGCGACAGCCACAGGTATTCCTGAGGGCACACCGATGATTGCAGCGGCCAGTGACAAGGCTTGCGAGGCATTGGGCAGTGCCGGCTTATCTGCCGATACCGCGTGCCTAAGTTTTGGCACCACGGCTACCATTAATACCACCTCAACCAACTATATTGAGGTGCTAAAGCACATGCCTGCCTATACAGCGGCGGTCCCAAATTACTACAATCACGAGTATATGATTTACCGCGGATTTTGGATGGTCAGCTGGTTCAAAGAGCAGTTTGCCCATTACGAGGCGCAACTGGCGAAGACCCAAGGTATTGATACTGAACACTTACTAGATCAAGCGGTTAAAGACATTCCTGCGGGATCAATGGGATTGATGCTGCAGCCTTACTGGTCACCTGGCGTACGTCATCCTGGGCTTGAAGGCAAAGGCGCGTTGATTGGTTTTGGTGATGTGCATACCCGCGCCCATATTTATCGGGCTATTTTGGAAGGTTTGGCTTATGAGTTAAAGCTTGGGTTTGATACCATTGAGAAGCGCACTCGTAAGACCATTAAGCACCTTCGCGTCTCTGGGGGCGGATCTCAAAGCGATGCAGCGATGCAACTGACTGCAGATATATTTGCTATGCCCGCCTATCGTCCTCATACTTTCGAGGCTTCTGGTTTGGGCGCGGCCATAAACTGTGCAGTGGGGCTTGGCGTTTATCCAGATTATTCTACCGCAGCTGAGGCGATGACTCATTTGGGTGATGAATTTTTGCCCATAGCCGCCAATGTTTCGCTTTATAAACGCTTGTACAATGAAGTTTATCTGAAGATGTATGATCGTTTACAGCCTCTATACCATAGCATTCAAGACATCACAGGCTGTCCTGAGAAATAGAAAATTCATGACAGGCTTAACACACGCTTATTACACGTTTAATAATAAAAATAAGACAAGGGTTTTACCATGAAGATAAGCAGTTTACTTATATTTTTTATCGTTGTATTTGGGCTAAACTATGTCCTTAATATGACCCTAAAGTTAGGGCAGGATCTGACTTATATCTTAATTCTAAGTGTTATTACGACGGTCCTATTTTATGTCTTAACGTTTATGCGAGACCGGTGGTCGAAATAAAGTTAAGTTCGAATATTGTACAATTGCGTCATGACGATTTGGCTACCCACTTATTATTATTCGTACCACATAAACTATCAGCGGGTTGACTTGTGAAAGAAGGATTACAAAATGCGTTTTTTATATCGCATACCTATTTTGATTATACTCTTCTTGTCGATGCAAACTGTATGGGCATGTATGCCGCTCTCAAAAAACGATGTATTTATTGCTCGTCTGCAATCATCTCAGCCCATACTAATGGATAATCAGCAGAAGGGTTTTGACTTGCAGTTTAGTCATTATCGCTTCGTTTTTCGTACCCTTAAAATGTGGCTTATGTATTCTAAAGCTGAGCACTGGCAAAGTGATTTTGAGTTAAAGGGTATCGAGCCAAATGACTTAGTTATTGGGCTGGCGTATAACCAAGATGGCAGTAAACCAAAAGATTACACGGTAGCATCCATAGCAACTCTAAGCTGTAAAGATGATAAATTGATAGTTGGTAAACCATTGGTGCCTTTTTTAGCATGGAACCGAGTAGAGGGTAAATGTGGTCATAACAGCAGCTATAAAGTTGGAATATTGGATGGCTTTATAGAGGAAGATCAAGCTTATTATTTACAGCAGTTACAAGCCAAATATCCTACTTGCAATAAGCTGAACGCTGCGTTCCCTAGCAATGCTGCTAGTAGTGGTTCTATTGATAATACACCATCAATTGATAGGCATCGTGCGTCCGAAAAAGAAAGTAATTCTCGAACATCATTTTGGGAGAATATTAAATTATGGTTTGGGTATTAGTTTTAAAATTACTCTAAATTTTGTATAAGTAAATCAGTTGAACCTACATAGCTTTAGAAGATTTTTGAGTCTGATAAATGAACAAACTTGCACAAATTAATAGGACACCAAAAATAGTTAACTCACTCAAAGTAGTATCAACAACCAGACTTTCCAAAATCATTGTCAGTAAGGGTAATAAAAAGAATAAAGTGCTTACTTTATCTGCAGAGCTATATTTGAGCATAAGCATCAATAATAAATAAGCCCCTACGGAAAACACTGCTCTCATCCATACCAATGACCGCAAAGAGTAAGCATTGACCTCAAAAGATAATCTTTGATAAAAATAACAGCTGAAAATATCGAGAATAAAAAAAATGGTCTGAATCAATAAGATTAATTTTGACCATTATAAAATAGCATTATGACGGGTTAGCCTCTACTCTTGAGTCCTATTAGATTAATAAGGTATGTTACTATACCTGCCCCTTTTAAGTTTTATTAAAAGAAAGATGATCTCAATACTGACTCAGGAGAAGTAATATGACTAACTCCAGTGACAATAAATCCAGTGACAATAAAAACCGTCACCCTATAAATAGTCACTTACAATCCCACTCAAAATAATACCTTCCAGACTTTATTAAGACCAATTCAGCACATAAAAGACCGCCTCATTTAGGCACTTTTAATGCACCAATGAACATTACTCAACGCCGTCCTGATCATGAGCCGGACACCCGTATTGATAAGTTTACCTTCGGTATGGTGCTGGTCATCCTGTTAGGCATTTGTATTCCCCTAGTTTTCTTTCCAGAGCAAGGTAAAGAGTGGGTGGAAATTGCCCGGAGCTTTGTTACCACCAACTTCGGCTTTGCCTATTTGACCTTTGGCATTTTGGCGATGATATTTGTCATTTATATCGTCTTCTCTGATATCGGTAACATCAAGCTTGGTCGTCCCGAAGATACCCCAGAGTTTAAAGATGCCTCTTGGGCTGCCATGCTGTTCTGCGGAGGTATTGGAGCCAGTATTCTATATTGGGGACTTATTGAATGGGCCTATTATTATCAAGGCCCTCCTTTTGGTATCGCCGCTGAATCACCTGACGCCATCCGCTGGGCCACCACCTATGGTATTTTCCACTGGGGACCTGTCGCTTGGGCCATTTATTTGGTACCAGCCGTGCCTATCGCTTATTTTTATTATGTACGCCAGATTCCGGTACTAAAGGTCAGCCAAACGTTGATGCCTTTATTGGGTGAAAAACTAGCTCACAGTAATTGGGCAAAGATGCTCGATGTGCTGTTTGTATTTGGTATGGTCGGTGGTGGGGCAACGACATTAGGTCTGGCCTCCCCCTTGATTAACGAAGGTCTATACAACTTATTTGGCTTACCACGCAACATTACCATGCAATTGGTAGTACTGTTTGTGACCACGTTAATCTTTGCTTATAGTGCCTATCAAGGTCTAAAAGGCGGTATTCAAAAACTGTCTAATATCAATTTCTACATGGCCATAGGACTGCTATTATTCATCCTTATCGCTGGTCCAACTGTCTTTATTTTCAATACCGGACTTGAGGCGTTAGGCCGCTCGATAACTGAAATGCCGCGGATGATGACTTATATTGAGCCCTTTAAAGACTTTGAAAATTTTGGCTTTAAACACACTACCTTCCCTCAAGATTGGACCGTATTCTACTGGGCATGGTGGCTGGTATTTGCCCCTACCATTGGTCTATTTATCGCCAAAATTTCACGCGGCCGTACCATTCAAAATATGGTAGTAGGCTCAATGTTTTATGGTTCGTTAGGCTGTGCAATGTTCATGATTATCTTAGGTAATTATGGCTTGTATTTACAGTTAAACGGCACCGTAGATGTGGTGAGTATTCTTAACAATGAATCAGCCACTGCTGCAATTTTTGCGATTTTAAATAGCCTGCCCATGTCTTATGCCGTGGTAGCCGTATTTACCCTCTTAGCCGTAATATTTACCGCGACGACTTTTGACTCAATCTCTTATATTTTAGCGTCCGTGGTGCAAATAGAAGTGGACGACGAACCACACCGTTGGAACCGTTTATTTTGGGCATTTACCCTGTGTCTATTGCCCGCCATTTTGATGTTCTTAGGTGATTTGGCGACTCTGCAAACTGCTTCTATTATCGCTGGTGCTCCGCTGATTGTTATTCTATCTTTGATGATGCTATCGGTGATAAAAGCGGCACGTTATGACCTATATTATCAGCCTGATTATTACTTGAAGACTATTCATATTGAAGAGCTGGCAGACAGTGCGCCTTGGGAAGAAGGTAAAACTTCAGAAGCCCCTGAAGGCTCAGTGTTGGCCCTACAAGATGAGTGGGAGCAGATGCGTGAGGATAATGAGGAAGAAGAAAATACAGATGAGTTAGACAAACACGACAGCTAGTTTTCCCCTAATACAACCCTAAATTGAGCCGTAAAAAAGGTTGGACTAGTAAACTAATCCAACCTTTTTTGTATTTAGCTTTTTTAGTACTTAACTTTTGACGTTAGCTTTTGACGATTGAAGCAGCTATCTACGACTTAGAGGCTAAGCCAAAGCTTGTTTTACTCTATTTAATCCTTCAGCGAGTATAGACTGGGGACAAGCCACATTAATACGCATTTTGAGATGACCCTCGTTGCCATACTGAATACCGGAATTCAGCTCGACTTTGGCCTCTCGTAGCTTGTCATATAGCCCCTTATCATCGTTAGCATACGCAGAACAATCTAGCCAAATTAAATAAGAGGCTTCAGGACGCATTACTTTCACATCGGGCAGATGCGTGGCCAGATAATCAATCGTAAAATCAATATTTGTCTCAATATAAGCCAAGGCTTGTTGCAACCACGACCCGCCATTTTCATAGGCACTACGCATGACACTATAGGCAAACATATTCAGCTCATTTTCATCATTCAAGCGCTGTTGATTACTGATTTGCTTTAACAAAGCCTTGTCCTTAGCAAAGATTAAAGAGCCCTTGATGCCGGCCACATTAAAGGTCTTAGTCATCGACGTTAGACTAACTACCATCTGCTCATAACCTTCCGCTAGGTTTAAAAACGGGGTAAAGGTATGTCCAGTTAAGGTCAAATCTTGGTGAATCTCATCACTCACGATCGCCACTTGATACTTTTTGCAAAGCTCTAATACTGTCTTTAGCTCCGCCTCACTCCACACTCGTCCGCCTGGATTGTGCGGGTTGCATAATAAAAACAGCTTCACTTTGTGCTGTTTAATTTTCGCTTCCATGTCTTCTAAATCAAAGTAATAGCGTCCGTCTATTTCTTTTAGTGGTGAACTAATTGCTTTACAACCATTAAGCTTGGTTTTGGCCACAAAAGGGGCATAAATAGGGTCATTAATTAAAACCGCATCCCCCACTTCAGTAAATAAATTCACCATTAATGCAATACTAGGCACTACTCCAGGCGAAAATAAAATCTGCTCTTCGGTTAGCGACAAGCCATAACGACTACTGTGCCAATTAATAATCGCCTGATATAAGGCGTCAGTCTGTTTGGTATAGCCCAATACGCCATGGTCAACCACTTGCTGTAAGCTGTCTAAAATAGGCTTTGCGGTCTTGAAATCCATATCCGCAACCCAAAGCGGAATAGTGTCATCTTCATAATGCCACTTAATGGAGCCTGTGTTGCTTCTGTCTATTACTTCATCAAAATTGTATTGCATGGATTGTTCCTAATAAACGCGAGAGATTTTAATTTAATACTGTATAACGAGGGAGATTCAGCGTCGTTATTGATTAGGTATCGATTCGCTGTAATTCAGTCAGTGCATAGTTGCGATAATGGATATCGTCTCGAACCGTAAAGCCTAATTTATCCCAAAAGCCATTGCCGATTTGGTTACCTTTAAAAATAAACAAACCCACTTTCGATATGGACAATTGAGTCATTTGGTCTAATACATTTTTTACCAATGCCTGACCGAGTCCTTGGTTACGATATGCTGGCAGCACCGCGGTATGGTAAATATAACCGCGCCGGCCATCCTCTCCTGCGATAACAACGCCTATGACTTCTTTATGTTCATTTTCTGCCACAAAACTAAGCGTTGGATTACGGGTTAGCATACGTTCAATACCTTGATAAGAGTCATCGATATCATTTAAGCCCATACCGGGGGTAATTATCCACAGCTGGTATACCGCATCGTAATCGTTCATTGTCATTGGGCGAATGAGCATGAGATTTGGCCTTGTTAGGAAGTGAATGGCTCTACAAAGTTATACTGAATAAGGTCCTACTGAAATACGTATTTATGACTTAAAACACAGTTTACCCTAAAACCCAACCGTCATCTCCCAATATATCAGCACCGCACTCATACTAAAAAACGAGCCAACGGTTGAGATGATAACAATAGCCGACACTCGATCAACCAAACCATAATGCTGAGCGATGATGGCAATGGTTGAGAAGGTCGGTGCAGACGCAAACAGCATGGCCACATATTTGCTTTCTACTGGCGCGCTTGGGATAAGCATAATTGCAACTAACATCATTAATGGATGCACAATAAGCTTACCTAAGCCAATAGTGGTAATCTTGGGTAAATCACCTTTTAGCTCTAGACCAGATAAGCTCATACCAATAACAAACAGCGCAACAGGGGCGGCAACGCCTGAGAGCATGTGTGCAGTTTGAGCCGCTATTTTCGGAACAGGAATGTTAAAAATCGAGAAACTCACGCTGATGATAATGGCAATAATCAACGGGTTACGGGAGAGGTTTTTGATAATACGCAATAATAATTGACCCAAAGACTGGCCAGAGTCGGTGCTCATATCTGCCATGATAAACAGCATTGGCAGCATGATAAAACTCTCTATCAACACCACCATGGATAAATAAGTGGCTGCCTTCGTAGACCCGATAACCGCTGACAATACGGCAAAACCAATAAAAGCACTGTTTGAATACGCTAATGCCGTAGAGTTTAGAGCAGCAGAGACATTATCCTGACGCCAAAATCCTTTGGTCACAATAATACCTATCACAAACGCCAAGACCGAACCTATGGCATAGATAAGAAGATAGCTTGGCGATATGACTTCCTGAAAGGGCATTTCTGAAATGGCGTTAAACATCAGTGCAGGTAAAGCAATATACAGTACTAAAGTGCCCATGCCTTTGGCGTGGCTTGGGTCAATAATGCGGGTGCGCACGCTCAGATAACCCAGAGCGATAATGATAAAAATCGGTGCGGTAATGTTGAGGATGTCTAACATAGTAGGAAGTGCCCTGCAAAAATCTGATGTGTTGTGTCTCGCTTCAAGGCATTATATACGTTCATTCTGGGCTTACATCTACGCTCTAAATGAGCTTTATTTTTATTTGAATAGCCTATTATTTGTTTAAATAGCCAATTATCAGCACCTTTACTTCTTAAGTTTTTTTGCGACTACAAAATAACTAGAGGCACCTTTATATGTTTTTTCAGTTTCAATAATTTCAAACTCTGCATTCGCCATTAAGTCATCTAAGTCAGAACTTTTAAGCCTTCTAATTTCAATGGGAATGATGCCGATTTTACACAACATTCGAATCAACTGAATTTGAGCACTAACTGAAAATGACATCTTTTCTCGTAGGCAGGGCGTTACCGAAATAAATAGTCCCTCAGGTTTTAATAAGTCATGTATTCTTTGAGTGACCTCGTGAGGGTTAGATACGGTATGCAGCATATTGAAAGCCAAAATCGTATCAAAAGAATCATTATGGTATCTTTTATCAAAAATATCGGTTTGCAAGAAATTTATATTTTCAATTTTACTCATGATAGCTTTTGCTTTGGCAATCTCAATCATCTTTAACGATATATCAATGGCATGAATCTGTTTCACATGATGAGCAAGCGCGCAGGCTGTGGTACCCGTTCCACATCCATAATCCAAGACAATATCATTGTCTCCGAGATATTTTTTAGTATTTTCTCTAGATTTACTATGAATGTATTCAAAACGTTGTTCTGTTTTATCATAGTTTTTTGAAGCAGTGTCCCAAAATTCTATAGATTTACTCATTTTCTGTCCCATTTATAATTGGTCATTAAAATCTTATATCTATAAAATTAATTGGCTAAGGCTTCACAAATGAATCTTTCACTTTTAATGATTGGTATTCTTCTATTTTCCAACAGCAAAGAAGCTTTCTCGCAATTGCCACGTATAGATCTAGTCTCTTAAACTATCTCTGGGTGAAAACAACCGCCACGATGCGGTAATAAACAATAAAACAAAGGTGAAAATGCCACCTAATAAAGCACTAAGCTTTAAGTCGTCTTCAACCGTTCGAATTATTGAAACGTCACTTATATAACGCCAAATGACCATACCGAAGAAGGCTATGATCGACAAAATACAGCCTCGATAAACACAAGTTAGGTAAGGATGACCTTTTATCCTAAAACTTGGATGACTGATACTTTCCTCGATGACATCTTCGACCACCCACTCTATAATGAACTTAAAGACGTCATCTAACATAGCGTTAACGACCCTTAAACTGAGCCTCTCGGCGCTCAACCATTGATATTACGCCCTCTTTGGCGTCTTCAGAGGCAAATAAAGGTGGCAAAAAACTGTGAATATTTGCTAACGCCGCTGCCGTGCCATTACGCGCAGCATCTTGAGCAGAAGCTAGCACACCTTTTACTCCAAGTGGCGCCGCTTTACTGATTTCGGTCGCCAACTCATAGGCTCGATCATACTGTTTGCCTTTGGAAACTACCTCACTAACCAGACCTAGCTTGTCAGCGGTAGCAGCATCAAACGGCTTACCGGTCAATAGATAAGGCATGGCTTTTTGCCACCCAGCAGCCTGCACAAAGCGGACAGTTGCCCCGCCAAAGGGCATGATACCGCGCTGAACTTCCATCTGTGCAAAGTTACAATCCTCACTGGCGACTACCACATCGGCATTCAACATCAGCTCAATACCCGCCGTAAAGCAAGTACCTTGTACTGCAACCACCACCGGTTTGGTACGCAGCTTGCCACTAATGCCCCACAGGTCAATTTGGGTACTGTCAAAAGCGAAAACTCCCTTATCTAGCTTGTCTTGTAATTCCATCAAATCAAGGCCTGCAGTGAAGTGCTCACCATGGGCAAATATAACGGCACAGCGCAACGTGTCATCGTTCTCATAACGGGTTAAAGCCTGTGATAACTGGGCAATCATATGACTGTCAAAGGCGTTGCGTTTGTCGGCACGATTCAGGCCAATCAAGCAAATATATCCCTCAGTGGCATAGCTAATTCGGTTTAGTTGCTTGCTCTCACTATTGTGAATGTTAATGTTACTGGTCACTGTTATTGTCCTTTTATACGTTAGTCAGTGGCGACTCATGCCGCTACCGGTGTCCTATAAGTCAACTATAATCCTATGCCGGACGCTTAGCAAACCTAGCAAATAGGCAATTTGTTTATTTTCAATCTATGTTGCTACAGCAAACCTGTTAAACTAGTCCCCAAATGGCTGAAAACTTTTAAAAAAGTTTAGAAGACGAAAAAAACTGCCATCAAATGTAAAAACCATAAATCATTGATTTTATTAAATATTTTATTTTTGATTAGTGTGGATATAATGCCTATAAAATAGTTATCCACAGGACAAACACCTTCCGCAAGCCTTGAAAATAAAGGGGTTTGTAGAGTTTAACCATATTACGCACAGTTAAATTGTAGTTATTGTTGGGTATTGTCGAGTCTTGTCGGTTATTGAGGTTTATTAACGGTTATTATCAATAGTACGGCCAATTTTGTTCAACGGTACGGACAGTATTTTCTTTTACCTTACCTTTCTTTTACCCCTCTTCCTATTTCAATTATCCACCCTATCACCTGAATAAGTTTTAATCCCTATGACACAACCTATCACCCAAAAAAACACCACGCATAAAACTCCTACCAGTAAGCCAGCGGCCAGTACCCTGCACCCTCGCAATCCGCATCAAGGTCGTTACGATTTTGATAAACTTATCAAAGCGTTACCTGAGCTTGAAAAGCATGCCATCACTAACCCTAGTGGTGAAGCAACGATCAACTTCTCAGATGCTGACGCGGTTTTAACCTTAAACAAAGCTTTGTTAGCATTGCACTATGGTATTAAATATTGGGATTTACCCAAAGGCTACTTGTGCCCACCGATTCCAGGTCGTGCTGACTATATTCACCAAGTAGCTGACTTATTGGCCGATAACAACAGTGGCTCAGAAAACAAGAAGCCACATGTACTAGACATTGGTACCGGTGCCAGTTTGATTTATCCCATTGTGGGCAGTCAGAGTTATGGCTGGTACTTTACCGCCACCGATATAGACCCTGTTTCTATTAACACCGCCAAAACCATTTGTGAAATCAATCCCAATCTAAAAAAATTGGTCACCGTCAAACAGCAAAAGAATCCGAAAAATATCTTTAAAGGCATTATCGGTGAACACGATTATTTTGATATCACCGTGTGTAATCCTCCGTTTCATGGGTCGATGCAAGAAGTATTGGATGCCAATAATCGCAAACAAACCAAACTGCAAAAAAATCGCGCCCGTCGCAATCCTAATAGCCAAACTGCAAACAAATTTGCCGATGCCAAAAACAACTTAAACTTTGGCGGTCAAAATGCAGAGCTATGGACTGAAGGTGGCGAATTCGCGTTTATCAGTCGTATGATTAATGAGAGTGTCGATTATGCTCAGCAAGTAAACTGGTTCACTACTTTGGTTTCACGGGCTGAAAACTTAAAGCCCCTTGATGCCTTACTGAGAAGAGTTGGCGCCAGACAGATTAAAACCATCAATATGCAGCATGGTCAAAAAGCCAGTCGAATTTTAGCTTGGCGTTTTAAATAAATTGCTAATGCCGCTTATTTAGCCAAATCGACAGGTAGCATTGTCTTTAAAACAGGCTTCACCTCATTAAAAAAGACCCTTTATCCATGGACAAAGGGTCTTTTTTAATGCCGCTGCTTTTTAAGCAAAATTTTTAGAGGAAAAATACAGAAAGTAGCCGACTATAAAATCATTTTGATACCAATAGCGATTAGTACCACACCACCCAATATCTCTGCTTTATCCTCTAACCATGTCCCTGATTGTCGACCTAAATATACGCCACCAAAGCTGAACAGAGCCGTCACTACCGCGATAATGAGACACGCAATCCAAGCGTTAACCGCCAATAAATTAAGCGTAAATCCTGCTGCCATCGCATCGATACTGGTGGCAATTGCCAATGAGGTCATTAGCTTATGATCAATTTTAGTGTTGTCTGTTACCTCTAGCACCTCTTCTTCTTCATCGCCAGTAAATGCCTCATACAGCATTTTTGCGCCCAGTCCCACTAGGATAATACAGCCAATCCAAGGCGCAGCAGACGCCAACCAACCCAGTAAAGCAGACCCCAATAAGTAGCCAATTAAGGGCATCACCCCCTGTGCTATCCCAAAATATAATCCTGCCATTAAGGCCAGTTTAAACAGCATAGAGCGCGCTTTCTCAGCAGTGGAGAATGTCGTAGAGCCTTGTTTCGCCCCTAGTCCAATAGACACTGCAAAAGCATCCATCGCTAAAGCAATGGCCAATAAAATGACTTCAATCATTAAGAGATTCCTAAATAGCTCAAAAACTGGTTGTAATAATGAGATTTTATCAATTTTTCCATATTGTGAAACTATCAAATATTTAACAATTACAATGTTTCACGTGAAACAAAAAAAGCCACATTACTTTGAAGGTGACTTTTCTAACGACTGTTTAAACTTTTGGCTATCTTATATCAGACATCCTCTACTACATATCGATTATTAGATATCTAGGTTGGTCACAGTTAGGGCATTTTCTTCAATGAACTGACGACGTGGCTCAACATCATCACCCATTAAGCACATAAATAGATGATCTGCTGCAATGGCATCTTCAATCGTTACTTTTAACATGCGACGATTTTCAGGATCCATAGTCGTGTCCCATAGTTGGTCAGCGTTCATCTCACCTAGACCTTTATAGCGTTGTACCGATAAACCACGGCGTGCCTCTTGCATAACTTGTTGCCATAAATGGTCAAAGTCACGCAACAATATGTCTTTTACAGTACCCGTGGTGGTGTCACGACGGACAAAGGCGGTATCGGTTAACAGTGTGTTCCACTCTTTTGATAAGCGCATCAAACGAGCGTATTCACCTGAATTAAAGAAGCCAGCATCTAGCAAATAATGCTGTGCTAAGTTGTGCACATAGATGGTAATTCGAGGCAACCACTGAGGCTTAGTCGATAGCATATCGCTGTCTGCGCCTTCCACCACTTCAGCATCTTCGACATCACTATTAGGACTGTCTACTTTGGCCCCTAATTTGAACTTAAACTGATTATTGGCATCTTTCGCCGCTTCAGATAACTCATCTGTGCGAGGCGCATGGATGTTATCAAGCTCGATACTCGAACGTAAATCACTGCCAAAACGTTCTAATTGAGCCTGTAGCTTATCTTTCCACTCACTCATGACATCATAGTCATAAGTCATATCTGTGGAGAGTTTAGGTACATGGGTTAGGGCATCCAACAGTACTGCCGGATAGCGAATCTGTAGACGACTTTTTACCAGTTGGGTCTGGTTATAATCGTTCAACAATGATTCCAATGCTTGACCGGTAATGGCAGGCGCATCTTCACTGATGTGAAGGTTCATCTCATCAATCGTAGAAGATAACAAGTAAGCTTTTAAGGCTTCATCATCTTTCAGATACAGCTCTTGACGGCCCTTTTTAACTTTATATAAAGGTGGCTGAGCAATATAAATATAACCGCGCTCGATAAGCTCTGGCGTTTGACGGAAGAAGAACGTCAGTAACAAGGTACGGATGTGTGACCCGTCAACATCAGCATCGGTCATGATGATGATTTTATGATAGCGTACTTTGTCCGGGTTATATTCATCTGGGCCAATACCACAGCCTAACGCCGTAATCAAAGTGCCAACCTCAGCAGAGGACAACATCTTGTCAAAACGGGCACGCTCTACGTTCAGAATTTTACCTTTTAGTGGCAAAATGGCTTGTGTCTTACGGCTACGACCCTGCTTCGCAGAACCGCCCGCAGAATCCCCTTCCACAATATATAATTCAGACAGTGCAGGGTCTTTTTCTTGACAGTCCGCCAGTTTGCCCGGTAGACCTGCAATATCTAAAGTGGTTTTACGACGGGTTAATTCACGGGCTTTACGCGCCGCATCACGAGCTCGTGCGGCATCAATAATTTTGCCAGCAATCGATTTAGCAGCGCTTGGGTTTTCTAATAAATAGTCATTAAATTTATCGTGCATCGCTGATTCAACAGCAGATTTTACCTCACTAGAAACCAGCTTATCTTTAGTCTGACTCGAGAATTTAGGGTCGGGTACTTTGACCGAAACAATTGCGGTTAACCCCTCACGGGCATCATCGCCAGTGGTATTTACCTTCTCTTTTTTCATCAGATTTTCGTTGTCCATATAAGTATTTAGACAACGGGTTAATGCCGAACGAAAACCTGATAAGTGAGTGCCCCCATCTTTTTGCGGGATATTATTGGTAAAACACAGCACTTTTTCGTTATAAGTATCGGTCCACTGTAGCGCAGCTTCGACGACAATACCGTCATCTTGCTCACTCACAAAGTGGAACACATCGTTTAAGCCTTCCTTACCTGAGTTAATGTAGGCCACAAACTCTGACAAACCGCCTTTATGTTCAAAAACATGCTGTTTGTCGGTACGCTCATCAGTTAATACAATACGTACCCCTGAGTTTAGGAATGATAGCTCGCGCAAACGTTTGGCTAAGATTTCAAAGTCAAAGGTCGTACCCGTGAAAACGTTTGGGCTTGGATAAAAACGGATTTGAGTCCCAGTACGGTCTGTCTCTTCTAGCATTTGGATATCGCCATGTGGCACACCATCGCTATAGGTCTGCTGATAATGATGGCCTTCACGCCAAATATTCATTTCTAGTTTTTTAGATAGAGCGTTTACTACCGATACACCCACGCCGTGCAGACCGCCTGACACTTTATAACTATTGTCATCGAACTTACCACCTGCGTGTAGCACGGTCATAATAACCTGCGCTGCAGAGACCCCTTCTTCGGGATGCACATCTACTGGAATACCTCGGCCATTATCCATGACACTAACCGATTCATCTTCATGAATAATAATATCAATCTGGTCGCAATGCCCTGCTAAGGCTTCATCAATGGAGTTATCGACCACTTCGAACACCATGTGATGCAAGCCAGTGCCGTCATCGGTATCTCCGATATACATACCTGGACGCACGCGTACTGCTTCAAGCCCTCTTAATACTCGAATATTTTTTGAACTATATTCTTCTGGCTGTGCCTGTTGTGGTAAGTCTGCAATATCGACCCCCTCTGGCAAGCCTTCGATTAGCTCTTGCTCGGTATTATGGTTTGATTCACTCATGTTATATCCTTTCCTAAAACGGCAATGCTGATTTAATCAGCAATTCAAATGGCATAGGGGTTTTAACAGCTCACTTTTTAACGCACATTAATGCTCAATATTTACTTTGTTCTACGCTTAACGCTATGCTCGGCTATGTACTGTATTTTTGCTTAATTCTGGGCATTCCCTCTTGCCCAATACTAGGGTTTCTATGCCTATAATTTCACTATAAAACTTAACGGCTATTATAGCATTTTTTGGCAATAAAAGCATGTGGCGTATGGGGTGAATTACCCCTGATTCTGGCAGTAGAACCTTATGTTTATGGAGACTGAATAACCTTACCCTGTTTCATGTGAAACAATTTAGCTTCTGGCCAATACGGTTGGATTTTGGTCATTATGTCATCATCTAAGCTGGTGATAAAAACCTGACAAGACAACTGTGACAGCGACTTAAGTAGGATAGAAAGTGCCCGCTCATCAAGTTCAGCGGTAATATCATCTAGCAGTACTAAGGGTAACCCCTCATCGTTTCCAATGGAAACAGCATTGTTTGCCTCCATACCTGCCAATAACGGCAGTTGTGACAATCTTAAGGCGGTGATTAATAGCTTTTTCTCGCCTCGAGATAATATATTGGCGGCTTGTTCACGCACATTACCCAAGACCACCTCATCCTCTTCCTCAAACACCTGATCTGAATCTAGTTCGTGACCATTGTCTGTCTGATCATCCTCTAATACCGAATCATTAAACAGCTCAGGATAGTCTGTTTGCACAGAATCCAAGGTTAATGGCGCTTCCTGCTGTTCATTGTTTGCAGATTGAAGTCTCTTATTCTCAGAAGTTTGATTGACTTGTTGCCTAGCAGCTTCGTCTTCCACCCACAGTACCTGCACATCTGCACGGTGACAGCCAATGCGAGTGTAGCCACTCTGACAGTCTTGGGCCAATCGTTGTTGCAATAATTCGTCTAATGGGATCTCGGTGTTATACCCTGCTGAAAATCTAAGCTGGATAAAGGGCGCATAAGCCGGCAATAGCTGTTTAAGAAGGTCATTAAATAAAGGCTGCCATTCTTCAAAAGCCTGCTGTCGATAGTGGGTAATCAAAGCAGCATGATTGGCCAGCCCTTTGTCCCAAGCTGCCAACTCTTTTCGTTGATAGTCTGACAACCTAGGCGACTGCTTTAGCAAGGCATTTCGTTGTTTTAATAAGCGCTGATAAGACAACCATTGCGGATGAAACCCAGGTTTCACGTGAAACGTTATCCAGTCTAATAATTGCCTTCGACTGCCACTTCCTATTTCCAATATATCCATCGACGAAGGGTCAATTAATAAGGTAGGTAATTGCTTGGTCAACGCACTTTGTACATAGACTGCCTGTTGATCTAAGCGCATGATGCTACTAGCATCTTGAGCTTTTTGTATGGCCATACTACTGCCACTGGCGAACTTGGCATGCACCGTAGTATGGGGCGCATGATGAGAAATATAACGTTTTGGCTGATGATGCCGAAAGCTCTTGCCACGAGAGAGTAGATATAAGGATTCTAATAAGGAGGTTTTACCACTGCCATTTGCCCCAACGAATACATTACACTGCCCTACTGGAATATGGACCGCTTGCAAATTACGTAAGTGATGGATGCTAAGTTGGGTCAGCATATAAAAAGACCTTTATTGTGTGTTGAATCATTTTAATGAGGGCATTGTGGCCATGATTAAAGCCCACATTACTTTTCAATATAACTCTCAATGTCTGAGTACCAAATTTACCAGCAATATTTGTCAACAGTAGCATAAGCTATTAAATTAGCTATATGAGCAATCGCTTTAAATAATGGACGCTTAAATAAATAAGTCTTTAGACTTGGAAAAAACAATATCAGGCAACTTCATTTAACATAATGTGTAGAAATACTAGTTATAAGATTATGTTAAATTAAAAATACTAGCTATCATAGTTCATTACATAAACAATAGATAAAATGCAGCTATTAAAATCACCATAAAAAAAGCAAAACCCTGAGGTTTTGCTTATTAGAAAAACTATAGCATTGCTGTTGCTAGATACGCATCGGCATAATCACGTATTGATGCTGTGAGTCATTCAACTGATTGACCAACACCGAACTATTAGCTTGGCTCATATGTAATTGAACATCGCCACCCAATACATCCAACACATCTTGCAAATAGGCAGCATTAAAAGATAGCTCAATAGGTTCACCTTGATAGTTAACCTGTAATGCTTCTACTGCTTCATCCTGTTCAGCGTTATTAGCGCGAACTTCTACATTCCCATCTTGGGAGAACTTAAAGATAACACCACGTGACTTCTCATTACTTAAAATAGAGACCCGTCTTAGGACGTCTGTCATTTGGTCCTTATTGGCCAAAGCTACTTTATTGGTACTGGCAGGCATAACTCGGCGATAATCTGGGAATTTTCCGTCAATTAGACGGGCGGTAAAGGTAACTTTTATAGCGTCGTCAATTTGACCGGTGCTATTAACATTACCAAAAGGCAGCGTTACTTGTAAAAACTCGCGCCCAAACACCAAGGTTAAATTACCATCGTTATCGCCTACCAGTTTACCCAGCTCATTACCCAAGCGCTCAAGCTCAATAACTGCTTTGCGTGGTAAGATAGCCTGCATGGTAAAATCATCAGCAACATCAATAACGCTGCGGGCTAATGCCAAACGATGACCGTCGGTAGCCACGGTGGTTAATTGTCTTTGAGCCACTTCAAATAGCATACCCGTTAGGTAATAACGCACATCTTGAATGGCCATGGCAAATTGAGTTTTTGCCATTAAATCCATCAATACGGCGCGACTTAAAGTCAGCGGTGTAATATTGGCTGGGGTACCTAATACTGGAAAGTCTGCAGCGGGCAATGTCCCCAACACAAAACGGCTTTTACCGCTAGTGATCACGCAGCGCTCGTTGGCTTCGGCACTAAAATTAACCATAGTATCTTTGGGTAATAATTTACAGATTTCATGCAGCTTAGACGCCGGTAAAGTAGTCGCACCGACCACACCCGTTGCCCCATTACCCAGCTTAACTTCGGCGCTTAACTCTACCTCCAAATCAGAGGCCGTTAAGATGAGCAGTTGCTCAGTAACTTCCAGCTTAATATTGCCCAGAACTACCATGTTATGGCGTTTGTCTGCCGCTTTGGCAATCAAGTTGATGGCTTTTAGCAGCAATTCACGATTTATAGACAGTTGCATAATATTGGACTCTTTAATGAGGTCTTAATTCTTAATGTGAGGTATACCTAGTTTAATCTGACTTATTTGGTTTGATTCACGCTTTTATTATTAAGGCTATGCTGTTTCACCCACTGTGTTTATTCAAGTTGTATGGGTGATTAAGGCTATTTAGTATAACCAAATATTAAACGCTCTGCACGATAAGCATTTGAAGTAATACTTACCCTTCCCTTCTCTTAGCTCACTTTATTTATTTAGCCGACTATCCCGCTTGCAGGGTCATCGATAAAGCTTTGTATTCTTTGTCTAATACCGGATCTTCACTACGCAGCTGGGCCACTTTGTCACAGGCATGCATCACAGTGGTGTGATCACGACCACCAAAAGACTGTCCAATATCTGGAAAACTGTCTTTGGTCAGCTCTCGCGCTAAGGCCATAGCAATTTGGCGAGGGCGCGCAATGCTGCGGGTACGCTTTTTACTCATTAAGTCTTTTACCGAGACATCATAGTACTCCGCCACAACTTTGCGGATATTATCCATGCTTACCGCTTGTGAACGTATAGCAATCACGTCTTTTAGCGCATATTGCACCATATCTAGATCAATTGGATTGCCGGTCAGATTGGCATTTGCCACCACCTGATTTAATGCACCCTCCAAGCGTCTAACGTTAGATACCACGTTTTGAGCGATAAATAGCGCACACTCTTTTGGTAGCTCGACCCCGGACAGACTCGCTTTCTTTTGTAGAATTTGCATTCGCGTTTCCATCTCTGGTGGTTCAATTGAAACCGCCAATCCAGAAGAAAACCTTGACCGAAAACGTTCATCAAATTCAGTCATCTGTGACGGATGACGGTCTGATGCCAAGATAACCTGCTTGCCCTCTACCATGAAATCGGCAAATAACGATAAGAACTCACTACTCGATTTATTTTTACCTGCCAGAACGTGCACATCATCGATAATTAATAGATCGACCCGCTTAATTTTGCGTTTGAACTGTTCAATTTTTTGATTACGCAGGGCATATACCAACTGATTGATAAATTTTTCCGAAGAAAAGTAGTAAAAAGTCTTGCCAATTTTTAAATACTTATGCGCCACTGAATGCATCAAATGGGTTTTACCCAGTCCCGAAGCTCCATAAAGAAACAAAGGGTTGTGCCGGTTTTGCGATTGTTTTTTACCCAGCTCTTGGCAGGCTTTGTAAGCCAACATATTTGACTTACCACTGACAAAGGTCTCGAAAGTAAAATAAGGATTAATATAACTTAGAGATTTATCGGAAGCCATTTGTGCGGCATCTGATAAATTACCTTCTGAGTCAAGACCTTGGGTCATCGAAGCAGACCCTCTATTGTGATGACCGTTTGACGTATTTCGGTCCACAGTCGAGTCTTGAGGCGCAGGCTGAACACTGCTTTCAACCTTAATGACGACTTGGCTGATTTCCCCGTTGCTGTGTTGCTTGGCCAATTGCTCGATGGCAGCGAAATGATTTTCTTGAACATGGGTGACAAAGTATTGGTTTGGCGCCAGTAACTCTAATTTATCCCCAACCACTTTGGCAGAAAGTGGACGAAGCCACATCGTAAACTCATTTTCTTTGAGCTGATATCTTAAGTCATTAAGACATCTATCCCATAACGGTAAACTCTCTGACATGACCCATTAACCCTGATAAGACGGACAAAAAAAGAAGAGTAGGGGAGGACAAAAGGACTCTCTCACCCTGTTTTGAGGGGGTACTTTACCACACAAAACCATAAATATCATCACAATTCTTCTGTGGATAACTTTGTGGCTAAACCTGTGGATAACTAAAATACGAGAGTTATACAGAGTTTAACAACAGGTTATCAACAGCAATAACCACAGGTTAAATATATGAAATAGTTGAATTTTTATCACTTATTCACAGATAATTAGGGTGCTAATAATAACAAAAGAACTATTATATATATAGTTATAGAGCACTTTGCTTTCTGTGGATAAGTTTTCAACAAGATTTAAGTTTACTCTGTCAAAAACAGAGAAGTGATACTATAAAAACAGCAGGTTGTGACTTAAGTTTGATAAACCAAAGATAGAGATTAGCTAAAAACAGAACCTATTAAATCTTAAATACTAGTAATAAAAAATTTATTTAACACCCTAAGGAACTACTAATTAATTTAGCAGTGATCAGTAACAAGCAATTATTTACCTAAGCTAGGGATACCATAAAACCAGTCGCAGCAACGACACAAAAGCAACGACGCAATAATTAAGATTATCTAGGCAACGTTATAAGCCTCAAGTCACCTAAGCGCAATGCTTATCATCAACCGTCTTACAAAACCAAAACCTAAGTCTTTTGAGTAAACATGATCTGCTTTCTTCAACTGCCTGTCCCAGTTATTAACTCTGGATTTCTGGTTTTCCAATATCAGTTTTCAACAGTTTTATAGCCAACTCATTTATAGCCGACTCACGAATACGATAAAGATTTTTTAACTCATATTTTGATTTATCGAGGAATGAAAAAAATAGGCATTGTTTAATTTATATTCATAAAAATAGCCTAATAAACCCCGAGTTCATCCTGTTTTTTGTTTAGATAACCTGTATAGTTGTCTATGATAGGAAGGATAACAAATTAGTTGGTCTGGTTTCCTCTAGTATTTTTTTATTAAATTCTAAATCTCACGGTTTATCACAAATTTCAATAGCAAATAAGGCTAATAAAATATAAGTGGTGCTCGAGTTATGATTAACCCCAGTTCAAATCTTAGTTTAAATATTGGATCCTTCCGTTTCCTGCCAACCAGATAGGGTAAATTGAACTCCTACAGCAGTGTTCATATGAGATTGTTGCCAGGTTAAACCTTTATTTATTATTGACAATAGCGGTCTAAACTGGCATAATCGCTCGTTACTACAAATTCTTAGTGAACTCTATTTATTTTTAATTTCTTTGCTGTCAAAGGTGATTTATGAAACGTACATTCCAGCCAAGCGTTATCAAACGCAAGCGCACCCATGGTTTCCGTGCTCGCATGGCAACTAAAAAAGGTCGTCAAGTTTTAGCACGTCGTCGTGCAAAAGGTCGTCATCGTTTAACTGTGTAATTAATTATACTAATTGACATTTAATTACCTAAAAACTTTAGACAGACAAGTTAATTCGCAGATTTTATTAAAAGCACCTATTTATTAGGTGCTTTTTTTGATTATGGCGTTTGAAAGCCTGTTAGCTTGTCAATACCTTCGTCTAACACCTCTGTTATTTTCATTGTATGTTGATTTATCATGACTGATTACTGTTATCCCAAAGCAAAACGATTATTAAAGCCTGCTGAGTTCAAACCAGTATTTAATCAGCCACTTTTTAAAATCCATCAACCGCACTTTATGGCGTTTGCTTATGATTCTGAAAGCGAGCAAGCTCGGCTGGGTATGGCCATTACTAAAAAGAGAATTCCTACGGCGGTGGCCAGAAATACCATTAAACGTATCATTCGTGAACAGTTTCGCCATAAACACCCTGAGTTGCCTGCTTTAGATTTGGTATTTATTTTAAAACAATCTACCAAGGACCTGAGTAATGATCAGATGCGTCAACAGGTCAATGAAATCTTAGCTAAAGTTATTGCCAAGCAACGTAGAAATCTAGCAGCTAAGGCCAAGACCGAACAAAAGCCAGTGTGAATTAACGCCGGTTATAATGGTTGCCTTAGCATACTAAAAAGAGCAAGAATTATGCTTTCTAATTTTTTCTCGCGATTACTACTGGCCATTATCAAAGGCTATCAAAACTTTGTGAGTCCGCTATTACCGGCAAGATGTCGTTACTATCCTACCTGTTCTGAATATGGTAAAACCGCTGTAATTTGGCACGGACCGGCTCAAGGCGGATGGTTGGCGGTAAAGCGTATCTGTCGCTGTCATCCTTTGGGAGGGCATGGAATAGATTTTGTACCCTTACCACTTTATAAATATACCTTCCAACCGGTAGCAAACTTGAGTGTTTCACGTGAAACATTATTCAGGGATCGAGGCGTGTATAAGGATAGAAATAGCTACGTAGTCATGTTGAATAACCAGTTTACGGCTCTTAAATAATTTGTTAATAGTTGTCTTATAAATTAGGTTATAAACTATAGCGTATTAAAAAGTAAGCAGAGTTTAATACCTTATCAATGCCTTCTTATCGTTGCTGGTTAGGGCAATTATTGCTTCTATATCATTTGCGATGGTTTTTTAGTAAAATAGTCCCCATTTTGTAACTGTTTTAAGGGTAAAGTAGCAACTAAAGTAACCATTAAAGACCCCCTTAATGAACAAGAGGTGCTATTCGAGTAGGGTGTTTGCTGGGGGCGTTGTGTCAGTGAATGCCCTATAACTAACCCGATAATTTTTATTTAAAAACTTCATTTAGAGTTGTTTAGGACAATCTTATGCAAAAGATACTACGGGTGCTCATCATCATTGCGATGTTGATTACCGCATATTTGTTGGTGCTAGCTTGGCAAAAAGATTATGCCAATGTGCCAGCCACATCAGCAGACGCAGTAACCCCTTCTGTATCCACTTCTACCACTGGTGCGGACATCCCAACCAGTACCGGCACCGGTACAAGTGACATACCTGCAGCAACCGCATCAGCAACAACCGATGTACCGTCTAGCGAAGTGGGTGGCGAAAATACCAACGCCAAACAAGGCGCGCTAATCAATGTGACGACCGACCGTTATCAAATTAAAATTGATCCGGTAGGGGGCGATGTTGTCTATGCAGCATTGCGCAATTACAACGCCACATTAGACAGCAAAAACCCCTTTGTGCTATTGGAAAATTCGGGCCAACGTGTGTATGTTGCTCAATCAGGTTTGATTGGTCCTAATGGTATTGATACCCCAGCAGGTCGTGCAAAATATAGCTATCAGTCTGATAACTATGTTATGCAACCTGGTCAGAAGAAGCTTGAAGTTCCTTTAACGTACAAACAAGAAGATGGCGTTACCATCACCAAGACCTTTACTTTCACCGAAGGTAAATACCCTATCAGTGTTAATTACAATATCAATAACACCAGTGGTAAAGCGTGGAATGGTCAGTTGTTTGCTCAGTTAAAGCGTGATAGCAGTAAAGATCCTGGTATGGCGGATAAAGGCGCCATTAGTATGGCCACTTACTTAGGCGGTGCTTGGGGTACGCCAGACGATGACTACAATAAACTTAAATTTAAAGACTTTAATGATGGTGATTTAAAAGCTGCCAGTGACAAAGGTTGGGTCGGTATTGTTCAGCATTATTTCGTTTCAGCTTGGACACCACAGAACTTTACTGGTCAATTTTTTAGCCGTGAAAAAGCAGGCGATCATTTTATTGGTATGAACAGTGAACAATTCATGGTTCCTGCGGCCAAACAAAAAGACATTACCGCTACTTTGTATGCTGGACCAAAAGATCAAGACTCTTTACTTGAAGTGGCTCCTGGTCTAAACAAAACTGTGGATTATGGCTTCTTATGGCCAATCTCTAAAGTGCTATTTGCGGTTTTAGAAGGTATTCATAAAGTCATTGGTAACTGGGGTTGGTCAATTATTGCCCTGACTTTATTGGTAAAACTTGCCTTGATGTGGTTCTCTAACAAGAGCTACTACTCTATGGCTAAGATGCGGGCTATTGCGCCACGTTTACAAGCGTTAAAAGAAGAGCATGGCGATGATCGCATGAAAATGTCACAAGAAATGATGGCCATTTATAAAGAAGAGCAAGTAAACCCAATGGCAGGTTGTTTACCCATCTTATTACAGATGCCTATCTTCTTAGCTTTATACTGGGTATTGGTAGAGAGTATTGAGCTACGTCATGCGCCTTGGATTCTATGGATTCAGGATTTATCATCAATGGATCCTTGGTTTATTTTACCAATGCTAATGGGTGCCAGTATGTTTGCGCAGCAAATGTTTAGCCCGCAGCCGACTGATCCAATGCAAGCAAAAGTAATGAGATTCTTGCCAATTATCTTTACCTTATTCATGATGTTCTTCCCAGCGGGTCTGGTACTTTACTGGACTGTAAACAACTTGTTTACCATGGCTCAGCAGTACATTGTGAATAAGAAAGTAGAAAGAGAACAACGAGAAAAAGCAGCCAGAACAGCAGGTTAATTACCAACTGATTTGGTGATTAAGCCTCATTCTAACTGAACAAAAGCACCTATATGACTCATATAGGTGCTTTTGTTTTATAGAGCGGTTTATATAACAGGCATTGAATAAGCACTGTTTAGTACCTACTATAAGACCTTATATACGGCTATAAAAGGCATCAGCCAATGTGTTAGTTGTAGGTCGTATTTATTCTATTACAGATTCATAGCCTTTGTATCAAACCCCTCATTCATTCTTAAATGGCCAAATGCCAAGACTTTAATCAGAGCTAATTTTATGTCAAATGTTAAAACAATTGCCGCCATAGCTACCCCCTTGGGCAGAGGCGGTGTGGGCATTATTCGACTGTCTGGACCTAAAGCTTATGACATCGCTTGTCAATTGACTGGTAAAGACCATTTTACCCCACGCTTGGCCAGTTTTTGTCGGTTTTATGATGACCAGCGCAACGTGCTAGATGAAGGGTTAGTATTGTACTTTAAAGCGCCGTATTCGTTCACTGGTGAGGATGTTATCGAGTTACAGGGTCATGGTGGCATGATACTTCAAAACCAGCTGTTAGCGCGTGTTTTCGAGCTAGGCGCCCATCAAGCCCAACCAGGTGAATTCTCTTATCGCGCTTTTGAGAATGATAAGCTTGATTTATTGCAAGCTGAAGCCATCGCCGATGCTATTGATGCGACCAGTGCTGCCGCTGCCAGCAGTGCCATTCGATCTCTCACTGGCGAGTTTTCGAATAAAATTAACGACATTTTAGAAGCGTTAATTGAGCTTCGCTTGTATGTGGAAGCCTCGATTGATTTCCCTGATGAAGAAGATGTGGACTTTTTGAGTGACGGAGTGATTGAGTCGAAACTGAGTCGCATTCAAGACCGATTAAAGACCATCTTAGCCACAGCGCAACAAGGTCAATTATTACGAGACGGAGTACATGTGGTGTTGGCCGGCCGTCCCAATGCCGGCAAATCAAGCCTACTAAACAGCTTGGCCGGACAAGAGCGCGCCATTGTGACCGATGTGGCTGGGACTACCCGAGACACCCTACAAGAGACCATTGTGCTTAATGGGTTGACCATCCACTTAACGGATACTGCGGGTCTACGTGATACGACCGATGCTGTGGAACGTATCGGTATAGAAAGGGCGCGCACTGCTATTCATCAAGCTGATTTATTGCTATTGGTTCATGACCTATCCAAGCAGGCAAACCCGCTTGAATTGGCGACTGAATTATTTGGAACGACAGCATCAGGTACGCCTAACTTTGACCCTGCTAAGCTCTTGCTGATTGGTAATAAAAGAGACTTAGTTGAACAGCAGCAGTCACAGAATTTGAGTGATAAAGTAGATGTCTCTGGTTATGAGCAGGTTAATGTTTCATGTGAAACATCAGAGGGTATTGACTGTTTAATCGCTACTCTGTGTGACAAAGTTGGCTTCCATCCGCCTGAGAATAGCCTGATAGCTCGCACTAGACACTTAGATGCGCTGAGGAGAACTCAGCAGCACTTAAACGATGCACACCTACAATTGGTTGAATACCAAGCCGGTGAATTAGTGGCAGAAAGTTTACGTCAAGGCCAGTATAGCTTGGGCGAAATCACTGGCGAATTTAGTGCAGATGATTTACTGGGCCGAATTTTTGGCAGCTTCTGTATTGGTAAATAGCCTCTGAGTAATGATAAAAGGCGGGGCAAAATGAGACTTAGCAGCCACGTGTAACTGTGCTATCTTTTAGTGACTATTAGTCTGATATAAATGAGAAAAGTATATGCAGTGTCCTTATTGTAATGCAGATGATACTAAGGTGATTGATTCAAGACTGGCAGCAGAAGGCGCCCAGGTTCGCCGTCGCCGGCAGTGTAATCAGTGCCAAGAGCGTTTCACCACCTTTGAGGTAGTAGAAGTGGTGATGCCGCGTATCATCAAATCCAATAACCGTATTGAGCCTTATGACTCACAGAAGCTTCGACGCTCTATACAGCTTCCCCTACAAAAACGCCCGGTCACCTTAGATGAGCAAGAGGCGATGATTAGCCGTATTGAAAAGCGTATTCGTCAATTGGGAGAGCGTGAAATCAGTAGTAAAGCCCTGGGTGAGGTAGTCATGAGTGAGCTAAAAGAGCTTGATGATGTGGCTTATGTGCGTTTTGCCAGTGTCTATCGAGACTTTCAAGACATAGAGGCGTTTCGTCAAGAATTACAAAACATTAGGCCCTCAGATAATAAATAAGCTTTTAGTCAATAAGCCTATACTCAATATATAAAGAGTTAACAGACAAGTTTCCAATAAATAAACTTCAAATAAAAAAAAGCTTTAGCCAGTTAATAATCGATAATGGGGCAAATAAACGGGATAGAGTATTGTCTCTATTTTCGTGTCTCTATGTGGCTATTTTCTTGTCTATTGATTCATATTGGTATGTTTTATCCTCAAATTGCCCACTTACAATAATGGTCGTTACTTATGCATGTTGACTCTTTATCTTCCCCCAATCCAACGCTTATTTCTACTGCTAACCCTGCCTCTTATTTCGCAAATATAGAAGGCATCGATACGCCACAAATCGAAGATTATTACTACATGAATCTGGCGATAGAAGCGGCTAAAAAAGGCCTTTATACCACCCGCCCTAATCCTGCAGTAGGTTGTGTTCTGGTTAAGGATGGCTTAATTATAGGTACAGGGTTTCACCCTAAAGCAGGACAACCACATGCAGAAGTCTTTGCTTTAAGAAACGCTACACAATCGGTTGCAGCAGCGACTGCTTATGTGACCCTAGAACCTTGTAGCCATACTGGAAAAACCCCACCTTGTGCAGAGGCTTTAATCAAAGCTCAAGTAAGTAGAGTAGTGATTGCCGGTCTAGATCCGAATCCTAAAGTAGCGGGTAGAGGTGTACGATTGCTGCTAGATGCCGGTATAAAAGTCTCTGTGGGTGTGTGTACTGAACAAGCTGAACAGCTTAATTTAGGCTTTTTAAAGTCAATGCGTACCCAAATGCCCTATGTGCGCCTAAAGATAGCCAGTAGTTTAGATGGTAGAACAGCAATGGCCTCGGGAGAATCTAAATGGATTACAGGGTCAGCAGCCCGAGAAGATGTACAACAGCTGAGGGCATTGAGCGGTGCCATTATTACGGGTAGTCAGACCATTATTAAGGATAATCCGAGCTTAAACGTGCGTTCCACTCAATTGGGTGTCGATATTGAACAGATACCACAGCCAAAAGTGGTGGTATTGGACCGACGTCAGCGTTTAAAGGGTAGTGATTATAAGGTACTGCAAAATGAGCAGACGCTGCTGTGGGCTGATAATGATTTAAAAACACTGTTGCACAGCTTAGTGGTAGAGCATGATATTCATGACGTGCTAATTGAAGCAGGCTCTAAAGTATCGGGTAGCTTTATTGAAGCAGGGTTGGTAGATGAATTAATTGTTTATCAAGCCCCTTGTGTGTTGGGGCATGAAGCACAGCCCATGCTAACTATGACTGTTAATAGATTATCATCACAACGCCGCTTTAAATTGGCACACTGCAGTCAAATAGGGACCGATATTAAGCTTAATTTTGTGGCAAATGCTAGCTAGAGATTAATGAACATTTGTTTAGTATTCTTACAAACTATCTAATGAGCTGTGTGGTTGTAGGTACTGTCAGCCTATTAGTGTTATTTGAAGCCTACAGTAATTACGTATAGAGTTATCCACAATCGGTCATTAAAAAATTTATAAAATAAAAATTTATTTGATTGTTTCACATGAAACTGTGGATTAGTTGGGTTTCACATGAAACTATTTATAATGTTGTGCTACCCAAAACCAAGTATATTAAGCGTTTCACGTGGAACTAAGTGTTGTTAATAACTTTAGCAGGTTTTTTAATTTCGCTGTGGATAACTATTTTAATTCTACTTTGAAGAGATATGCTGTGTGTAATTTCGCTAAAGTTATCCACAGATTGACTCGATGCTAATAGGGGTTGATTTAGAAGATGTCTAATAATTTTTGTATGCTTTTATAGCAGTTAACTATGTGGAGTATTTATGTTTACAGGAATAATTGAAAGTACCGGAACCTTAAAGTCAATCACTGAGTTAGGTGGAGATGTACGTCTAGCCATTGAATCTGACAATTTGGATTTTAGCGATGTGAAATTAGGCGATTCAATCGCCAGCAATGGCATCTGTCTTACTGTTGTAGAAATGAGTAATAACGGCTATTCAGTGGATGTTTCACGTGAAACTTTAGCTAAGACAGCCATGGGTAACTGGCAACAAGGCGATACCCTTAACCTCGAGAAAGCGATGTTACCGACAACGCGTTTTGGCGGTCATATGGTTTCAGGCCATGTAGATGGGGTAGGTAAAATCGAGTTGATGAAAGAGGATGCTCGATCGATATACATAGAGATTGCTATTCCTGAAGCACTGAAAAAATATGCAGCTACCAAAGGGTCTATTACTGTCGATGGCATCAGTTTGACCACCAACTTGGTTAAAGACAATATTGTTTGTTTAAATATCATTCCGCATACTGCAGAAGTGACCAACATTGGTCGTCACTGGAAAGTAGGTGGCCCAGTAAATATCGAAGTAGATTTAATTGCTCGTTATCTTGAGCGTCTGACCAGTGTGGCTGCTGAGTAAATAGGCTTGACTAATATTTCACTTAATATAAAGACCGTAATTCTGTATGCAGTGACTATATATTCAGTGACTCTATATTCAGTAACCCTATATTAAGCAGTTTAGCAGTTGTTAATTGGTCTGTGTCATTTGAGCCCTTCTTAGTTTTAGAAGGGCTTTTTTGTTTTGAAAATTAAGTTTGTTGCGCGAGTTAAATAGCAGCAAGCCGAGTCGACTGTTTTAAGCACAGGGTATTTTGCGCAGTGTCTAAAATCACGTACAGCTGACAAAAATAATAGCTTATGTGATTACTGGCTGAGATACTTTTAAAGTGGTTTAAATTTTTTTAACTATGATTTCGAGGTTAATTGATAGACCTTAGTAGGTTTCATGGCAGGGAGACCATAATTTCACTATAATGAAACAAGGGCAGAGTTAGGTTTACTTTATCCGCTGTCATCTTATTTCACTAAACTGTATAACGAATAAAAACTATGAATATTGAAAAACAGTCTTTTACCAAGCAGCGTGTTATTTTTGCGGGTACTCCAGAATTTGCCGCCATTAGTTTGCAAGCACTTATCGAGCAGCAACAGGCGCTCAACATCGAGATTATTGCTGTGTACACCCAACCTGATCGCAAAGCAGGTCGCGGTCAAAAGCTCACTGCCTCTCCAGTAAAACAATTGGCGCTTGAGCACAATCTACCCGTTGAACAGCCGCACACTTTTAAAAAGTCGGTGGAGGAGGGACAAGCGGCTCGTGAAACCTTAGCGAATTATCAGCCAGACATTATGGTAGTGGCGGCTTACGGTCTTATTTTACCAATAGGGGTGTTAGAGACACCAACGCATGGCTGCTTGAATATTCATGCTTCATTATTACCTCGTTGGCGTGGTGCAGCACCCATTCACCGTGCGTTACTTGCCGGTGATGAACAAACAGGTATTACTATCATGCAGATGGACAAAGGTCTGGACACGGGCGATATGTTATATAAGGTGGCTTATAATATCGCCGCTGATGAAACCACAGCCAGTCTGCATGACAAAATGGCAGAACTGGGCGCTGAGGCCATCGTTACCGTGTTAAAAGATTTACCTTGGTATCAGGCCAAAGCTGAAAAGCAAGATGATAGCTTGGCTAATTATGCTGAGAAACTAAGTAAGTCTGAGGGTGAAATCGATTGGACTCAATCGGCGGAATTGATTGAGCGTCAGATACGGGGTATGCATCCGTATCCAGGCGCTTATACCTTTTTAGCCGATTCTGAAGGTAAGGGTGAGCCGAAACGGGTTAAAGTATTGGCAGCATTGCCAGTTAATCATTCACAAACTACGGTAGTAGAACCTGGTACGGTAATAAGTGTTGGTAAAAATGCCATTTTAGTCGCTTGTGGTCAATCGAATACCGATTCTAATGCCGAAGGTACGACGTTACGTTTAACCCAATTGCAATTTGCAGGCAGTAAGCCAGTAACTGCTGAGCAAGTGTGTCATGGCAGTCAGCTAGATGATGGCGATAAATTTGTTGCTGCCGCTGAGTAGCTTTTATAGACAGATAAACAGATTTCATAGAAATAGACACCATCACCTTTAATACCTCTAATTGTATTAACCATATTTAGTCATTATTAGGCATTCATTTAAATGAGCAGCAAACCAAATAGCAGTAGCCAAAACAAAACCCAAAACAAAAACGTCCGTGTTGCGGTGATTAACACCTTGTTAGCCATTCAGCAAGGACAGTCACTTAGTAGCCTTTTGGACCCATTATTAAACAGCTTAAAGGGAGAGGATAAGGGATTTGCCCATGCTTTATTGCTGACGACCTTACGCCATTGGTATGCGACCGAACGTTTACTTGATAGCTTGTCTGATAATCCAATTGATGAGATTGAGGTACGTACCACGATTCAAGTTGGTATTACTCAACTACTTTATTTGAATGTTGCTGATCATGCTGCGATTCATGAAACGGTAGAAGCGGTGAAATATATTGATCTGGCGCGTGCGTCAGGTTTGGTCAATGCCATCTTACGTAAAGTGGCCAAAAACCCGAATAAGTTCCGTAAGAAAGCCAACAAAAACCACAGTTTACCTAACTGGCTAGCTCAGCAGCTAAAAGCAGATTGGCGTGAAAACTATAATGAGCTGACCCAAAGTTTGCGTCAGTCAGCGGCGATGTTCTTGCGAGTAAATCCTCTACAAAGTGACAGTGAAAGTTATTTATCACAGTTGGCTGAAGCAGAAATAGCCGCAGAATTGGTGTCACTCGAAACTTCAATTAAAACTGATACTGCGGATGAGTTGGTTGAGATTAAACAACAATTAATAGAGCTGATTGACAGCGTGCCGGTTAGTCATTTGCCTGAATTTGAAGAGGGCATTGCCAGTGTACAAGATGCGCATGCACAATTGGCGGCACCTATTATCAATGCGTTATTGCAAAAGGCAGTAACTGCCAATCCAAAAGAGAAAGTACGTTTATTAGATGCGTGTGCAGCACCAGGCGGTAAGTTGGCACATTGGCTTGAATTATTGGGCGTGCAAGAATCAGAACAAACTGGATTGTTTCACGTGAAACAGGATGATGAGTTAAATACGGACACCACTAATATTAGCAAGGTTGAGCTAACGGCTATTGATAACGAAGCGCCACGTATTACCCGTATTTTTGAAAACTTAGAGCGTTTACAGCTTCCAGCGCCTATCGTGAATAGCAAACTACATCTGGATATCGAGTGCGTTGATGCCACCAGTTGGCAAGCTCAGCCAACTGATAAAGACTCTGATTCAGGATTTGATGCCATATTATTGGATGCGCCCTGTACTGCAACAGGGGTTATTCGACGTCATCCTGATATTACTTTACTGCGTACCGAGGAAGATGTGCAACATACCGCACAGTTGCAAGAGCAAATTTTGGATAACTTGTGGCCGCAGCTAAAAGTAGGTGGCTATTTTTTATACGTTACTTGTTCAATATTAAAGCAAGAAAACGTAGAACAGATGCAAGCGTTTTTAAAACGTCATAAGGATGCGGTGGCCGTAGCTTTTGATGACGAGCAGACCAATTGGGGTATCGAACAAGCTGTGGGACGTCAGTGTTTGCCGATATACAAAGTGTCTGAATCACTAGAGCCAACTGCTGTGGATCAGGATTCTGAGCAACAAATAGCTACCCCAGCTGCTGGTGGCGATGGTTTTTATTATGCAGTGCTGAAAAAAGTGTCCACTTAAAATGAAATAAACCCCATAAGTTGAGTCCGACTTATGGGGTTCTTTCAAGCATCGATAGTAACCAAGTTATAGCCAATTAACTCTAAGCGGATTAGCTAAAATACTTACTTATCCCTGACTCTAATACTTCTTTGATCTTGCCTTTTAACGGTTTGGCTAAAAAGCCTAATTTCGCTTCAAATCTTAATTTATTGGCATCCAAAGTGGCTTTACCATCAATACCTTTACGGCTGATAGTGACATTATCTTCATTCTCGCCTTCCACATAAGTGGCATCAAGACCAAACTTTTCTTTAGAACTTTCAAGCCACTTTTTAGCTTGCTCACGGGCTTTACTAAACTCTAAATTGTGTTCTTTTTCGATTTCAATATCTGCCATGGTGTTATTCCTTTTTATAAATTATTAAGTGGTTGAATGACTCTCTAGACTGAATATTACAACTCAGACATAGTAAACTATTTATAGCATTAAATTACATGACTAACAAATTAGTTATGTAGAGTGACTGGTAGCTTCAGGTGATGATTCTTCAAGCTGATGAAAGTGTAGTTAACTCCAAGACTAAAGTTTAAAATCATTTCAAAAACCAATAAGCCGTTTATTTGATATGGCTTATACTTAAAAATATGCTACTCTTTTTGTACTACAACTTTATATGATTCTTTGACAGGACAAGACATGAAATATATCAGTACCCGTGGTCAAACCGAGCGAATGGACTTTAGCGATGTGTTGTTAATGGGTCTAGCCCCTGACGGCGGTTTAATGCTGCCAGAAAGCTATCCACAAGTTGATTCAGCTACCCTAAACAAGTGGCGTAAACTCAGCTATCCAGAGCTAGCATTTGAAATTATGCGTCTGTTTGCCACCGATATTGACGAGGCTGATTTAAAAGATATTATCAATCGTACTTATACCAAAGAAGTGTTTGGTAGCGATGATATTGTACCGGTACGCCAATTAGAAGATGACTTATATATTTTAGGTTTGTCTAATGGTCCAACTTTAGCTTTTAAAGACGTGGCCATGCAGTTTTTGGGCAATGCATTTGAGTACGTATTAAAGAAGAAAGGCAAACGTTTGACCATTATTGGTGCCACTAGTGGTGATACCGGTAGTGCGGCCGAATATGCGCTTCGCGGCAAAGACAACATCGAAGTGTTTATGATGTCGCCACATGGCAAAATGAGTGAATTTCAACGTGCTCAAATGTATAGCTTAACCGATGCCAACATTCACAATATCGCCATTAAAGGCATGTTTGATGACTGCCAGGATATCGTTAAAGCATTACAACAAGATGCAGACTTTAAAGCCAAATATAGCCTAGGTACGGTTAACTCAATCAACTGGGGTCGTATCTTAGCCCAAATCGTTTATTACTTTAAAGCTTACTTTGCGGTCACGGATGATAATGAGCAAAAGATAAGTTTCTGCGTACCTTCGGGTAACTTTGGTAACATCTGTGCTGGTCACATTGCCCGTGAAATGGGACTGCCTGTCGACCGCTTAATCGTCGCCACCAATGAAAACGATGTGTTAAATGATTTCTTTAACCAAGGTGTTTATACGCCGCGTCCAGCTGATAAGACTTATGTCACTTCAAGTCCTTCAATGGATATCTCTAAAGCGTCCAACTTTGAACGTTTTGTTTATCTGTTATTAGAAAAAGACAGCAACCGTGTTCATGAGCTATTTGATGGGGTGAAAACTGGCAAAGGCTTTGACTTGTCAGATGTGTTAGACGCGGTAAATAGCCGTTATGGTTTTGCTGCTGGCAAGTCAACGCATCAAGATCGTCTTAATACCATTAAATCAGTCTATGAAAACTATAACGATCTAATCGATCCGCACACGGCTGATGGGGTGAAAGTAGCCCGTGAGCTACAAAAAGAGGGTGAAGTCATTGTCTGTGCCGAAACCGCACTGCCTGTTAAATTCTCAGAAACCATTTTTGAAGCAGTGGGTGAGATAGACATCGAACGTCCAGAACATACTAAAGATATTGAGTCCTTAGAGCAGCATGTAACGGTATTAGATAATGATGCTAGCTTAGTAGCCGATGAGATTAGAGCAGTAGTATCACCTGTCTAACAAGAATAGGCTTTTAACTGAATTGAACGCGATATCTGATTACGAATCTTTACGTTAATAGTTAAATTAAATGCTAAATCAGACGCCAAATTAGAAGTTAAAATAGCATAATTCAAGACTGACCAGAGTGGCTGATAACAGCGCTCTGGTTTTTTTTGGTTCATGAGTAAGCTAACTATAAAACCTAATATTAAAGAGAGTGTAAAGTAAAATAGCAAAGACAATATCAAAATATTTAATAATATTAATAATTAACTACCGGTTTTGTTAGTATGTATTCACATCCATTATTTAATCTTTTAATTTTATTAAGGTAAGTAGTATGAGCAATACTGTTGTCAATTGGTCACCATCATGAATAGTGCCCTATTAAATGAATGCTCTACCTTTACGCTTGAGCAACGGGCTATCTTAATTTTATGGCAACGGGTTAATACCTCACTGTCTGCTTTTTATAAACTCAAAAAGCATTTTGGTTCGGCTCAAAGTGCGTTACAACAAGGTGAATCGAAATGGACAACATTGGGTATTCATGCGAAGCACATTGCTCGGCATAGGCAAGCCAGTACCGAGAATGATGAAGCTTTTATTGCCGATATTGAAAAGCGCAGAGCAGGCGATGAATTTCAGGTTTTATTTCAAGAGGGCAGTGACTATCCTCAGCAGTTATTGCAGCTGTTTAATCCCCCGCCTTTATTGTTCTATCGTGGCAATGGAAGTTTGTTAAATGCTGCACAAATAGCAATCGTTGGCAGTCGCAAACCGACTCAAAAAGCACAAAAGCTTACCTTTGATATGGCCCAATATCTAGCAAAAACGGGATATATTATTACCAGCGGGCTGGCACAAGGGGTGGATGCTCAAGCACATTTAGGGGCTTTGGCACAAAATTCAGAACAGTGTGGACGCACTATTGGGGTAATGGGAACTGGTATAGATGTTTATTATCCTGTTCCGCATCGGGCGCTGTTTGAGCGTATCATTAATGAAGGTGGCTGTATTATCAGCGAACTTCTACCTGGCATTAAACCTAATAAACACACCTTTCCACGACGCAATCGTATTGTGGCCGGTCTAAGTTTGGGCACTAACGTTACCGAAGCAGCAATCAAAAGTGGCTCACTGATTACCGCTCGGTTGACCTCAGAGCAGGGTAAGCAGGTCTTTGCTTTACCGAGCAGTATTGATAATAGTAATGCAGAAGGTTGTCACCATCTCATTCGAGAAGGGGCTACTTTGGTCTATCATCCGGATCAAATTATTGAAGATCTGTGCAGCCAGTTATTAGCACCTGGAAGTTTTACAAAACATGAAGAACAGTTAAAGCAGGAAGGAATAGATTTACCCAATAATAAAGACGGACAGTCTGATTATAAAAAAAACAAGTCTGAGACCTTATCTTTATTTAATCAGAGTTCGTTTACAGCCTTTGCTTCAAATGATAACGCTAAACCTGTTTTAAAAGAAAAAAAGTCTGCTACTATTTCAAAGCACCTTCAGCCTTTATGGGTTCATATTGAGTTTGACTTTCAAGATTTAGATGCCTTAATCATCAAAACTAAGTTGGATACACCCAGTCTTTTGAGTCAGCTAATGGAGTTAGAACTGTTGGGGGTGATTACCCAAGTTGGGGGTCGGTATCAACGACTGACAAATTAGTAATGCCCCTTTCTATTTTATAAGTTAGCTAGAGCACCCTACGCTTTTATTTATCCAAAGCAATAGACTATTTATCCGAAACAGTAAACTATGAACTTGAACACCCAAAATATTACCACTGAAATTGAGCAAGCCGCTCAGTGGTTGCAGCAAGGTAAACTGCTGGCCTATCCGACAGAAAGTGTCTGGGGCATAGGCTGTGATGCTTATAATGAGGAAGCCGTTAATCAAATTCTCACCATAAAAAACAGACCCGCTGAAAAAGGGATGATTGTGGTTACTGATAATATTGATCGGGTTCGTCCCTTGATTGATCAGTTACCCGTTCAGCGTCAGCAGCAGATTATCGACAGTTGGGCGCCTCAATCAAATAAGGGTGATGCATCCAGAGACACTCAACAGGCGCATACTTGGCTTTTGCCATTGCCTTTGTCTAAATCTGAGCTTCAATCTAAGTCTGAATCTGAGCTAACGGCTCTAGCACAGCAAGACCCTGTTATTCCCTATTGGATAACGGGCAAACATAACTCGATAGCTGTCAGAGTCATCAATCATCCGTTGATTGCTCAACTTTGTAAGAAAATGGTTAGTGACAGCAATCCTTATGGTTTAATTGTCTCTACCAGCTGTAATCCATCGGGGCAAGCACCTGCGGTCACTTTTGAGCAGGCATATGCTTATTTTAAAGAGGACATCGGCTATTTGCAGGGTGATACTTTGGGTTACACGTTACCCAGTCAGATTAGAGAAGGCTTAACAGGCGATATCATTCGATAAAATTAACAGCAGCCAAGTCCTTATACATTAGAGCATACACAAGCTCAATCAAATAAAGTACGACCTCAACAACTTAAAGTCTCAACAACTCACGACCTTAATAGCTCATCACCTTAATAAATAGGGATAATAAAATGGATATTTTAATCAGCGGTGGATCAGGATTTTTAGGTAGTGCTCTGAGTCAGTGGCTATATGAAAAGCAGGGAGGCGAGGTGAGTATTACTTGGCTGAGCCGTGATAACACGCAATCACATCCTAGTTATATTAATATGATGAGTTATGAAGAGTTAAGCGAGACGCTGCTTAGTTTCGATGTGGTGATCAACCTTGCCGGTGCTGGCATTGCCGATAAACGGTGGAGTGAAACCCGTAAGCGCGAATTGTTTGACAGTAGAGTACAGCCCACGCAGTCAGTTTTGGACTATATAGATCGTATTGAGCAAAAGCCTAAACTGCTTATCAGTGGTTCAGCAATAGGCTGGTATGGCGCTCAAGGCGATAAACCTCTTGATGAAAGTAGTCAACACTACTCAAAACAGGCAAACCCACAGACCTTTAAGGAGGATTTCGCCCACCAACTGTGTGATAGTTGGGAGGAGCTCGCAATCTCAGCGACCAAGATGGGCGTCGAAGTGGTGTTAGTGAGAACGGGGGTCGTGATTCACCCCGAAGGTGGGATGCTGGGTAGATTAATCACGCCTTTAAAAATGGGTGCAGGGGGTCAAATAGGCGATGGTAAGCAAATTATGAGCTGGATCAGCCGCGAAGACTGGGTGAGAGCGGTGGCGTTTATTATTGAGCGTCATCTTTCTACCGAGGCTCATACTTCGCAGTTATCAAATGATAGTAAACCGGTCTCTATCTATAACTTAACTTCCCCGAATGCTGTGGACAATGCCACTTTTACTAAGACGTTGGGGGATTGGTTAAACCGACCGACCATTATGACAATGCCAGCTCCTGTATTAAAGATGATGTTTGGCGAAATGTCGACTTTGCTAATCGATGGTCAGAAAGTATTGCCGAAAGCATTATTGGACGCAGGCTTTGAGTTTCAACACCCAGATTTAGCGGGTGCCCTCGTCAATCAGTAGCTTATTTTAAACAGTAGCCACTTTTAAAGTAACGATAAGCAGGCTATATATGCATATGTTTCACGTGAAACAGAATTTAGGCCTAGTATTTAAAGTTTCACGTGAAACACTATAGTCGATAATTAATTGCTCACTAAGTAAGTGATTAAGTAACCGATGAAGTGACCTACTAATTAAATGACTAAGTAACTGATTAAATAGATAAGTAGCTAATTAGCAGATAAATAGCAGTAAGTAACACATAAGCGAAGTGTTGATCAAGCTACCGACAATAGTATATAAGAGCCAATTGGACATATTAAACCATAACAAATTCTAGCTAAGACTTTGAGCTTTTGGCCTGTTTAGCCTTACTAGTAATACCAACGATAAAGCTAATTGCGGCTACCATCATCGATAAAAGCAAACCAGTTAATAGGGTATTGGTCAGAGCAAATAAGAAAGGTTGTGCTCTTGAATTAATTCCTAAAATATCGGTAACGATAGAAACCGATATACCTCCCGCCCATAGTTCTGGCACGATAGGGACCTTCAATAATAAGGTGAAGTTGAGCAGTTGCAGTGCCGCTTTTATATAAACGCCCTTACGTAAAGCCTGATGCCAGTTCTGATAGCGATGGGTTATCAAATATTTATCAATAAGCGCATAAGCAACAATAAATATCGCCGTACCTAAAAGCATCCCCGCGATAGGACCTAAGGTGGTGGGCGCCATTAATAAAGTGCCCCAGACATAACCTGCTAAGGCATTGACAATTACCCAAAAGCTCCAGAACAACCAATGGTTTCGCACTAAGACTTCCTTATTGCTTATAGTGAAAATAAGTTAATGTGAAATGAATTTCTTTAAGAATAAGTCTCTTTAAGAGCAACTCTCTCTAGTATCCAGCTTCTCTAATTTTAGATGTCTTTAGTCTATAGATAGCTTTTTGCCATCAGAGTTCTTAGGTAGGTCAGCCAAACAGACAATACTTTCATTACTGATTCCACTGACTAAAAACTGATCAGACTCAGCAAAATATTGCACCACTTCTACCGGGGTATAAGCCAATCTTTGATCTTGTTCAACAATCCACACATAGCCTTTGATAGGGCTGTTTGGTCTGGGACGCTTTTTGGTTAACTCATCGAGATTGGCTTCATGAATAGCGTTTCTAGGCAAACGTACCCCAAGTTCAATCTGACCATACTCAATATTCATTGATGCTTGCATCCCTGGCTTCAACAGGGCTTTACTATTTTCACCAGCGACTAAGGGCGCACGAACCGTTAAGGTTTGCGATTGACGATCAGGGATAATGTGACTGATTTGACCGGTAAATTCTTTCTTTAAATCATAGACAGTGAAATAAACCGGTTTACCGACAGAAAGCTGAGATTGAGTCGATAAAGGCAGTTTGCCAACCAACTGTAGTTTTTGAGTATTGGCCACAGTAATGGCGAATGAAGAAGCTTTACCTTGGTTAGTCTCATCAAGGGTACTGGCGCTATCGGGTTTGCCTTCAGTATTGGCATTATCTGCACTGCTCTGTACTGATTCAGTCTTAGAGGCAGTAGAGAGGCTAGTAACCGTTCCATCAATAGAAGACTTTAGAACCAAAGTAACGGGAATTAGCTTTTCTTCTGTTTCATTATCGTCTTGTTTAGTAGTAGGGGAAAGGTCCGTCGTGTTCAGTGGGCTTTTATTGGCATTAGAAGCAGTGTTATTGCCATTATCAGTCGACTGAGGCTGGCTTGGTTTATCTGATGCTACTCCTAGTGTGGTTTGTGGTGTCGCAGTCGTCTCTGACCCGTTCTGTGCGGGAATTTGTACACCGTCGACATATACGTCAAGAAATTCACCAGCAATATAAGGAAGCTTGTTTTCTGCTATTTGGGTGTCTATCTTAGCCAGCGTCTGCCCTTTTTTGACTTCATCCCTTTCTTTGACTTCTATAGAGGCGGATAAAACAGGATAAGGCGTGGTCAGCGTAATACTGTTGACCGGAATTAAAGCCCCCTGCAAGTTATAACTGGGTTGATAACGCTCTGGAATACTGGTTTGTACCAAAGAGTGATCTACCACCACCTCGTTTTCCAAAATCTGGACTAGCGCTTCAGAACTAGAAGATTTCTCTGCATCACACCCTAACACTGCTATTGAGGTGACCATAGCCAGCACCAACCCCCTAAGGTAACGTTTGTAGAGCGAAGGGGTGTAATTGGCTTTATGAATCAAGGGCGATGACATGAAAAAGGTCCTATAAAGGTTATGATGAGAATAATTGAGAGTAAAAGGCAGACTTGGCGATTAATGCAGATTTAATGTCTAATTAAGGTCTAACAATCCATCAATGAGGCCTAGCAATCCATCAATCGTTGTTAATCCTAAAATAAATACTGCCAAATTACTATTAAATAGCTCAGTATATAGTGCATTTTAAGATATCAACCCCATAATGTTGTTAATGGATTGTTTTAAGTTTGTGCTCAGGGGTTGAAATTTATACCAATGACCTTTATCAATCAGTAAGAATATAAGAAAAGTAAATTATAGAAAATAGACAATAATTTATCGTGGATTTAGTGTGTTTAAACGACGATAGACGATAAATGTCAATGAATTCAGCATTTTTAGCATTACCCTAACGAATGGTCCTAATTTTAAAAAATTTCACAGTTTAAATTAGGGCGTCATAAATCATAAAAAATCCGTTATATAACTTTAAGCGACTAAGGAGATACCATGAGTAATAATGAAGCGAATAACGCTGCCCCGAATCAAGAGAACCAAACTCAGAACCCAAATGCTGCTCATGATAATATTGAGCGTTCGGAAACTGTATTGGAACAAACGTTGAATGAGTTTAATCCAGAAGTGAATGGTGACAATGTTATCGGTAACGATATTGATATTACCACTTATGAAGAACGTATCGCTCAGCTTGAAGAAGAAGTAAAAGCAGCCAAAGAAGGTCAAGCTCGTGCCAATGCTGAGGCTTATAATGCTCAAAAACGTATGGAGCAAGAAACAGAAAAAAGCCGTAAGTTTGCGCTACAGAAATTCATCAAAGAGCTTTTAGAAGTGGTAGATAATCTAGAACGTGCCATCGTTAGCGTACAAGCCGATGATGATGCAGATGATGCTATCTTGGAAGGTGTTAAATTAACCCATAAGTCTTTCTTAAATGTTTTAAATAAACAGGGTGTTGAGGTGGTTGATCCACAAAATGACAAGTTTGACCCTGAGTTTCACGAAGCGGTAGGTATCCACCCAGAAGCTGCTGCTGATACAGTGGGTGAAGTATTACAAAAAGGCTATACCTTAAACGGTCGTTTATTGCGTCCTGCTATGGTTAAAGTGGGTCAATAAGCGGTAACCCGTATTGGGCTTAAAATTTAAGCCGAACCTTAGTAAAAGTGGGCCAGATACATAAAAAAAGACAAAAAGTTATCAATTTTGCTTAACTCTGGCTTGAAAAACAGCATTACTAAACCGATATATAGAGACAAGAGCAAGGCTTACTTAATCAAATTCTCAATAATAGAAAGTAAGCCAAATGCTAACATTGAAATAAACACAAACAATAAATGATTTGGAGTTTTATATTATGGCTAAGACAATTGGTATTGATTTAGGTACAACTAACTCTTGTGTGGCAGTAATGGAAGGTGACAAAGTTAAAGTCATCGAAAATGCTGAAGGCACACGTACTACCCCTTCTATCATCGCTTATAAAGACGGCGAAATTCTAGTAGGTCAGTCTGCAAAACGTCAGGCAGTGACTAACCCAAACAACACTTTATATGCTATTAAGCGTCTAATCGGTCGCCGTTTTGATGACAAAGTGGTTCAAAAAGACATCGGTATGGTGCCTTACAAAATCGTTAAAGCAGATAATGGTGATGCGTGGGTTGAAGTTAACGGTAAAAAAATGGCACCACCACAGATTTCTGCTGAAATCTTAACAAAAATGAAAAAGACAGCAGAAGACTACTTAGGTGAGAAAGTAACAGATGCGGTAGTTACCGTACCAGCTTACTTTAACGACTCTCAGCGTCAAGCAACTAAAGATGCGGGTAAAATCGCGGGTCTAAACGTTAAACGTATCATCAACGAACCAACCGCTGCTGCTCTTGCTTACGGTATGGATAAGAAAAAAGGCGATAGCACTGTTGCGGTATATGACTTAGGTGGTGGTACTTTTGACGTATCAATCATTGAAATCGCAGACGTTGATGGCGAACAACAGTTCGAAGTACTATCAACCAACGGTGATACTTTCCTAGGTGGTGAAGACTTTGACTTAGCTTTAATCGACTTCTTAGTTGAAGAGTTCAAAAAAGAACAAGACTTCAACCTAAAAGGCGACCCATTAGCGATGCAGCGTCTAAAAGAAGCCGCTGAAAAAGCTAAAATCGAGTTATCAAGCGCTCAAAGCACTGAAGTAAACTTACCTTACATCACTGCTGATGCCTCTGGTCCTAAGCACTTAGTGGTAACTATTAGCCGCTCTAAACTAGAAGCGTTAACTGAAGAATTGGTAAAACGTACTATCGAACCTTGTAAAGTAGCTCTAGCCGATGCTGGTCTAAAAGCAAGTGAAATAGATGACGTTATCCTAGTAGGTGGTCAGACTCGTATGCCATTGGTTCAGAAAACCGTGGAAGAGTTCTTCGGTCAAGAGCCACGTAAAGATGTGAACCCTGACGAAGCAGTGGCAGTGGGTGCAGCGATTCAAGGTGCGGTACTTTCAGGTGACAAAACTGACGTACTATTACTTGACGTAACACCATTAACACTGGGTATCGAAACGATGGGTGGTGTCATGACTCCAATCATCGAGAAAAACACGATGATCCCAACTAAGAAATCTCAAGTGTTCTCAACAGCAGAAGACAATCAGCCAGCGGTAACCATTCAGGTATACCAAGGTGAGCGTAAAGTTGCTTCACAGAACAAATTGCTAGGTAATTTCAACCTAACGGATATTCCACCAGCACCACGTGGTATCCCACAGATCGAAGTAACCTTTGATATCAACGCTGATGGTATCATGAACATCTCAGCGAAAGACAAAGGTACAGGTAAAGAGCAGAGCATCCAAATTAAAGCGGACTCTGGCTTATCGGATGAAGAAATCGAGCAAATGGTACGTGACGCTGAAGCCAACGCTGCAGAAGATGAGAAGTTCGCAGCCCTTGCGCAAGTGCGTAACGAAGCAGATGGCCGTATCCACGCTATCCAGAAAGCATTGAAAGATGCTGAAGATAAAGTGACTGCAGATGAAAAATCAGCGGTAGAAACTGCAATTAGTGATTTAGAACTAGCGGCTAAAGAAGATGATCATGATGACATCAAAGCTAAGCTTGAAGCATTAGACAACGCATTCTTGCCTGTTAGCCAGAAGATTTACTCAGCAGGCCAAGGTGCTGAAGGTGTAGATCCAACGCAAGCAGCTGATAGTGAACAAGCGGACAATGCTGCAGATGACGATGTGGTTGACGCTGAGTTCACTGAAGTGAATGAAGACGATAAAAAGTAATTAGCTTATAAACCTTAATAGGTTTTATCGTTAGCTAACTAAAAGACCGTGCTATTAATAGCACGGTCTTTTTTTATTTAGCCGTTTTATTCAGCAGATAGCTTAAAACCATATATAGCTTAAAATCATATAGGGTATAAAAAGCTAATAACGTCAGGATGAGATTAATAATAGGATTTATAACTGCTTAATAAGATGGGTACAATCGTCATGGGTTAATTTTGCGTTCATTACTATTCTGATACGAGCGGTATTGATTGGAACGGTAGGAGGTCGAATAGGAAGCGCGTAAAAACCTGCTTTTTGTAAAGCCTGAGCTTTCTTCACAGCACTGGCATTGTCGCCTAATATATAAGGAATGATAGGCGATTGATAATCGTCGCTTGAGTCAGCATCTATGGCGTTAGATACCCGTATTGAAAGCTCGCTAAGGTGGCTGCGTAAATAGTGTAGTGAGGGCATCTCTGCTAACACAAATCTGGTCCAACACTGGGTAATGGGTGGTAGAGCAGTACTAAAAATAAAAGAGCGCATTTGGTTGATTAACCACTGTTTAATCTGCTCATCACAAATTATATAAGCCCCCATAGAAGCAAACGCTTTACCAAAGGTACCCACCACATAGTCTATATCCGCTAAAGTTTGTGTCTCCTCAGCCAGGCCCAGTCCATTACGACCTAATACTCCTACAGCGTGAGCCTCATCGACATACAATTCAATTCGAGAATCAGCGGCTTTAAGAGCCACAAGGGCTTTTAAATCTGCTCGATCGCCATCCATACTAAAAATGCTTTCTGTGACAATAATAATGCGTTCTATGCTGTCATCTGCCTGCTCAATTAAAGAAGCCAAGCGGGTTAAGTCGTTATGGCGATAGCGTTGATAAGTACAGTGTTTGCTGTTCTTACTGCTGATAAGACGTACCCCATCTATCAGGCTGGCGTGAATGAGAGTGTCTGTCAAAATTAAAGTATTCAACGGCAGCTTAGCCAATGCCGGTAAAATACCAATATTGGCATGGTAGCCACTGTTCATTACCAATACTGATTTGGTAGAAGTTACCTTTTGTTGCTCAGATAAGGCAAGTCTATACCAGTTTAATAGCTCTGCTTCTAATAAGGGAAGCTGTTCATGGTTGCCTGTTAATAGACGAGAAGAAGTTGATCCCATCTTCGGTAATAAAGATTCGGGCATCTCTTGTAAATAACTTAAGAACTGCGATTGCAGCTTTGTATCACTGCCTATTCCCAAATAATCGTTACTTGAAATATTAAGTAATGAGCTGTCATTTAAAACAATGCATCGATTTTGATGTTTAATGTTGGGCAGTTGTCGATATTGGTCTTTTGATTTGAGGGTTTCTAATAGTTCAGTGACGCTTGACTGTGTGGGTCCGTTCATAAACACTTGCCCTTGTTAAATTTAATTTTGTTTTAAATAGCTGTTATGCAGAAAATATTACGGAAAATTTTGGGATGAGAGTCAAATTTGGTGGGTAGGGCTATCTGATAATGTATAGCGAATATTTCATTAATCGGTATATGTAACAAATATTTTCATAAATCGGCTTTTGTAACTATACGCATAAAAAACAAGGGTAAAAAATAACTTCTGACCTATTAAACACTGACAGAGTATTAAAGCAACCTTGGTTATTATGGATACATCAACAACAAGCAAGACCTTTTAAGAAAATGGCTTCTTTACTTAACTTAGTAAATATCGTTTTACTTAATTGGATTTAACTTACTCTTGCATCGTTCAAAATTAATTAGGAGATAAAAATGAAAACTTTACAAAAAACTCTACTTGCTCTAGCTGCTGGTTCATTAATGACTGTAGGCGCACAAGCTGCTGTGAACTATGGCAACACTATGACCGCTCAGCCATACATTGGTGCTAAAGTAGGCCAGTATGACCTTGATGGTGCCAAAGATACAGGTACTGCTTATGGTGTTTATGGTGGTGCTAAATTTACTCCAAACTTTGGTCTTGAAGCTGAATACCTAACCACAAGTGATGAAGACTTCAATAATGTAACTGAATATTCAGCAGATACTTATGGTTTATATGCGACTGCTGACTATGCTTTCCCTAACACTGGCGGTTTATATGGTAAAGGTCGTTTAGGTGTGGCTAAAAACGAAGTAGATTTAGAATCTAAATCTAATACGGTTAAAGTGTCTTCAGACTATTCTGACACCGGTGTAGCAGGTGGTTTAGGTCTAGGTTATAACATTGCCCCTAATGCCTCTGTAGAAGCCATGTACAACTGGTATCCAACAGTTGAAATCGGCAACACAGACTATGATGCTTCTGGTGTATCACTAGGTGCTCACTTTAAGTTCTAATTTTAAACAACTTAAAATCTAGCATAACCTCTTTTAGAGATATAGAAAACGATCGCTTCGGCGGTCGTTTTTTTATGGCTTAATGCAAAGCTATTAATTTTATTGCTAGAAGATACTAACCTCTTGTTTCTATTAATAATATTTTATTGCAAAAAGTAACAAGTGACCTATCAAACACCTACATATCAAATGAAATATTTTGTTACTATTAATACATGGATAACAAGCGAGGATATTGAGGGTATTAAAGCTATCAATAAACTATCACCTTACTTGGTATCACCTTTATATAAATAGGAGAACTATAATGAAAATTTTACAAAAAACTCTACTTGCTTTAGCTGCTGGCTCAATGATGACTGTTGGTGCTCAAGCTGCTGTAAACTATGGCATGACTGCACAACCTTATATCGGTGCTAAAATTGGTCAATATGACATAGACGGCGCTAAAGATGAGGCAACTTCATATGGTATCTATGGTGGTGCTAAATTCACACCAAACTTCGGTATTGAAGCTGAATACATGACTACTAGTGATGAAGATTTCACTACCGGTGTTGCAGATAAATCTGAATACAGTGCAGATGTATATGGCTTATATGGTACATATGACTATACTTTCCCAGGTTCACAAATGTATGCCAAAGGTCGTTTAGGTATCGCTAAAAACGAAATAGACCTAAGTTCTAAAAACGTTGCTAAAGTAAACAATGGTAGCTATTCAGATACTGGTATTGCTGGTGGTCTAGGTCTAGGTCTAAACCTTGCTCCTAACGCTGCAGTAGAACTGGCTTATGACTGGTATCCAAAAATTGAAAACGTTGGTAACAAAGGCGACTTGGATGCTTCTGGTATCACTTTAGGTGCTAACTTCAAATTCTAATTTGAGTTAATTACTTAGTTAAATTTTCTAAAATACTGACTGTCTTAAAATGACACGAAAAACGATCGCTTCAGCGGTCGTTTTTTTGCGTTTCGATACTAATATCGGCCAAAGATAAATTCCCACCTTATCTAAAAAAAATTAGTACTTAGGTTTCGAAAATGATGAGTCGCTAAGTGTTTGTTTCCACTAGAAATAAGTTGTTTCAAAAAGTAACAACTTAGTCCTCAAAAGACCACAATATCTTTGAAATATTTTGTTACTATTATGACATGGATAACAAGCAAGGGTATTGAAGATAGTCATATGGACAAACCACACCCTTACTTGTCATCACCTTTATACTTATAGGAGAACGACCATGAAAACTTTACAGAAAACTCTACTTGCTTTAGCTGCTGGTTCAATGATGACTGTTGGTGCTCAAGCTGCGGTTAATTATGCATCACCTGCACAGCCATATATTGGTGCTAAAATCGGTCAATATGACTTAGATGATGCTAAAGACTCAGCAACTTCATACGGTGTTTATGGTGGTGCTAAATTCACGCCAAACTTCGGTCTTGAAGCTGAATACATGACGACTAGCGATGAAGATTTTAACGCTGCTAATGAATATAGTGCAGACGTTTATGGCTTATATGGTACTTACGACTATAACTTCCCAGGCTCACAAATGTATGCTAAAGGTCGTTTAGGTGTGGCTAAGAACAAAGTAGAATATGATTCAAAAGTGACAAATGTAGCAGATTACAGCAAATCTAAAACGTCAATCGCGGGTGGCTTAGGTCTAGGTCTAAACCTTGCTCCTAATGCTGCAGTAGAAGTGGCTTATGACTGGTACCCACAAGTTGAAAACAGAGTAGGTGATGATTTAGACGCGAATGGTATCACTCTAGGTGCTAAATTCAAGTTCTAATTGAACCAAGTCTAAAGCTTTTGCTCTATCTAGTCTCAACAAAAACGATCGCTTCGGCGGTCGTTTTTTTATGCTTAATGGTTTAAAAATATAGCATCACTGATAGCCATTATGATAAGCCTACGTGACAGCGTCAAAAGTGCTAAGATAAATAACGCTAAAAAAATAATTAAGGATGAGATTATGTTTGTATTTGAGCCGTGGCACTGGCTGGTACTTGGAGGGCTACTGATTATTTCAGAGATGTTTTTAACCACCTTTGCGACCTTATGGTTCGGTATCGCAGCAGTGATTATCGCGTTATTGAGCTGGTTATTTCCCTTGTCACAATTTTTTCAAATCACATTGTGGTTAATACTCTCTATAGTGATGGCGGTCGTATGGTTTAAGTACGTGCAGCCTTTATCTGTTGATCGCACTAAAGCTGGACTGGGTGGCAGTGTCATCATAGGCGAGAAAGGAATGATAACCGTGGAACCAACATTCGATAGAGTGGGTACAGTACGTTTTAGTGTTCCTATTGTTGGTGCTACTGAATGGAAATGCCGCACTCGAGGTGAAGTAGTTGAAGTGGGGCAAAGGGTAGTTGTAGTCGATGTTGTTGGTAATGAATTGATCGTGGTACCTGCCCAGACTATGGCTCATATTAATCATCGATAATAGGTAGTCAGTACAGGTCAGTAAAAAATTCAAAAAAATTTGAAAAACAGAAAACTTAAACAAAGCCCTATCAATATGGGAAACTAAATAAGTGTTTAAAAAAAGGGAGTGTATAGATGGGAAGCTTTAGTATAGTCATGCTAGTGATGGTGGCACTGGTGGTATTCACCGTCTTTAAAGGGGTTAGAATTGTACCGCAAGGATACAAGTGGATTGTGCAGCGTTTAGGTAAATACCATCAAACCTTGGAGCCGGGATTAAACCTTATTATCCCTTACGTAGACAATGTGGCTTATAAACTGACCACAAAAGACATCGTGTTAGACATTCCGTCTCAAGAAGTTATTACCCGTGATAACGTGGTGATCATTGCCAACGCTGTCGCTTATATCAGTATCGTTCAGCCTGAAAAAGCAGTATACGGTATTGAAGATTACGAGCATGGTATTCGCAATCTAGTACAAACCTCATTACGCTCTATTATCGGTGAAATGGACTTGGACAGTGCGTTGTCTAGTCGCGACCATATTAAAGCTTTATTAAAAGAGGCCATCTCTGAAGATATCGCTGACTGGGGTATTACCTTGAAGACCGTCGAAATTCAAGATATTAATCCATCAGACACCATGCAGACTGCTATGGAAGAGCAAGCTGCGGCTGAACGCCAGCGCCGTGCGACAGTGACCCGTGCTGATGGTCAAAAGCAAGCCGCTATTTTAGAAGCTGATGGCCGCTTAGAAGCTTCTCGCCGTGATGCTGAAGCTCAAGTCGTCTTAGCTAAGGGCTCAGAAGAGTCGATTCGATTAATTACCCAAGCCATGGGTAAAGAGGAGATGCCAGTAGTTTATCTTCTTGGCGAACAGTACATCAAAGCAATGCGTGAGCTAGCAGAATCCGACAATGCCAAGATGGTGGTATTACCTGCTGATATTTTAAGTACAGTCAAAGGAATGGTAGGCGATAAATTTAAGCAGTAAAATAACTGATCTTAACTTTATTTAATTAGCTCATCTTATTCTAAGATCATGCTACCTCACCTTTATCTGATTTAAAGTCTCTTAGTACGCCTTAGTGATAAGGTCTGTTACTAAGGGGCTATTTTTTTAGCTGTAGTTGCAGGGCATTATAGAAGCTCTAAAAACTATACCTATCTAACATAACAAATAGCGTTAAATAAATGACGTTAAAAACCTATTATTAGAAAAATATCATTAAGAAAATTATTAGGAACACACCATGACCAGCATCCCTACCAACTTTAATAGCCCTTTATCAAATGACTTAAATCCAATTACTCAAGGCACCGCTTTGCCTTATGATATCCTCAATGAGCAATTTCAAAATGCCGCTTATCCCGAGACTAAATTACAGATTCGTGGTGGTGGCTTCGGTTCCGATGCAGCAGCACACCCAACCAATCCCAATCAATTCTATGCGTTAACCGATAGAGGGCCAAACTCAGACTTTAAGGGTAGCTTAGGAGAGGGGAAACAGTTTCTGGTCCCTGATTATAGCCCTAAAATAGGTCTTTTCGAGGTAAAAGCAGATGGCCAAATTCGTAAGATCAAAGAGATTGTCTTAAAGGACAGAAACGGGCAGCCAGTCAGTGGTTTGCCCAACCCCAAAGCCCTAGGTGGAACCAATGAGATTCCTTATGATATCTCAGGGAATCCAATGACGATTGACCCAAGTAAACCCTACGATCCCCAAACCAATCCGGTAAAAACAGATCTTAACGGATTAGACCCTGAGGGCTTAGCGGCACTAGAGGATGGTAGCTTTTGGATCAGTGATGAGTATGGGCCACATCTGGTACATTATGATGCCCAAGGGATAGAGATTGAGCGTATTAATCCTTTTACTCAGGACAGCCGTAACAACGTGATAATTGAAGGTCGTCCTTTATTATTACCGGCCGAATTTGCCAAACGTCGTACCAATCGGGGTATGGAATCTTTGACCATTACCCCAGATCAAAACACTTTGGTCGGCGTTATGGAGTCTTCTATAGACAATCCTGATAAATCAGGTCGACTGTCCACTTTGACCCGTATGGTAATGATTAATCTGAAAAACGGGGTGATTAAACAGTACCTTTGTCGTTTAGACGCCAAGGAACATGTTAATTCTGCCATTGCTGCGTTAAGTGAGCATGAGTTCTATGTCGCAGAACATGACCGCCAGTTTCCTTTACAACAGTCAACAGCCAAGAAACTTATCTATAAATTTGACATCTCGCAAGCCACGGATATTAATAACCTTCAGGCTCTATCAGATAACTCTAACGATGAGCGTATCCATTGTGACAGTGAGTTAGGTCTATTAATTAATGGGCAAACGTTGGAGCAGTGGATCGCACAAGATGAGTGTCACTGGGACACCTTGGTGGAGTTAGGCATTCATCCTGTCCAAAAAACTTTGGCTGTCGATATCCTACAGGCTATTGATTACCCACACGATAAGCTTGAAGGTATTTGGCTACGTCAGGATGGGTCAATTGGTCTATTAAATGATGATGATTTTGCGATGAATGATTCGGACAAAGGGGTAGAGCATAAGTATTTGGATGCCAAAAAAACCATTATAGATGGCAACCGACTATATGTGGTTTATCCCAAGGTATAACAGATAGTATCGAGTTTCACAGAGACTACTAGCTCTGAAGTACATTAAGATTCACTTACATGTTCACGCCTATTTATAACATAGTTCGCATTTTACAACAGGCTGCTTATTGATAGATTAAAGGGGTAGCTAAATTGATAATAATAATATGAATAAATAGGAGACTATCATGTCCGAACACGCTTACACCATAGCGGATTATCTATTTGATCGAGTGGCTGAAGCCGGTGCTACCGAAGTATTTGGCGTGCCAGGCGACTATAACTTATCTTTCTTAGACAATATTATTGCGTCAGATAAGCTACGTTGGGTGGGCAATACCAATGAGCTCAATGCAGGTTATGCCGCTGATGGCTATGCGCGTGAACGTCGTTTTGCGGCTATGGTGACTACTTTTGGCGTGGGTGAATTATCTGCCATTAATGCTACTGCTGGCTCCTTTGCTGAATATGCGCCCGTACTGCATATTGTCGGTGCCCCAGACACTGAGCTGCGAAAGGGCAAACGACGTTTGCATCATAGTTTAGGCGATGGCGAGTTTAATCATTTTATTAAGATGGCAGAGCCTGTCAGTGTGGCAAGAGCCGAAATTACCGCAAAAAATGCCGCCTCTGAAATTGATAGAGTGATCCGTATGGTGTTAAAAAAACAACGCCCTGGATATTTATTGTTATCACCAGATATTGCAAAACTGCCTATTTATCCGCCTACCACAAAACTAAAAGACAGCGAAGAAGATATTACCAGTCAAATGGCATTGGCAGATTTTAAGGAAGAGTTGGCTGCTTTTATCCAAGGTAAAGCCACAACGCTAATTGCAGATCTGATGGTACATCGTCTCGGACTGCAGTCTCAATTAAAAGCTTTAATATCAGACACTAAAATCCCTTATGCTACTTTGTCTTGGGGCAAATCATTGATAGATGAAAATGGTGAGCGTTGGGCGGGGGTCTATGTGGGTGAAGCCTCTCAGCCTGTGGTAAAAGATGCAGTAGAAAATGCTGAATGTTTAATTAAGCTTGGGGTAAATTATACCGACACCACCACGGCCGGCTTTACTCAAAATATTGAACGCTCACGAGTGGTAGATATTCATCAAGAGCGTGCAACAGTGGGCGATAAGTTTTTTGCGCCTATTGCTATGAAGGATGCGCTTCAAGCATTGCATGAAGTACTGACCTCTGGTATTGAAATCAAGCCAAAACCGCTCATAGACAAAGTAGGTAAGCATCAGCAGCAAGGTGGAGATGATGAACCCCTACTACAAAAAGATTTATGGCATATTATTGCCGGTAGTCTGGATGACAGTAATATTGTATTTGCTGATCAAGGGACCTCATATTTTGGTATGAGTGAAGTTAGGTTACCAGAAGGGGTTACCTTTTATGGTCAACCTTTATGGGGATCTATTGGCTATACTTTACCCGCTAGTTTAGGCGCAGGCCTAGCGTCTCCTAACAAACGTAGTGTGTTGTTGATTGGCGATGGTTCGGCTTTATTGACCATTCAAGATTTGGCAGTAATGCTGCGTGAAAAGCTCAATCCGGTGATTTTGCTAATCAATAACTCAGGCTATACCGTAGAACGCGCTATTCATGGGGAAAAGCAGCCTTACAATGACATTCCTATGTGTGATTGGCAACTGATGCCAAAAGCTTTTGGGGCTAACGAAGGCAATTGTGTGACTCTTAAAGTCAATACGCCTGTTGAGCTTAAGTCAGCTTTAGAACAAGCGAAAAATACGCCAGATAAAATGGTATTTATCGAAGTGGTCACAGAGGTTATGGACATACCGTCGCTATTGAAACAAGTGGCTGCCGCTTTGCAATAAGCAAATAAATCGATTTGTGTTAGATCCATAAAAAAGCCGACCAAATTAGGTCGGCTTTTTTTGATTCTGCTTCTGTGTCTAAGCTGAACTGAGTACTTAAGCTCAAATTAGTGCTAAATTTTACGACGCTAAATGACTTTAGAAAAACGTCCTTTTTCTTTACTGGCCAAATAAGTATCAAACACCATGGCGACGTTGCGGGCAAGCAAACGACCTTTGGGTAGGATACGAATACCAGCGGCATCCATATCAATCAGTTTGTCTTGCTGCATCTCACCGAGCTGTTGGATTTCATCAATAAAGTAAGTGATGGCATCAATACTAAACTTCTGATTTAAATCCTTAAAGTCGATGTAATCATGGCACAGTAAGTTCATGATGATATAGCCACGCAATCGATCTTGGATGGTGGTTTTAATGTGTTTCACCGCAGGCAGTTTGCCAAGATCTACCATTGTTTCGTATTCTTTAAGATCGGTATGATTTTGCAGGATATGAGTCGATGAGTTGCCTTTATTGGCATACAGGGTGCTATTAATCTGACTGATCGACGACACGCCGAAGCCCAATAAATCGCAATCACCGAGGATGGTGTAGCCTTGGAAGTTGCGGTGTAATATCCCTTCACGCTGAGCCACCGCCATACTGTCTTCAGGTTTAGCGAAGTGGTCAATACCAATGTATTGGTATCCTGCTTCATTGAGCGCCGCTATGGTATTACTGAACATTTCTAGCTTTTCGGCCGGTGTCGGCAAGTCTTCTTCTTTAATTTGACGCTGCGATTTAAAACGACTGGGTAAGTGTGCATAGTTAAATATGGACAGTCTATCTGGAGAAATATCAATGATACGCTCAACGGTCTTGGCAAAGGTCTGCGGAGTTTGATGTGGCAGGCCATAAATTAAATCAATATTGGTCGATTTAAAGCCGAGTCGGCGCGTCTCTTCCATCACACTTTGAATCAATTCTTCAGATTGAACTCGGTTAACCGCAATTTGAACGTTGTGATCTAAGTCTTGCACCCCAAAGCTGACTCGATTAAAGCCTAGGTTACGTAGAACCTCTAGAGTAGTGTCTCGAATCTCTCTTGGGTCAATTTCAATCGAATAATCCCCCACTTCAGGATGCTCGTCAGTGGTCTTGTCTTGTGAAGTGGGCGCAAACTCAAATTGGGTTTGCAAGAATTCCCAAAGTTCAGTAAGTTCTTCATCGCTAAAAAACGTTGGCGTGCCACCGCCTAGATGTAATTGTTTGACGTAAGGTTTACCACCAGAGGCAGGGCGCTCCAATAGCGCTCTTTTTTGTTTCACTTCTCTTTTTAGGTACTCTAGATAGTCGCCGGCATCACTGTTCTTTTTAGTGATGATTTTATTACAGCCACAGTAGTAGCAAAGGTGTCGACAAAAAGGAATATGGAAGTAAAGCGATAGTGGCGTATTGGGGTCGCGACGGGTCAATATATCGAGTTCCGTACAGCTTTCAATAGGTTTGAATTCTAGCGCTGTGGGATAAGAGGTGTAACGTGGTCCTGAGCGATTGTATTTATGAACCAATGCCTCGTCATACACTAATTGCGGCATATCAGAGTTTGCTGCCTCAAACTGTCTTTTAGCATAAGGGTTGGGAGGACTAAAATCTGGACGCTCAGTAGTAGGGGGAAGGTTGGCTTGGTCTGTAAAGATGGCAGAGTTAGTCATGACATTGGCCTTATCGGAGAGCCGAATAATTAAAGCAATGGAATAGAAAGAGTGTACTAAAATCAATTATAACAAATTATGGCAAGGTATCCTGAAACGGCAGGGTATGCCATACCTCTTAAGGACAGTTGTTGTAACATTTCAACGATTAAGTGCAGACTTTTTATTTCATAAGCGGCTTTTCATTTCTTAAAAGATTCTTATTTCATAACCGGCTTTCTGATACCACCCCAAGTGACTAAAATTACCCCCAGTGCAATCAATGTGGCGCCCAATGCCAATCCTTCAGGCGGTAATTCTCCTTGCAAAAATATAGCAATAGGCACGGCAAACAGGGCAGCTATCGACCCCAATAAGCTTAGCAATACGGGCCCTCCTGCCTTTTGGAGCATAAATAAGATCTGAAACTGAGCGGCGAAAATACACGCTTGCAATCCAATTATGGCCAATGACCTCATTAACGCCATTGGGTCTTGATTAGGCAGTGACAATGAAAAATTGGGTAATAAACTCACCATGCCTAGCTGTATGGCGGCAGCCACAAGCATACCTGGCGCCAAAGCACTGGGGGAAGCATTCGTAGGCCAACGTAAGGTACGATATAGGTTGCCTATTGCCAACAAGACAGGACCACAAAGGGCAATCAATATCCAAAAAGTACTGGCATTGGGGGCGCTCAATTTATTCGCTGCCAATACGCCTGCACCACTTAATGCCGACACAACGCCCAAAGCACGTAAGGGGTCAAAGCGCTCCATCTTTAGTAGTAGCGCACCCAGATAAGTTAATAAAGGCGGGAGAGTAATGGTCAGCGCCACAAAACTGGCACCTACTTTAGGAATGGCAGAAAAAAATATCAAGTTTGAGCCTGCCACACTTACCAAAGCTGCTATTAGATAATATTCAATACTACGCTTGGTAATCGGTGGCGGCTGACGGCGAATGACCGCCATTGCGAGTAACAATAAGGCGGCACCAGTAATTGACCAAAATACAAAAGCCAAAGGAGTCAGTCCCACCGTACCGGCATACTTACCCACATTGGTAGAAACTCCTAACAAGGCGCCGCCCGCAATGAGACAAGTTAGCGCAACCACTAAGTCCTTATTCACTTATGATTTCCTTTCATATTACGCCTTATCGTTTACCGTCTGAATAGTTAATGTCGTCACTTAATAATACTGAATTCTAGCACTATCCTCAGACTCACTTTGTAAACATGACCTTATAGGATGTCTATTCATGATCTAGAGCTTATTAGCTTTGTCTCGCTAGCTGTTTCTCATTGCCTACATTAAGTCTAAGTTCTTTTTAGCGTTTTTGACTATAAGCTGTGATTTAGCCTTTATTTAAATCGTCCTTAACTTTGCTAACTGTTAATAAATAATTTATTTTTAATAAAATTATTCTAATAACTGAAATTTATTATAAGGTCCTTAATGTCTTTTGCTCAAGTTCATACCCGCTCAGTCGTCGGATTGCATGCTCCTAAAGTGATGGTGGAAGTGCATTTATCTCAAGGATTACCGGCTTTAACCATCGTAGGGCTACCTGAGGCGGCGGTTAGAGAGAGCAAAGATCGAGTTCGTTCGGCATTAATCAATTCAAACTTTCAATTTCCCAATCGCCGATTGACTATTAATTTGGCACCAGCAGATTTGCCAAAAGAAGGGGCGCGTCTAGATTTACCTATTGCGATGGGTATTCTGGCAGCCAGTGGTCAGATACAGCCTGAATGGCTACAGCCCTATGAGTTTATTGGTGAGCTAGCCCTAAATGGCGAGCTGCGCGCTATCGCGGGTGGACTAGCTGTAGCAAGAGCCATAAAAACCGACGGTAATGTAGGGGCAAAAGACAATGAGCACGATAAACCTCTAATGATTCGCAAGCTGATGGTGCCGGCGGGTAATGGCTATGAATCAAGCCGAGTAGGAGGTATAGAAGTTTATGGGGCACGAAATCTTATTGAGGTTTGTGATCATCTACAAGCTGAAAATATTCAAGCTAACGATAACAACCCATCAGATTTGACACATTCTCAATCAGGATTATTGAAAGCGGTAGTGTCAAAGGCACCAAAAGTTAACGCCAGTTATAAAGTAGACTTAGCCGATGTCAAAGGTCAGCACCATGCCAGACGTGTGTTAGAAATAGCGGCGGCTGGCGGGCATTCGCTCCTGTTCACGGGTCCGCCTGGGTCTGGCAAGACCTTAATGGCAGCCCGATTGCCAACTATATTGCCTGACTTAAATGATGAAGAAGCTTTAGAGGTGGCCAGTACGTATTCGGTTGCAGATACTGAATATCAATATGGCACACGGCCTTTCAGAGAAATTCACCATACCATTTCAGCCGTAGCATTGGTGGGCGGCGGCTCGCGTCCCAAACCTGGTGAGATTACACTCGCCAATAAAGGCGTCTTGTTTTTAGATGAAATGCCGGAGTTTGATCGCAAAGTACTAGAGGTGCTACGTCAGCCGCTAGAGTCCAAGCAAATTACCATCAGCCGTGCCAATCAACAGGCTACTTTCCCGGCTAACTTTCAATTGATTGCAGCGATGAACCCTTGTCCGTGTGGTTATCATGGTGACCCTTCTAATCGTTGCCATTGTCGACCTGAACAAATTCAGCGTTATCAGGATAAGATTTCTGGTCCCTTACTGGATAGAATAGACTTGCAGGTCAGTGTTCCCGCTTTACCGATTAGTGACCTTCAAAATAGCCAGCCAGGTGAGCGCTCGCAGACGGTTCGAACACGGGTAACTCTTGCTTATAAACGTCAACAGGAGCGGCAAAACAAACCCAATTGTGAGTTAACCCCAAGCGAAATGGACGAGCATATTACTCTAGGTGATAGTGAAAAACAGCTGTTAGCGATGGCACAAAGCAAACTGAATTTATCAGCCCGTGGCTACCACCGATTATTGCGAGTGGCACGAACCATAGCAGATCTGGCAAACAGTGCCGATATAAAAACGCCCCATTTAACTGAGGCGCTTAGCTATCGGGGTGGCTAGAGTCAATCTATTAGTTTGCTTCTCATAAAGATGCCCGGCTCTGTAAGACAAACGTGGTCTTCTGGGTTACGCACAGACTCAGATACCCCACTTTGTGGGTTATCAAACTGTAGGTGATAAAACAGATACTCTTCTTTAACCGAACCGCCAGTCTTTACAGTCTCTCCGAATTTCACCCGTGTACCATCTAAGATAAGAGCTTGCTCATTCTGTAGCAAAGAGACCTTGTAAGTAGGATCAAACAGAGGGGTTAAAAGACGGGTCTTATTATTATAAATCTGCTCAAATTTCAAGCAATTGTCTTGCACCACATAGCGACCTGTAACTACGGGATATATGCGCTGCATCAAAAGTGTGGGGGTAAAATAATAAAGTAATAAAGGGGAGGAAGCAGTAGCGGGCAGGGGGTTAGTATTGTCTTTATTAATAATTGTTTTTTCTACAGCGCTTGTATCGGAGTCAACTACAGGTTTAGTACTATTAGTGACTGCTGTAGTTTGACAGCTCATAACCAGTGACGACAATGCTACTCCGATAACGGCTTTGCTCAGTGAGACTTTCATAATCAATCCTTTGCATTTATGCGCTATTCATTAATCCCAGCTTCATTAATTGGGTTCATTAAATTTAATCTATTTTTTATTATAGGACAAAGGTTATCATAAAAACGCCTCATCTAAGTGAGGCGCTTAGCTATCGGGGTGGATAAGGCGATGTTATAAGTTACATACCACTTATAAAAACCGCTGTTATTCGTCCGAGGGATCATAAGTGGGCGGCTCAGCAGGACGCAATTGTGCGGCATCTTCTGCTGTCACCTTTACGTCAAAGCCATTTAAATCTTGGGCAATATATTGAGTGACCGCGGCCATCTGCTCATCGTTTAACATACCACGGAATGAGGGCATACCTCTAAATCCATTAATCAAGATATCTAGCACATAGTACTTAGACTGCATCTTACTGTTGTTGGCCAATGGTGGATAGTAGCCGGCACCATAGGCGCCTTCACCTTTGTGCATATGACAGGCAGCACAAGAGTCGTGATACAGCTTTTTACCATCTGTAGTGGTATAAGCATGCTCAAAGCCAAACTTTTCATTCCACTTTGTTAAACTGGGGTCTTTATCAAAAGGCGGCACAGCATCCACATCTACGATATGACGCTTAGATTCGTTCAGCTCAGCTTCGCTCATATATACGCCGCCCCAAGCCCCGTCATTGCGGCTAGCATAAGGGTCAACTTCAGGGGATACTGCAGTTTGGCTAAAGGTATCCGTGGTCTGAGCTAAGGTAGTAGCCTTTTTATCAGTTTGTGACGAGCAGCCTGTTAATGCTGCTAAGGCTGAGGTCATAATCAGCAAGCCCAAGTTAGGCAATGAGGGATAAGTTAGGTGTTTCATATTAGAGAGCCTCTTTATTGTGTAAGCCATGACGAATAAGAACAGCCATGGGTTAGACTGCTTTGGCACGTTGGTGTAAGCGATTGGCGGAATCGAGACCCGATAAAATGGCACCTTCTTGCCAAGCAGGAATGTGCGAGCAGTGCTCTCCGGCCAATACGATACGATTATCAATGCTACACAGCGTTTTATAATGCTGATTACGCGTCTCTTTGGTCCAAATACCGTAGCAGCCTAAGGTCCAAGGCATACGGTGCCAGACCATAGAGGTTCCTGAGCGAAACTCTTTTAGATACTGAGGGTGAATATGTTTACCGTAAGCTAACGCTGCTTCAATACGCTCTTGGGGCGCTAAAGAGTTGAACTTATAAGAAGTGGGGCCATAGCCGTAGCCGCCTAGCAATACGCCACTGCCTGATTTGAACATATCTTGTGACGGATAAGAGATTTGTTTAATTGGCATATCGGTATAAGTTACGCCGCCATAAATCCATTCGTCCTCTTCCCAGAAGCGGCGCTTAAATTCCAGACCTACTTTAAATGAGGTCTCATAAGGGACAGCTGCTATGGCATCGCGCATCGGCTTTGAGACATTAATAGGCAACTGGCTCAATATCGATAAGGGGATAGTACAAACACACCAGTCAGCCCGTGCTGTTTTAACCGGACCGTCCTCATTATTGCTATCGACATAAGACACGGTAACGCCAGAATCATCTTGGCGAATCTCGGTGACTTTGGCATTAAGCGTGATCATATCTTGGCATTCACGGGTGAAAGCATCGCCAATTTTTCCCATACCGCCTACCGGTTGGAACATGGTAGGGCTGTGCATATAATTGGTGTGATTGGCATAAATATCGCCCCAGACCCCAGATTGCAAAATATCGTCCAAAGGTAGCGGGGTAGAGGCCTGTTCATTGGGCATTAAGCCGCCGCCCGGATAAACCGAAAAACCACGCTGTTTGCTAGTCTCAAGGCTCTTTTTATACCTATAGTCTTTATCGAGTGCCCCCCAACCCTTTAAGGCCTCTAAGAGCTTTTCTTTATCCTCTGTAGTCACTTGGCGATCTAGGCTACCGACATTGACCGCTTTTGATAATAGCTCAGAGACATGGCCTTGAATATCGTGTTGGATATCACCAAGTCGCTGCGGTACCCCATTAAAATGTTGGGTACGATGTAAGTAGGCGCGGCTGTTTTGTTGAATAAATGGCTGCATCTCAACCCCAAACTTTTTGCAGTAATGAAACACTGCATAGTGGTGGCTCGGTAAGCGCCAAGGACCTGGGTTAAAGTAGTTGCCCTCTTCAAAGTCACAAGTGATTTCCTCACCGCCAAGCTCGGTATACCTGTCGCCGCCCTTTAAGGTAATACTGCGGCCGCCACCTCGATTTTGATACTCTAAAACAGTGACTTTATAGCCCGCTTTTCTGAGCTCATAAGCGGCGGTCAAGCCGGCAAGTCCTGCCCCTAAGACTATAATGCTGGCGCCTGCTGGAGCACCACTTAGTTCAAGCTCTTTTTTAAAACTAGATTCAGAAGCAAAGCCTAAGGTGGTCATGGCTTGATACATGGCCGCACCGCCAGCTGTTTTACCTATCATGGTGAGCAGCTGCCGGCGTGTGGGCGATTTTAGATTGTCTAGCATGGTCTTATCCTTATTACTTTTGGCCGTGATGGTTTTGCTCAAACGATTTTGGCCATTTATATTTGTTTTTATTAAATACGCTTTGGTTAGCTTTTATTGAGTTTCAAGCACGACGGCGGAACAGCGAGCGAATCAATAAAGCCAAGACAATCAGACCCGCAATAATGCCTAAGCTGGCTAGCCAACCGGCGTTTTTAATCAAAAAAGGGGCACTGTCACCTCGTTTTAGCTGTCCGTTAATGTCATCAGCCGATACTTTACTGTTTGATAAACCACCAAAAGTAGTACGAACGTAATTGACCACTTGCGCCATCTCTTCTGCGCTCAGCTCGTCTTTAAAGCCTGGCATTCTAGGGCGGGTATTGGGCACTTGTTGAATGCCATGGGCGACCACACTGATGACAGGCGCAGGATTGTCTCGTCTGAGACTTGAGATACCAACAATAGGCGCATAACCAGCATCAGGCTGACCATAACCGTTGACCCCGTGGCAACTTGCACATTGATTAAGATACAAAGATTCACTTGGCGATTTGGCTTGGGCCTTGGCTTGCTTCAGATAATCCATCTGTGCCAATAGGTCAAAAGTCATATTGGGACTATGTTCACTCGGTAAGGCTGCAGTATTAACTGGCTGTATAGTGTCTTCGGTGGTAATGGCAGGCACCACTTTTAGATAGCTGGCGATGGCATTTAAATCCTTGTCGCTAAGATAGCGGGTGCTGTTATATACCACCTCATTCATAGGACCTGAAGCCACCGCTTTTTGATGAATTTTACCTTGACGCAAATAAGTGACAATTTCTGCCTCACTCCAGCTGCCGATACCACTGCTGGCATCAGGCGTGATATTGGGTGCATACCAATTGCCTAACATAGAGCCACTCAGGTATTTGTTCATGTCATAACCTAAGGTGGCATTGCGCGGCGTATGACAAGTACCGCAGTGGGCTAGGTTATCAACCAAATATTGACCATATTTTTGGGTATCATTTAAGCCATCACGGGCTTGCCATTTGGGCATATTGACTATATTCCAACCCAGCATCACGGTACGAATGTTAAAGGGGAAGGGCAGTTGAGTCTTATGTTCTGGTGCTTCATCTACCGCAGGCACCGTCTGGAAGTAGGCAAATAAGGCCGAGATATCCTCATCGGTCATGGCGTTATAATCAGGATAGGGCATGGCCGGATATAGGTGATGAGTAGGTGATTTACCTTTGGTTAGGGCTTTTTTGAAGTCTTGTTCGGTGTAGTTGCCGATACCATATTTTATCGAGGGGGTAATGTTGGTGGCATAAATGGTGCCCATAGGCGCCTCTACTGCTACGCCGCCTGAATAGTCCTCTTTATGACAGCCCATACAGTCCGCTTGACGTGCCACATAAGCGCCGCGATTGACCAACTCACTTTGACTGGCATTGTGAGAGGGCATCATTTCAGGAGCAGCATGGGCAAAGCTTATAGGTAGGCTGAGCGAGGTGCCCAATAATGTGGCCAATACCATAGGGTGGGCCGGAGACAGCACGGTACTACGGCGTAAGCTGCCGATAACAGAGCTTATAGCTAAGCTAGTAAATAGGGGGCAATAGGCTTCATAACTTCCTCATTGGGCTAGCAAATAGTGCTGGCTTAAGGGGTGGATAAGAGTAACAACATACAAGTAAGGGTTAATTTAGATCAAAACCAAGGAATAGACCCTTCCCTTAATATCAGTAACCAGGAAAGGTTGGCAGCAAGCCAATTAAAAGAAGATTTTTGAATTGAACAAAGCGGTTAGGGAAGGGTGGTACGCTACAGCACTATAAAATCAGCATACATAATGCTTGTTATTAATCCTTTATCGCCCGTGTCATCCTTGTTTTTAAGCTAATTTGAGAAAAGCTTAAGGGTCATCTAGTTATGACCTTACTGAAATTTAACAGGTTTGTAAATACATGACAAATTAGGTTAACAATTCCTAAACGAAGTTGCTTTAGAGGATATACACTAAGGGGTCGATATCAGATGATTTAGTTTATCACTCTCTTAAAATGGCCCTGATAAATCTAGAGTAAAAGCACTAGCTTGTTTAAATAAAAAGCAGCACTTTAGCGGAGGCCAAAGTGCTGCTCATAAGTCATACAAATCGGATATCAAAATAGTCCGGTAATATGGCCCTGTTCGTCGACATCAATGCGTTCGGCAGATGGTATTTTAGGCAATCCTGGCATTTTCATGATGGGACCACATATCACCACAATAAACCCTGCACCATTAGAGATACTGATGTCTCGCACATGAATGTTGAATCCTGTCGGTCTGCCCAAAAGTGAGGCATCATCACTAAGTGAATATTGAGTTTTTGCAATACAAATAGGCATTTTGTCTAATTGTAACGTTTCCAAACGCTTGATTTTCGATTTGGCCGTGGCGCTAATATCAATGTCATTGGCACCATATACCCGCTGGGCAATGGTACGAATTTTATGTTCAATAAGCATGTCTGTGTCGTAAGCAAACTTAAATTCGCTCTCGCGCTGATCGCAGTCTTCGACTAACTGAATCAACAGTTTGGCAAGGGCTTCGCCACCCGCACCACCTTTCTCCCATACTTGAGTTAACGCCACGTCTACTTTTAAGCGCTTGCAGGCTTTGCGTACCATTTCAATTTCGGCATCGGTATCACTTTCAAATTGGTTGATGGCCACCACCACAGGTAGACCAAATACCTCTTTTAAGTTTTCGATATGCTTGGTTAAGTTGGGTAAACCTTGCTCTAGGGCCGTCAAATCTTCCTCTTTAAGTGTATCCTTGGCAGCGCCTCCGTTGTATTTTAAAGCGCGAATAGTAGCCACAACGACTGCAGCATTGGGGGTCAGTCCTGACAGACGACATTTAATATCACAGAATTTCTCTGCTCCCAAATCTGCCCCAAAGCCGGCCTCAGTCAAGGTATAATCAGCCAAGTGCATGGCAGTACGTGTCGCAATCACTGAGTTACAGCCATGAGCGATATTGGCGAATGGACCGCCATGTAAAATGGCAGGTGTGCCTTCAATCGTCTGTACCAGATTGGGTTTGATGGCTTCTTTTAATAAAGCCGCCATGGCGCCATGAGCCTTTAAATCTTTGGCATAAACGGGTTTCTTATCTTTGGTATAGGCGACCAAAATGTCCCCCAAACGCTGTTTAAGGTCAGCCAAGTCTTTGGCCAAACAAAAGACCGCCATTACCTCCGAAGCCACAGTAATGTCAAAACCATCTTCGCGCATCACACCATCAGCCGAACGGCCCATACCACTAACGATGTTACGCAATTGACGGTCGTTCATGTCTACTGCGCGGCGCCACAATACTTGTTTTGGGTCGATGTTAAGCTCATTACCCTGGTAAATGTGATTGTCTAGCATGGCAGCCAATAAGTTATTGGCGGCACTAATGGCATGCAAATCACCGGTAAAGTGTAGGTTAATGTCCTCCATCGGCAATACTTGAGCATAGCCGCCACCGGCAGCCCCGCCTTTAATCCCAAACACAGGGCCAATAGACGGTTCGCGCAGTGCCACAATGGTTCGCTTGCCATCATTGTTCTGCTGATGGACTCGGTTTAGTGCATCGGCTAGACCAATAGTCACTGTGGTTTTCCCCTCACCTGCTGGGGTGGGGTTAATGGCAGTCACCAGTATCAATTTGCTGTTCTGTGATTTCGCTGGTTTTTCAAACACGTCATTGGGATTGATCTTTGCTTTGTAGTGGCCGTAAGGTTCAATCTTATCGGCCGACAAGCCTATCTTCTCTGCAATTTCGATAATGGGTCTTAGGGTCGCTTTTTGGGCAATCTCAATGTCGCTAGCTACGGTCATACTTAGGCCTCAATTAAAGAATCATATAGGAAACAATTAAAAGGTTTAATTCAATTACTCTGTCTTACCATGCGGACGCAACCATTTAGCAAACCAGTTAGAGATGTCATCCATAAACGTATAAACCATCGGAATAACAATCAAACTTAAGAAGGTTGAAGTCACTAGACCACCCAAGACAGCGGCCGCCATTGGACGCCGGAAAGTAGAGTCTACATCGCCCAAGCCAAATATCAGCGGTAGCATACCGGCACCCATAGCAATAGTGGTCATAATAATAGGTCTAGCCCGTTTACGACAAGCATCTAGTAAGGCATCAAAGCGGCTTAATCCATGCTCACGTTCGGCCAAAATAGCGTAATCCACCAATAAAATAGAGTTTTTGGTAGCGATACCCATTAGCATGATAAAACCAATCATCGATGGCATGGATAAACTACTATTGGTAAGTACTAAGCCTACGAAGGCACCGCCAATAGACAAAGGTAATGCCATAAGAATAGTGAAGGGTTGAAGCACCTTACCGAAAAGTAAAACGAGCACTCCAAAGATACAGATAATACCTACACTCATGGCAATCACAAAGCCACCAAACAGTTCTGACATACTCTCAGCCTGACCTTGGTCAATGATTGAAATACCATCTGGAATATTCTGTTCTTGTAATGATGGTAAGCTTTTAACCGCTTTCACCAAGCCACCTAATTCACCACTCGCGACTTGAACTGTAATGGTAATCGCACGCTCACGGTCAAAACGTAAAATTTCAGAAGGACCGGTACCAAAAGACAGATCTGCCACTTCACTTACCCGTGCCCCTTCACTGCCTGAACTGGGCACAAATAAGTCGCCTAATTGACTGACATTGTTTTTGGCTTCTTCAGGTAAACGTACCACGATAGGGACCTGACGCGTGTCTAAATTCAGCTTCGACAAACGCTGTTCATAATCCCCTAGGGTGGCCACTCGTAATGTATCGGCAACCCCTTGAGTGGTGGCACCTTGGTCCGCCATGGCGATACGATTAGGTATAATAGATAGCTCTTGACGGGGTAAGCTGCGGTCACTGGTGACACTGCCTGCTTCAGGAATAGAGCGAATTTCGGTCATTACCTGTTGTGCCATTTGCTCTAATATCTCTGGATTAGTACTGGTCAGCGCAAAACTATAACCAGCTTCACCGCCACTAGACAAACCAATATCAAAGCGAGCACTGGGTACACTGGCCAAAGCGTCAGTAATTTGGCGCTCAATTTCAAGCTTAGTAGGACGGGTCCCACGAGGCTCGAGCACAATATCAACACTGGCAGCATTTGAAACACTGCCCGAACTTGAGCTAGAATCTAAGCTGGCTTGTTGCGGGTCGCCTACCACGCTTAAGACACTTTGTACCCCAGGTATTTGCGACACACGAGCTTCAACCATTTTAGTAATGCGGCTAGTGTCTTCTAAGCTGGCGTCTGGAGTTAACTCGATACCAACGCGGGTTTGATCAATGTCATTTTCAGGAATAAAGGTTGTCGGTAAAAGTTTCACCAACGTCAATGAGGCAAAAAACAGCAGTAAGGTAGTGCCTAAAGTGAGCCAGCGATGACGTAGTGTCCAGCCGACAGTCTTTAAGTAACCTTGCATTATACGTCCGCTTTTTTCGACATGATTTTTCTCAGGACGTAATACGTAGGCGGCCATCATAGGCGTGACTAAGCGAGCCACCATCAGTGAGGCAAAGATAGAAATAGCAGCTGTCCAACCAAATTGACGGAAAAACTGACCCACGATACCATTCATAAAAGCAGTGGGTAAAAACACAGCGATTAAGGTAAAAGTAGTGGCCACAACCGCTAAGCCAATTTCATCAGCCGCTTCCATTGCTGCTTGATAAGGTGTTTTACCCATTCGCAAGTGACGTATGATGTTTTCTACTTCAACGATGGCATCATCAACCAGTACCCCTACGACCAGCGATAAAGCCAGTAAACTAATGATGTTTAAACTAAAATCAAATAAGTACATACCTAAGAAAGTAGGGATAACTGACAAGGGTAGGGCAACCGCAGCGACAATAGTGGCACGCACGTTGCGTAAGAATAAGAACACGACTACCACTGCTAATAAGCCGCCTTCAATTAGCATTCGTAATGAGGCTTTATAATCTTCTTCAACCGGTGTTGCCCGGTCGAATACTTTAGAGATGGTATAATTGGGCATCTCTTTTTGTAATTCAGCCAATTCGGCATCGACCAACTTTACAATCTCAACTTCACTGGCACCACGAGAACGAGTGACGTTGAAAGCCACTACGGTTTGTCCATCAAGTTTGGTAATGGAGCTAGGATCAGCAGTACCATCGGTGATGGTAGCCAAATCACCTAAACGCTGATTTCCGCCTGTGGGTAGGGCAATCTGTAAGTCATTAAGTTCACGTGCATTACTGACCGCACCCAATACACGAATGTTTTGTTTGCTACTGCCGACTTCAGACTCACCGCCTGAGCTGTCTTGTTGAATACCAGTAATCTGTTCTGAAAGCTGAGTAATCGGTAATCTAAGCGCGTTGAGACTAAGCGGATCTACCTCAACACTAATCTCGCGCTCAAGGCCACCGACACGGCTGACGTTGCTAACCCCTTTGATGTCAGACAAGCGCTTATTAATGGTGTCATCCACAAACCAAGATAAATCCTCTGGACTGACATTATCTGCTGTCACGGTGTAGGTCACCGCTGGCAGACCTGCTGTGGTCACTTTAGTTACGATAGGGTCATTGGCCGCAGCCGGTAAATCTCCTTGGACTTCACCGACAGCTGAGCGCACATCGTCTACTGCTTCTTGAATGTCTTTTTCTAATACGAATTCAGTGCTTACGGTAGCCACCCCTGTCTGTAGGGTGGTACGCATGTGTTTGACCCCTTCGATACTGGAAATTTTATTTTCGATCTTTTTGGCCACATCATTTTCAAGCTGGCTGGGTGCTGCACCGGGTAAGGTAACAGTGACCACTACTGCAGGAAGATCGATATCAGGAAACTGTTGCACTTTCATTTGCATAAAGCCGTAAATGCCACCGAGTATCAGTAGTATGAATAGCAGTATGGCAACTAAGGGGTTTCGAATGGAATAGGCAGAGACGTTAAGGCTCATAGGGGGCTTCCTGCTTGGAGAAATAAGTCAAAATGAAAGACATAGCGTGGAACAAGAGGAGGCGCGGTGACTGAGTCTTAAACAACTTAAAGGCACAATCACCGTCCTAGGCTTTGCGGTAATAAGGCGTTACTTAGTGGGTTTAGCGGGTTCAGGCTTGGCTAAAGTCACAATATCGCCATCACTCAAGAAGCTGCCTCCTTGACGTACGATATTACCTTCTCCTTCAAGTGGCTCAAGTAATACTACGCGATCGCCTTGGCGCTCACCCAATTTAACTTTGACTCGGCTGACTCGATATATGGTGTCACGATTTTCATCTTTAATCGCTTTAACTTGCATCACATAATCATAGCCATCTTGGGTCACCACAGCACTCACAGGTATAGTAGGTTTAGCATCCGCACCCAACTTGAAGGTACCGCGCTGATACATACCCGCTCGCGCATTAGGATGTCTAGCAAGTGAGGCATAAATTGTAATCTGGCGACTGCCGTCTTCTGCTGTCGGTGAGATACGACTTACTTTGCCCATTACGCTTTTGTTATTGGGTAGGCTGACTTCAACCGGTGTGCCGACGTTAATTTGACCCACTTTATTGGGATCAACCTGCGCTTGCCATTCAAGTTTCCCTTCTTCGATAATGGTAAACAGAGGTTCAGGACCAGGCACACTTCCGACATTCGCTGTTTTTTCACTAATAACACCGCTCACAGGTGCCGTTACTTTAGCATTTTGCATATTAAGATTTTGATTGTTCAAACGGGCTCTTGAGGCAGCTACTGACGCAGAAGCCTGATTGGCAGTAGCCACATAACGATCGGCTTCTTGTTGACTAATCGCATTGATTTTAAGCAAAGGCAACACTCGTTCTGCATCACGTTTGGCCAAGTCATAACTAGACTCCGCTTCTGCGAGTTCAGCTCTTGCTTGAATCAACTGCTGTTGCATCGCATCCGTATCGAAGATAGCAAGGACCTGACCTCTTTTTACTTGATCGCCCTCTTTTACCAATACTCTATCGATAGCTACGCCATTGACCTTACCACTAACCGAAGAGGTGGTCTCTGGACTAATGGTACCGTCAGCGGTTAAGTCCTTAGTAACACTAGATTGAGTTGAGGTCACCGTTTCTACGGTAAGTACCGGCTTTTGATTCACTTCTTTTTCAATTTCAGTGACTCCAGTGGCGGTGCCTACCTGAGGTGACACAGATCTTTCTGTGTTAAGTGCGTCATCTCCTGGCTGCTTTTCTCCCCACATACGGCCTGCGAATAAGCCAATGACTAAGGTCACCAGTAGTAGCGGTAACAACCACAACCAATTCGGCTTAGACTTTACCTCGTCTGCAATATAAGGAGTATAGGACTCATCCGTCGTTGAGGGAGTGGAGGTCTCAATCGGCGTTTTTTGATTAGGATCAGAATTACTTGTCATATCGGTCTCACAAACACATTGGTTTGGATAAATAAAAAATAATTTAAATTATACGTTAAATATAGCGCCTATGTTTAGGGACATATCGTACTAAATTGTTTAGCAGGACTATCAACACAGTTTTGATTCAAAGAGCTTTATTGGCTTATGAGTAAAATACAATGTTTATATTTTTGAATGAATAGAGAGCGGTCTATGCCGCTTATTAAATTTTTATCAAGTCACTCATTAATCTTAAGCCATTCGTACTTACTAATTATTTGAACGTTATTAATTAAGTGATTAACGATGTTATTAAAAATTAAGTTGTGAAGACTTCTTTACCGTTAATAATGACACTAATAAATAACAATTGCGCAAATAAAGTGCTCAGTTGCATACAACTTCATAAGAAAAAACTAACAAAGCCGGTATAAAAATAATTTGTATGCTCTCTATACTATAAAAGGTTAAAACTAATATAAAAGGTTATAACTGGAATGTCTTCTATAAAATATGGATTACTGGTTTTAGAGTTTAGCCAATTTTCTAACAAATTCTTAGGTAATTTGCACTAGGGAAGTTTGAACTAGAGAAATTTGAACGAGATAGTAGAAGATAGCCGTTAAAACTTAAGAAGACAATAGTAGAGGCTTATATTTGATGACCTGGTTTGATGATATTTATAGTCCCTAATTTATCTAAATATAATTCATAGATACATCATATTGTTTGATTGAGTCGGGTTTCAAATACAACAATTAAATATTTATTGTTCAAAAACAGTCATTTGAAGGTTGGGATTAGTTCTAGTTAAAGAGAAATAGGGTCTCTATTTGACTTTATTAAACTTGATTTAGCGTTGAGCCTAACCGTTATCGGCTACTTTTGTGGTATAGATATTTTTTCATATAAATATATTGCCTCTTATCATAGGTTAATTTTTGGAGAACAATTATGAAAACTAAAAATACTCAAGATGTTTCAAAACGCACAACCAATGGTTTACAGCAGCCAGTAGAACAAGATAATCAAGTAGAACAAGACAATAATCAGGGTGAACAAGATATGGCCCAGGGACAAGAACCTGCTCAGGCTCAATCAGCGGTTAATTCAGCACCTAGATTAGCGGGTGAAGCGGGTGGTAATGTTGACGCTACCCCAATTACCCTACAACAAAAGATCAAAGACAAGCGTGGTGAATTACAAGCCACACAGCCTGGTCAAGTAGAAGTACAAGAAAGTCGCCATATTAGAGCGCAATAGTAAATAGCAGAGGACAAAGGGCCTTATTGTGAACAACCTTAAGTGATGGTGTATTAATCATACAAGGTTAGAAAATAAAAGTTAAAAAGAAGAGAGGGCGGTTAGCCCTCTTTTTTATACTTTTCTGTTTTTTCTATATCATAGGTTTAACGGATCATAGATTTAAAGGAATAAGTCCAACGGGCTTTTTATAACTCTTAGCTTATTTTTTTGGCTAACATTTTTTTCCAACTGCTCTCCAAACACTCAATATCTAGCCAACGCTCTATGATTACCTTATCAATTGCTTTCTTATCATTAGCGATCGCCCATAATTTCTCAAGGGTGGCAAATGGGTAGGGACGTTCAATCAAATATACGGGTAACTCATGGTCCATGATGCCATCTTTAACGACTTGAAAATACCAACCAGAGATACCTTGACTGGTAATCCAAGAAGCAATATTTCTTTTGCTGGCTGCCATTCCGATTTGGTCATTAATTTTGTAACACGGTCTTCTCGGCTGTACCACACGTAGCTGAACACAATCATCGCCATCACCGTATTGATACACGTCGCCGATACAGACATTGGCTTCGGTCATATCGTCTTCCCCAGAGACAGGGACGGTGGTCAAATTCTCACCCAATAGGCCAATACTTAACTTTAATTGGAACTCTTGATTGAGCCTATCATAGGTGGCAGGACTCATTTGATGAACGGCCTTTAGATGGCCACCATGATGACGTCTGTCAGCTTGCTCATCAGTGACTAAGCCCAAATAATTCACTGCAACAGGCTGTTTAATAGGCGCTTTATTAATGGCACTAAGTTGCTCTCGAGTGAATGGCAGTGCCTTGCCAGTGCGTACCGATTTTAGGGTGGCAATGTGATAGGGCAGCGTTTGAGGATTAGTGTGAGACTGGGTCATGACAAAGCTCGTTAAGGTGATGATTTATTTACTATATCAAAATGCGCCGTAGTTTTTTAACTGTTTAAAGTAAAAAGCCAAATTAAAGTAAAGCGTTAGAATCAAAACGCAGACATAAAAAAACGCACCTATGTCCTAGATGCGTTTTGTATATTTCAGTATCAATAGCTTAACTTAGAAGCGGTAACCCACACCTAGATAAGTGATGTAAGGGTCGATATCGATATTAGATTTGGCTTCAATTAGCTGATCCCCTGCTTTATTTTTGACAGTAATAGTGGTATCGCTGTCTAATTTTGCATAGCTGATTGAACCCACAGCGAACCAGTTTTCATCAAAGTCATAAGTAGCACCGACGTTAAGAATAGGGGCCCAAGCACTGTCTGCCTCAACTTTAACACGCATATCTGCAACCCCTGCATCTATGTTGTCACGCACAGCTTCTTTTGAGCCAAGTGCAGCACCTGCCTTACCATCTTGGATAAGCTGTAATCGACCAGCGGCAATCTGCAAATCTCTACCGATACCTGGGTTTAACTCAATATCATCAAAATAAGCGTACATCACACCCGCCCCTATATAAGGACGGAATTTATTCACACCCTGTTTACCAAATTGATACTGGACTAAAGCAGCAGGCAACCAAGCACGAGCACTAGAAGCGACCCCGCCACCTTGAGTCATATCCGTGATTTGAATGTCTTTTTTGATATCGAAGCTACCGGTTAAGCTTTCAGCAGCTGCACCTGGGGTTACCTTGCCAGAAAAAGGAGCAATGACTTCACCTTTGCCTAAAATATCTACTGTGGGCGGAATACCTGCTTTGACTTCTACACCCCAATGGTCATCGACATAGTAGGTCAGTAACATGCCTAAAGTATCAACGGTATCAGATTCTAGGCCGGTACCTGGGGTAGCAAAACTACCCAAACCATTAATTACTGTGTTACCTGATACGTCTCCAAGAGGTAAAGGAAATTTAACGTTTGATAAATCTGTATTGGATGGGAGTATACCTGGCATCTTATCAGTACCAAATACAGGATCAACTTTTGCTAAAACTTCAGCAGACTGATTTCGATCAATAACTTCTTTTACTTCACCAGCAGTGATACTACCATTCTTAGCGTCAGTACCCTCTTTAATAGCAGTATTGTTTCTAACGGGGGTAGCATCGCCCGTAGGCTTAGCATGTAGCCAACCTGCAGAGACAGAAAAGCGTTTAAAGCCATCATCGCTTTTTTTGAAATAATCAAATGCGGCCGTAGCGGATTGACTAAATAACAAAGGGACAGCCATAGCACAGGCAATGGATAGGGTCTTTTTCATGATACATCCTTGTATGAAAGAAAATGATAACAACAGCGATAATCAAACCGATTAACGAGATACTTAGCAGTAAGTATATTTATGACAGGACAATCTATCTTATAATGGAGGTTGAGAGTAGAGGTTTTGAGAAAAATGCCGTAAAAGTAATCAAACCAAAACGTCTAACATCCTTGTAGACTTCCTACACCTTAATAGATTAAAACATTTTTGTTATAGCAAAGTGTTAACTTATTAATAAATGTTTCAATAACAACTTCATTCTAGAAAACTTAGGCAGGATAGTCAATTGCCATGATTAAAATAAATGACATAACTGCTTATAAAACCAAAGGTTTATAGTCTTCATTGAAATAGAACTGCCAATTTACTTATTATAAAGAAGCGAAGAGTTACCAACCAAGAAGCAAAAAGTCATTAATAGTTTTATCAATGAACAAGAATTATTAATCGCTAATAGTGTTTAAACTAAAAAATCAAATTAAAGTCAAAATCGACTAATGAAAGGTGAAATGCATGAGTGATAATTTAACTATGGTGTCAGAACCGACTTTTAAAAAAGATTATAGCGATGCCATTGAGCAGTTAAAACAATTATTTGGCGAACAGCTGAGCGTCAATTTGACCACACGTCAACAGCATGCTCACACCATGACTTGGCTCGAAAATCAACCGCCAGATGCGGTCCTTGTGGCCAAAGACAAGCAGGATGTTGCTAAAGCTGTCGCTCTTTGTCATCAGTACGAAATGCCAGTAATTGCTTTTGGGATTGGCTCTTCATTAGAGGGTCAATTAAATGCCCCATACGGTGGTTTGTGCATCGATATGAGTGAAATGAACGAAGTATTACAAGTCAACAATGAAGACTTAACGGTAACTGTTCAGCCAGGCGTTACCCGCGAGCAGCTTAATCACTATCTACGTGATACGGGATTATTTTTCCCAATTGATCCAGGTGCCAATGCGACCATCGGCGGTATGGTGGCAACTCGTGCTTCAGGCACCAATGCGGTACGTTATGGTACGATGAAGGATGTGGTCTTAGCGTTAGAAGTGGTCACGGCTGACGGCAAAATCATCAAGACCGGCACTCGTGCCAAAAAATCAGCAGCAGGCTATGATCTAACTAGATTGATGATAGGCTCAGAGGGTACTTTAGGGATTGTGACCGAGATTACCTTAAAACTGTTCGGCATTACAGAGTGTATCGGTAGTGGTATCTGTCATTTTCCAACAGTGGAAGCGGCCTGCGAAGCAACAATGATGACCATTCAAATGTGTCTGCCTATTGCCCGTATTGAGCTACTAGACACACTACAGGTCAAAGCGTGTAACCGTTATTCCAACTTAACCTTGAAAGAAATGCCGACTTTATTTGTCGAGTTTCATGGCAGTGAAGCAGGGGTACAAGAGCAAGCGCAAATCTTTGCAGAAATTGTAGAAGAGTGTGGCGGTTCAGACTTTGCTTGGGACAGTAATGAGGAAGCACGTAATAAGCTATGGCATGCGCGCCACAATGCTTATCCTGCCAGTTGTGCGCTACGTCCTGAAGCTAAGGCCCTCTCTACTGACGCTTGTGTGCCTATATCCAGACTGGCAGAATGTGTCAGCGAAACCGCAAAAGATATTGAAGCGTCCGGCATGGTAGGACCGATTGTAGGACACGTGGGCGATGGTAATTTCCATGTGCTACTACTGGTTGATACTAACAATCCTGAGGAAGTGCAAACCGCAGAAGCCTTGGTTGGCCGTTTGGCAAAACGAGCCATCGATATGGACGGTACCTGTACTGGCGAACATGGTATTGGTCAGGGCAAACAAAAATATATGCAGCATGAGCATGGTGATGCTGTGCTACTGATGCAAGCTATCAAGCAAGCGTTAGACCCCAAAAATATTTTGAACCCAGGCAAAATTTGGCCGCCAGAAGCAGTGGTCTAAGCCAAATTAGTTGGTTGCTAAAGGTTAAAAAATAAACAAAAAAACAAATCGACAATCGAAGTTCTTATAATCATATTGACACATTGACGTCGTAGCATAGGTCATACCAGTCTCGAATTGGTATGACCTTTATCGTATTCGCAGTATGCAATATAGGATAGCTTCGTGTTACCACTCAGTATTATAGTTATTACTTTAAATGAAGCTGAACGTATCGGCAGCTTACTTGAAGACTTAGCGCAACAGACGCACCAAGACTTTGAGGTTATCGTTGTTGATTCAAATAGCGAGGATGAGACCTGTGCCATCGCCCAAGGTTATGCCAGTCGTTTGCCCCGTCTACATGTTGAACAAATGCTGGCCCGAGGGGTGTGTTCGGGACGCAATACAGGGGCAGGATTGGCTCAGCATCAGCGTCTGCTTTTTTTGGATGCCGATGTGCGTTTGCCGCCTGATTTTCTACAAAAAGCCCTGCAGCATCTCACTATCAAAAATCTTGAAGTAGCAGGGGTTTATCTCTCTCCAAAAGGTCTGCCTAAGCGTTATAGTTTAGGGTACAAACTGTTTAATGTGGGAATAGCCCTTACTCAGTTTATGTTTCCGACCGCCATCGGTGCCTGCTTGTTTTCTACTAAGTCTGTCCATGACGCTATCAACGGTTTTGACAGTAGCATCACGCTGTGCGAAGACTGTGATTATGTCAATCGAGCCAGCCGTCATACCAAGTTTCGGATGTTGCCGATGGGTTTTACCTTTGATCCCAGACGACTAAAACAGGACGGCATATTCAAAACCGGCAGCAAATATCTTTATGCTAATATTCACCGGCTATTTAAAGGTGAAATACGCAATCAAAAAATCCGTTATGATTTTGGTCACTATAAACCTAAATAGGCGGTCACTATGAATAGGCTGCCCCTATATCTAAACAGCTGCCAGCTTTTGCTGGTATATGTCCGCATCAGACGCTGAAAAACAGCAAAAGATAACCTCTTTAATGACACTTTCAATCATACTGCCTGACAAAGTTGCCTGCTTAACTCTATCAATCACACTGTGAATAGCAATGTCAGTGGCATCCGCAATAGGATAGCCATATACGCCAGTACTTATGGCAGGAAAGGCAATACTGGTAATATTATTCTGCTGTGCTAAGTCAATGCAGTTACGATAGCAGTTGGCCAGTAACTCAGCCTCGCCTCTACTTCCTCCGTGCCACACTGGACCGACAGTATGGATAACATATTTTGCGGGTAGCTTAAAGCCAGGGCTTATCTTAGCTTCTCCAGTTGGGCAGCCTTGCAGGGTACGACAGTAGGCCACCAACTCTCGTCCTGCAGCGCGGTGAATGGCCCCATCTACTCCGCCGCCGCCCAACAAGGTTGAGTTAGCCGCATTGACGATGGCATCGACCTGTAAGGTTGTGATGTCAGCTTGGATTACTTTTATAGTGAAAAGACATTCATCATCTTGATTATCTGTAATATTTATCTTCTTTTGACACAAAATAGGCGGGGTGCTCATGATTGACTCCTTAGCAACGGTGTTTGTACCTTATCGATTATAACTGACGACCTATCTATTAAATTTCTAGCTTTTAAGTGTTAAGCACCTAATTATTAGAGGTAAAAAGTTATTAAAGCTGTAAAGCTAATAGAACTATAAAATTGTCAGAACTATAAAATTATCAAAACTTTAAAGTTATTAAAGCTGTAAATTCTAAAAACCGCTAGAATAACCCCGTATCAAACCGTCCTTTATTTGTAAACTGTCTATATAATTGTCTGTTGATAGCTGTTCTTAGACGGTTAGCTATGGAGGGCTGCCTTCTGCCTGTATACCTTGTTTCCCTAGGAATGTCGTTATGACTTCATCAGTTTCTAATTCTGTCTTACCTCCGCCTGTGATTAATTTTTTTAATAAATACTTTATTGATGCCTTTACTGGCATGGCCTTAGGGCTGTTCGTCACTTTAATTGCGGGATTAATATTCTCTCAAGTGGGCTTAGCACTCGACATGCCACTATTGATGGACTTGGGTAAGTTGGCTTCTCTGTTAATGGGGGCGGGTATTGGTGTCGGTATCGCTTATTATCTTAAAGCGCCAACTTTAGTGGTCTTTGCCTGTTTGGTAGCTGGGATGATGGGAGCCCATTCTGAAGCTTTAATGGCCGGCAATTTGTTCACAGCACAAACTAGGGCACCAGCGACCTTTTTGGCCATACCTGGTAACCCTATTGGGGCTTATTTGGCCACCGTTTTTGCCTATCGTGCAGGCAGCTGGATTCAAGGCAAAACCAAGCTCGATATTATCTTAGTACCTTGGGCAGTAGGTTTGGTGGCATTGGCAGTCTGCGCTTGGCTCAATCCACCGGTGGTTAGTTTGGTCAATAGTATTGGGGTAGGTATTGAAAGTGCCACCCATTTACAGCCGTTTATGATGGGTGTGGTTATTTCTGTGGTGGTTGGCTTGTTATTGACTATGCCCACCTCAAGTGCGGCCATCTGTATTGCCATTGGTTTGGATGGCTTAGCTGGCGGTGCAGCAGTGGTCGGCTGCGCGGCACATATGATTGGCTTTGCCGTAGCCAGTTATAAAGACAATGGTGTGAGCGGGTTAGTTGCTCAAGGTCTGGGCACCAGTATGCTGCAGATTCCCAATATATTTAAAAAGCCAATTATTTTATTGCCGGTAGTGATTGCCAGTGCAATCGTCGGTCCTATCGCCACAGTTGGCTTTGGCTTAATGAGCACGGCCAGTGGGGCAGGTATGGGGACGGCAGGTTTTGTGGGTGTGTTTGGGGTGTTAGAGGCTTCAGCAGGCGTACTAAGCTCTAGCCAGATTTGGTTAGCCATTGCACTATTAATGTTTATATTACCTGCACTGATTGCAGGTTTAGTAGCTTGGCTGATGCGACGTGCTGGCTGGATTGAAGCGGGCGATATGAAATTGCCTTAAAGCTTCTGTTTTAATACTAAAAGCGTGTGATAGTCATAATATGAGTGGCAATGAAAACGCTGACAGTCTTAGGCAAAACTTGTTACCATGCCTTTATTAACTTTTATTCTTTTATCTCATTTCGTTCTTTTATTTTAATGTTAGATTTTCTGATTTAGGTGATTTTATTATGGCAAAAAATGCCCTTCAGGCTCAATTGCTAAAAGCAGGATTGGTTGACAGCAAAAAAGCCAAAAAACTAACCAAACAAGCCCAACATGCCAAACGTACCGGTAATGCGGCAGATGCTGAAATTAAGCAATCAGTCGCACAGGCCCAAGCTGAGAAGTTGGAAAGAGACCAAAAGCTGAATCAACAAAAACAACAGGCCTTAGAGGAGAAGACTTTAAAGGCCAATATCGTACAAATGATTCAACAGCACCAGATTACTGAGACCAGCGGCGATATCGAATATCGCTTTGTTGATGATTCTAAAATTAAAAAATTAAATATTACCCAGAAGCTATTTGATCAAATAGTAGCCGGTCACGTTAGTATCGCACGACTAGAGGAAGGCTATGCGTTATTGCCTCGTCCATTAGCAGATCGTATTAATCAGAAAATGGAAGGTTTTATCGTCGAGTCTAATGACAAGGCAGCGGATGGGTCGGCTGAAGATGATCCGTACGCTGCTTACGTTATTCCTGATGACTTAATGTGGTAGTACTAGGTTGTCTGTGCGGCAATAAATAACAAAGCACGTAACTATCGCTGTATAAAACCTTGGTGCATAACGTTTATGTATAGCGATAAAAAAGAGGCTCATTAGATGAGCCTCTTTTTTAGGTTTAAGTTTTCGCTTTTTCCTAAACCAATCCTAGCAATCCTAGCGCTGATGTGTCTCCGCTAGATTTATTAAGTTACCCGCATAGTTCATGATGTGGAATATCTCGTTTTGCTCACTGGTGCTCGATACCAAGCTTGCCCCAGGACCGCGAGCATAGATACTCACATCTTCAGCAGCGTGAGTTTCTGATTTCAAAGGTACTAAAGCTTCTTGATGGTATCCAGGTGCTAAGGTATTCACTTTCGTTAAGTCATGATTGTCACGACCGCTCACCGCCTCTTCATCATAGACGGCATCGGCATCAGTCTCACTATTTAAGTTGTGAAAACCAAGACCGTTGGCATAGCTTAGCGTGGTATAAGGCTTTTTGTCTGTGGCGAGATCCAAGTCAGACTTAGGTTCGCCATGTTCATCATTACCCTTCACTTTACCTAATATTGGGTTACCACGAGTAGGATAACCTGCTAAGCTAAGGACATGACTGTGGTCAGCGGTCACAATGATTAAGGTATCTTGTGGTGAAGTCTTACGCATCGCCGCGTCTACTGCTTTTGAGAACTCAACAGTATCTGTTAAGGCGTTATAAGCGCTACCGGCATGATGACCATGATCAATACGGCCCGATTCAACCAACATAAAGTAGCCGTCCTTATCTTGACTCAATAAGTCAATGGCTTTAACCGTCATCTGGGTTAAAGAGGGCTCGCCTGATTTATCATTCTTGCGATCCGCTTCGTACTGCATGTGTGAGGAGTTGAATAAGCCCAATACTTTTTTAGAATTTGCTGGTATTGCATTAAATTGGGCTTGATTCTGTACCACAATACCGCCTGTGCTTTGCTGCCATACTTGAGTCAAATCTTTTTTGTCTAGGCGTTTGCCAGACTTGCCTTCTAGGTCAGTCGTGGTCTTAGCGATAAAGTGACGGCGACCGCCTCCAAATGCCACATCTACATAAGGCGACTCAACGAATTGAGTGGCAATGTCTTTACAACCATAACGTTTGGCTTCATCAGTAAGTTTGTCATCGCTTTCCCAGTTACGCTCAGAAGTTTTGGCATAGGCCGCAGCAGGGGTAGCGTGAGTAAGACGAGCAGTGGTCACAATACCAGTTGCTTTACCCGCCATAGAAGCAAGCTCAAGCGCAGTGACTAGTTTGGCATTTTTCTCACCTTTGTCACCGGCACAGGTGGCACGATTGGCACGGTCTGTTACCCCCAGTACCCCAGCTTTGGTCTTAACGCCGGTTAGTATCGCGGTGGCGGTACCTGCAGAATCTGGAGTCTGCTGATTGGTGTTGTAGGTTTTGATAAAGCCCGCATATGGCATTTTTTCAAAAGAAAGTAAATTTTCTTCTCCTGAGTGTCCTTTATTCTGTCCATCTAAAATACGAGCGGCCGTTACCGTTGATACGCCCATACCATCGCCAATAAATAGAATAATGTTTTTAGCTTGACCCTGCTCATGAGCAGCTTGTTGGCGAGCATCTGCTATCATTTTTTTAACTTCTGCTTCGTTTTGTGCCACTTTTAGTGCCCCAGCATTAAACCAAGCTTTGCTTTCCGCATTAAGGGGTGCCTCTATTGTGGTAGCTGATGTTGTTGGCGTGTCAGTAGCCATAGTGCTACAACCTGTCAGAGTGGCTAACATTAAGGTAACGCTTATGGTTAGTAACGTTTTAGCAGACATGTTTTTATTATTTAGCTTTGTGCGATGCAACATAAGATTTCTCCGGTCGGTGTGCGACTTAATATTTTTATTTAGTTATTTTTTTATCTATAGGTTTTATTTTTTAATAAATAGGCCAACTCATTGCTAGCCGCTATTTAGCCATAACCTCAAGACCTAAGGCTTTATTAATCACATGAAACACCGCATTCTGTTCCATCACACCTTGTACATAGGCCGAGCCTGGACCCATAGCGTGCAGGGAGACATCTTCACCCGCATGTGACTCTGAATCCAGGGGCACTAACGCTTCTTGATGGAAGCCTGGCTGGGTGGTATCGATGGCACTGATATCACGACGACCTGCTTCAGGATCAGCATCATAAGCAGCGTCGGCATCGGTTTCTTGACCAAGGTTACGATAGCCGAGGCCATTACCGTAGCTAAGTGTGGTATAAGGCTTATTGTCTAAGGCAAGATCAGGTATAGACTTTGGCAAGCCATGCTCATCTGTACCAGACACTTTACCTAAGATAGGATTACCACGTTGAGGATAACCGGCAATGGTAAAGACATGACTGTGATCTGCGGTGACCATGATTAAAGTGTCGTCACTCACCATTTTCTGTGCAGTATCAATGGCTTCAGAATATTCAATAGTGTCTTCTAAAGCGTTATAAGCATTACCTGCATGATGTGCGTGGTCGATACGTCCAGACTCGACAACCAATACATAGCCTTTGCCCGTTTTGGTGCTGCGGTTTTCCAATAGCTGTACGGCTTTAGCGGTCATTTCAATCAATGACGGTTCACCAGATTTATCATTGCCACGGTCGGACTCATACTGCATATGCGATGAGTTAAATAATCCAAGGACCTTATCGGCATCATCAGCAATGGCATTAAAGCTATTTTGATCTTCCACATAGACTCCACCGGTGCGAGCTTTCCATAGGTCTATAAGGTTTTGACCGTCGGTACGTTTGCCTTTTTTACCTTCGTTGTCGATGGCGTTGTTACTGATAAAATGACGACGACCGCCACCAAAAGCGACATCAATACCATCACCTTGACCCGGCTGCGTGCCGAACTCAACGAATTGGGTGGCAATGTCTTTACAGCCATTCATTTTGGCTTCATCGGTCAGCTTGTCATCACTTTCCCAGTTACGTTCAGAAGTCTTAGCATAGGTAGCGGCTGGTGTGGCATGAGTGAGACGAGCAGTAGTGACCACTCCTGTTGATAGGCCTTGAGCTTCTGCGTATTCAAATAACGTGGTTAATTCACGGCCTTTTGAGCTAGCACAATCAGCGCGTAGGGCATCTGGCGCTATATTCAGAACGCCTGCACGGGTTTTTACCCCAGTGACCATTGCGGTCATGGTTCCTGCAGAGTCAGGCGTTTGTTGATTGGTATTGTAGGTTTTGATTAAAGCGGTATTGGGATAACGCTCAAAGCTTAAATAGTTCTCTTCACCGAGCATCCCTTTTTGCTGACCATCCAAAATTCGAGCAGCGGTTAAGGTTGAGATACCCATACCATCACCGACGAACAAGATGACATTTTTGGCGTGACCCAAATCCTTACTTGCAGAAACTTTGTTTTTGACACTGGCTTGTGCCTCTGTGAACCAAGGGCTAGTCATTTGATAATCAGGCAACACTTTTGCCATTGCTGTGCCACACATTCCCGTTAAGGTTATCGCCACTAATGTGGTGTATGCTTTTTTGAGAATAGGGTGGTGGGTTATGCCAGTTTTTTGAAGGGTCATATTATTATCCTAAGTAAGCCGTCTGTATGTGAATTCATTATTTGGAGTTGTTATTTAGATTATTTTTTATACTTAATCTTTTTTAACAGTTTGGTGTTACAAGCTGGTTACTTTATGGAAAAATATGGGAAATACTGTAAATCAGAAAATAGAGCCTATTTAGAAAAAAGTAAAAGAGTTACGTCAATTTGAGGACTATATTGAATACTTTGTAATACTTCATTGGCTAACTTAAAAATATCTCAGCGATGCTTTTTATATGCCCGAAGTAAATTGAGGAATGGCTAAAGGAAGATGATTCGTATGATATTTATAGCAGTCCTGATAATCTCGTATGATGAAAGGGTGTTGCCTAGTAATTTGCGATTTCAGCAATTTTTATTTAAAGCGATTTATTTTTGGTGATTTTTATTTAGATAACTTTTATTTAAACACATTAAAAAAAATAGGTAGCGTAAGTTAATATTACATACTGAATACAGTAGTATCTTGTTTTATAAATGCAATCTGCTACTATCAAGTTAAGACCTATTTAAGCAAGCTATGGACCAGTTTTAATGGGCTAGCTTGCTTTATCACATAAGTCCCGATAATACGTTATTGCAATTTATCGCAACGTTTAATCATAAAGTGTGTACCATAAAATTTGTAGTTATAAAATAAAATAAAGGAGTCAGACATGGCTAATAATTCTAAGCTAAAAGAAATGAAGAAAGACCTGAAAAAAGACATCAAAAAAGCAGAAAAGAAAATTGAGAAGAAAGTAAAAGAGCTTGATAAGCTTAAAGATAAAAAAGTAAAAGAGCTTAAGAAAGACAAAAAAGCTAAGAAAGACAAAAAATAAGCGTCATAAATCGCTTATCAAAAAAGAGGTCAGCATTGCTGGCCTCTTTTTTTATTTAAAAATAAGCGTTTTAGAGACAGTGCCTATACGCAGTATCAACAAAGCTTACGAAAAACAAAACCTGTCACCTATTTAATAAAGCAATGATTTGCTAAATTGAATGAGTGGTAAAGACAAAGAAAAAAGAATAAATAACAACCGATTAAGCTAGTTCATTAAAAATAAGTAGCCAAATTAAATAGAAAGATATAACCCTATTAACCCTAACTGTATAAATTATTAGCTCTATAAACTCACTATAAACTAGGTAAATAATAATGAATATTAAAGAGACATTAGACAGCTTCAAAGAAGCTTTAGGTTTTGAGGCACAAGAGACAGAAGATGGCGTTTATATCCCTGCACAAACAGCGCTAAAACTAGCTGCCCCTGAAAAGACCAATTATGATGATACCGATTATGAAACGCCTTATCAGGGTGACAAAAAGATACTGATGGTCTGTACTCAAGAGCAATATATGACCATGGAAAATGGTAAGAAATTTGATACAGGTAATCATCCTGTTGAGATGTTTGTGCCATTACTACATTTTAAAAAAGCAGGGTTTGAGGTAGATATCTTTACGCCTACTGGGGAATCAGTGAAAATTGAGCAATGGGCAATGCCCAATGAAGATGAAAAGGTAAAAGAAATTTATAGCAGTTACCAGTCAAAACGTGAAGCGCCACAGAGTATAGAAGACTTTGTGAAAAATAAAATGGCTGACAGTGAGGACTATGCTGCTATTTTTATCCCAGGTGGACATGGCGCGATGCTTGGCTTACCAGAAAACAAATATTTGGGTGAGTTATTGCGTTGGGCTCACGAGAGCGACTTATACACCTTAGTTATTTGTCATGGTCCTGCTGCATTATTATCTGCTAATTTAGAACGTCCAGAAGAGCTTGAGGCTGACGGTAACCGTTCATTTAACAGCGACTTTATCTATAAGGATTACGATATCGTGGCTTTCCCAGATGTGATGGACAAGCAACTGCCTAAGATGGGCTATTTACCCGGTGAGATGCCTTGGTACTTTAATGAAAAGTTGGAAGCACTAGGGGTTACCATCACCAACAAATTGGCCTCGGGTCACACCCATCAAGATAGAAAGCTAATTTCGGGAGATGGTCCACTGGCAGCCAATGATTTTGGTAAATTGGCCACAGAAACGCTCTTAAAAAAAGTGAAGTAGGGTAACAGTTTTACTTTAACTATAAGATCTGATAGACAAGCCCTTAGAAACAGACTGCCAATAGCAACTCTGGTTTCCAAGGGCTTTTTTATAGATGCATACTTTTATTTAGTGCTTTGATTTAGTAAGTTGCATTTATGACCTTTTTAAAGGCTACTGACAACAGAATAAGTAAATTGGAGTGGATTTAATAATTAAATAGCCATCTAATTTATGTATTACTTAGAAAGCTTGAGCCACTTGTCTTCGATACGTTGATATTTCAGCATAATAATGTCACTGAGATAATTGTTGGTCACATGCCAAGGGTAACGGTCGCCTTGCTTCGGCAACACATCTTCGGCGCGACGTATATAGCCGGCACTTAGCGCACCCATAACCGTATCAGACTGCTTGATGGCAGTATCACCGTCAGTGGCTATTGAATTCGGCACAAATTTGTTATGACCATTTTGCTGCATATGACGCAATAAACGGACGATATAGTCGCAGGCCAAGTCGATTTTTAGAGTCCAAGAAGCATTGGTATAACCGAATAACACTGCTAAATTAGGGGCATTTTCTACCAGCACCGCTTTGTAGGTCATGCGCTGATTCACTTGTACCCTCTCTCCATCGATTATCACTTGAGCACCGCCCAACATTTGTAGCTTTAGTCCTGTGGCGCTGACAATAATATCTGCCTCTAAATGACGTCCTGAAGTTAATTGGATACCACTGTCTGTCATATATTCTATGGTGTCGGTCACAATTTCAGCATTGGGGGTCTGTAGTACTTTGAACAAATCCCCGTCAGGGACTGCACATAACCTTTCATCCCACGGGTCATAGCTTGGTTGGAAGTGCTTGATATCGACATCGCTACCTTTAAGCTCTTTTTTGGCTCGGCTGATTAGCCCTTTTTTCATAAGGGTAGGCGCGACTTGGGCAAAACGATACAGACCTTGTTGGGCAAGAATATTGCGCCAACGTACCAAAGTATAAGCGGTTTGAGTATTTAGGTTAAAGCGTTTGCTCAGAGTGTTTAAGCTATCATCTTCACTAGGCACACTACCGATATAGGTAGGCGAACGCTGCAACATTGTGACATGGGCGGCGCTCTGCGGAGTCTGGCTAGGGGTTGTATGGTTGGGTTGCAATAAAGCAGGGACTAAGGTGACCGCTGTGGCGCCACTGCCAATTACCACCACTCGTTTATTGTCATAGACGATATCATCTTGCCACTGTTGAGGATGAATGATTTGACCTTTAAACTGCTCTTGACCGGTAAAGTGAGGCTGATAACCTTGATCAAAGTCATAGTAGCCGGTAGCACCGATAATAAAACGGCTGGTGATGGTTCGAGTGTTGCCAGTATTGACGTCGACTAAAGTAGCCGTCCAATACTTCCGCTCGCTTGACCATTCAATTTGCGACACATTGGTATTAAATTGAATCAGCGAATCAATAGAGCCTGCTTTGGCCGTGTCTTCAATATAGTTTTTGATAGAAGCAGCGTCCGCCAAAGTCTTTTTGCCCATCCAAGGGCGATGCGCAAAGCCAAACGTGGTCATGTCTGAATCTGAGCGTACGCCAGGATATTTGAATAAATCCCAAGTACCGCCGATAGCGTCTCTTTTTTCGACGATGGCCACCCGTCCTTTTTTTAGAGACTTAGACAGTCGTTTGTCTCGGGAAATATGGGTCGCCATATCAATACCTGAGATACCTGCCCCAATAATTAAGATATCTAACTGTGGCTTGTTGCTGACAAACGGCACGCTTGGCAGCAATTGGCGCACTCTGGCTGAGGCACGTCTGGGTATATTCGGCAAAGCTGGCAGCTGCGGGAGTCTATCTGCCAAGGTAAAAATAGGGGCCGTTTCTATCGCTTCTGATTCCTTAAGAATAGAAGTTAAGGTCGTAGTTGACGGGGTCGAGGTTTTAACAATCGTTTTTAGCTTAGATAACAGACGCATAATTCATCCTTGAGTCTTATGATATGGGTAAAACAGGTCATAACATAGGGTGGGGCATAGAATAGACAGATAGACTCTCTTTAACATTCATTATGCGTGCTAAATTAAGATTTCGCCAGTTTCTTAAAGGATAAGTCTAAAGATAGGTAAGTACCAAACAAGATAACCATAGAGCCGACAATAGCAAAAACATCCAAAGATTCATCCAGCAAGATATAACCAAAAATAATGGCAAAAATAGGAATGACCAACGTAATACTGGTGGCTCGAACGGGACCAATGTTTTTGATCAGTTGGTTCATAAATATCAGAGCAATGGCAGTTGATATTACCCCAATACAGAGGATTGAAAACCAAGCTTTTAGACTGATAGACTGACCGTAAGGAAAGGCGTAAATACTAACTGGTAGCATCACCACACTGGCTATAATCAGTGACCCTGCGGTAATGGCAATAGGGGAAACATGACTCAGATAGTTTCGAGTGAGGTTAGCGCCTGCGGCATAGCCAATACAGGCAAATAATGCCAGCCCCATCGGCAACAGCTGTGAGCCAAGTGGTGCATTGTCCGCTGTACTGGGCGCAAATAAGCCCATGAAAGTTTCGCTCATCAATATCACCACCCCGATAATACCAATGGCCAGACCCAGCAGCTGCTTTCTAGACAGTCTGTCCTTAAAGAACATACTGGCAATAACCCCACTCATCATCGGAACAGACGCATTCAATACGGCCAATACCCCGGCGTTGACTGATTTTGCGGCAAATCCAAACAAGGTAAAAGGAATGGCCGTCGAGAACAGACCAACGACCGCTAGCATTTTCCAGTGCTTGAGAATACCTTCTCTATTTTTTGGATTAAACAGAACAAACAGTAACATGGTCAGACCGGCTAAGACCACACGAAGACTGGCAAAGCCCACCGAACCAAATTCAGGCACACCGATTCGATAAAATATAAAGGACAACGACCACATAAAGGCAAGGCTAATAAACGTGATAAGGTCGCGCTGAGTCACTGTAACATCCTATGTTAACAAAAGAGGTAAATAAGCACATACTAGGCTATGGGTCAGTTATTACGCTCTGTAATATTGTACTAGTGTAAAATTATTAGTGATTATAATCACATTGAACCCTCAATAGCAGAACTATTTTTCTGTTAAATCGTTTGGTTTGTGTGCCTATTTGTCTATCTGCCTTTATTCTTATCTAATTGCTTGCCTATGAGTCTTTATTGCTGTCTGTCCTTTAAACATTGGTGTATTTACTGGCCTCGGGCATCCAACGATGAATAAGCTGGGTCACTTCTGCTTTGCGCTGATCGTCGTTAATTAAGCGTTTGGCCAGATGGCTGGCAATCATTAATAAGTTTTCATCACGGCTGAGATCAGATACATAGTAGCCCACATTACCGGTCTGACGTTTGCCCAATAGCTCGCCCGGTCCGCGCAGTTGTAAGTCCTTTTGAGCAATAACGAAGCCGTCGTTACTGTCACGCAGGACATTAAGACGCTCAATACCCGTCTCTGATAAGGGCGTTTGGTACAACAGCACACAGAAACTTTTGGTCGAACCACGACCGACTCGACCTCGTAACTGATGCAGCTGTGATAGACCCAATCGTTCTGCGTTTTCTATGACCATTAACGAAGCATTAGGCACATCAACACCGACCTCAATCACGGTAGTGGCCACCAATAAATCAAGCTCGCCATTTTTAAAGGCAGCCATAACCGCTTGCTTTTCAGCGCCCTTCATTTTGCCATGCACCATACCAATGCGAATGTCTAAGCGCTCGCTTAAATCAGCGTAAGTTGCCTCCGCTGCTTGCGCATTCAAGGTATTAGAGTCATCCACTAGCGGACAGACCCAATAGGCTTGCTTACCTTCTTTACAATTGATAGCAATGCGTTCAATCACTTCATCGCGGCGGGCACGGTCAATAGTGACTGTAGTAATCGGGGTGCGACCAGGAGGCAGCTCATCAATAATAGAGGTGTCCATGTCGCCATAGGCACTCATTGCCAAAGTACGCGGAATCGGAGTAGCGGTCATAATGAGCTGATGTGGTGTACTGTCAGCCACCCCTTTGTCAGTCAATGCCATGCGCTGCTCGACGCCGAAGCGGTGCTGCTCATCGATAATGGCTAGCCCTAACTTGGCAAATACTACGGCATCTTGGAATAGGGCATGGGTACCGACCACCACTTGCACCTCATTTTCAGCAACAGCTTCTAAAGCTTCACGGCGCTGCTTGGCAGTTTGCTTGCCTGCCAACCAGCCGACCCCGATACCTAAGGGTTCAAACCATGACTTAAAGTTAATTAGATGCTGCTCAGCAAGAATTTCAGTCGGTGCCATCACTGCAACTTGCCAGCCACTGTCTAAGGCATAACAGGCGGCTAGTGCCGCCACTAGAGTTTTACCGGCACCCACATCGCCTTGTACCAAGCGTAACATAGGCACAGAAGTGGCCATGTCACTGGTAATTTCGTTAATTACCCGATCTTGAGCTTTGGTTAAACTAAACGGCAAATTGGCCAACAGCCTATCTGCGAGAGAGCTATGTTTATCGCACTTAGGCGCTTTGTGCTGATGTAGCTGCTTGCGGCGATATAACATACTTAACTGATGCGCCGTAAGCTCTTCCACAATCAAGCGTTGGCAAGCAGGATGTACCCGGTCTTTTAACTGTGCCAATTGAGCCGCTTGCAAACCAATATCGGTGTGCATCGGCGGCGTATGGATTAAGGTCAGTGCCTCAAATAAAGTCAGGGTCTGCCAACTCGGTGCTTGGGGTGAACTACCAGGATTGATTGGTGTAACAGGGGCATTCGGTAACGGTAAACCATAACTGTTTTTGGGCAAGGGTGCGGGTAAATGATTGACCGCTTCCCAGTCTGCGCTATTGAATACGCTCAGAGGCAGTCCTTGCTGATGCACAGTTTGTAATGCCAGCTTAAGTAAAGTACGTAATTTGTTTTGGTGCAGGCCCTTTACCGTCGGATAAATGGGCTGTAGCCCGGTATTAATGACTGGGGCACCGGGTGATACGATGCTGTATTCAGGGTGCGCCATTTGAATGCCATAACGGCTAATTTTGACTTCACCAAACAGTCTTAAATGCGTGCCTAAGGTCATGGTTTGTACCAAGCCTGCATAAACTTTGAAGAATCGCAATTGCAGAGCACCTGTCGCATCTTCGATTACCACCGTCATACCGCTGCGTTTGTTATCAACATAGGTGACTTCGCCTTCGATAAGGGCGGATTGACCATCTTGTAACTCATTGATATTGACCAAACGGCTGCGGTCTTCATAGCCACGTGGTAAGTGTAATAGCAAGTCGAATAAACGCTTAATGCCCAGCTGCTCAAGTTGCCCTTCAATTTTACTACCGACGCCCGCTAAGACATGCACAGGCAGGTCTACGGCCGTGGCCACTCTGGTTGTGTTTGTGCTGTTTTCTGGGATGTTAGGAGATGATATCGGCATAATTAGCCTCTTTGATAGCGTTATTAAAGGCCAAGTAGGGACCTAGAAATAGGGCATTTAGACAAAATTTTTACAGTATTTACCTAAGATTATAGAGTATATTGCTGCGATTCTTCAGAGGGAATTGGTTATCTGTTATCTGCCTCAACATTTTTGGGGTGTAGACTGTTATGATAGGCATATAATACGTATAGTATAGGCTAAGCCAATAGGACAGTATCGGTGGTTTTATCCTTTGATGAATGTGGTTTATATTTCCCTCTAAACAAACGTGGCAATTCATTTGCCCTTTTCAGTGAATTCTTTTACCCTCTTGTACAGTTTATGACTGTTTTATCAGTTAAGACAGAACAGTATTATTGATACCGACCTGCTGGCATGTAATGCTGAGCAGGTTTTTGATTAACTACCCTAAGTTACCAGTAATCGGAGCGGTCATGCGAGCCTCAACCCAACACGTCCAAGATAGATTAAATCAGCCCTATAACGAGCAGCAAGCGTCTTTGATGCCGATTGGTACTGCTGTGATTGTGGCTTGGTTGGCAGGGGCGATGTTTATGTTATCGCTTGCCCCCTATGGGTATTGGATTATCGCATTGATCTCTCCTGCCCTATTGTATGCTTTACTGTTGTCTCCTATGTCCAATAAGCGGGCGTTTATTATAGGTGAGGCTTACGGTATGGGGCTTTGGTGTGTGGGTGCATTCTGGCTGTATACTTCAATTCATGATTATGGTGACATACCTGCGCCTTTAGCTTTGTTGGCAATTGCGGTTATGGGGCTAGGTATGGGTCTGTTCCATGGCTTTATGGCTTGGATTTTTAACCATTTTGTGGGCAAACAGCCTTTGGCTTTTGCGGCCCTTTGGGTGTTGCAAGAGTGGATGAAAACATGGTTTTTAACCGGTTTCCCTTGGTTGTTTGTTGGCTATGCTTTTACCGAGCAGTATTGGTTGTCTTCATTGGCACCGGTAGCTGGGGTATTCGCGGTATCTTTTGTGGCGGTTTTATTGGCCACAAGTTTGGTGGATGTTTTCCGCAAACGCGCCGGTTACTTGGTAGTTGCCGCCCTGTTTTTAGCAGTGAGTATCGGGCTTTGGCTGGTCAATCCTGCGTGGACCCAACCCAAACAAAATACCCCCAACCTGAAAGTATCTTTGGTACAAGGTAATATTCCTCAGGACTTAAAATGGTTAACCGAATACCGTTATAAGACCCTTGAGATTTACGCCACGCTGAGTAGGACTGAGTGGGGGCAAGATTTGGTTGTTTGGCCTGAGTCTTCTATTCCGATGTTTCAGACCGAAGCTTGGCCGTTTATGACGGAAGTGGTCAAAGTCGCTAAGGAAACAGACACCACCTGGGTAACCGGCATTCCTTATAAAGATGAAGCGGCTTATAACAAAGAAACCGATAAATACGCGCCTTTTTATAACAGTGTGATTGCCTTAGGGGCGCAAGCAGAAGGGCTGTATAAAAAACAAAATCTAGTTCCTTTTGGAGAATATATCCCATTCCAGGGGGCATTAGATTTATTCCCAGGTTTGGCAGGCAGTCAAGAGGTTCTGAACTATAGCCGTGGTCCTGAAAATCAATCTCCTCTAAAGGTGAGAGGACATAACTTAGGGTCAGCGGTATGCTACGAAGTGGCTTATCCAGACACGACGCGCCGCAATGCACAAAATACAGACTTTTTACTGACCATATCTAACGATGCTTGGTTTGGCACCTCAGCCGGTCCTTTACAGCATTTACAGATGGTACAGATGCGCTCTTTGGAGACGGGTCGATGGTTTATGCGTGCCACCAATACTGGGGTAACGGCTATTATTGACCATACTGGTAAAATTGTGGCCCGAGCGCCTCAATTTGAACGCACCGTATTGCGCGGTGAAGTGCAGTCGCGTACAGGGACAACCCCTTATGTGCGCTTTGGTAATACGCCTGTTTTATTATTAATAGGCCTAATGTTGTTGTTAAGCTATCTCGGAAAACGCGGTAATAAGCAATAATCGTACCTAAAAAATCCTTCTCGTATTGACAGGGATATGTAAAAATACACTGCTAATCCACAAATTGGACAGGGCGTTTTCACAAAAGATAGCAAATTGCGATATAATAGCAAGATATGTGAACGGTTCTGACTGTGGTATAGTGCTGAAGCGTAGTCATTACGGGGAATGTAGAGTTACTACCACACTTTAAAAGACTATATTGCAGAGGACTAACTCCTCTTAAACCTTTATCAAATAATACAGATAGGTGACCTATGGCAGATGCAAGCCAAAATAACCCAAAGAAAGAATTTACCTACGCCATGATAGGTACGGCTGCGTTTTTGGCTATTGTACTTCTTATTGGTATTTCAGCCTTCTTACGCCCTGCAGGAAATCATGACATGCCTAAAGCTGCAGTGGCTGAACCTGCTAAAGAAGAGGCTGCTAAACCCGCAGCTGCAGAGCCTGCGGCAGCTACAGATGCCGCTACAACAGATGCTACAGCAACAGAAGCGACAGCAACAGAAGCGACAGCAACTGACGCCACAGCTACAGATGCTACCCCTGCCGCATTAGAAGGTAAATCAGCGACAATGGGTACACCTACTGCGACTGAAGAGTCTGCAACTGCTGAAGCGTCATCAGATGCTACTGAATCGCAATCTACTGCTACAGACGTTGCAGCCGATGAGGCGAAACGTGCAGATGCTTCTGCAGAGACAACACAGCCTGCGCCTGCTCAATAGGACGCTGTGTATCACTTGATGAATGCTCAGGTAAATCAGCTGAGACCGTGCTATAACGGTTCGTTAATACTATTTATTGGTATTGGCTTATCGGTTATATTGCCTCAGGTAGTTTGTGAGTGATGCGTCACTTTTAAGATATAAAATACGCTAAAACCCGCTTTATCTATATGATAGAGCGGGTTTTTTTGGTGATATTTCACTAATTTCTTCTTTACGACCCTTTTATCCCATGAAACAATACTTGTCTTTTTTTATGAAAGACAACGTTATTACTAACCCAAATTTTGCTCATACTATGACATAACGGCTTGCTCTAAATACTGCTTGTAAAGATGGACGGCGTTCATTATGCAGCTAAGAGTGACACTGTTAACGGTTATACAACTAAGGAATTGAGACTATGAGTAGTGCAGACTCAAAACGAGAAGGGTCCTCCGCTGAATTAAAAGCGCTAGACAATGGCTTTATGGGTCATCCTCAGCCATTACGGTCTTTGTTTTTCACCGAAATGTGGGAACGCTTTTCATACTATAGTATCCGTCCCTTACTGGTGCTATTTATGGTGGCCTCAGTAAGTAACGGCGGTTTTGGCTTTGATGATGCCACCGCTTCTGCTATTTATGGTATTTTCGCAGGTACTTTATATTTGGCCGCCGTACCTGGTGGCTGGTTGGCTGACAATTGGCTAGGTCAAGAAAGGGCCTTATGGTGGGGCAGCGTTATTATTGCCTTAGGTCATTTGTGTATTGCTTTATCGGCTCTGTTTGGCATGTCGATGTTTTTTATTGGTCTGGTCTGCATTGTCTTGGGTTCAGGTCTGTTTAAAACCTGTATCTCAGTGATGGTAGGCGCTTTATATCCCAAGGATGACGCACGACGCGATGGTGGCTTTACCTTGTTCTATATGGGCATTAATATCGGTGCCTTAGTGGCCGCCCTTATTGTTGGTATATTCCAAGAAAAACAAATGTGGCACCTTGGTTTTGGTGTCGGTGGACTAGGGATGCTAGTCTCGCTATTGGTATACCGTTTTGCCGCTCGCAAAAACTTGAAACGTTATGCTACCCTCAAAGGCATTACCCCTGAGTGGGAAATGGCCAATGGTCAGTATCACAATGTAGGGCGCTGGGTAACAGTGTTCTTGGTAGCTTTGGTGGCGCTTATTGTCTTAATCGCGACAGGTATCATGCCATTTAATCCAGCGTTGGTCGCAGAATACATGACCTACTTTATCGCTGCGACAGTGTTGTTGTATTTTGGCTTTATGTTTATTTCTCCTAAGTTAGACAAAACTGATAAATTGCGCTTATTAATTTGTTTTATCTTAATCATCGGCTCGACTCTATTCTGGTCAAGTTTTGAGCAACAGCCTACCTCGTTTAACTTATTTGCTGATCGCTATACTGATTTAAATATATTAGGTTTCACGGTACCTAGCATTTGGTTCCAGTCGTTAAACCCTATTTTTATTTTGATGTTGGCTCCAATTGTGAGTGTTATCTGGGTATGGTTGGGTAAACGTAATCTTGAACCCAACAGTATGGCCAAGTTCTCACTAGGTATGCTACTGGCGGCAGCAGGCTTTGGTCTTATGATTATGGCGTCTAAACTGGTTGTGGCCAATCCGGATACGTTAGTTTCTCCCCTCTGGTTAACCGGTAGTTTATTGCTATTGACCCTAGGTGAGTTGGCACTAAGCCCCGTCGGTCTGTCTTCTATGACCAAACTTGCACCGAAAGGTATGCAAGGCCAAATGATGGGATTATTCTTTACTTCTGTGGCAATGGGTAACCTAGTCGCTGCCTTCTTCGGCGGACATGTTTCTGCCGATACCATTGACGGCTTGCCAAGTTTATTTACCACGATGACTATTTTCTTAGTGGTCACAGCTTTGATATTATTGGCATTGTCTAAGCCAGTTAGAGCGATGCTTGATCGCAGTGAAGCTGAAGATGCCCGTAATAAAATTGTTTAATACAGCTGCAGATTTATAGTAAGATTTTAAGTCGATTACTAACTAAAAACCGTTCTAAAAATCAAACGTGTTACCATAATTGGTAGCACGTTTTTTGTATTTAAAACTGGCCCCAATTCACAATAAAAATCACTCTATAAAAAGAGGTAAGTTAATAATGAGTAAATCTATTATTCAAGAGCGTATCAGTCAATTACGTCAAGTGCTAAAAAATAACGAAATTGATGCCATTATCATTCCTTCTGCAGACCCTCATTTGTCTGAGTATTTGCCAGAGTACTGGCAAGGCCGTCAGTGGTTATCAGGTTTTACCGGTTCAGTAGGTACGTTGGTGGTCACCGAAGATTTTGCCGGTCTATGGACGGACAGCCGTTACTGGGTACAAGCTGCAGCCCAATTGGCAGAAACAGGTATTAGTTTACAGAAGCTACAAAAAGGCTCACCCAATCACGCAGAGTGGTTGGCTTCTCGTTTAAACCCAGGCGATGCGGTCGCCATCGATGGTAATGTGTTGTCATTAGCAGAACAAGACCGTTTGCTAGACGCTTTTGATGAAGTGGCAGGCGAGGACGAAGAGGGTATTCGCTTAATCACTGAGCAAGACTTATTGACTGAGCTGTGGCAGGATCGACCTGCTTTACCAACGGCCCCTCTGTATGCTCATGACGAGCAGTTTTTATCACAATCAGCCAAAGAAAAATTGGCTGATGTGCGCGCCCAAATGCAAGAGATTGGGGTTACCCATCATCTTGTGTCGAGCTTAGATGATATTGCTTGGTTAACTAACCTGCGCGGCAATGACGTCGATTATAACCCGGTGTTCTTAGCTCATATGCTAATTACAGCTGACAAAGCCACTTTATATATCGACAACAACAAAGTTGGCGATGATATTGCTAAGTTATTGGCCGATGCCGGCATTGACGTCGCAGAATATGATCAAGTGCAGTCTGCTTTAAGTCAATTAACCCCTGAAGATTTGCTGCTGTTAGATCCCAATAAAGTGGCGGTAGGCACCCTAAATGACTTAGGTGATGACATTGGGATGATTGAGCAAATTGCACCAAGCACCCTATTAAAATCAATAAAATCAGTCGAGGATATCGAGCATGTGCGTCAAGCCATGCGTCAAGACGGTGCTGCTTTATGTCAATTCTTCGCTGAATTCGAAGCGCGTTTGAACAAAGGCGAGCGTTTAAGTGAACTTGATGTCGATAGCATGCTGATTGAGGTACGTAGCCAGCAGCCACATTATGTATCTCCTAGCTTCCCTACTATTGCTGGCTACAACGAAAATGGTGCTTTACCGCATTACCGTGCGACTGAAGACAAGTTTAGTTATTTAGACGGCGATGGCCTGTTACTCATTGACTCAGGAGCGCAGTACCAAAATGGAACCACCGATATTACTCGTGTTGTGGGCATTGGTAATGTCAATGAGGTACAAAAACGCGACTTTAGCATGGTGTTAAAAGCACATATTGCACTAGCCAAAGCCTGCTTCCCAGATGGCATTGCTTCACCATTAATTGATGCCATTTGCCGTGCCCCATTATGGCAAGCCCAGATGGATTATGGTCATGGTACCGGTCATGGTGTGGGTTATTTCTTAAACGTTCATGAAGGCCCGCAAGTGATTGCTTACGCTGCCAGCAATCCGCCAGAGCGTGCGATGAAAGTCGGTATGATTAGTAGTAATGAACCTGGTATTTATCGTGAAGGTAAATGGGGCATTCGTATCGAAAACTTAGTAGTGAATCAGCCGGTACCAACGCCTGAAGAGACCGAGTTTGGTCATTATCTAAACTTTGAAACAGTTACTTTATGTCCTATCGATACCCGTTTGGTGAATCCAAATCTACTTACCCAAGAGGAAATTGATTGGTTGAATGATTACCACACTCACGTTTATCATGAGCTAAAAGACCGTATAGAAGGTGAAGCACTGGCTTGGTTAACTGAGCGTACTAAAGCGATTTAGTCGGCTATGTAATCGTTTAACTCGTTATTTATAGTTGTTTATTCACTCTAAATTAAAAAGCCGCCTAAATTTTAGGCGGCTTTTTTGTGTGATTGTCCAACTATTACCTGCTACAACAACCATTCAATCGGCAATAAGGAGCAGACCCAGACGCCGGCACGCGATAAAAAGCTGCTGTGTGGCTCATCATCAAACTCAAGGATTTGGTTGTCTTCGATGGTTTCCCAGTGCAGTTTACCTTTGGCGTTTTTACTGACCAAATAGCTGTACTGCATTTGTTTTTGTTTCATGTTATCTGCCAAATAGCTGGCCATCTCCTCGCTATCAAACACGAACCCCATTTCAGTATTCAATGCTGCAGAGCGGGGGTCCATATTAAACGAGCCGACAAATAGCGTTTTATTATCGATGATAAAAGTCTTGGCATGTAAACTGGCGCCACTACTTTTGATAATACCCCCATGATTTCTAGTAGTGACCGTAGCATGAGGTTTAAGCTCGTATAAGGCGACACCTGAGGTCAATAAAGGTTTGCGGTATTTGGCATAGCCGGCATGAACGGGGATAACATCGGTAGCCGCTAAGGAGTTGGTCAATACGGCAACATTTTTCCCTTCTTGGGCCAGACGAATAAATAAGTTTGCGCCTTGCTTGGTCGGGACGAAATAAGGAGAAATGATAAGTAGTTCCTCCTTAGTTTTCTGCATTAACGGAGTGATATGAGCCAGTACCGAATCTGCCTCTCTCGATTTTTGCAAACCTTTGGCAGGGTCATCACTAATCAGCTGGGTCTTGGTCCAAATTAGCGGAAGTGAACCGTCACGTAACTGCTTTACAAATTTAGACTCCCCAAGCTCTTTTAAGAAACGCTGAGTATCAACATCTTGTGAGGGAGAGGTATCAAAAGGCTCTGTCGCTGCCGCTTTAACAATACTTTGCAGTGGATAGGAGGATTCGCTGGCCCAGTAACGGTCGAAATCTTGCTCTACTTCCTTAGCCGCAGGCCCAACGGTGGTAATGTCTAAATCTGCAAACATTACACCACTACCAAAGCCAAAGTATTCGTCGCCAACGTTGCGACCCCCAGTTATAGTTACTAGACCATCAGCGCTAAAAGACTTATTGTGCATGCGGCGATTGAGTCGGAAAAAATCACTCAAGTAACCTAAAGGTCGTAAAGTTCGCTGCATAAAGGGGTTGAATAGCCGTATTTCTATATTAGGGTGAGCGTCAACACTGGCCAATAACTTGTCCATACCCCCCGTATTATTATCATCTAGCAATAAGCGGACCCGTACCCCACGTTCGGCAGCTTGATATAAGCTTTGCATCAACAGATGGCCCGTGGTGTCATCATGCCAAATGTAATATTGCACATCTAAAGTTTTTTCGGCAGCAGCGGCCAAAGACAATCTAGCCAAGAAAGCCTCATGGCTATCACCTAATAAATAAACACCGCTCATATCAGGGTGTTGCTGCATAGCAGGCAGTAACTGCCGAGCCAAAGCAGTGTCAGAATCTATTGGTAAATGAGTGGACTTGGTGCGCTGGGTATTGTCAGGCAAATCCTTATAGGTAAGAAATGCCAACAGAGTCAAAAGAGCAAGCAATCCGACAATAAACAGCAATAATATTTTTAGAGTTTTTATAATCATAGTACTGCTCTTTTGAGGGGAGAATTTTGATTCATGGCAATAAGGGCGGCTAGCATAAAAGCTTAAAATGAGACATTAGGCAGCAGAGAGCAGTAAGCGTAACTAGACGGTGAGCGAGTAAGGATAAAAAAGCCCGCTCAAATAAGCAGGCTAGATTAAATAACGGTTACAGTCCTCTCATTTTATGAGCCACAATACAATTAGCCTTTTTTCTGTAAATAGGTGACAAACTTATAGCTTAAGCCACTGTCTTCATCGGTAAATGATTCAGATTCTTCAGTTAATTCAAAATCTTCAGGTATTTCAGGATAAAAAGCATCGCCGTCTTCAATATCAGTGTCAACGATGGTCAACTCAATGCGGTCGGTAAACATCAAAGCGTTTTTAAAGACGCGTTCACCGCCAATTACCCAAATAGTTTCAAACTTTAGTCCATGAGCCACATTAGCAGCGTGGGTTAACGCATCATCTAAATTATGTACCACATGCACATCTTCAAGACCTTCCAAGTCCTTTTGTTTCGCATAATCCATTTGAGTGGTAATGATAAAGTTTACCCGTTTTGGCAAGGGTTTTGAACCCATCGATTCAAAGGTTTTGCGGCCCATGATAACAATACCCTTTAAACCGCTATCTACATAGGCATCGGTCTCGGCAGTGGTTAAGGCTTTAAAATGCTTTAAATCATTGGGGATATGCCATGGTAAGTTATTGTCTTTACCAATACAGCGGTTATTGCTAATGGCCGCAATTTGGGCAACTTGGGTGTGGGCATAGCTCATGAAACCATCCTTTCGCTAATCAATTACTGTCTTAATATGGGTTATAAATGTGTGTAGCTTATAAAATATGTCGCTTATAAATATAAAGGTATCTTATAACTGTCTAAACGCTAAACGGCGACCGGTGCTTTGATAGCAGGGTGCGATTTATAGTTTTCGACTCGAATGTCATCAAAGGTAAAATCAAAAATATCTTTAATATCAGGATTCAACCATAGGGTGGGCAGCTCATAAGCCTCGCGTGACAGCTGCTCATTTACCTGTTCAATATGGTTTTGATACAGGTGACAATCGCCACCGGTCCAAATAAATTCACCCACCTCTAAGTCGCAGACTTGAGCAATCATATGGGTTAATAAGGAGTAGCTGGCAATGTTAAACGGCACCCCTAAAAATAAATCTGCTGAACGCTGATACAATTGGCAAGACAGCTTGCCATCTGCTACGAAGAATTGGAATAGGGTATGGCAAGGGGGCAATGCAACCTGAGTCGCTTCCGCAGGGTTCCAACCAGAGACAATCAAACGGCGAGAGTTGGGGTTGTTTTTAATTTGCTCAATCACCTCAACGATTTGATCCACCCCATCTTGGTTGTAGCTGCCATCTGGTTTTTTACTGGCACCATAGTTGCGCCACTGATGACCATAGATAGGGCCAAGCTCGCCTTCGGGGCGACCAAATCGAGCAGTTTGTTCAGCCGTTGACCATTCATTCCAAATACGCACCCCATTGTCCTGTAAATATTTAACATGGGTATCGCCTTTTAAAAACCAAAATAGTTCATAGGTAATCGATTTCATGTGAACTTTTTTGGTGGTTAATAACGGAAAACCGTCGCTTAAATCAAAGCGTAATTGGGCGCCAAAGTGACTGCGAGTTCCTGTACCCGTACGGTCTCCCTTTTCGGTACCGTGGTTACGAACGTAGCGGATTAAATCCAGATAGGCGGCTTCATTTTTTTTAGTGGTTATCATAGTGATACAGTCAACGTTTCAATTCAAATAATTAATAAAAAGTAATGAGCAAATTAAAGGGCTAAATCCTTGAGTGTGGCCATTAGTGCTTAGGATTAGCTTGCGTATTTGCCCCAATCATATTGCTGACGACGATAAGCTAATACCATTAATATCAAGCCAATAATAATCATAGGCAAAGTGTATAGCTGTCCTTTACTCATCCAACCAAAGATTAATTGATAACCTTCATCGGGCTGACGGAAAAATTCGATTGTGAAGCGACTGACTCCATAGCACAACATAAATAAAGCAGATACAGCCATACGTGGGCGTGGTTTAGAAGAAAACCACCAAACCAATATAAAGGTTAATAAGCCTTCGGCAAAAGCCTCATACAACTGCGAAGGATGACGTGGTAACAGGTAGTTGCCATTCACTTGCATTGCTAGAGACTGTAGTGCAGGATTGGCGGCAATTAAGTCGGCATCAAATTGCGCAGCTTGAGGGAAATAGGTAAGCCAATTATGACCGCCATCCGAGACTCGACCCCAAAGCTCGCCGTTAATATAATTACCAATACGCCCAAATAACAAACCTGTTGGCACACACGGTACGATAAAGTCTAACACGGTGAATATGGGCTTTTTGTATTTACGAGCAAAATAAATCATTGCTAAGGCCACGCCGATGAAGCCACCATGGAAGGACATACCGCCTTCCCATACTCTAAATAAATACATGGGGTTGGCGAGCAATTGATCAAATTGATACAGTAGGACGTAGCCAATGCGGCCCCCTAAAATCACACCCAATGCGCCAAAAAACACTAAGTCTGACACCATATCTTGTGTCCAGCCTTCGCGCTTGGAACTGCGATACCAAGCAAGTCCGTAGGCTGCGACAAAGGCCAGTAAATACATAAAACCGTACCAATGTACTTGAACGGGGCCGAGTGATAGGGCTACGGGATCAAATTGGGGATGAATCATCATGGCGTATCGTCACAAAGTTGGTCAATAAATGAACCTCATAATAGCAAAAATAGACCCTGTCGAATACTGCTAGTCTATTATCCGTTTATAAAAGTTTAGACCAGAAAAAGCCAAGTACAGCAATGTACTTGGCTAAATTAAAAATCACGAGATCATACTAAAGCAAATATACGGGTTTCTTAAGCTAAATCGCCACCAATTGTTGGATGTTATTTGCCGCCATTTCCGACCCTTTACCTTGTGCCACCACTTGCCCTCGTGACAACACCGTATAATTATCGGCCAGTTCTTCTGCGAACTCATAAAACTGCTCGACCAAGACAATGGCCATATTGCCTTGACGGGCTAAGTCCTGAATAACACGGCCAATATCTTTAATAATAGAAGGCTGGATACCCTCGGTAGGCTCATCCAAAATAAGTACCCTAGGTTCTGAAGCAAGTGCACGAGCAATGGCCAATTGCTGCTGTTGACCTCCAGACAAATCGCCCCCTCGGCGATGCTTCATTTCATCAAGTACTGGAAATAAATCATACAAATGTTTAGGAACTTTACTGGCTTTACTCTGAGAGAACTTAGCCATACCAATTAAAATATTTTCTTCTACCGTGAGCGTAGAAAAAATATCGCGACCTTGAGGGACATAAGCCAACCCTTGATGTACCCGTTGCTCAGGGCTCTGCTTACTGATGTCTTTATCATCTAAGATAATTTCACCCGATTTAATCGGTAAAATACCCATTAAGCACTTCAGTAAAGTTGTTTTACCCACCCCATTGCGACCAAGTATTACGCTACATTCTCCAATGGGAGCGCTCAGAGTGACGTCGCGAAGGATATGGCTGCCTCCGTAATATTGATTTATGGCATTAACTTGTAACATATGACTACCCTAATTTATCTGTGTATGCTTGGTATCGTGTTTTTTTCTTGAGGACACGCCCTAGAGCTTATCGACCTAAGTAGGTTTCGATTACTGCTTCATTATTCTGAACATCATGTAACGTACCTTCAGCCAAAATTGCCCCATTTGCCAAAACCGTTACTTTTTCGCTAATGGCATCGATGAAGGTCATGTCATGCTCGACGACGACCAAGGTATGATCTTTTTTAAGACGCAAACAAAGCTCAGCGGTATGTTCGGTTTCTGCGTCGGTCATGCCAGCGACCGGCTCGTCTAATAAAATTAACTTTGGGCTTTGCATTAGTAGCATTCCAATTTCAAGCCACTGCTTTTGACCATGAGACAGTAGTCCTGCCGGCTTGTGTAACATCTCTTTTAAGCGAATCTGTTGTAGAGTGGAGTCTAGGGTGTTTTGGGTATCAGCATCGATACGGGTATACCAACTTCTCGATACTCGTTTGTCTTTAGGGGCCGCAAGCATTAAGTTATCTAATATCGTAAAGTTTTCAAATACAGTGGGTTTTTGAAATTTACGTCCGATACCTGCTTCTGCAATTTGCTCAGTGGATAAAGTGGATAAGTCATGAACCTGACCGAAAAAGGCGGTACCCGAAGTTGGGCGTGTTTTACCAGTAATGACATCCATTAACGTAGTTTTGCCTGCACCATTGGGACCAATAATACAGCGTAGCTCACCTTCTTCTATATACAAGGATAGGTTGTTTAAGGCTTGAAAAGAGTCAAACCAAACGTCAACTTCTTCAAGGTATAGCGCAATACCATGACTTAAATCAGGTCCAGATTTGGGGGTAGTATGCACCAGCCCGTCCAGACCACTACCGTATTCTTCAATCGCATTATTGGCGGTAAAGGAAGCATTAGGTACTAGTGGATTTTCGGCAGGACGGATCGCATTTGGGTAGTTAGACATTATTCTTTCTCCTTCTTAAATCGATCCAGTAAACCAATAATGCCATTGGGTAAAAATATGGTAACGACCACAAATAAACCACCTAATATAAGTAACCAAAACTCAGGATATGCCACAGTAAAGTAGGTCTTAATGGCATTCACCGCACCGGCACCCACTATGGCACCAATTAATGTGCCGCGACCGCCAGCTGCTACCCATACCGCCATTTCAATCGAGTTGACTGGGTTCATTTCACCTGGATTAATAATACCGACTTGAGGTACATACAGCGCCCCTGCTATCCCAGCGATAACTGCAGACAGTACCCAAGCAGAAAGCTTGTACCAGAGAGTACGATAGCCCAAATATTGCAGACGGTTTTCACTGTCACGAATAGCACCCAACACTCGGCCATAAGGTTGGCTCATTAAGTAACGCAGTCCCAAATAAGAAAAAAGGAGGGCCAAAGCAGTTACAAAGCATAGCATGGCTCTTGTTGAGGCCGCCGTGATGTCATAGCCCAGTAGGGTAGTAAAGCCGGTAAAACCATTGTTACCCCCAAAGCCTGTTTCATTGCGGAAAAACAGTAGCGCTGCTGCATAGGTCATGGCTTGGGTGATGATGGAGAAATAAACCCCTTTGATTTTAGAGCGGAAAGCAAAATAACCAAAGATAAAGGCCACCAGTCCTGGAACCAAAACCACTAACGCCATTGACCACCAAAAATTTTGAGTGCCCGCCCAATACCATGGCATTTCAGTCCAACTTAAAAAACGCATAAAGTCAGGTAGGGCATCACCGGCCGTTTCACGGGTTAAATACATGCCAAAGGCATAACCGCCAAGTGCAAAGTAAAGACCGTGCCCTAAACTTAAAATACCGGCATAACCCCATACTAAGTCTAGTGCTAAAGCCACCATGGCCAGCGCCATAATTTTGCCAATCAAAGTAATCCAATAAGCAGAAATATGAAATGTTGAGTCTACCGGCATCAAATGTAGCCAAGGCAATATCAACAGTACTAAAAAGCACAATCCAATAAGCAGGGCATTACGGGGTCTATCTGATAATAATTGAGTAAAACGCATGGGGGTTTCCTTAATCCACAAAACGGCCTTTGAGGGCAAATAAACCTTGTGGACGCTTCTGAATAAACAGGATGACAAGAACCAGAAGTACTATTTTGGCCATAACTGCACCAATGCCTATCTCGAGTACAGTGCCACTGATACCAAGGCCTAATGAAGCCAGTACAGCGCCCCAAACTTGTCCAACACCACCGACGACAACGACTAAGAAGGCATCAATAATATAGGTTTGTCCCAGGTCAGGACCAACGTTGCCGACCTGTGCCAACGCACAGCCTGCCAGTCCAGCGAGACCTGAACCCAAACCAAAGGCCAACATATCAATACGTGCTGAGCGAATACCTACGGCTCTTGCCATTTGACGGTTTTGGGTTACCGCACGGACGAATAAACCAAAGCGTGTTTTATTTAATAAATAAATCAGTAATGCCAATACGATAACGGTAAAGCCAATAATGGCGATACGGTTATAAGGGAGAACGAGACTAGCAGAGACTTGATAGGCGCCACTTAACCAATCTACGTTGCTGACTTCCACGTTCTGAGCCCCAAAAATCATGCGCACCAATTGCATCAAAATCAGACTCACCCCAAAGGTAGCCAATAAGGTTTCAAGCTCACGGCCATAAAGCGGGCGAATCACCACCCGTTCGATAATCATGCCAATGATGGCGCTGACTAAGAAGGCGACCGGAATAGCGGCAACTAAATACCAGCCTGCCATGCCAGGTAAATAAGCCTGAAATAAGTTTTGCACCACATAAGTTGAGTAAGCACCAATCATAATTAGTTCGCCATGTGCCATGTTTATGACACCCAGTAAGCCAAAAGTAATCGCAAGACCAAGAGCAGCTAGCAATAGAATACTGGCGGTACTCATACCGATAAATAAGTGCCCGGTCCAAGTGCTTACTTTGATGCGATTGGCGACACTACTTTGCGCATTGGTTAAGGCGCTTTTAAGCGCAGGATTCAAATTTTCTGTAGTCAAAGCCGATTCTATATCAACCAATACTTGTGGACTATCACTGTCTGCCAGTTGATTGAGCGCTTCAATCTTAGTTGCCGTATTACCGTTTTTAAAATCGATACGGGCTTGCAACGCACTTAAGGCCGAAAGCACTTTTTTATTACTCTCATTAGTAGCCGCAGCGCTGATAAGCGTAGGATCTACTTGGTCAATATTGTCTGATAAAATATCGACCGCTTTTAAACGCTGTGTAGGGTCTTCTGAAGCCAGCTTTACCTTAGCCTGACCAAAGATAAGGGCCGAGCGTAGGGTGCTGGTTAGTGTGACTTGTGATAAATCACTGGGCCAATCTGCGGTCTCTTTTTTATCTGGATAGGTAAACAACTGGTCTTCAGCATTGAGTAAATAGGTCTGACCGTTATTACCTTGGTACAACCGATCATTGCTGATTAATTCGACCAAAGTATCTAGACTTTCGACGGATCCTGGCCAATGATTCAACATGGTCTGTCGTTTGCTAAAGTCGCCTGCGACAAATTGCTGGATAGGGTCTAAGGCGTTAGAATCTGTTGATACCTCAGCAAGGGTAGCGGCGTTATTCAAAGCGGCTGGCGAAGTAAGCGATTGCTCATTTTGATTGGCCAAAGTATGGCCCGGAGTGCTAGCAACATCAGAGGTAATTGCCACAGTATTGGTTGGCTGAGAAGAAGTAGGGGTTTGTACGGCTGATGCTGTTTCAGCCTGCGCCGGTAGCATCAGTAAAATAACGGCAGTAAATAATGCGGCCACCCATAAACAAAGGTTCATAAAGTGTGGCAATAACCCTTGTTTATAAATGGCAGCTTTATTGGTTTTGTGTTCTACGTTAGCTTGGTGCTCTAGTTTATATGATGTGTTTGAATCAGTAATCACGGCATTTGTAGATAAGCTTTGCCCGTGTATTGAATATGAGTTTAGCATAGGCATCTTTTACGGCTCCTTAGTGATTTTTCAATCAACTTATAGGGGAGGGTCATTGAGATAAAAGAGAATGGCAATAAGGTCCGATTCTCTTTTATGGTTCATGAAGTAAATTTAGGATAGGTAGAGCGTTGTCTGCTTATCCTGACTGCCAGCTAAAGGACTAATCTTTGGTAAGCCCTTAGCCATTAATCTCTACTTAGGAATATACTGACTCCAAGGTTCAGCACGGATAACTTCTGGGGTTTTATTGATAACATCAAATTGACCATCGGCACGAATCTGACCGATCATAACTGGCTTCCATAAATGATGATTTTCTTCATCCATTTTTAAGGTATAGCCTGATGGCGCATCAAAGGTCTGACCGCCCATACTAATACGCACTTTATCTACGTCAGTAGTACCCGCTTTTTCAACCGCTTGTTTCCACATATTGATACCCACGTAGGTGGCTTCCATAGGATCATTGGTCACCACTTTATCGGCATTAGGCAGCTTATGATCCACGGCGTACTTTTTATACTTTTTAGTAAACGCATTATTTACTGGGTTCTTAATAGACATGAAGTAGTTCCATGCTGCTAAATGACCTTGTAATAAACTGGTATCAATACCGCGTAATTCTTCCTCACCCACTGAGAAGGCCATGACAGGAATGTCTGAGGCTTTGATGCCTTGATTGGCAAGCTCGCGATAAAATGGCACGTTTGAGTCACCATTAATGGTCGAAATTACTGCTGTCTTTTTGCCAGTTGAAAACTTCTTTACGTTCGATACGATGGTCTGATAGTTACTAAAGCCAAATGGGGTGTACTCTTCCATGATGTCAGCATCAGCCACACCTTTCGATTTTAAGAAAGCTTTTAGAATCTGATTGGTGGTACGAGGATAAACATAATCGGTACCTAGCAGTACAAAGCGTTCAGCTTTACCGCCTTCTGGACTCATTAAATATTCCACCGCTGGTATAGCTTGTTGATTGGGGGCTGCGCCAGTATAAAAAATATTCTTTGATTGCTCTTGACCTTCATACTGTACCGGGTAGAACATCAGGCCATTTAACTCTTCAACTACCGGAAGTACTGATTTACGTGATACTGAAGTCCAGCCGCCGAAGATAACATCTACTTTGTCTTGAGTTAATAGCTGGCGAGCTTTTTCTGCGAATAATGGCCAGTCTGAGGCTGGATCAACTACCACAGGCTCAAGTTGCTTGCCTAATACACCGCCATTAGCATTAATTTCTTCAATGGTCATAAGTGCTGTATCTTTTAACGATGTTTCTGAAATAGCCATGGTGCCTGATAAAGAATGTAGAATTCCTACTTTAATAGTATCGCCATCTACCGAAGGGGTAGCTTTGGTTTCAGTAGTTGTTTTTGAGGTGGTTTCAGCTGGTGCAGTCTCGTTATTGGTTTCAGCTGGTTTTTGACAGCCGACAAGGCTTAAGCTACCTAAGATAGCAACGGCCAATACCGATAAATGAGACTTCATAACAGGGTTGTTCGATAGTGATAAGTTGACCGTAGTAGAAGGAACTGAACCAAAAATTGACATAAAACTCTCCAGATAATAAAAACAGCATTAACGTAATTAAAAGTTTCTAACTGTTAACTTTGTTTCAATATCCATGCCAACTAGAAATAAATAAATTGCACCAAAACATTTATTTATAGCGATAAATCTGCGCGCTTTTGAGTCATTATGGTTAATTTGTAATTAATGCACCTTAAATAGCTGTTTATTAATAGGTAAAAAGAAACACTAGAAATTAACTTTGGGACAGTCAATTGAGCTTAGATACTCTGTTTTTATGAAACATTAGATTCATAAGTTGCTACTTTCATAAATGAGAATAGGCTGTAAAATCAAAGTAGTGATTGTTAGTTATCAGTCTCCAGTTACTTTAGAAGCGGGCATTGAGCGCTAAGTAGCAATAATAAAATTAAGGAAGCCTTATGTGTATCGCCGCCATTGCTTGGCAATTATTTGATGAGATGCCGTTAGTACTGCTGTCCAATAGAGATGAGTTTTTGCAACGACCGACAACACCGGCTCATCAATGGATAGATATGCCCATCTATGCCGGTCGTGATGACCAAAGTGGCGGAACTTGGCTAGGCATTCATCAGCAGACATTATCGTCCGATAACGTGCAGTCCGAAAATGTATCTAGTCAAAATGGACGTTGGGCGGCGGTATTAAACTTTCGGGATGGGGTACAGGCTGCCCCAAATCAGCATTCTCGGGGGGAACTGGTTACCGGCTTTTTGACCAGTGATTTATCGCCTTTGGCCTATGCTCGACAAGTGAATTTGCAAGCTTATGCGGGCTTCAACTTGATTGTCGGCGATGACAAACAGGCAGTGATAGTCAATAATCGAGGTTATCCGCCGACCGCTTTACACAGCGGATTACATATTATTTCCAATGGCCAACCAGACAATGCCTGGTTTAAGTCTGAACGTTTGCGAGGTTGGGTACGCCAAGAGGTATTGCCCTTAATCAGTGAAAGTCTAGCTTTTCACAATGGAGATAAGGATTATTGGCTACCTGCTGCTTGGGAGGTGCTGACAGATACGCAACAAGCCCCTGATGAGCAGCTACCTGATACCGGTGTGCCTCCTGCTTTGGAGCAAGCCTTATCTTCGATTTGTATTGATACTCCAGAGTTGCCGAATTATGGCACTAGGACTCAAAGTATTTTGACCCTGAGCAAGCTTGCCAATAGCAATAACAAAACCGCTGAACCCTTATCGAAATTAATCTTAAAAAGCCGTGAGTACCTGATCAAACATTCGTAAGAACTGTAAGACTTTTATAAACAGCTTTCTTATAAAGAACTCTCTTATAAGAAGTGTTGTCTCATACAATGCCTTCTTATAAAACACCTTCATATTTCTTGGTAAAATACAGTTACTAAATTCCCTAATAAAAATAAGGTTATTTCGTCATTTGGACATATTTTAATCGTTATACTGGTTGTGGTGAGTAATAGTTTAGGGGTAATTAAACAGTTATCACCAATGCTTATTACCAATAAGGATCAAAAGAACAAACACACAAGGAGTACGACATGAGTATGATGAAATCATTAATATTTGTTGAACCAGGCAAAATTGAGCTGACCGAAAAGAAGATACCAGACGTAGGTCCCAACGATGCGCTGATTAAAATCACCACGACCACCATATGCGGGACTGATATTCATATCTTCAAAGGAGAATATCCAGTTGCCCAAGGGTTGACGATAGGCCATGAGCCAGTGGGGATTATTGAAAAGTTAGGCAGTGCTGTCATGGGTTATGAAGAAGGACAGCGGGTTATCGCTGGTGCTATTTGTCCCAGCTTTAGCTCTTATGCTTGCCAAGATGGACTCCCTTCTCAAGACGGAGGCTATATTCAACCTGATGGGACTTGCGCCTGTCACGGCTACAAAGCCACAGGCGGTTGGCGCTTCGGCAATATTATAGACGGGACGCAGGCAGAGTATGTATTGGTTCCTGATGCACAGGCCAACCTGGCGCCTGTGCCAGACGGTTTGAGTGATGAACAGGTATTGATGTGTCCTGATATTATGTCGACCGGCTTTAAAGGGGCGGAAAATGCCAATATTCAAATTGGCGATATTGTTGCAATCTTTGCCCAAGGGCCGATTGGGCTGTGTGCCACTGCTGGTGCTAAACTGAAAGGCGCTTCTACTATTATCGCCATCGATGGCAATAATGAGCGCTTAGCAATGGCTAAGAAGATGGGGGCAGATATCACATTAAACTTCAAAGAAGTGGATGTGGTGGATGAAGTTATGAAACTCACAGGAGGTCGCGGTGTAGACAGCAGTATTGAAGCGCTCGGCTTACAGTCGACCTTCGAACAAGGCCTAAAAATACTCAAACCTGGCGGCACTTTTTCAAGTTTAGGCGTTTACTCCGAGGATTTAACCATTCCTATGGCTCATTTTGCCGCTGGTTTAGGCGATCACACCATACGTACCGCATTATGCCCAGGCGGTAAAGAGCGTATGCGCCGTCTATTGAATGTGATTGAATCCGGACGTATCGACCTATCTGAGATGGTAACCCATACCTATGCTTTGGATGATATCGTTGAGGCTTATGATTTATTTATGCATCAACGCGACGGGGTGCTAAAAGTGGCTATTAAACCTTAACTGCTCACTATTACTAACGCATTCATAGTTTATAAGAGAGTACTATAATAAAAAAAGAGGCCTGTATCACTGGATACAGGCCTCTTTTGATTAAATACTACAATAAATATTATTTTAACTATTATCACTTTAACGATAAAAAGTTTGGTGATTAAACGGGAAGCAAATGATTAGTTTGTTCCGGTAAAATCAACTCTTTTTTAAGCGGTAACTCGCGTGCCAGCTCGCGCAATGCACGGCGATATACGCCCCGTTTAAAATGAACCACTTGACCTAGCGGATACCAGTAGCTGACCCATTCCCAATGGTCAAACTCTGGTTTGGCTGTATCAAAGCGGATATGTTCAGTATTCGGCTCATCTAGCTGGAGCAAAAACCACTTTTGTTTTTGTCCGATACACAAAGGATACTGCCCATGACGTATGTAACGTTTAGGTAGGCGATATCTCAGCCAGTTGTCAGTAGCGGCTAGAAGCTGAACGTGTCGAGGATATAAGCCTACTTCCTCCCACAGCTCTCGGTACATAGCATCGAGAGGCGTTTCCCCCTCATCGATACCCCCTTGCGGGAACTGCCAAGAATCATGACCAACTCGTTTTGCCCATAGTACTTGTCCTTGTGTATTAGCCAAGATGATACCGACATTGGCTCTGAAGCCGTCTGCATCAATCATGACGATAACCTTAAAATTTAAAAATGTTGAAATATAATCAGTTTATTATTTCGAAATTAACTTTGGATATCTATTATCATTTTAATTTCCAATAGTTAACAGAAATTAGACAAACTGAAAATCATTAACACTATTAAACCAGTATTTGATGTTAAATGGTAACTATATTTTGATATAAAATGTTTCACAGCCTCGCTAGAAGGTTGCAAATTATCCCTCGTTGATTTACTCAGTCAAAAGCAAAAATAAAATTAAAAAATATAAATAAATCAATGCAGTATAAATAACTTATGTCAATTTAAGATAAAAGAGTAGAGAGGGTCTATCATCTACTATAAGATGATAAAGACATGAATAACGAACGTTAATAATATTGCCTAAATGTGGCGGCAAGTGTACACTTGTTCACCATATGGTTTTGATTCCATTTATTTGCATTTAACACTTAATTACTGACAAGGAAGTCCAGATGTTTGCAAATTATTCCAGTACACCTTCTTCTGCGAAAAATCGCACTTATACACCTTCTCTTAAAAGGTTATCAAAAGCGATACTGGCCATTACCTTATCTAGCGTGGGTGTTGCCCATGCCAGTGACTATAGTAGCGTCACCTTTTTTGGGGATAGCTTGACCGATGGCGGTTATTTTAAAAAAGCGACTGAAGCACTAGGTCATCCACAGTCAGGGCAATATACTACTAACCCTGATAACACTTGGGCCACGCCTTTTGCAGAGAGTTTAGGATTAAACTCAGTACAGAATACTTATGATGAGGCAACGGGTCAGCAAATGACGACTGGTAATAACTATGCGATTGGTGGTGCTAGATCCGGGATCGATTTGCAACATGATAAATATGAAGACACGACTGGCAAACCTCTCCCTGTTTATTCAACACGCAGTCAAGTAGATCGCTATTTGGCTGATAAAGATATTGATTCAAAGGGTCTGTATACGGTATGGACGGGAGCAAATGATTTATTTGCTGTTGTAAAAGATGTACCTAATGCTTCAAATATTATATCTGCTGCGGTAAGTGATGAAGTGGCGACGGTTAAAAAACTACACGATAATGGTGCCAACTATATTGTCGTCCCAAATATTCCAGATGTTGGGTTAACCCCAAACTTCGTAGGCACGCCTTTAGCAACGTTTGGTACTGGTTTAGTGAACCAATATAATGAAGCATTATATTCAGGTGTGAAAAATACAGGGGCCAATGTTATCCCGTTAGATACTTTTAGCTTAGTACAACAGGTAGCAGCAAATCCGACCGCTTATGGTTTTAGTAATGTCACTGACAAAGCCTGTAAAAATACCAGTTCTGTTGAGTGTGGAAGAGCGGACTTAGATAAGCCAGGGGCGGAAAACAGCTATTTCTTTGCAGATGGCGTGCATCCCACAGGACGTGCACACCGCATGATTGCTGACTATGCCAATTCAGTAGTCACTGCACCAAGTCAGGTCAGTGTGTTACCACATATTGCCACACAGTCTGGCTTAGCCACCAATGAGCGTCTACAAACTCATATCAATCAGCGTCAAAACCAAAATCACACTCTACAGAGCACGAGTCCGGAAGGGTGGGTGTCTGCAAATATCAATTCGCTAGATGTGGCTGGATTTGAAAGCAGTGGTAATGCGCAGCTGCTATTGGGGCTAGACTTTGCTCATAATAACTTACCGAATGCGATGACCGGGGTTTATGCCAATCTGAGTCAATCAGAACTAGACAGTAGCAAGCGTACTGGCCTTGATAAGGTTGATTTTGATGAGCTAGGGCTTGGCTTGTATCACAGTCATAACCTAGGCAAAGTACAGCTAAATGGAGCATTAGGTTATAGCACTATTGATATGGAAATAAACCGTAAGGTGAGTCTAGATAACTATACTAGGAACTATAAGTCAGATGTCGATGGCAGCCGCTATTATGCGTCGTTGCAAGCCGGTTATCCGATGCAGATGGGCAATATGGCACAATTTACTAATACCACAATAACGCCCTATCTTGGTGCTACGGCCAACCGTGTTAAGCTTGATGCAATTAAAGAAGGGGCAGCAGATGACCCTATTGCCATGCAGTTTGATGAGCAGAAATATAATACGGTATATGGCACGTTAGGGGTGAAAGCCAATAGTCGTTTGAGCAACAACTTAAACGTATTTGGTGATGTCCATTATCAAAAACAGTTAGACGATAATCATAAAGAAGTCACAGCACGAGTAAACACGTTGTCTGACATGTCATTTACAGCACCAAAAGCCAGCCTTGATGATGACAGCTTTGGGGCTAGCCTTGGATTGTCTCGTCAGTTTAAGTCATTCTTTGGCAGTGCTGGCGTGTCGTATGCTTCAGGCGATGACGACGATATCACCAGCGTATTTATTGAATTAGTTAAATAGTATTCTCTGAATTGCTTTAACTCATTAATTTACAGTTTACAGTGAAATAAGACTAAGGCTGAATAGTTGTGACTATTCAGCCTTTTTGGTTTTAGGCGGTAGCAAGATAGTCGATAAGCTAAATGGTCGATAAGCTAAGCTGAAGACAATGATTACGCGAAGCTTATTTGCATCGACCGAAGAGCGTGGTACGATTAACCTAGTTTTTAAATAGTAATGACCGCATGCTTTATAAGACGGTTACTAGCAATATTTTTATAAATAATAGCAAACAAATAGGTTGAAAATTATGAGTACTGAGGCGCCTAAACAAGACCCAAAATCTATGCCGTTACAAGGCAATGTGGTGTGGCAAAAAGACAGACATTTTTTGGGTACTGCCCCCTCTGGAAAACAAGTCGATATCGATGGCAATAAAGAAGCCGGTGCAAGTCCTATGGAACTGATCCTGTTAGGCTTGGGTGGCTGTGCCAGTTATGATGTGGTTGGTATCTTAGAAAAAGGCCGTCAAGACATCCAAGATGTACGCTGCGAGTTATCGGCTGTACGTGCTGACACGGTTCCTGCTGTTTTTACTGATATTCATCTACACTTCGTGGTAACCGGTAAGGATGTCAAAGAAAAACAAGTGGCCAAAGCGGTAGAGTTATCAGCAGATAAGTACTGTTCAGCCAGTAAAATGCTGGCAGCAGGTGGGGTCAAAGTGACACACAGTTTTGAAGTAGTGGCCAGTTAAAATCGGTCAGGCCAGATAGTCCACAATCTAAGGAAGATATGATGAGTTGGTTCTTTGCTTTAATACCAGATACGGCAAATGTGGCCATTTGGTCGATGATGATTGCCAGTGTCTTGCCACTGCTATTTGCCATATTGGCCAAAGTATTGGGTGGATTCGGTGTGGCTGACAATAGCCATCCGCGTGATGTGGTAGCAAAGTATACTGGCCGAGCCGCACGTGCCAATGCTGCCCAGCAAAATAGCTATGAAAGTTTACCTATCTTTTTAGCGTCTGTTATCGTGGCCATGCTGTTTTTTGTGCCTCAAGTGGTGATTAACTACTTGGCAGTCGTGTATGTGATGTTACGGGTGATTTATGGTATCGCTTATATCGTTAATCTGCCAACACTACGGTCTATCATTTGGACATTATCGATGGCCTGCTGCTTTATGCTATTTTATTTAGCGATTAAAATGGCCTTCTAAGCGGTCTATTGTGATTGGTTATAGTAGGGCTGTTGAATAAAGTCAGTTAATCGACCAATGGTCTGAGCTGCCCTGCATAAAATGCCATAAATTAAACTGTATACCTAAAAAAGGAGCTTGGCCTAAGCTGCGCTCCTTTTTTAAAATGAATTATTATTCTTAAAATGTGCTACTGCTCTTATAGTGAATCATTATAAGCTTGAGACCGTAGCCTATTAATAATGTCTTGCTTGTCTTGTACCCGTTTAATGCTATCCCAAAGCACTTTGGCTTCCAGATAGCCTTTACTGAGCATCCCTAACCACTGTTTATAACGTCCTACCAACACCTTATCACTTTTGGCCTCTCCTTCAAGAAAAGCAATTTGATGGGGTATTAACTCGTGCCACGTCAGTAAAGCGGCAGGCGTATCAATTTGAGCCACCAAGTCGGGCCGAGTTACGGCACCTCGACCTAGCATTAAATGAGACGTATTCGATTGGGTGATGCAGCGTAGTGCCTGTTCATGATTCCAAATTTCGCCATTGGCAATAACCGGAATGGGCAGCTCAGTAAATCCTGTAATTTTTTCCCAATAAGCGGGAGGCTTATAGCCTTGCGTTTTGGTACGAGCATGTATCGTCAGCCAGTTAGCGCCACTGTCAGCGATGGCCTTTTTAATATCATTCATATTACTAGTATCGGTATAGCCTAGACGTATTTTGGCCGATACGGGGATATGAGAAGGTGTCTTATCGCGTACCGCAGAAATAATATCACGCATCAGGCTAGGCTCATCGAGTAACACACTGCCACCGCGATGATTATTAACCGTCTTTGCTGGACAGCCAAAATTGATATCTATAGCAGGTGCACCAAGGGCACAGGCTGCTAAAGCGTTTTCACCCATCAATTCTGGATTACTGCCCAGTAGCTGCACATGAATGGGGGTGCCGCTGTTAGTTCGGCTGTCATTTCTTAGCTCAGGCACAAAGCGGTAAAACACATGATCCGGCAGCACATGCTGAGTCACCCGAATAAACTCACTAACAGACCAATCATAGGGACGCCCCAAATCGCTGGCAACTTGGGTCAGTATTCGACGCATTAATGGGTCAGTGAGTCCTTCCATAGGGGCAAGAAGGCGCACGGGTTTTGAGAAAAATTGGGTGGCAAAAGACATATCGATTACACGTGTGGGTTTGAGAGGGGCATCATAACTTATCTGTATGAATACAGCCACTAGCCTGATATTCTAAATAGGGCGAAATTAAAAGAAGAAAAATATAAAAGGATAAGAAAAATAGTGATAAATGATAAGACGCAAACATTTATAGAAGAATATAAACGAGAGACCAGTCAGTCCAATGTAACCATAACTGCTTGGCAGTTTGGTACAGAGCCAGATGAATTGGCAAGACTGGTGGTTAGAGGTAAGAAGACAGCCACCTGTTCATTATATAAATTGTATGAAATAGAAGGTGAGCCCTTGCCACAAGTTGGCTTACATCAAGTTATCTTAGACAGTACAGACCAACCGGTAGCAATGATTAAAATTACCGAAGTTAGCCTTACGCCGATGCAAGAAGTACCGTTGGATTTTGCTTTAGCCGAAGGCGAGGGCGACGGTAGTTATGAATATTGATGGAACGGGCATATTAAGTTTTTTAAGTCTCTCGCTAAAGAGTTCAATATTACTTTCGATATCCGAGACTTACTTGTGTGTGAACGGTTTGAAGTTGTCAAAGTTAGTGACTGTTTTAGCTATTAAGTTTAAATAGAAAGCAAAATTATGCTGTTATTAAAGAGTTAAATTTTCAATAACAGTGGCTAAGGACCATGATAATATTAGGCTAAAGGTCTAAAAGGTTAAGGCTTTACCACTCGTAACTCTGATATGATTTGTTCTAAGTGTGATTTACCCTGAGTACTCCAAATATTATAAAAGCAATGATTATCGCCTAACGTCAAATAAGCCAACCATTTTCCGTTAGGATCACCCCCTTCACGCCCATAAGTCAACTCAGTGCCATCTTGATACACAAGGTGGTCATTCCAAATACTGCCTTTCCCTGCAGGGTCACTGATTCCTGAAAGCGCCACACCATAAGCACTACGTAAAGCAGGTAAATCATAAGCCACGCCCCAACCTCCCGAAAAATTGGCACGCCGTACACTTCTATCAATGAGGTGAGAGTTAGCGGTGGAGGGAAGGGCCAATAGAGGACACTTCCTGCCAATTTCAGATTTCTTCCATTCCGTCTTATAAACCGAATCAGTTTCAGAAGCGGTAATAGGAGCTAAGCGCCATGATTCAGGAATAGCAGATGGCGGTACGAGTCCAGGTACAGACTGGGGACGGTTGGCATCTGTGATGAGAGGTATTTCGGTAAATGGTGGTTTTGCAGCAGTTGATGAGTTATGTGGCACATGGCTAGATGATGCGTGGTTTGCTACTACCGGAGAAGTTTGCTGTGTGTGTTGAATAGTTTGTGTTGTCTGAGTAGTCGAAGGCTGCGCAGAAGACTGGCAGCCAGTAATACCTAAAAATAAAAGGGTGGAACAGGATAAACGTATACTTTTTAGCGCAATATTACTTTTTATAACACCATTATTTTGAGTAAACTTGAAGTTTGTCATAACCAGTTCCTTGTTTCTAAACAATCTGATTAAGGGTTTGAAATAGTTTGCTTAATAATTAGTATCTGCTAGTGCTATAAAAATTATTGTAAAAATTTATAGTTAAAAATTATCGTTTACTACTTAAATTTGAGTAATGTTGACTCAGTTGTAATTTAGACAATAGTGGACGTACTGTCTCGTTCATTAAGACCCGTAAATGACTTTTTTACCCGACTTGAAGCCAGAGATTAAGTCGCTGATATTGTGAATGTCTAAATTGTCCTTGGCTCGGGTACAAGCCACATAAAGTAGACGTAGTTCTTCAGGACTAATCTTAATTCCATTCGGCGTCACATCATAATAGAAGTCATCATCGAGCTGCACCCGATCCCATTCAAGACCTTTTGCTTTATGGGCGGTAGAGATAACATAGTCGGCATCACGCACATCTGTCAGGCTATTTACCGCTTGTGACAACACCTCGGTACCATGGTCATCAACCAACTTTACCAATGTCTTAAGGTCACTGCCTTCATTGGTCTCCGCATAATCTTGAACATCGCTCCAGTTATAAAAATAAGCAAGCTCTGGCACCCCGTAAGCAGATTTGCCTGCCTTTAAGCTCTCAGCCGCTTTACAGAATTTAAGCATTCTATCAGCATCCGCTTGTAACGCCACTTTATGACCGTTCTTTAGACCTGCCAACAGTTGGGCCATGGCTGAGGCATTGGTACGGCATAGAATCGCATCCTTTTTGCCATGGGTGGTTATTTTAGCGGTGCTTGAGGTTTTATTAGGATTGCCTCGAAGCGGTACTTCTTCTTGCAGCGCTTTCAAAAATAAGTTGGCCACATCTGCAATGTCCTCCCCAAAACGAAAGGATTGGGTCAATAAGGTTTGTGGCAAAGGTAGTTTTTTCATGGCATTGATCGCACCGCGCCACTCATAAATTTGCTGATGGGCATCGCCCACATAAATAACTTGTTGCTGCTGCTGAGTCAAAATACCCATCATTAACGGATCGGCATCCTGAGCTTCATCAAACAAAATAAATTCAGCAGGGATAATAGGCTTAGACAATGCCCATAACTTGAGATAAATATCATGACCAATACCAGCAGGATGTCTGGCATCAATAGACTGTAACCAGCGCTTTTCTACCGCAGGGTAAAGTATCTCACGCAGTTGTTCTTCGTCAGCCGCCGATATCCAACTGGGGAAAATTAGGTGGCGCGGGGCAGGGTAGCTGGCATGAGTACTACAAAAATTACTCACCGCATCACTGACAAAACGGGCTTGACGGGCAGGGGTTAGATTGATATAGCTGGTTTTACCTTCCATCTGACGGCGAACTTGAACCGTGCGCAATCCCAAATCATCGCCCAAGCGTTTTGGCGAAAATCTGGGTAATGATAACTTAGCGGTAATATCACGTGGCACATGGCGGTAGGCTAAAGAGTGAAAGGTACGGCAGTCGACATGCCCTGGGAATCTTTGCTTGGCCTCATTGGCGATGCCCTTGTTAAACGCTAAGTACAAACCACGCCCTCGTAAACGTTCAGCGATAAGCTTTAATGTTGTGGTTTTACCAGCACCGGCATATGCCACTACCTTAAAAGATTTACCATCCATGGCCATGTTTAAGGCGGCCAACTGTTCATCGGTCGGGTCACTCATATAAGCCGGCATGGGTGCAGACGATAAAGCAGTTACAGACATATTATTACCTATGGATTAAAAAGAGGGACAAAGTCAGAGGGCAACAAAGCGAACTTAATATCAGCAAGCCAACTTTGTTTATAGAGCAAAAGGAGGGTTAAAACTAACCTTAAATTTAGCGTTAAAAAACCATTGACGAGGCAATGGTAGCTTGTACAGCCTATGATTTAAGCGCCCACTATAAGACTGACAACTGCTTATAGCTAAAGGCAATAGAATGAAATATTGGACAAACAGTAGAGGATAGTAAATACAGCAACCAGATTATTATTACAGGGTGCATTTGCTTATTATAGCAGATTATCGAGAACGGATAATCCAAACCCTGTATTAATAACCGGCTATTTTATCCGCTTTTATGCTTCTTCAGAGTCCGCTTCTTCCTCAGAAACTGCTTTCTTTTCTTTCACCAGTAAGCGCGCGAAAAGCAAACCCAGTTCAAATAACAAAATCATTGGAATGGCGAGTAAGAACATAGAGGGCACATCAGGAGGCGACATTACCCCTGCCGCTGCGAAACAGCCTACAATAACATAACGACGCTTATCAGCCAGACTGGCCACCGAGACAAGACCCGTGACTACTAAAATAAGCACCACAACCGGTATCTCAAAAGTAAAGCCAAACATCATTAATAGCTTGGTGACAAAACTGAGATAACTCTCGATATCAGTCATGGGCACGACACTAGAGGGCGAGAAGGTAATTAAAAAGCTAAGCGCCCGCTTCAACACGATAAAATAGGCAAATGCCACACCAGTATAAAATAGGACGATTGAAGACAATAAAATAGGCACCGCTATTCGCTTTTCATGCTTGTATAACCCTGGTGCCACAAAAGCCCAAATCTGATACAAAATAAACGGCATAGCAAAAAAGGCTGACGTCAGCAAAGTCAGACGAATAGGGGCCATAAAGTTGGCCACAGGGTCAATGGCAATCATCGTTGAAGCAGTGGGTAGGATTTCTACCAAAGGCTCAGAGATGATGTCATAAAGCTCGCGTGAAAAGCCTACTAAAGCTAAGAATATAACGGTAATCACCACCATTATTTTGATTAAATGCATTCTTAGCTCGACCAAATGCTCGGTTAGTGGCATATCGGCTAGGGCTTCTTCAGAGGGAGCGTCTGATATTGAGTCCACACCGTTGTCATTTAAACTAGTGTCTAAACGGTCGTCGTGTTCAGAAACAAAACGCTGTTTCTTCTTTTTGAATAAGCTCATGGTTTGACCTCAGTAGGCTTAGCTGAGCTAGGAGTTAAATCGTATAACAAAGGGTTGGTGGTATAATTTGGTAAAAATGGCGCGGGTGGCAAGCGTCTTGCTCTGTCATAGTCTCCTAACAAAAACCACATATTTTTCCAAGGACGGGTCATGGTAGCGCTGAGCTGATGAGCCGGGTCACTGTCGACTGAGGTATGATAGGTGTAGTTTGTATCTGACTGAGTATCCGCAGATAGCCCATCTTTTTCAATATCTTTCTTAGTGAGTGTTGGAGCAGATGTCTCACTGGCTGTTTCAGAGTTATCTTGAGCAGTAGATTGCCCAAGCGGCGCTTGTTTTAACTGTGAGTTTTGTTGTTCAAACTCTTGCAAACTGCCGCGCAGTTGGGCCATCTCTTTTTGCATTTGTGCTTCTGACTGACGAATTTTAGCCAACTCTTGCTGCATAAGCTGCCGAGTTTCTGCCAAATCCAGTTCAGCTTCCATTTCAGCCTTTAAGGTACCGATGGTACGTCGGAACTTAGAATAATAAGTACCTACCGTCCGTACGGCTTGCGGTAATTTTTCGGGACCCAAAACAATGAGCGCAATGATACCGAACACCATAAGCTCATAAAAACTGAAGTTAAACATAGCCGCTTAATATCCCATCACTGTATTTTTCTATTACTGTACTTATCTATTATTTTAGTAGCACAAACAATTTTAATAGCACAAACGTCTGTAATAGAACCTAAGATTGATGAGTGTCTTCAGCCTTTACTTTTTCTACGGTCACTTTTACTTCTGGGGTATCAGCGGTCTCGTGATCAAGAACTTTTGGCTGGTTTTTGGCTCTGGCGTGCGCCTCTTCTTCATCCTTAACGGCATCTTTGAAGCCTTTAACAGCGCCGCCTAAGTCTTTGCCCGCATTTTTTAATTTAGAGGTGCCGAAGATAAGCACAGCAATGCCGAGGATAATTAATAACTGCATTGGAGATAGGCTCATGATAGTGTCCTTTTATTCAACTCATTAATTTAGTGAAAACTCTCGAACCATTTAAGATAAACAGAAGCCTATTGAGTACGGCTGTTCTTCTCATCAATACCAGAGAGCCCAAACCGTCTTGCTAACTCTACCAAGACACGATCGGACTGTATATTAAACCAAGCTAATGTGACAATTGTATGGAACCAAACGTCCGCTATTTCATAGATGAGATCGTCAGTTAAAGCCTGATACTCAGGGGCTGTCTCATTATCTGCACTAATCATAGTGTTCGTGGCGTTATTGGCAAAAGCCAAGTCTTTAGCCGCTATAATACTCTCTACTGCTTCTTCACCTACTTTTTCTAAAATCTTGTTCAGCCCTTTTGCATATAAGCTTGCCACATAAGAGCTTTTGGCATCGGCTTGTTTACGCTCTGCCATTACCGCATCTAACTGTTTTAGCACCGTACTGGCATCGATAGAGGTCGCCGTCTTTGTCGCCATACTTGGCGTCTCTCGGGTCTTATTATCGACCGTTGCTATTATAGCACTCGTTGTGTCAGAGGAAGTAGTGCCATAAATATCATCTGGGTCTTTAAGGACAGGCGCTACGGTTTCCCAGCTAGGTGACGCTGATGTCAAATCTAGCTTACGGTAAAAGCAAGATTTGCGTCCAGTATGACAGGCAATATCGCCAATTTGGGTCACTGTTAACACAATCACATCGGCATCACAGTCTAAATGAATGTCATGAACAATTTGAGTATGCCCTGATGTCTCTCCTTTGTGCCACAACTTGCCTCGTGAACGCGAAAAATAAACAGCAGTCTTGGTCTGAGCGGTAAGCAGCAAGGACTCTCGATTCATCCAAGCCATCATTAAGATTTCACCGGTGGTCTTATCTTGAGCAATTGCCGGTACTAAGCCATCGGCAGTATAGCTAATCTCATCTAACCATACTGGGTATTCGTGGTTATCACTATTAACATCATCTGTGCTAAGACGGTTGTGGTTTTCACTAGCTGGTGTATTGGGATTGGACATGAGGCGGCACCCTATTAATCAAGTTATATCTAAATATGGTCAAAGGTTAAGATTGGGGTCATGCTGGTATAGCTACTCAATACTGTAGTATATAGGTTTATATAAAAGACAGCATTACATTGTAGCGAATGAAGTGAGGCATTTATACCGCAAGTTACATCGCCTTTTATGATGCAGTATTGTTGTGATGCAATGTGTTGATACTCATGTTGAGACTAAGGTCTAAAGTTTTAAGAGTAGAACTTAAAATCCGCTTAAAGGTATGATTTTAGTTGGTTAACACTGTGGTATCTGATATAATGCGCGCTTCCCACCTCAAGGCAGTGCTGTAATTATCTTTATATCGAGCAATTAATTGCTGTTTATAAGGGTTAGTAAACACACTGACGAACAGGTTTTCCCTTGGCTGTTAAGTGAGCTGTTATCTTTTGATAATCGCTGATACTGGCAACAAAGAATAAGAGGTTCTTATGAAAGTTAAAATGAAAACTAAGCGTGGCGCTGCTAAGCGTTTCAAAAAAACTGCTAACGGCTTCAAACGCAAACAAGCGTTCAAACGTCACATTCTGACCAAAAAGTCTCCTAAACGTATTCGCCAATTACGTGGTACGAAACTGGTACATGTTGCTGATGTAGCTGCGGTTCGCCGTATGTGCCCTTATTTATAAACCCACTTAATTTCTAACGTTCTTATACTATTTTTAATTTAATGTATTAACAGTATAAGTTCAGGCAAATCAATTTATTAGGAGTATTTTATGGCCCGTGTAAAACGTGGTGTTCAAGCAAACCGTCGTCACAAAAAAATCTTAAAGCGCGCTAAAGGTTATTACGGCGCTCGCTCAAGAGTTTATCGTGTAGCTGTACAAGCTGTAACTAAAGCTGGTCAGTATGCTTACCGTGACCGTCGCAACAAAAAACGTACTTTCCGTCGTCTATGGATCGCTCGTATCAACGCTGGTGCACGTTTAAATGGTTTAAGCTATAGCCGTTTCATCAATGGTTTGAAAAAAGCAAACATCGAAATCGATCGTCGCGTTCTAGCTGACATCGCTATGCATGATGCTGCTGCATTCACTGCATTGACTGAAAAAGCAAAAGCTGCCTTAGCTTAATTTATTTTAATGTAGACAAATTAAGCACTAAGTAGTTATTATTGTTATAAAAGAAGCCATCGCATATGATGGCTTTTTTTATTTTATTTGCTTACAATTACTGAAGCTGAAAATTCATAACTATTATATAAACGCTTAAATTGCGGCCCACATTTAAATTGCAGCCAATAGTGAATACGCTTAAACTCTAGGTACCTGATATCGTACCAAGGCTGCCATTAGCCAACAAATTCTGAGAATGCTTACATGACTCAATCTGACGTTTCATCCCCTGACAACACAACATCTGCTCAAGACACTACGGCATCAAACAGCCCTGCTGAGAATAAACGTGGCTTAGCTGAGCTTATTGCCAGTCTGCCAAGCTTATCTGATGTTTTAAGTGAGTTAACCGAAGCCGACTTACAAGGCTATGTTGAGGCAGCTAAATCTGCGGTTAGTGAGATTGCAAATAGTGCTGACTTGCAGCAAATGCGAGTAACACTAACAGGTAAAAAGAGCGCCTTAACCGGTTGGTCAAAACAAATGGGTAAGCTTGATGCCGATAGCAAGAAGACCCTAGGGGGTTGGTTGCATCAAGTACGTACTCAAATTACTGATACGCTTAATGCCCAGCAGCAAGCTTTAGAAGAAGCGGCACTGACGGCCAAGCTTAATGCCGAGCGTGTTGATATTACGTTGCCAGCTCGTGGTCAACAAAAAGGTCAATTGCACCCAGTAACCATGACCGCACAGCGTATGCAGCAATTCTTTATGCAAGCAGGCTTTAACGTAGCGACAGGTCCCGAAGTTGAAAGTGATTATTATAACTTTGAGGCATTGAATATTCCGTCGCATCATCCTGCGCGTGCCATGCACGATACCTTCTATTTTGACGCACATTATTTACTACGCACCCATACCAGCCCAGTACAGATTCGTACCATGGAAGCGGGTGAACCACCGATTCGTATTATTTGTCCAGGCCGTGTTTATCGCTGTGACTCCGATCAAACGCATTCTCCTATGTTCCATCAGCTTGAAGGCTTAATGGTGACGGAGCACACCACTTTTGCAGAGCTAAAAGGCTTAATCAATGAGTTTTTAGAAGCCTTCTTCGGTAAGCAATTGACGGTACGTTTCCGTCCCTCATTCTTCCCATTTACTGAACCATCAGCTGAAGTGGATATCCTAGCAGACAATGGTAAGTGGCTTGAAGTTATGGGCTGCGGTATGGTCCATCCCAAAGTATTGACCAACTGTGGTATCGACTCTGAAAAATATACCGGCTTTGCCTTCGGCATGGGTATTGAGCGCTTTGCCATGCTTTATTATGGTATAGATGATTTACGTTTGTTCTTCCAAAACGATGTTCGATTCTTACGCCAATTTGGATAAGCTTGCAGACAGCGACATTTAGATATTAATGAGCGACTGTTTTAACAAGTCAATTAATATCCTATAACAAACATAATAATTTGACAGCCTTTTGAGAATTCTATGAAAATTAGCGAACAATGGTTACGCGAGTGGGTAAACCCCAATAATGATACACAGGCTCTAGCCGATCAACTAACTATGGCTGGCCTTGAAATTGATGATATTGAAGCTGTTGCGGCAGATTTCAGCGGTGTGGTTATCGGTGAAGTGATCAGTGTCGAGCCGCACCCTGATGCGGATAAGCTGCGCGTGACACAGGTTAATATCAATGCTGAAGCACCACTACAGATTGTTTGCGGTGCTCCAAACGTACGCGTAGGTATGCGCGCACCAGTAGCAACCATCGGGGCCAATTTGCCTAGTGAAGATGGCAAAGGCTTTAAGATTAAAAAAAGCAAACTGCGCGGTGTAGAGTCACAAGGCATGCTATGCGGCGCTTCAGAAATTGATCTACCAGATGTGGTCGATGGTCTGCTCGAGCTACCTGAAGATGCGCCTATCGGACTCGATATTCGTCAGTACTTTGGGTTAGACAATAAAATTTTAGACATCTCAATTACCCCTAACCGTGGTGACTGCTTTAGTGTACGCGGTATTGCCCGCGAAATAGGCGTGATTAATGGTCTAGCAACGACTGCGCCAGAAATAACCATGCAACAAGGTGAAGTTGATACGACTCAAGCGGTTACTGTTGAAGCAGTAGAGGCCTGTCCACGTTATTTGGCCCAGCCTGTGTTAAATATTGACCGTAGCATCGAAACTCCTGATTGGATGCAAAAAGCCTTATTACAAAGTGGGCAGCGCTTGCATAATTTCTTAGTCGATGTGACCAACTATGTGCTATTAGAGTTGGGTCAACCCCTACATGCATTTGATGCCGACAAATTGGTAGGCAAGATTCAGGTACGTATTGCCAAAGAGGGCGAGAAAGTTGAGCTGCTTAATGAACAAACCATTACTTTAAAGGGTGATGAATTGGTCATTGCTGATGATGAAGGTATCTTGGCATTAGCAGGTATCATGGGTGGCATGCGCAGTAGTGTCACTGACAGTACGACTAATATTGTTATAGAAAGTGCTTTTTTCGATCAGTTAGCTATTGCAGGTCGTGCCCGTCGTTTTGGGCTACACACAGATGCTTCGCAGCGTTTTGAGCGTGGGGTAGATTTTGAGTTACCTATGACCGCTTTAAACCGTGCGGTTAACTTGATTAGCGGTATCGCTAACGGTAAGGCTGGCCATATTACTGTGGTCGAAAATGTAGCTAAACTGCCAACCAGAGCAGCGGTTGAGTTGCCACTACACAAAGTTGCTGAAGTGATTGGTATTGAGATCGAAAAGCAGCGTATTATCGATATCTTGACTCAATTAGAGATTAAGGTGGAAGAGCAGCAACAGGATGGCGTAACTGTGTTAAGCTGTTTGCCACCAAGTCATCGTTTTGACATTGAAATTAAAGAAGATTTGATCGAAGAGATTGCCCGTATCTACGGTTATGACAACATCCCAAGTACGTTACCAAATCTGGGTGTTGACATGCGTTATGACGATACAGCAGATTTGACACATCGTTTAAAGTTAACCATGGTCGATGCCGGTTATATGGAAGCGATCAGCTTTAGCTTTAGTGATGAGAAGATTGAAAAAGCATTGGATGATGCTAAATTGGGTAATTTACTGGCGTTGGCTAACCCTATTTCTGCAGATTTAGCAGTGATGCGCCGTACCTTGCTATCAAGCTTGATTCCTTGCGTGCAGTATAATTTAAACCGTCAGCAGCCGCGTGTGCGTTTCTTTGAAACGGGCTTGAGCTTCGTTGGTGCGACGATTGATGAATTAGTGCAGACTCTAAGCTTAGCTATTGTGGCCACAGGTGATGTCAATCCTGAACAAGCACATAGCAATCGTCCTATGGACTTTTTTGATCTAAAACACGATGTAGAGCAGCTACTTCCTGCAACTTTAGAAGAGTCGCGCATCAGTTATCAGCGCAGTGAAATGGCATTTTTACACCCTGGACAAAGCGCTGAGCTATTAATCGATGGCAATGTAATTGGCTGGTTAGGTCAGCTTCATCCCAGTGTGGCACAGAAGCTTGATTTACCGACGACGTGGGTAGCGCAATTGGCTTTAGCACCTATTTTGCAAGAGGCCAGAGCGACTCAAACTATTGCAAGCCCTTCTAAGTTTCCACAAGTGCGCCGTGATATTGCTCTACTGGTAGATGCAGAAATTCCTCGTCAACAGTTATCACAGACCATTCGCAATGCTGGGGGTGAGTTGTTACAACAGCATTGGTTGTTTGATGTGTATCAAGGCGAGCATACTCCAGAGGGTATGCGTTCAGTGGCTTTTGCTTTAATTTGGCAAGACATTGCACAGACCTTATCAGATGAGGTAGTAAACGAGTCAATGCAACGTGTTATCACTGCGCTAGAGAGTGAACATGGGGCGCAGTTAAGAGACAGTTAATGGCAATTGCTTGTTTATTATTGCTATAAAGGCTATTGAGTTTTTGACACATTGTTTGATTTTTACTTTTGCTTAGGAAATGGAGGGCTAACCTCCATTTCCTAACATTTGATTTAAAATTGAATAATGTATTAGGAGGGTACCTTTTGAGTAGGATGCTCATAAGGTGTTAATATAATTATAATTCTGGGTCTTTTAAGGCCCAATTAAGGATTTTAGACGATAAGGAAGCCGTAATGATGGACAAACCAGAAACACTGACTAAAGCAGATATCATTGATCATTTAGTAAGTAAATTTGGATTTACTAGACAACAGGGTAGGATGTTAGTAGATTCCTTTTTTGATGAGATATATGATAATTTGGTAGAGGGAAGAGACGTCAAGCTTTCAGGCTTTGGCAATTTTATCTTAAAAGATAAGAAAAGCAGACCTGGAAGAAACCCTAAGACGGGTGAGGAAGTACAAATTTCAGCACGTCGAGTAGTGACCTTTAAGGCTAGTCAAAAATTGCGTCGCCAAGTAGAAGGTCAGCAGTTTTAATCTTTCTCCTAGCCTGAAACTTAATCTTAGTCATAACCTCAATTTTAATTGATTAGGTTGGTTTTCAATAGTGGGTGGTTGGGTAGTATGGGTATAGTAATAACACTATGACTTACTACTCACTAGAAGTAGTAAGTTCTGAATTTAGCAATACTAGAACTATGATTACCACTTTTTCAATCAATAGATACTGCGTAATAAAAAATAAATAGCCCAGTTGTCTATTAAAGCTATCTATTAAAATTGGTTATTAAAACTATCTATTAAGAAAGCAAAAAAAAGAGAGCCAATAGGCTCTCTTTTTTTTATACTATTACAAAGTAAAGTTACTAAGCAATAGACAGGTCTAATACCCTATTACTGAGCTGTAGTAGTTTCAGTAGTAGTAGTTGCAGTGTCAGCAGCAGCTTCTGCATCAGTAGCAGCAGCGTCAGCAGCAGCGTCAATGTTGTTAGCTTCTTGAGTAGCTTCAGCGTCGCCAGCAGCAGCAGCAGCTTCAGCGTCAGCAGCAGCAGCTTGAGTATCAGCTACAGCAGCGTCTGCAGCAGCAGTGTTTTCGCCTTCAGCAGCGGCTTGGTCAAGCTCAGCTGATGCGTCTTGTAACTCTTCTTGAGCATCGTTAACGTCTTCAACAGCGTTTTCTTTGTTGCTGTCACAAGCTGTTAAGCCCATAGTTGCTGCCATTAAACCTGAAAGTGCAAGTAGCTTAAGTTTCATAATTTTCTCCAAGAAAGTGAAATATAACTGACACAACACCTTATAAAAAGTTACGCAGAAATAAGAAGTATTGCTGTCGATTAACTTAATATAAATACAATTTTGCAGAGTCAGAATTCGTTAGCGATTATACATCACTAATATTACAAGTTAAAGTAAATTTGGTTAAACATTATATTTAGATACAATTTTTAACGAAACGATTGGAACAAATTACCAGTAAGTTTCGACTGCACTAGCCAATAAATATACAAAATAGCTATTTATTAAATTGGCAGGTGTTCTAAACTCTAGTTTTATATGTTTGCATATAATATAGATTTACTTGTAAAAAGCTACAAAATAATTTGGATAAAAAGTGACTAAATGTAAATATTTGAGTTAATCAGCAATAATTCATAGCGTAACCCTCAAATATTTGCTTATTATACTTTTTAACAGAATATCGTGCATCAAAAATTTTAGCCGGAGATTAATGAAATATCTGGTTATTGAGTTATATGTGTACAACTAGACTATAAATAAATGACTTATAGTCTATAACTAAGTGACTTAAAACTAACCGGCTTAAAGTTGAGTGGCTTAGAATTAAGTGATTTGCAATGAAATGATTTCCAAAAAATAATTTAACGACTAAACATTAAGAGGCAGCTATTATTAGACGCCCAAAGAAGTTTAAGTGATAATAGAGGCGAACTATATATGAAATGGCAAGGCGATAGACGTAGCACAAACGTACGTATGAGCGGCGGTAAAGCTGCCGGTGGCGGTATATTTGGTATTATCATTGGTTTAGTGCTGTGGTTGGTATTTGGGGTGAACCCAATGACTGCCTTTCAAACTGGCCAAAGCGTAACCGCTGGTAGTAGTAGTAGTACTCAACCCGTAAATGATGACAGTCGCGATACTCAGTTTGTAGAGACTATTCTGGCAAATACAGAAGATGTTTGGGACCAGATATTTAAAGACTTAGGCGGTACTTATAAAAAACCTACTTTAGTCCTATTTAATGGACGTACGAATTCTGCTTGTGGTAGTGCTACCTCTGCAACGGGCCCTTTTTATTGTCCTGGCGATCAACAATTATATTTAGATACTTCGTTCTTTGCTGAAATGCGTAATAGCCTAGGTATATCTGGAGATCAGCAGGAATCAGCTAATCCTGAAAACCAGGATAAAGCAGGTGACTTTGCCCAAGCTTACGTTATAGCCCATGAAGTAGGACATCACGTGCAGACATTACTTGGCATTTCTCAAAAGGTGACTGAAGCACGACGTCAATTAAATGAAACTCAAGCCAATCAATTATCCGTACGTCAAGAGTTGCAAGCAGATTGTTTTGCAGGAGTTTGGGCTAATTATAATCAACAACGTGTTGATTTCTTAGAACCCGGCGATATTGATGAGGCGCTACATGCTGCTAGCCAGATTGGAGATGATCGCTTAACTCGAGGTACAGTATCACCAGATAACTTTACCCATGGAACCAGTCAACAACGTGTTAATTGGTTCACCCGTGGTCTAAATAGTGGAAATATTAACAATTGTGATACCTTTTCAGGGTCTATCTAAATAAGATTTTTTATTGATTTATCTTAGTTTTGAATTGATATGATTGTTTCTATAATAGCTAAACATAAAAAAGCCTGCAAAAATTGCAGGCTTTTTTAATGATTAAATAATAATGTAACTAGCTACAAGTTAAATAATATTTGAAACACATACTATAAAAGCTTCATACTATCAAATCATAATGATTTAGTCTTACTCTAATTATTTAATCAATAAAGAACTAAAAATAAGTGCTTAATTAATCAAAATTATTTTAGTTAGTTTGATCAATAACGTAACCACTAACACCACCAATCGCTGCACCAGCTGCTGCACCTTTTGCGATGTCTTTGCTATTACCACCAGACTTAATTAAAGCACCTGCGACAGCGCCAGCAGTAGCACCTTTAGCAGTGTTGTTCATTGAGTTATAACCGCCTGTTGAGTTACAGCCCGCTAAAAATAGAGCAGAGCTAGTCATGGTTGCTAAAGCAAGAGTTTTGGTAAGTTTCATAGTGTCTTCCTTGTTGTGAGGCGTTATGAGAAACGAAAAAATGGGGAAAGTATTAATAACTTGTAATATTAAACTATCGATGATTAAACCCTGTATCAAAATGACTGGTCTTTGATTTTGATACGTAAATGTTGTTACGCTGGTGTGTCTGCAGTGAAGAAAGGTTACGTTTAGGCCTAAAAAAGACCCCAATGAGGGATCTTTTTTTAGGGGTACTTTACAAAGTACTGTAAAGACTTAGTTTTGAGATTTACGTTTCATTTGATCAAAGAAGTCGTCATTGGTTTTGGCTTCTTTTAAACGATCAAGTAAAAACTCTGTGGCCTGTACCCCATCCATTGGCTGCAATAGCTTACGTAAAATCCATACTTTTCGTAGCGTATCTTCGTCAAGTAAACGCTCTTCACGACGAGTACCTGATTTTTTGATATTAATCGCTGGGAAAACACGTTTTTCTGCCAGATCACGCTCTAAGGTAATCTCTTGGTTACCAGTACCTTTGAATTCTTCAAAGATAACGCTGTCCATCTTACTACCTGTATCTATTAAAGCAGTTGAAATGATGGTTAAGCTGCCGCCTTCTTCGATGTTACGTGCAGCACCGAAGAAACGTTTGGGTTGTGCCAATGCATTGGCATCGACACCACCCGTCAGTACTTTACCTGAAGAGGGAACAACGGTGTTATAAGCACGGGCTAAACGGGTAATTGAATCGAGTAAGATAACCACGTCCTGCTTATGCTCTACCAAGCGTTTGGCCTTTTCAATCACCATTTCAGCCACTTGTACGTGACGTTGAGGTGGCTCATCGAAGGTAGATGCCACAACTTCACCGCGGACCGTGCGCTGCATCTCAGTTACCTCTTCAGGACGTTCATCGATCAGCAGTACAATCAGATAGCACTCTGGATTGTTACGAGTAATAGATTGGGCAATGGTTTGTAGTAAAACGGTTTTACCCGCTTTTGGTGGCGCCACGATGATTGATCGTTGGCCTTTACCGATTGGAGCAATCAAATCGATTACACGACCCGTTAAATCTTCAGTGGTGCCGTTGCCCATTTCCAGTTTTAATTGTTCGGTGGGGAATAGGGGGGTAAGGTTTTCAAAAATAAGCTTATGACGTGAACGGTCTGGGGTATCAAAGTTGATTTCGCCTACTTTTAGAAGCGCAAAATAACGCTCTGAGTCTTTTGGAGGTCGAATGGTACCCGCGATTGAATCGCCTGTTTTTAAGCTAAAACGTCTGATTTGGCTTGGACTAACATAAATGTCATCAGGACCGGCTAAATAAGAGCCCTCTGATGAACGTAGAAAGCCAAATCCATCGGGAAGTACTTCGAGTACGCCATCGCCATAAATAGCTTCACCATTTTTAGCGTGTTTTTTTAGAATAGCGAAGATAATATCTTGTTTGCGGCTACGCGCAAGGTTATCTAGCCCCATTTCTTTTGCAATGTTTAGCAATTCAGCAACGGAGTTCTTTTTTAATTCAGTGAGGTTCATAGAAGTTTCGTTTGATGGTTGTTGAGTCATAGTCAGCTGCCGGTACGCCTATATAAACTATGCATATGCGATAGGTTATAGAAGTGCATGCGATACAAAGACATCGCTACACAGTGATAGGATTGATGGAAAATAAAGATAGGAAACAGAGTGTGTCATTAACATGAATAGTCTTACTTAGCTCAAGAAGATCTAAATTTCATTGGATATAAGAGTAGAGACCTAGCTATTTACAATGACTGCTTATCGATAAAGCAGAGAAAAAAACGTTGGTACTCAGATATTTATAATACTAATTTAGGAAACCTACTTTACTAAGTGACCATGGGTGGATTAAAAGGCACCAGCGGTTCAAACTTAGCTAGAGAAGGTTTTTTATCTGTACTTGGATTGCCCGTAGATTAAATAGGATGTATCACCTGAGATAATGGGCATTGTCATGAATCAACTCTATAGTGACTGACTTATATAGCAGCTGGCTTAGCTAGTTTAATAGCCATCAACTAATAGTAATGATTTAAATCAAACGCTATCAGACTGAGCCCACAATGACGCCATAATCAAACCCAATTTGAAACAGCATGGTAAGCAAATATTTAAATAAGTGCCAAACTGAATAAGTGCCAAACCTATTATTTCACAATAAATTAGTTATCAGGTACAGATAGGATATTCGGTAAAACTAGAAAGTGAGAGAAGATATTTTGTTTGTCAGTATCTGACTGTAAATCATCAATAAAAGACTATCAACTGGCGTATTGGTTAAGTCATACGCGGGTCAAAACAGAAGCATTTAGATAAGGGATGATTAAGCAATGATTGCATGCAGATAAGCGCATAATCACAGTAAAGCTGTCCTGATAGGGATCAGTCTTTAGTATGGCTCGCAAATTGACAATAGGTATTCTCTAGGAGTCAAACTATACGGTGTTTACCCGCGTCATGTCAATGGTTTTGTGAGTTTAAAACGCATTTTAGGGCGTATTTGTGAGAGATAAGTGGTTTATATTACGAGGATTTCTTCAATATTTTAAGTTTGATAGCTGGTCTACTCAACTGACAATAAAAAAGCGACTGTCAAAAACAGTCGCTTCTCGCTTGAATTATAAATAATTTAAAACCAATCGCTTATGGCTATTATAGGTGCTTGTCTAATAAAGCGGCTAAGTCAGCTTTAGGCTGTAGACCCATAACAGTATCTACTTTTTCGCCACCTTTGAAAACCATTAACGTTGGGATACTGCGAATACCAAAACGGCTAGCAGTTTCAGGGTTTTCATCGACATCTACTTTAACGATTTTCACTTTACCATTATAGTCATCAGCGATTTCTTCTAAGATAGGAGCAATGGCTTTACAAGGACCACACCAAGCTGCCCAAAAGTCTACTAGTACAGGTACATCTGACTGAGCAACATCTTGGTCGAAATTAGCATCTGTGGTGTTAATGATTAAATCTGACATGGTTCATTCCTTTTATAGAGAGTAATATCATAAGGGTAACTATTGTAAAAAAGAATAGGAAGATAGGACAGTTGATTATAGCTTGAAACTTATTATTAAGTGCGGCCTTTACATTTAAGTAAGTATGATAGAAGGTTAATAATAACTGGGTAAATAATGCCAAAGGTCCTACCATCCATTATTGAGACTATATTACCATTTATTGCTTCAACTTTTGTCTTTCGCCCGTTAAATATGGTTAATGATTGGTATCAGTTGGATTGATGATATACTGAGCCGCCTAAATTTGGTTAGAATCTGGGATGGTTGGTTATATCAAAACAGATTCTAAAACTTTCACCTTTTCCAAAAAATTGCGACCCGTTATGGCAATATCAATAGAGACCGTTAATCAACTCAATCTTGAAGAAACTCAATACGATGAGCAGTTCTTTAAGGACTTTATGACTCAAATAACTGTCTATGAGGACGATGATATTTTGTTGGTGGATAAACCAGCAGGATTGCTCAGTATTGATGGTAAAGACTTAAAGGTCAGCTTATTGTCTAGACTAGAGCGGGCCAATCCTGAGGTTAAGTTAATCCATCGCCTTGATATGGATACCTCTGGGCTTATGATATTCGGTAAAAATAAAGCCGCTCAGACCCACATTAGCAAACAGTTTATCGAACGTATCCCGCAAAAAGAGTACCAAGCCATTGTCAATGGCACGTTGGCAACGCCAGGTAAAAAGGGAGAGATTAATATCCCAGTGCGATATGAGCCTAGCATTAAGCCAAAGCACGTTGCTGATCCTAACTGGAAGAAGCATGCCTTGACCCATTATGAAGTACTACACCATGAGCTACGTCAAGGTAAGCCCGTTACCCGTGTAGCATTACATCCAGTGACAGGCCGTAGCCATCAGCTGCGGGTACATATGGTGCATTTAGGTCATGTGATTATTGGTGACCCTATCTATGCTGAAGGAGAAGCATTGAACTTATCACCACGGCTGAATTTGCACGCTCATAAGCTGCGTTTGAAACACCCTACGATGAATACTTGGATGGCATGGGAGAGTGTGGTTCCCTTTTAGTATGATTTCCTTTTAGTAGGGTTCTCTTTTAAAGGTTAGCTACGACTGGTTAGGCAAAATTTTACTAATTTTCTTTATTAAAAACTGCTAAAGTCTCAATTGAGGCTTTTAATAGTTTGCCACAAGTAGTATTTTATATAAGGAAGTTGTAACCCACACTGATAACAAGGAATGTATCATGAGTATTATTCACTCAGTTTCTCACTTTAAATCGTCCCGTGACGCTGCCAAGCCCTTAGATAGGGTCGAGGATGTGCGTGCTGCGGCCGAAGATTTTCGCAAGACAATGCTCGCCAACCCCAAAGTTAAATTTTATAAAACCTTTGAGTTGATTCGAATCCCTTATCCTAGTAAGTATGGCTATCTTAATGCCTTTGGTTTGCTGACCCCTTATGTACACATTTGTAATAAGCTGTTTGTCATTCAATTTGATAGCGAAGAAGGGCTAAAGACGCTTTTGGTCAGTCCCTCTGGCTGGGAACACCAAAGAGAGACACCTTATTTTCACCAAATGGTAGAAGACATGGGCATGTTCTCAAAGCCCGTTGAAAAAATGATAGTCAAAGAAGTCAGTACCGTATTAGACGCTATTAAAAGTATAGGATTGGCACCGGAAGACGTCGATTACATCACTTATGACCATCTGCATACTCAAAATATTACCCGTTGGTTTGGGGGTGCAGGACAATCTGCTATATTTCCCAACGCAAAACTGCTGGTAATGAGAGAGGAGTGGGAGAGCACCCAAGCCTTACTGCCTTGGCAAAACCAATGGTATTGCCCTAATGGCATTGAAGGTGTAGATGAGAGTCGGGTTGAGTTAATTGATGGCGATGTGTTTTTAGGAGATGGTTCAGTTGCCTTAATGCATACCAAAGGCCACACCGAAGGTAATCACTCTATTGTTGCCCATACTGATCAAGGTCTGCTAGTGACTTCAGAAAATGGCATAAGTATGGATGCTTATGCGCCGCAACATTCCAAAATCAAAGGCCTAGCCCGTTACGCCGAATTGACCCAATCTGAGGTGGTCATGAATGGCAATACCTTAGAGTTTGGGGTAGACCAATATCTGTCCATGATTCAAGAAAAGACCGTGGCAGGTCCTTACCCTAAAGATGAGCGATTCTTTAACATGGCGTTGTCCTCTGAATCAGATGGCTATTATCTCTTCCCTGGTACCGATCCCACAGTGCGTATGGGAGAGCTGGAGTTTGGTCAGTTTACTCCAAAAACTCAAACCAATAGCAAGCGAGGTGGCCTGTGGCGCAAACTTGTATCGTAACCGGAGCGGCTTCAGGCATTGGTCTGGCTTTGTGTCAGCGTTTGCTTGAGCAAGGACAGCAAGTCTGTGTCTGTGATATTGATTATGACGCTTTAAAAAGTCACTATACTGAGCATAAGCTGGTTGATGATGGCGGCACTTTAATGTTACATCCACTCGATGTAAGACGTGTTGAGCAGTGGCAAGGTGTAGTAAGTAAGGTGTTGGCACAATGGTCAACCATCGATATTATGTGCAATGTGGCGGGCGTGTTAAAGGAAAACTGGGTGACTGATATTGTCATTCCAGATGAAGTCGATTTTCACTTCGATATTAATGTCAAAGGTACCATCTACGGTACTCAAAGCGTCATAGAGCCCATGCGCAAACAGGGTAAAGGCCATATTATCAATGTGGCTTCTATGGCGGCACTGTCGCCTGTTCCAGGTCTGTCTTTGTATAGTGCCAGTAAGTATGCGGTACGCTCCTATTCATTAGCAGCCGGTATAGAATTGGCGCCTTATGGTATTGCGGTAACTACCGTTTGCCCTGACGCGGTTCAAACCCCCATGCTTGATCAGCAAAAAGACAAGGAGCAAGCGGCATTAACTTTCTCGGGTAACCGTACTTTAACGGTCGATGAAGTGGTAGACGCGATATTGGGTAACGCCTTACAAAGTCGCCCTATGGAAATAATGCTACCTCAAAGCCGCGGTGTGGTGGCTAAGGTGGCCAACATCTTTCCACAAACCTCAGGGCGATTTATTGATATTTTTCAAAAGCAAGGCATTAAGCGCCAAGCCAAAAGTAAATAGTAATATAGTCTTATAGTGGTCATTATAAAAAGCAATCGCCATAAAAAAAGCAGCCTCAATTTGAGGCTGCTTTTTTATTGCTTAACGATTAGGTCAGATGATGACTTAAGCGTTAAGTTAAGATTCTTAGACCCAGTTTAACTTTTAAATCCACTTTATTAGATTCAGTTTATTGGATTATTTACCAAAAACTTTTAAACGGCTGTCGATTGGCGCAAATTCTTTGTCGCCTGCTTTTTGCTCAACACCTCCGAATACCATCTGAGCAACAAGTTTCCAGCTAGAATCGATGTTCCAAGTTTTGGCCACTTCTTCATCGATTACTGGGTTGTAATGCTGCAAGTTTGCACCGATGTTTAAGCTGGCTAAAGCCGTCCAAATAACATATTGATGCATGGCACTGGTATGTTCAGACCAAGTTGGGAAACGGTCGGCATATAAAGCAAAGTTCTCTTGCAAATATTTCACAACATTTTGATCTTCAAAGAAAAGAACAGTACCAGCCCCGGCTTTAAAGCCATTTAATTTCTCTTCAGTACCTTTAAATATCTCATCGTCATTCACGATTTTACGTAGGGTATCTTCAGTGATTTGCCATAGTTTTTTATGATCTTCACCGAATAGAACTACCAAACGAGTAGATTGAGAGTTAAAAGCTGATGGGGTATGCAAGATAGCATGCTCAACCAAATCCACAACTTGATCTTTGTCTACAGGTAGCTGATCGTTTAGGGCATAAATTGAACGACGTGCTTCAGCAAGTGTTTGCAAATCTTGTAAGTTTGACATAATTATTCTCCGATATATTTACAGTGGGATTTAAAATATTAAGATTGAATTACTGTCAGCAATTATCCTTGTATTAAGCTTTTTTAATAAGACTTTATATAGGGTTGCTGTCATCAGTTAAGGTCTACGCCTTGCTTAATATTTTGATCAATTAACTAAGGTTAATTATAAAATATTAGACCCAAACTGTGATGTAATTTTTGTAAAATTTATTTAACAATGAATATTGATAGTGAATTAATGTTACACAATCAGCCTTTGAAGCCTTCCGGTAACGCTGGTGCCTCTAATCTTCTTAATTCAGAATCGACATTACCAAAACGAGGGTGATGATTGTTCCAGTCAGTAATGGCCTTTTCGATATCTTGTTTGTTGTCAGCGACAAAGTTCCACCATAGCAGTACCTTTTGATTTAAAGGCTCTCCACCGAGCAGCATAAAGCGGGCGCCTTTGGTACCTTTAACGCTAATGAGGGTCTTTTGGCTAACATCATCAAAGCGAATCATCTGATTTTGCTCATACTTTTTGCCTTGATATTCAATGCCATCAACGACCATTAGGATGCCGTATTCAAAGCCTGGCTCTAACACCAAAGACACTTCGGTATCTTCAACCAAATGCACATCTAGGCCAATGAGTTTGCTGTATTGAATGGTCGGAGCACTATAACTCTCTCCTTTAGGCGTGGTGTAATCACCTGTGGTTAACACATATTCAGCGCCTTGCTCTTTCCAGCTTGGCAACTCAGGGTAATGATGGAAGTTACGTTCTATTTTCTGATCTAGAGGTAGCGCAATCCATAGCTGCACCATATTCATACCACGCCAAGCTTCTGCAGATCCGCCAGTATCAGGGAACACACTCTGTTCGGTGTGGCTAATGCCCTGATCATTACCGGTACCGGCTGTCATTACGTTCACTTGGTTTTTGGTAATGACTTTTTCGTTACCAATACTGTCTTTATGAAGTACTTCTCCATCAATCATCCAGCTAAAAGTTTGCAAATTAATATGCGGGTGTCTACCCACTTGCATACCCTCTTCATCGTCACCAAACTCAGCAGGACCAGCGTGGTCCATAAAGCACCAAGCGCCAATAGGTTGTTTTCCTTTATTAGGTAACAAGCGAGCGATAGGAATACCGCCGACATCTGCCAAACGAGGATCTAATATTTCAGTTTTCATAAAGCACCTATAATTTTCATCGTAATAAATTTAATAATTAACTGTTAAGCGGTACATCCATCACTAAGACTTGGGCATCTTCAAGCACATCCATGGTGAAGTTTTTGGTTTCAGAGACCGCAAGTCCATCTCTTGGATCCAAGGTTTGACCATCAATGACTACCTTGCCTGAAATCACAAAAACGTAAGCACCGTTCAATGCAGATTTTAGAGCATAAGTGGTGGTGACGCCTTTATCAAACTCGCCCACACTAAACCAAGCATTTTGATGAATCCAAACGCCTGCATCTTCAGGATGAGGAGACAGTACTTGGCTAAATTGGTTATGAATCAATAGGTCAACTAAGCTTACTTGTTGATAGCGTGGGGTGACGTCTAACTTATTAGGTACGACCCATATCTGCAAAAACTTTACAGGTGCTATGTCATCGGCGTTCATCTCTGAATGTACTATGCCAGTACCTGCTGACATAACTTGGATTTCACCACTTCTAATAATGCCATGGTTGCCCATACTATCGCCGTGCTTCAGTTTTCCTGATAGCGGGATGCTGATTATTTCCATATTGGCGTGTGAGTGATCGCCAAAGCCCATCCCTCCATCGACATGGTCATCATTGATAACCCGTAAAGCACCAAATCCCACACGTTGAGGGTTGTAATAATCAGCGAAGCTAAAAGTATGTTTGCTTTTTAACCAGCCATGGTGAGAGCCACCACGGGTATTAGCCGCCTGAACTATTGTTTTCATAACTTATCCTTATTTGAATATTAAGCTATAAAATATAAACTTAATAAAACCGGATAAAGATTTAACTTGACTACATAATAATCGTTGTAATTATTATTTCAAGTGTAACTGTAGCCGGGTAGCAGTTGATTATCCAAGTCTTACATCGTCATAATGTCCGATATCGTCATAACGATAAGAGAGTAGGCAGTATCGGCTAGTTTGCCAACACTGCTTGCTTTATTAGCTTATAAAAAAACAAACTCACCCATAAAAAGAGAAAATAATATGACAAATCAAGAACAATCGAATTATGAAATTATTGATAATAAAGAGGCCAATCGTTTTGAGCTGCATGTCGATGGCTATGTGTCCTTCGAAGATTATGAATATTTCACTACCAGCTTAGGAGAGCCAGGTATTGCTTATCTCCATACTGAAGTGCCAAAAGAATTAGGCGGCCGCGGTATTGCCGGTTATTTTGTTAAACATCTTTTGGAGGACGCTGCTGCAAAAAACCTACGCGTTAAACCGATTTGTCCTTATGTAAAATCTTATATTGATAAGCATCCAGAGTATCAAGCTAACTCTGTGTTCCATAACGCTACGCCTTAATGAATCGCAACCAATGCTAAATTCATAAAAGGCATGATTGATAAAGTGCATGCTGACAAAGCGCTTCACTCATAGGCTGAACTTATATAGGACAGCTTATGAGTGAAACTTCGATATAATCTATTTATTTAATTAAATCCAACGTCTAACTCAGTACCAAATCTATTTAGATACGGTTGTTAACATTGTGATTGCGTTCGTCGATTGAATAAGCACCTGGACCATTAACGAAAATCATCAAGAAACCACCTGCCATCGCTAGGTTTTTCATGAAGTTTATCATTTGGTTTTGATCACCAAAATCTGCATGGAAGATGATGGCTGAAACGATGCTGAAACCTGCCATCAATAGCGCCACTAAACGCGCTTTAAAACCTACTAAAATTGCCAAACCGCCAAATATTTCTAAGATAATGACCAAAGGTAACATGAAGCCCGGTACGCCCATGGCTTCCATATACCCTTGAGTGGCTGCGTAACCGGTAATCTTGGTAAAGCCTGAAAAAATGAAAATAGCAACCAGTAGGAAACGGCCCAATAGTGCACTGCCATTTTGTAAAGCGCTGCTCTGCACACGACAAAAAAAACAAAAAAGTCTGTTAAAGCAAAGGCATAATAGTAATTTTTAAGACGAATCAGACCATGCCAAACTTTAACAGACTTAGTGAAACTTTAACCCAAAACCTGAGTATGAACAAGGCAAGAATCACATGTTTGAGCTTAATGATAATAGCCCTGATTACTGCTCAAAGCAGTAATCTTAAAAAAAATAGCAAGACACATTCCTAAGGGTGGCAAGACCGACAGTCACTATCGCAGACTACAGCGATTTTTTGCCGAAGCGAGGATAGACTATGATCAATTAGCTTTAATGATATATCGACTGTTTGGGCTAGGCAAAGTCACCTTAACCATTGACCGCACCAACTGGAAATGGGGTAAAAGTAACCTCAACATCTTTATGCTAGGGGTGGTATATAAAGGGATAGCCATCCCCTTATACTGGCAAATGCTAGATAAGCGAGGTAATACAAACCATCTTGAACGCTGTGAACTTATTGAGCGGTTTATCAAACAATTTGGCAAAGATAACCTTGAGATGATAGTAGCAGACAGAGAGTTTGTTGGCGAAAAATGGTTTAACTGGCTCACCAATAATCACATACCCTTTGCCATACGGATTAAGAAGAACAGTAAAGTTAAGAATCATCATGGCAAGTTGGTACAGATTAAAGAGTTATTTCGCCATGTTGGCCATCAAGAAACATATCGACATGGGCGAATACTGACTGTCGATGGTTGTTTGGTTCGAGTATTTGCCAAGCGTGATAAAGACTACGGTTTAGTGATTGTGGCAACCAATCAACTAGAAACAGTGGATGCGATGATAAGCTATGGCAAGCGTTGGGAAATTGAGACTTTATTTGCTTGTCTAAAGGGGAGTGGCTTTAATCTTGAAGATACCCACTTAACCCATCTTGATCGGGTCAGTAAATTAGTCGCAGTGAACGCCTTAGCATTTTGTTGGGCTTATCATGTCGGTATTTATAAAGACAAAGATAAGCCGTTAAAACGCAAGTTGAAGTCAAACGCTCGACCTCAAGCCAGTTTGTTTGCGCTTGGTCTGGATTTATTGATTGAAGGTCTTCGTTTGGTGTTTTTTAACAATGATAAGACTGTCTTTCGACAGTTAGTTAGCTTTTTAACCCCTAAACCTATGAAAATCCGGTGGGGATGATTTTTTTGTCGTGTGCAGAGAAAGCGCTGTTATTGTGTAAATCGTTGCTATGATTTAATGAGTTCATAATAAATCCTTAGATTGAATTAATGTTGTTTATAGTGACTAAGTAATGACGCTATTGTAATTGTTGACTTATAATAGATAAACATTAATAATTGCAATTGATAGTTCTCATTTTCAGAACAATTAAGTAGGTTGATACGACATTAAGTGATAAGGATAGATAGGGTATGGGACAGCTTGAAGATATGACGATGTTCATTAGAGTGGTAGATGCAGGCAGCATCACCAAAGCTGCCGAGCAGTTGAATATTGCAAAGTCAGCGGTTAGCCGTCGCTTAAAAGAGTTAGAAATGCGTTTGAATACTCAGCTCATTAGTCGGACGACCCGTAACTCTACTTTGACAGAAGCGGGTCAAAAATATTATCAAGAAGCCTGTAGTATTTTGGGTGAAGTAGAACTACTGAATGAGAAAATCAGTGGGGTAGCATCGCAACTAGAAGGTACTATGCGATTGACAGCCCCCCTATCTTTTGGATTAATGCACCTAAACGACATTATCCATAATTATGCACAGCAGCATCCGCAATTAAGTTTTGAGCTTGATTTTTCTGACCGTCAAATTGACTTAGTCGAGGAGGGGTATGAGATGGCCATTCGTATTGGCGAGCTTAAAGATTCCTCCTACCAAGCCAAACGATTGACAGTAATACGACGCGTCCTTTGTGCCAGTCCTGAATATATCAAGCAAGCAGGTATACCAGACAGTATAGAAAGTTTAAAACAACACTCGTTTCTACAATACGGGCTACAAAATAAGCAAGGTGAAATACTGCTTATTGATGCTACCGGGCAACGTCACAAGATTGAAACCTCTTCTCGTATCAAGGCCAATAATGGTAATTTCTTACTTGATATGGCGATTAAAGGTCATGGCATTGCTTATATGCCTACCTTTATCGCGTATGAAAGTCTGGCCAAAGGTGAGCTAGTGCCAGTAATGGAAGACTATCACTTGCCGACTTTGACTGCCTATGCGGTGTATCCCAAAAATAGATTTTTATCTCAACGCTGTCGGTTGTTAATTGACTATATCATTGAACAAATTGGCGATGAGCCTTATTGGGATAATATTTAAAATGTCTGCTAACGCATATCTTTGATAAACCAATAAAAATAGCCCTTTACCATTACGGTAAAGGGCTATTGATATCAGTAGGCTTGTCAAACCCATTTATTAAGTCTGTTATTTACTTAACGACTCACTGAGGTCTTTAATTTTATTTAAAATCTCAATGATTTCAGCTTGGGTAAAATATCTTGGCACTGAATAGGTATCTCTAACCTCGGCTGCTGCGGCCTTAGCAAATTTTTTGAAATCACTTTGATTCATGCCTTCAACACTGCGGTTAATATTGGTCTCTTCAATCAAAGTTCTGACTTGAGCGATTAAATGATCAGCCAGTTGTTCGTCTTCTGCCTTTGATTGTTCTGCATTAACAATCCCTGCTTTTTTGGCTAAGGCTGCCAATCTATGTTGGCAGACATCACGGTTGGCATCAAGAATGTGAGGCAGTACGATAGCATTGGCACGACCATGCGGGATACCATAAAAAGCACCTAACTGATGAGCAATGGCATGCACATATCCTAAGCCAGCTTTATTGAATGCAATGCCACCATAGTGCGCTGCAACGCCCATTTCTTCACGGGCTTTTAAATTACCGCCGTCTTTGTAAGCCACAGGTAAGTATTGGAATACACCGCGTGTGGCCGAAGCAGCATAATAATCGGTTTCACTGCTGGCGTTAACGCTCATCCAGGCCTCTAAAGCATGCGTTAGAACATCAATACCGGTGTCCGCGGTAATATGCGGTGGCATACCTTTCATAATTACCGGATCGATTGCAGCCGCTAGCGGTACCATTCTTGGGTCAATGGATAGAGATTTTTGATGTGTCTTATCATCAGAAACTACCGCGCCTAACGTAGCTTCAGAACCAGTACCTGCTGTGGTTGGGATGCAGTAAAGGGGCATAATTTTACCCGCTTTAAGTAGTCCCATTAATTTTTGAGGTTTACGCTTGCTGGCCTGACTCATGGCAATAACTTTCGCCGCATCAATGACCGAACCACCGCCTAAAGCTAGAATAGCATCGCAGTTATTATCTACTGAGTGCTTAATGCCCGCCTCAACCACACTGAAAGTCGGATCAGGGGTGATACCATCGTATAAATGAAAACCAATCCCTTTTTGTTGTAAATAATCAGTGATTTTATCAGGAATCCCTAATTGATTTAAAACAGAGTCAGTGACGATTAAGACTTTGGTCGCCCCTTCATTAATCATCATATCGCAGAGCTCAAAGCATGACTGGTCGCCGATAAATAGTTGAGGTCTAGGAATAGGAACAACTAAGGAAAAGGCATGCAAGGCTTTGGCACGAGTTTTAGCGACGGCCAGATAACCAGCATGATTTAATTTATTGGGAGTAAAAGCTTGTTGTAAAGTGGCAACTGCCTTGTTAACTGGCATAGAAAAATCCTTTTTTATATGGCTAGATTAAGAGTGATAACAGTATAGCTATAGTAAACAGGTTGCAAGTATTAAGGAAATAAAATGCAGGTAAAACAGAGTGACTATAGAGTTTAACTTAAACAAATCAGAGTTAAAGCCCTTTAGCTCTAATATGTTAAATACCGTTAAAATTAAATAGTACTAAAATTAAATACTGTTAAAACTATTTTGACATGATATCAAGCAGATAGGAAGAGAAAAGGATGTAACAAGGGAAAATATAACAAGAAAGGATATAAAAATAATGGCGGTGAAGGAGGAAGTCGTACTTATTGTATAAATTTTTGATTTTAAAGTAAATTTTATTTATATTTATTGGTATAGACCAACTATTAGACCAACACTTTCTAAGTATTGGATGCGAGACAAATAAAGGGATTTATATCTTGACTAAGTGTAACTAAATGTTTCTAAGCCGTTATATGATCTCAAATATATACTATCACTAAAAAAGCGTTTTCGGTTGTTTGGATTTCTTTTTCTATTTCATCGCTCAAACCTTCTGATACTACTTACCACCACGCCAAACGATGCCAATGACCCCTTCACCTCTATATGTAGTGGCATAAGCATCATTTGACAGCTTTCTGCAGAAGTCCCCTACCTCTGAGGTAGGGGGTAGTTCATTATCTCTTGTTCCTCTTCAGCTATTTTTAATTGCCGTTTGGGCTGTTTGATTGCTCCAAGCACTGACATAAGCTCAGGAGCGTATTGCCTTTTAGCTTTTCTTCTCTCGCTTTATTCTTCCAATTGGATAGCGTTTATATCACTATTCTTAACTGCCGCGCAGTCGCATGCAAGTTGCTGTTATTATCTGCTATCTTTTTGACGGCTTCTGCTTTGAAAGCTGCACTGTAGGTTCTAAATTTTTTAGTCATGATAAACTCCTATTAATACCCTAAACCTCTTGCGAAAGTACCGTTTTATCGGCCTCCCCTAACGAGTATCAAGGGCTAGCAATAACTTATGCAAGAGATCTAACTAGTTTACAAAGTTTGTTTCTACAGTTTCTTCAGCATAGCTTAGGATATGAGTAATGAAAATTTAATACAAATTGAGCAGGATTTTTCAAAAAGTGATAAAGTTACTGAGTCTCATAAATATGTCGCAAGAACTTAGCGGACCGATCAATCGGGAGATACCTAGTCCTGCGCTCAATATCGCTCCTTTTGGTCGCTGTGCCCGCTGAAACTTTACGTTAGACTCATGGAGATCAGAGATTGATAGATAATATTCCAAACTCTGTAATAGGTGCTGTCGCTTCAGTAATTGCAGGCCATTATTACAGTCATTCAAAGTTAGAAACACTATTCATGGAAAGTGGTGCTCCCGGTGATGCACCAGAAGGGAATTGTGAGAAAAAATGTAGTGATTGGCTAAAGCGTTGCAATAACGATCCAGAAATTGATGCACTTGAGGTGCTTGGCAGGATTATTCAGGGCTACATGGATCAAGAACCATCGTCATCGTTTTTTGACAATTTGCCTTCAAAAATGGTAGAGGGTCAGGAACGGATTAAAGCAGCTTTGGCACAAAATCAGCTTTCGTACCGACTGAATGGCTACATTACTCAAGCTGGGTCAACTCCCATATCTAAAACGTTAGAAGACTATTTTAAGTCGGGCAATTTTTCGTCTATTGAAAAAGAGTTTGAGAGAGCGGTGGAGCATATTCAAACTGACCCACATGCATCAGTCACTGCGGCATGCTCGATTATTGAGTCTACCCTGAAGTTTTACATAGAGTGTTTCAGTTTGGTGACACCAAATAAATTGAATGTTATGCCATTGTGGGCGGTCGTGCACCCTCACCTAAGCTTGAACGCTGATGTCACCTTGGCCGCAGATCAGCATAAAGTGCTAAAAGGTATTTCATCAATCATTGATGGTGTGGGCGCTTTTAGGTCACATATAGGTTCAGCACATGGACGTGGCTCCAGTCCGCCAAGCATCGTGGTTGCTGAAGCACGGCTTGTGGTTAATGTTTCACATACATTAGTGGTTTTCATTATGGAGGTGCTACATGCCAAGAAAACCTAGCAATCGCAGGCACGGCGACGGCTTTTTCGTTGCGGCTTCGACTTTACTACAAAGCCGCGCATGCTGAGGGCGTTATATGGTATCGCAAGAGCAACCGCTTTCGACCCAAAGCGGACATTAAGGCTTACTCTGACTGCAACTAACTATTAAGAAGCAAAAGGATTTTAGAATGCACCCGCACAATGTTCATATTAAAAACATAAAGCAAGCTAATGAAGATGATAGATTAGCTATATTTGTCGGTGCAGGTATATCAATAAGCTCTAATACTGATTATATAAAGCTGCCTTTGTGGAATGATCTAATAACTGAACTAAAGTCAGACTTAATGATAAATGAAGAGCTAGATTATTTAAAACTAGCTCAACTATATTATCTTGAGTTTGGAGAGCAGACATACAACCAAACATTAAAGAAATATTTTCCTGAAGACATCACCCCATCGAGTTTACATCGTACAATTTTGAAGGTAAGCCCACGCGTAATAATCACTACCAACTGGGACTACATCATAGAAAATGCAATAGAGCAGGAAGGCTATCTATACGATAAGATATGTACAGACAAGGACTTAGTCAGTTCAACTAGTCCGAATAAATTTATTAAAATCCATGGTGATTTTAAAAATCACAATATAGTTTTCAAAGAAGATGATTACCTCAACTATTCAAGAAATTTTCCACTTATAGAGAATTATATCAAGTCTGTATTCTCCACACATACAGTTCTGTTTTTAGGGTATTCCTATAATGACACTAACCTTAAGCACATAATGAAATGGATGCAAAGCCATTCCTCGTCAGCTCCTCCGATGTATTTGATAAATTTCAAAACAGACAAGCCTCAAGAAAGCTACTTGAGAAATCATGGGGTCACCACATTAGTGCTAGATAGTGAAAGCTATTCTACTGATGAAATTCAGCATTTAGAAAAAAGGTCAGCGCTAACTCAATCTTTTTTAACATCTATCATTCAAGATGTTAGAGCAGTAGACCCGAACGATGAGCGGGAAGTTATCAGTTTCCTATACGAGCGTATAAAACACCTAAAACAGCTAAATTCAATAACTCATGATCAAATACGGAGAGCGATAACAAACTGTGGGTTTCGTTACGATGTCGATGGCTTAAATATATTAGAGTTATTCAAGCCCAAAGGAGTCCTGACTACGGACTACAGCGACACCATAAGGTCGCTTCACGAAAAATTCTTGAAGATCCTATCTCGCATAGATTTGTTTGATGAAGGTGAAAAAGAAAAGTTTTATCGAAAAAATCCAAGACTTACGGACGTCCTTTCTATCTTAGCTCTAGCTCATATCAAAGGTATCGTTTTACCCAACGATAATGATAGCGGGAAAATAATATACTTTGTGAACGAGAAAATAGGTTCAGCTCAAAACCTAGAGCAGCAAGATAGGAAACACATATCTTTTTCAGAATATGAATGCAAAAGTAATGATTTTATAAAATCTTTGTCATCAGAAACTTATGAACGCTATAAATTTGGCGAGGATGAATTAGCATTTAAGAAGAACTCCGAACTTATTCTTGCTTGTAAAAGGCATAAAATATACTCAATGCTATTGATAGCGCTTTTTAATAAAAACTCGATTTTATGGAGGCTCAAGTACTCATTTTCTACAGAAAATAGAAAAGAATTTGAAAAGGAAATGGAAGTAGAGCTTCAAGATGAATTTTTTAAATTTCCAAGATCAGAGATAAAAAAGAATCAAGTCTTGTATGATTTTTTAGCCTTGCACTCTGTTCATCAAAAAGCAAACGAATGTACAAAAAAGATACTTGAACTCACAAAAACCGTTGAAAGTATAAAAGCTGGAGGAATGAGTTTTAACAACAATGCAGATGAACCAACTTCCACACACATTAATCTGTTAATGTTTGCGTTGAAAAATCACATAATGATTGATCAGCATGCCCCATATAAAGCGATTATGAGAGACTTCGTCAAGATTTCCGTACTCCGTCAATCACTCAAAGGAATAGTAAAGCTCAATCAATATGAATTTTACTCAGCCATCCAATTCTATTCATCAAAAGAACTACGGTCAGAGCTCAGAGTATTTTCTAAAAATGAGGATTCCAATCAACTTCGTCTAAACGCTAGTGATGAGTGTTCAGAATGGATTGTTTCTACCATTTTGCCAAACTTAACCAATCGGTTAATAAAAGATCGAAGTTTAACCGACGGTCATGAAACTAAATTTGAAAACAGCGTGCGATTACTTGCATTTCTTGATTTGAGTGACACTCATATTTCAAAAGTTATGAGGGAGTTTTCCCAGTTAATTACTAGTAGTTCAACAACTATCGGGACTTACGAGGCAATAAATGAATTTTTAGCACACCAACACAGTTTATTTAAGCGGGAGATTGAAACTGACGTTTTGATAAATATATTAAACACCGTAATCGATAAAATCACTTCCCAAACAGCCCATGGTTGGGATCACCATGCGGTACTCAATGGATCTATAGGCAATTTATACGGTTATATTGGGGTAGTAAAAGGCGAATACACTGATAAGGACCGAGTCCGCCGGCTGGTGTCTGAACTTGGAACTTACAAACCAGAAGATCAGCGTAAATTTTCGAGATCTCTGCTTTACAGCATCTTTAATATTTCGAATACTAATGTTCGAAATACTATTAAGGGATTCATTAAGGAAGTCATTTCTCAATCAAAAACAAAAGGCATAGATGATTGGGAATTTGAACTTTGGTCAGTTGCTGTGGGTTTTAAAGATTTTGAAGCAGAGGCTGTTACGAAGCTAGATGAATATTTGGAACAGTTTCGTGATGGCAAAAAGTTTTCAACACAGATATATTCACTCAAAAAATTAACTCAACATTTAATAGATGAGAAAGAAATCGACACGTTAGCAGGGCTAAACAAAGAGTTAGGCGATCTAATAGATCAATATAAACACCTCCCCAACTTTTCATTAATTTGAGTATGTCGTTAAAATAGAAAAATAGTTAAAATATAGATCCTCTTCGTAGTCTAGGTTTGGCGACAGAATGTCTAAATCTTATCGGGAGAGTCAAGTTTTGAATCAAGCCTGATTCTAGTGGTTTTTCAAATGCCCGCTCTTGGCCGTATACGTCCAGTAGGAATTATGTTCAAGTATCGTATAACAAGTCCTGCTGCAGGTATTGTTGACGGGTAAGAAGCGAGTGGTGGTTGCGTAGAGATGTAGGCTAAACAATTAATGTGATAGAAAAACCGCCCTCATTAGGGCGGTTTCATATATGGTGGGGACATAGGTCGAACCTTTGCTGAACTCAATCTTTGTAACCTTTTTACTTACTCTCATCCCCGTAAGACCTTGTAAGATTTATTTAAAATAGTTGTTACCATACTCGTTTCTCCTTTGGTGAGCTTAGCGGACGTGTTATATATAAATGCAAAAAGTGCGACGTCGTTTAAAGCGTTCCAAACTGTAAAGTCAGATATCAACCCTACAGGGTAAAATAGAACTATTAATATTAAGGTTACAAACAAAGCTGTTTAATATAATTAGGATAAATATATATTGCCATGTTGGTTGAAATTATTCAATATGTGGATATAAAGTTTTAATGCAGCCAGACAGAAATAATGTTGTTAAAAAAACTAATCCACTAATTGAGTATTTAAGGAAACCACTATGTCAGAAACATGCCCTAACTGTAATAACGTACTTAGTTACGATGATCTTGAGTCCTTTATGGATAATCTTGCCGCTTCTGACGAAGACTCGTTTGAAATGAATGAATGTTGTCCTAAATGTGGTGAAGATATTATTCTTAAAAAAGATGGTCATAAATACTCAATGAAGAAATCTGATGGTAGTTTCGCAATGATTGGTCATAAGTAATTCTTTACTTAGGCTTGAATTATGTGGTGAGTTAAACCTCTACTATCAGAAAATTCTGCATACAACATAACCGCCATGCTTAGTGCCCTTTGGGTAACTCGCAACCTCGGCAGTTCTTTGTTACGGCTTTCGTAGCATTTTAGGCTACAATCGGTAAAACTAAACAAACGATATGTCTAAAGTGGGCAGATATGATCAACCTCAGTTTCAACTTTCAGGAAGAATTCAGCTCAAAGCTCCCTGACTTAACTTTGCTCACCACGCTAGGTTACGAGTTTATTCCACCTAACCAATGCAACACCATGCGTAGCAGTAAGCTGTTAGCTAATCAGTCGAAGGCTAACAAGGCAACTAATCAAGTGGTGTTATTGGACATCATACGTGTGTTCTTAGCCAAGCAAACTTTAGGGCAAAACTTTGATGAGCAAGCTCCAAATATGTGAGCCGTTAACGTTAAAAATTTCATCGATCAATGGTATCAAGATAAAGCTAAGTTTATTTTTGTAGAAAGACTAGAGGCGTTACTATCTAAAGCGATATGGGTAACTGATACATCAGCTTTTAAATTATTAGATATGAAGAAGCCATGAGGTGAAGGCTAAGTTCGATGAGATGGCAGAGCTGTATTTGAATGAGTGAAGTAGACTAAAAGAGTATGTCTATAGTTCGTAATAAAGATCAGCCACTTCGTAAATTAAGTGGCTGATCTTTTATTAATTTTTCAGACCTAATAGTAATTAACTACAAATTTCAAATTTTGTACTAATAATTTTATAGCAGGTTAAAGTTTTTTACCTGATTATGCGTATTCATCGTTGACAATTTTTTCTAGTTTTTGGATGACTATATCTCTCGATTGCAGGCTCACTATTCAATGTAATTACATTACCAGCTTCATCATAGTCGCTTGCTGTTTCTATCTTACTAAAAGCTTTAGCTGTATGAATCACATACTTAAAGCTATATGAAGATGATGCACCTTCAGTATAGTCGTATTAACACCTTAGAGTTTATTTAAGCTTATTATTTTTATATATATAGCAAGTCGTATTACCTTTTTCTCCACCTACACCTACACCGCAATATCCAGCAGTTGTTACTGACAGAGCTATTTGCAATAGTATTGGCATCTTTACTGACATAACCACTAGGTTTGAACAATCTTGAACCACTTTATATTAAAGGGGATAAGTCAGAAATAGTAATCAAACCTAACAACTTTTCTGTTTCTCTTCCACTATGGGTAATAAACAGAACATCAAGATTTCTTTCTTTCTCGTTTATATGGTTCAAAAATAGATCGTAAGCTTTATATATCGAGGTCTCACGAGAAATAAACTTATAATTATGTTTAAATTCAATTTCTGGCATCAATTTTTCGATAGTTATACCGTCTATAATAATTGTTCCATTCTCATCTATTTTAGAAGCCAGCCAACGTGAGATAGTATTGTTATTGATTAACTCTATAATAGTTCCATTTGAATCTAACACTGGGAATTGAGAGAATGATTTTTGCTTCATTTTCTTAAGGATATCATTGATATAATCATCCTTCTGTGCCCCCAAAACATCAAATTGAAAGGTAGGGATTACTTTTTTAGGGTTAATTATCATTTCATAAATTTCATTAAACCTTTTCACTGTACTATCATGAGGTTCAGCAATAGCCTTATTACCTATTTTAGGGTTATGTACTATTGCGTTTCTCAAAGTGCCAAAAGATAGCAGTTCATCCTTAAATCTACTCACAATAGCGTTCTTTGAATTTTTTACTTTATTTGCATAACCGACATGATTATCAGCTCTCACTTCCTTGTTAAGGTATTGATCAAGATTATTATAAGTCTCTAAAAAATTTTCAGAATTATTCATATTATTCCTAATGTATCGAAGTCTGTTGCTGAGTTAAAAGAAGAGCTTACTAAACAAGGTTTAAATATAATCGATAGTTATGACAAGAGTCCTGATGGTCAATAGCGAGAAGGTAGCTTCTTTGCTTAACCAGTTGACAAAAACACTAGCTTTAGTTTGTGTCGTCATTTTAAACAAAATGCTGTGGTTTATATTTGCTAAGGCGGTCTGCCTGACCTTTTACTGAACCCAGACTTTATTTAAAAATTACAGTATTTATTATAATCTGTTTTTTTAACTATAATCACTTACATTAGTCAGTTATAGAGTGTCCTTATGTCCAACTACTACCAAAATTTTGTTCTGAGCCTAACTCAACAACCAACCGAACAAGAATGGCTTGAGTTTAAGCATAACTTTCATAGCCCTGAAGAGGTCGGCAAGCGTATATCTGCGCTTGCCAATGGCGCGTGTTTGGTTGGAAAGAAATTCGGCTATTTGGTGTTTGGTGTAGAAGACGGCACGCATCACATTGTGGGTACAAGTTTTAGCCCAAAAATAAAAAAAGCCAAAGGCAACGAAAACTTAGAGCATTGGCTGGTTAGCCGTTTAAGCCCTAAGATTCATTTTACCATTCATGAGCTACAGGTTGATGATAAAGCGGTAGTGCTGTTTGAGATCCCAGCAGCCACAGATACGCCCATCAGCTTTTTGCATGAGCCTTATATTCGTATTGGTAGTCTAACTAAACCACTTAAGCATTATCCCGATCAAAGCCGTAAGCTATGGCAAAATCAAGCGGATGATTGGAGTGCTGAGATTTGCCATGAGGCAACACTTGAAGATCTTGACTCTAAAGCCATCGCTGTTGCTAGACAAGTCTTTGCTGATAAAAACAAGCGTTTGACTGAGGATCTCCAAGGATGGGATGACATCACCTTTTTAAATAAAGCCAAAATTACTATTCGTGGTCAGATCACCAATACAGCGATTATTTTATTGGGACGTTATGAATCCACGTATTTTTTAAGCCCAGCGCAAGCACATATTACTTGGATTCTGAAGGGTGTTGATGGTATTGAAAAAGACTATCAACATTTTGAGCCACCGTTTTTGTTAGCCTTGAACGAGGTTTATAAAAAAATTCGCAATCTAAATTACCGCTATATGCCTGCTGGTACGCTGTTCCCTGAAGAGGTGCAGCAGTACGACCCCTATATCATCCGTGAAGCATTAAGTAATGCCATTGGTCATCAAGACTATCGTCTTGGTGGACGCATTACGGTGGTTGAAAAAGAAGACTCGACACTGATTTTTCAAAATAGTGGTGAGTTCATTCCTAAGACCATCGAGAAAGTCTTGCTACAAGATGCGCCTGAAGCGAGCTATCATAATCCATTTTTAGTTAATGCTATGGTTAGTCTAAATATGATGGACACCATTGGTAGTGGTATCAAAAAAATGTATCAGATTCAGTACAAGCGCTTTTTCCCTTTGCCAGATTATGACTTATCAGACAATAGAGTGCGAGTGAAGTTCACCGGTAAAGTACTGGATCAAGAGTACGCTAAGCAATTAGCGCAAGTTGATAATCTGTCATTACATGACATTATGTCACTTGATAGATTACAAAAAGGGCAATCAATCACTGAAGACGAAGCTGACACATTGCGCAAAAAATCACTGATAGAAGGGCGCAAAAACAACTATATGATCGCCGCTGATGTTGCGAGGCATACGGAGCAGCAGGCGGAGTATATGCAGATGCGTGGTTTGGATGACATGCATTATCAGGGACTAATTATTGGATATCTTCAATCTTTCCAAAAAGGTAAGCTTAGTGACTTTGAAAAAATGCTTGATAACAAGTTACCTCAAGTGTTGGCTAAAGATCAACGTAAAAATCGAGTTCGTTATATCTTACAGAAAATGCGTAAAGAAGGCTTAGTCGTTTCTAAAGATAGAGTGTGGTATCTTCCTCATAGCTAAAGATAGCTAAAGATAGCTAAAGATAGCTAAAGATAGCTAAAGATAGCTAAAGATAGCCAAAAAATAAGCCACACTACGCGGCTTATTTTCATAGGCTCAATGAAATCGAGCAGCTATCTTGCTCTCAATCCACAGGCCAACCTCACTTTCAACCCATGCCACGCGTCCCCTTGATAGCTTCACCTGAACAGGAAAGGTGGGGTCATAACGATTTGATCTTTTATCAAGCATGTCGTAAATCGTTGTGCTGCTAAGCCCTGTATAATGTATGACTTGCTTTAGCGGCAGCATGCGAGGTATCTGATGTATGCTTGGTATTGATGTGTTTTCCTGAGTGTTTCCGTTTAACTGTTCCATGACTAGCTCCTGATAAGCGAATGAGAGCGTCTGCTCTCATATACTTACCGAGTCCTATATTTTTTTACTGCATCCTATGCAGTCCGATGATTATACCAATTCCACAAAATAATATACAATATAATCAACTCAACAACATAATAGAATCATATGCCGAAAAAGACCCCTAGAAATCATAAACTCACAGACCACGATTTTCTGCAACTATCTAAAACAGAAGGCAATGCCAGAGCGCGAATCAGACTACTCATGCTGCATCAACTGAGTCAAGGTCATCCTATAGCGACCGTAGCAGAGAACTTTGGCTATAACCCTAGAGGCGTCTATACCATAAGAAGGAAATACTGGTTGCATGGTATCACTAGTGTCTATGACGCAGCTGGCAGAGGCAGAAAGAGTCTTTTAGCAGAAAAAGACATAGAACCATTCAAACAAGCGATAGTAGAAGCTCAGCAGCAAAGAGGTGGTGGTAGGCTCACGGCAAAAGACATCGCACAAATCGCCAAGGAACAATTTAACGCCAACTATACCCCTAAAGCGATCTATCCTCTCATGAAACGTATTGGTATGAGCTGGATATCTGCGCGTAGTCAGCATCCTAAGGCAGATCCTAAAGTCATGGAGGCATATAAAAAAACTTCCTTGAGCAGGTAAAGCAAGTTCTACCTGATGGTGTTGATATCAAGCAAGTTGATATATGGTTTCAGGATGAAACACGTATTGGCCAACAAGGCTCTATCACAAGGGTTTGGCACTATAAAGGACAAAGACCTCGAGTCGTCAGGCAACAGCAGTTTGAATCGACTTATCTATTTGGTGCCTTTAATCCGGCGACAGGTGAGAGTGTTGGACTTGTTCTACCTTATGTGAATAAGCAAGCCATGGCATTGCATATGGAGGAAATCAGTAAAGCTGTTCCTGAAGGTCGGCATGCCGTGGTGGTTATGGATGGGGCGCTATGGCACCAACCAAGTTTGGATCAAGACAATGTGACCATGCTTAAATTGCCTCCCTACTCACCTGAGCTTAACCCTGCTGAACAGGTATGGCAGTACCTTAAACAGCATTGGTTATCTAATCGCTGTTTTGAGAGTTATGATGCGATTGTCGATGCGGCATGTGACGCTTGGAATGCATTGTGTAATGAGACTAACTTAATTAGGTCTATCACTCAGCGGGAGTGGTGCGACTTGAGTGTTATTTTTTAGAATTGGTATTAGACTTAACTGAGACAATAAAAAAAGGAGCTGAATCATCAGCTCCTTTTTATGTCGTGCTTTTTACTTATATTACTCAACTTACAGCGGTCACACTTTGCCGTAGCCCTTGCTCAATGCTGCTCAAGCGATTAGTCGCTAAGCCATTCTGTAAGCGTCCTTGCTCCTGTTGGTTTTGGTTAGCATCACTGCTCTCAACTGGATAAAACTCGTCCACGACTGCAAACACCTCATCAATATCAATCTCAAAGCATGAGTTCACATAGCCACGCTTTGCCGCTGCTTCTAACGCCGCTTGATCAAAGCCATGTTCACTAAGCTCCGTATCAATGGCTTTCGCATTGGACACGGCATCTTTAAGCGTCACACCATCACGCAATGTCAAATCTACAAAGTAAATCGGCGTCCGATAGCTTTGCGTGGTGCTTTTACCGCGTAGGGTTAATTGCAGTGGCAAACAGGATAGCTTATTGCCCGATACTGCGGCAAAGTAGCTCAATCTTGCTGCAAGCGTTCGAATACTATTAAAGCCAGTCGTGCGAAAGATAAACGTACCCAGCTCATCGTCCTCAGAGAGATTGGTGTACAGTCTGCCATACGGCTTACAAGCACCGCCTTGTGCCAGTGTACAGCGATCAGGGGATGGACATGGTAATTGCTCGACACCATTGCCTGTTCTGCGCTGACACTGCTCACCGTCACCCACACATAGTGGACGTCCAGTTTGACGATCGAACAAGGTGTATTCAGCTCGCAGGTTTAGCTCAGGATCATTAAACAGCATGCGTACAGGGATTTGTCTGAGCTTATCCATTTTGCTTTTACGTAGCTTTTCATCAAGTGGATGATTGATCCAGCCCTCCTTATTCTGTATTTGGCTGGTGATAGTGAATTGATCGTCTTTGGCAGGCAGACGTTTGCCATCTTTTATAATGACGCGTCCAATGCTAATACGTCCTAGAACGGGCGGGGTGATGGTGAGACCTTTAATCATGGTGTTATTCCTTATGGGTTTAATAAAGTGTGTTTAGCTATAAAAAATCCCACTTGTGAGGGTGGGCTTTTATGCATTGGCTTTCGGTATTTATGTGATGTGTTGATCGGTTGGATAGATACTTAGTCGGTTAGAATGACAAAGCGTCTACTGCCTTGCTTGGTTTTACTAAATTGCACGAGTAATTCAGGATGAGCTTTGATAATGGCTTTGCTGTCAAGGCCAATGCTGTCCTTAGAGCGCTTCCATGAGATCGCACCACTCAAGAATACAGCCACTTCATTATCTGCAATCAGCGTTTGCAGCTGATGCTTGATCTGGTCATGTCGCTGCTCGGCCTCTTGCATAGCGTCGCGATAGCTAAGCAGCTTACCAAACAGCTTGTTAGCACCGTCATCGTTTCGTAGATCGACCTTGCTTGAGGGCTTAGGGGTGGGATAAAGCTGCTTTATTGCTCGTGCAGAAGATTCTGAATGATCAGGCGTTGGCGGGGTGTCTGTTGCTACGTACTGCCAGAACAGACGCTCCTGCTCGATGATCGACTCAATCAAGCGCTCATCACGCTCAACCTCATAAATCTTAGCTTCGTGACCACAAAGTAGCACGCAGATATGCGCCGCAGTTTTACCTGTCACTGCCAATTGATGTTGTACTTGGCAGGTGACATATAACGGCACGCCATGCTTCCATAACTTAGCGCCATGCTCACCAGCGGTTTTACACTCTAAAATCTGTACCTCGTCACTACCCGTGATGGCATAGTCTAAATTCGCGAGCATAAAGGCTTTGTCAGGCTCAGGATGCTGTAAGATGGCATTGACGCGGCGTACCTTATTGCCTGTATGCTCTTGATAGAATTTTGCCACCATTGGCTCAAGCGTATTGCCCCAGTACAGTGGCGCATACCCTTCAATACCATTTGCCTGATCATCGATGTCTAAGGTCATGCGTCCCGTCTTAATCATCCATAGCTCAAGTATGGACAAATACGGATGAATACCACAAGCTGCTGCGGCATCAGAGCTGCCAATGCCTTGCTTTCGAAATCGTAGCCAGTCCTCACGACTGAGATCTTTGGTATTGACCAAACGTTTAGCAGATACTGATTGACTAGTGGTGGATGGTTTAACTGTTTTGTCCTTTCTGTTAGGTATATTATCTATAGCAGTTTTAGCCTTCAGGTTTGCTTTAGCGCTAACCGTTGCACGTTTAGTTTGTCTTGGCTGAGTGCTATTATTTAATGCGATCATAGTCATAGTAAATTCCTTTGATAAAGTGTTTATAGATTTGCAGTTGTTGATACAGTGATGACAAACAACAGGCATAAAAAAACCACGCCCTGAAGCGTGGTTTAATGGGTTACATGTACTAAGATCTTTTAAGCAATCAGTGCAAAGGCTTCCTCTAAGCTTTTGTCTTTAAGCTTTGCCCCAGCCCCAAACCAAGCGGAGTCTAATCTGTGGTCGGTTGACATGGCTCTACGCTCATGATCAACGAACTCTGTCATCGCGCATAGTAGCCCGTAAGCGGTATCACGCGCTGCATCCAGATCCGCACCGCGACCTTGACCGTTAAACATGCTCATCACTTGATTCATTGCCTTCGCATTGGGCATAGCATCTTTCTCCCTCTTAGCACGGTTAAACAGAATGATGTCATTGTCCTGATCATTGAACACTCGGTTCAGATAATTAGCCGCTTGTGCCTGAGTGACACGGCGCTGACTTAACTGCTTCATCTGATACATATGCTCATCCCATTGTTTAACAGAGATGCCCAATTGCTGCTTCACTCTGTCGCCATCGAATGAGGTGCTGTGTGGTACTTTCACCACACCACCGCTGCCATTAGCGAGGCTAATCGCTAAGGTGTTATTACAGACCACACGGATGGAGGTGAACTGTGCTGTGGTCGCCAGAGTCCCGTCACACGCCGTTGCGAGTAACAAGTACCCATTACTGACATCACCGCCTTTAAGCGTTGCTGACTGACCTGTACGGGCCAATGCCCACATCTTTCGACCACCCTTTAGAACACCAGCCGTCTCAAGCTCAAAGTCAGACTGCTCGGTGAGATCCCGATAGAATTCTAATATCTCGCGTGGTTGAACTTCTTGGTAACGCTGACTGACGACTGACAATGGCTCAAGCGTGTCAGAGCGATACAACACCTTGTTATTATCAAAGGGCAAGATCAGGCTTTGACCTTTATCATTGTTTGCCATGTAGCTGACATCGGATGATTCGATACGCCAGTCCATACCAGCCTCCTTTGCCCAGACCTCGATAGGTTGATTCTTAGGCAACTGATTACCGAGACCGTGCCAAGGGGTCTCGCCAACGTATGCCATGTTTTCGATTAAATGTGCCATGAGAGTATTTCCTGTATTAATAAGTGAAGTTGAGGCTTAAACAAATGGATAGAACACCGTGAAGACTTGATTGCAGTTCTCACAGCGATAAGGCTGTTGCACCAAGGGTAATGACCCATAATTAGACTTAAGATATTGGAAAGTAACGATAAGCGTCATGCCCATTACTACTTTGATAAGCGGGTGAACTTCTAGCGACTGGCATAGCTCGCGAGCAGCACCTTTCAGTACAGCAGAGCTCAATTGCTGATCAACAGCTTGCTCAGCAGCAGCATCAGATAATTTACAAACAGAAGACGCGTGACAGTATGGACAAACTACTTTCATAAGGACTCCTTTATTAACGGCATAAAAAAGGTCTGTACAAAGCAGACCTTTAATGGTTAGAAGGGATGGGTATTAAGACAGTAATGCTAGATCTCATGACAGTAGTATGTATTTGAAATTAGTTTGCTATGGGTGGTAAACCTCGACGCTTAGCCGTTCTATAAATGCCATGACCAAAGGTGCGCATGCTAGGCAGCCAGACTTTTAAGTGCTGACCCACCTTGTCAGGTTTGGTTAAGTAGAGGGCAGTACAGACCGCATTTTCTACCTGCTGTGGGTTATCACGATGAATCATACCAATGCCTAAGCGATCATTTATCTGATACTTTTGCTTCCGCTCAGTACTGTGATAATTATAATAAGCTCCTGTACCATTCGTGATTTCCTGCCACTTCTCACCTACCTCTTTAGCTATAAACCAATCATTTTGTCTTTCCGATCCATCGTAGATTAGTAGTAAGTGACAATGAAGACCTCCGTTCTCATACCCTTGCTCCAACGCCCACGCGTTGCCTTGCAAATGTGCAAAGCAAGTTTGCTTGTTACTAATTAGCTCTCTAAGCTTAGACATGTGACGATTAAAATCCTCAATGGTCACAGTATGACTATTTTCTTGTGAGTATTTTAAATCAATACGAACGAATAGTAGTTTTGAATAGTGATTAATCAAGTTTCTAACGTAACTCTCAAGATTCTTTCTATTCTGGCCCTCCTGATATCGCCAAGCGTTATATTCAAGTTCTATCGTGCTTCTGTAGCACGATAGATTGATAATGAATTGTTGTGTCCTATTATGATCCCAAATGATATCAGACGGATATGAATCACCAACAATAGCATCGGTACTGTAGACAAATGCATCGATGGTCTGTGAGTAAAAGAAATCAGGATTTAGACTTTCCATGAAGGGACGATATAACGCATTCAAACGATTCTTAATATCGTCAAAATTGACAGTTTGGAATACGACGTCTCTAACGAGCTTATCGATGTTGTCAATAAGTTGTGATTGGTTAATGAGTGAATATGACATGAGTGTGCTCCGTTGATATTTATGTTGTTGTACATAAATATCAACCAAGTCTGTATTTTCTTACTCATGAATATTGAGTAGTAATTATTAATATTATTAATAATATAAATAACCAACTAAGAATGAGGGCATCGTTCATTTTTTTCGTCGTGTGCTTGGTAGTTGCCATTTAAACTTTATAGTAAATTGTCGTCAGGGTTCAGGTTTGTGTCGAAATGGAGTTAGCAGATAGGGTTACAAAATGTATCGTATAGTGTCTGTGTTTAGTGGTGTGATAACCCGATCCAACTTACGTATATAGCCCTTAAACGAAGTGGTGATGTGAGGAACAAGACTATCTAAATTTAGTGCTAGAACAAGGGTTAAACTCGATGTATAGTTAAGACGACAAGATGAAAGCCAAAATACAGTTTATTTTAAGCTAAAAAAAGGGAATAAGACTGCTCACACCCCTATATTAGGGAGTTTGTATGTAGTTAAAACATAGTTTTTTTCTACTAATATGGACTTTTATACCACTTTTTATGATCTTTTTTATAGGGGTTTTGATATGCAAGACGACTTTGACGATGCTGATGACGATGACGATGACGATGACGACTTTGATGACGACGACGATGACACATATATTAATGGTGAGATTTACGAATCATCTATTTATGAAGAAGATACTTCACTTATACAAAATGAAAATTCAGATGCAAAATTGGTTACTGCGAACTCCACTAACGCAGATTTCATCAAGAGTGATGGCCAGTCAAATTTTGAACCCATTTATGAGGTGGTAAATAAGGCTAATATATACTACTTAGCTAATCAACTTAAGTTTAATGCTGACTCTAATATTCATTACCAAAAACGTAATAGAGAAGCATTAGACAATTTTTTCAAAGTGATTGAACGCTTGAATCATGATGAGTGTAAGAGCTTGGTATTTGCGCATAATATGTATGAGCAGAATTCATCAGATAATATTGAGATTAGTGAGCTGGCTTTTAAATCACAATTAGTAAATATATTCAAATCTAAGCAATACCCAATTCAGTACTTAGTAAGCATCCGACCACCCCCTATTGCGGTGGCACCCAGCGATGAGGTAACAACTCATCCAGATCCTCTTGAGTAGGCAGGCGTCTTAGCACGTCTGTCAAATAAGCAGACACATCCAAACCATTTAAGCGAGCTGACTGAATGATTGACATAATATTCGCAGCCCGCTGCCCACTTCGCAGCGAACCGGCAAACAACCAGTTTTTACGCCCAAGTGCCCACGGACGCATCTGATTCTCCGCCCAATTATTATCAATCGGCAGCCTGCCATCATCTAGATACTGAGTCAGCGCCTGCCAACGTTTCAGGCAATAATCCATCGCCTTACTAATACTGGCATTTTTAGTGGTTAACTGCCTTTTTTCTTGTAACCATTGGTGCAGCTTATCGGCAATCGGTTTGGCTTTTTCTTGCCTGATTTGCCGAACTATTTGGGGATCTCTTGGTATTGGAGGTGTATTTTTTTCAAATCGCTCATCAATCTCACGTTCAACAGCATACAACTGCCTAAATAACGTTAATGCCTCAATGCTCACGATACTTTGCCCAGTGACATGCAGTTCATGAAACTTACGCCGTGCATGAGCCAGACAACCGATTTCAGTCACACCTTGATGAAATAAGAACTTATACCCGCTGTAATCATCGCAAACCAGCTTACCGCGCCACTTATCTAAAAAGGCTTTAGGGTGCTCATTACGACGACTTTCGGCAAAGTCATAGACCACCGCTTTTAATGAGTTGTGCTGTGGCGTAAGATACGCCCAGACATAGCCTTTTTTTAATGATTTACCACCTACCTTTACATGGTTCTTCATGATAGATACCGGGGTTTCATCGGCATGTAAGATAGGCTCAGACAGTAATAGTTCATGCAAGCGACTGACTAAAGGCTCAAGGGCGACGCCGCAGCGTCCTACCCAATCTGCCATAGTAGCATCGGGGATATTTACCCCACTTCGCTGATAGATAATATTCTGCCGATATAGCGGCTGATGGTCTGCATATTTGCTAATAAGGATGTGTGCAAGCAGCTCTGGGGTGGCGATGCTTTTGTTAATAATCTGCTTGGGGGTAGCCGCTTGATGAATGATGTCACACTCACGGCATACCCATTTAGGGTAGATGTGACGCTCAATATAAAACTGCTTAGGGATAATGCCAAGTTTGTCTTGTTTATCCTCCCCAATTCGCTTCATTTGACAGCCGCAGTCACAGACGGTGGTAAGTGGTTCATGAACCTGGGTTTTCACCTCAAGGTTGTCAGGAATCACTGTGTATTTAGCACGCTTTGTTTTTTTAGGCTGATCAGTAGCTGAAGCTGGCAGCTCATCTGTGCTCTCTTTGACGGCTTTAAGCTCACCCTGATCAATGAGGGTTTCTGCCTGAGTAAGTTCAATAGCAGGCAGCTTGGCAAGCTCATCTTGGCTTAAGCCGCTAAGGTATTCATCTCGGATTTGTTCAAGCTGCGCTAAGTCCTCTTGCGCCGCCTCATAGTTTAAGTGGGTTTGTCTGTCAGTGATGCCTTCGCTTTTTTGTCCATAGAGCCGGTGAATAAGCCGCTTTTGTTTTTCGATGAGTTCAAGCACTTGTTCATACAGCTTGTGGTTTTCTTCAACCACTTGGTTAAAAAGCTGCTGTAGTTGATCGTGACTTGTATTTGTTTGATCAATTTGTTGCTGCAGGTGCTCATTACGCTGTTCAAGCAGGTGGATTTTCACCAGAAGCTCGGCGTAAGTGGGGTCTTTTGATAAGTCGGATAAGTTGGCAACAGTCATGGCGATATGTTGCCAGAGTTTTATTTGCCTGTCATCTGCTATTTATAGGATGGGGGTTAATTTATCTTTGCCCATGTTACGCCAAGGCAGTCCACTGATTAAGGCATTAAATTGTTCACGGTTGATGCTGATACCAGTCTGAGTGGTGGTGAGCGGCTTGGTTAAGCCATGAAATTTATTGTCATCGAGCTGACGGCTACAAAGCCATACGCCAAGCCCATCATGAATGAATACTTTTAGGCGTGTGCCTGCTTTGTTGTAAAACAGGTAGGCACAGTGAGGGCGAATGCTTTGGTGTTCGGTGATGATGTGGGCCAGTAGTTTGCCACTACCACATCGCATGTCCATAGGTGCGGTGGATAGCCAGATGTGAGTGATGGGTATCATTGCAGTCCTCGTAGTAGGTCAATCAAACTTTGAGTGTCTATTTGGCTAATGTTGAGGCTTATCGCCCCAGATGCTCGAGCTGTGATTTGCAGTTTGATGTTCTTTATGACGGAGGCTGAGCCTAGATGCGTGATTCCAGGCTCAAGATGAATTGGAATAAAGTGCGGGTTTGGATCATGAGGACTGTTTATAGCACCAGGTAATGTGTCAGCTTGAGTCTGCGTGCGCTGATACTGGCGTTTCCAGTTATGTAGAAGGTTTTGGTTAATGCCATGCTCTCGGGCAATGCTGGCAATTGATCGACCTGAGTCTGTCGCTTCTTTTACTAAAAGTGCTTTAAACTCGCCGCTGTAAGTTCTGCGTTTGGGCTTATTAGGGGGTTGTGTTGTCATGTTAGTGTCCACGATTATTTGTTCGTGGACACTATCTCGCATTTTTTAATAGAAAAAAAGATGGGATGGTCGGATGCTTACAGTACTTAACCGAGTTGATGTGTTTTAAAAACAATAATCAACTACCAGATAGTTTGCTAGGATGGATAAGAGAAGATCTCCGTAGTGCTCTGCACATCGCTTATCTAGTCCGTGATACTCTACATAATAAAGCTTTGGTTGGAGATAAGGAGCTAGTTCCTTACATTTCAAATTACTTGAAATATGAGGTCAATCATTTCAACAACACCCATATCAACTTTCCAAATTATGCAAACGATGTATATCTAAACAAACATCAGTTGATAGGCAAAATTGAAACAGTTAAGTCCCACTATTTTAAAAATCGTACTGACAGGGAAATAAAGTGGCTTAAGGGTGATGACAGCGATCAAATTGAATGGGCTTATAACTATCTAAGCTCAGACAAGAGAGACTATCTTGTGCTTCATAAGATATTCATACCCGTCTCTTTGGAAGACAAATACAATTTAATTTTGGCTAGTCTAGATGTTCTATCAAACGTAGATTACACTTATGAAATCTTTACTAAAAATATAGATACAAGTGACCCTAACTTTGATTTCAAGCCGATACCAGTAATATCATATAGAGCTAAAGTCATAGAGAACATGAAAGACGCTTGGGTTAAACTTTCAGCGAGCAGTAAGAACGAAGATCTAAGCCAAATAAAGATTTATAAAAAAGATCAAGATCTACTGGACTCTATTATGAAAGCAGAAGGAACCACTTCTGCCTCAAAAGTTGTAGGTCAGTTGATTAAAGATAAATATGACAGAATCTCTAATAAGAAATAGATGGTTCTAGTATGTAAAACTACTTTATTTGATATCGTATTTTTAACAACTAACGTTGTAAGAATGAGTTATTGTAATAGCTTCTGCAGCTCTATCTTCGTCATACCTTTATTAATGAGCGCTTGAATAAGGTCTCGTTTATCGATTGCTTCAAGACCATCATATTGATAGTTATTTAACGAACTCTCAATCTGCTGCCGCGCTGTCTGAAAGTCTACAATTTCGCCTTTATCTCTCAATAAGTCTAAAAAGTCAGCCCATACTTGCATGATTTTGCGACGCTCCTCTAAGTGCTGTGCGTGGTTATAAACTGCGCGAATGCTACTTTTTTTATCATGTGCCATTTGCTTTTCGATGGCATCTCCCATATAGCCAAGCTCGTTTAGATTAGTGGATGCGATATGACGAAAACCGTGTCCGGTCTGTCTACCAGCATATCCTAATATATCTAGGGCGTTATTAATGAATTCTTCGCTGTACGGCTGATGCATGCCAGTGTGATAGAACACGTATTCATATTGTCCTGTGATGGGTCTCATCTCTTCTAATATGGTTAGCATCTGATCTGATAGTGGTACGACATGCTTACGCGCAATTTTAAGATTGTCGATATCAACACGCCATAAACGGTTAGGGAAGTCGATATGCTCCCATTTCATCATACGTAGCTCGATAGTACGACAGAATGAATAAGCTAGAAACTTCATGCCCAATCGAGTCTGTTCATGACCATGATAGCCTTCAATATCTTGTAAGAGCTTAGGTAACTCACTAAGCTCAACGTGTTTCATGTGCTTAGTCTTCGCTTTTGGGTACAGCTCTTTTAAACCTTCTGTATGGTTTACCTCAATTAGGCGTTCTCTCTTAGCTCTTTTAAGAATATTGCCAGCAAGATCAATAGTGCGTCTGGTTACTTCTCGTGGTGGTGTTCCCTTTTCAGCTCTACTTTCAATGTTATCTGCCATCGACTTACAATCTTCAAATGTCACATCTTTTAAAGCGATACCTTTAAAGCTCGGTAGCACGTCTTTGTGCATTCGATTGTAGTCTTGCTGATAGGTACGAGGCTTTACGTTTCGTTCACGTTCTTCTAACCACTCAAGCGCATAGTCATTGAACATTTTAGCTTGCTCGTTCGCAAGCTTATCTTGACGTTTTTTATTCTTTGGATTTACGCCATTAGCTACTAAAGCCTTAATATCAGAGTTAGCTACTCTAGCTTCTGCTAAGCTCATCTGCGGATATGTGCCTAAAGTAGTCTTCTGCTGCTTACCATCGAAGCGATAAGCACTTACCCATGTTCGAGTGCCTGAGCTACGTACCAGTAATTGTAAGCCTTGTTGATCGCTATATTTATCTGGACGAGAAGGGGTGCATTTATCAGTTGGCTTAAGCTTACGGATCTTACTATCACTTAACATGTTGGTCTATTTCCTATACCTACGAGCTATATGTTTAAAGCGTTAAGACAATTATGTTGGTCTAAGACTTATAAAACTAGATAGAATGTTGGTCTAATTGAGGTGTATATGAATAATAGACCAACGAATAGACCAACACAAGCCACGGGATAGGTGGGTTATGTTAGGATAGATTGGAAAAACAGCAGACATAAAAAAAACGCTAGACGCGTTATTTATAAAGGTTTTAAGCAGTGTTTGGGATAGGGTAGGACAAGATAGGAAAACTAGATTTTTATAAGATTGGCGGTGAAGGAGGGATTCGAACCCTCGATACGCTATTAACGTATACACACTTTCCAGGCGTGCGCTTTCGACCACTCAGCCACTTCACCGTTTTGAAGGCGTACAGTATACCTAAAGGCAAGGCAAATGTCATCTTTGCGGAGTGTATTTAATCACTTATACCGCTTAATTACGCCTGACGTCAATTAGTGACGCTTATTGATTATAAATGCTTTACAGCGACAACGCCCATTGTTAGCATAACTTTCTTTTGGTAAATACGGCATACTGTGCTTTGTTAAGGCGATTAATGAGCGAGACTTAGCCCTAGATAAAGGCAGTAAAATAGAGGCGATAAAAGTGGTAAATGATAGGGGCCAACAGCAGACAGAAAAGTGGCCAAAGGTGAACATGTTTAAACGAACAGTACGAGAGGGGTACACAATTGACCTATTAGGAAATGCAGGTACTCCAACCTTCATTAAAGCGATAGTGATCAGTTTTAGTATACTTTTTTCTTTAACAGCCTGGGCCAATGATTTTAGGGACTGTGGGCAAAATTTTTACAAAGCCACAGCCCCAGATTATTTAGAACAAAAGCTCCTAAACAACAGTGTGCCTTTATGCTTTAATGGTTTTGCTACCTTGTATTCGGGGCTATCAAAAACCCCTTTGTGGTCAGCGGAACACTTAACTCGAGATAGGTTGTCTCAAGCAGAAAATATTCCTCGTGAGGACAGTTTTCATCCTGAGAGCCGATTGCCCAGTAGTATGCGAGCGCAGTTGTCAGATTATAAAGGCTCAGGATATGACCGTGGACATCTAGCGCCCAATGGCGATATGGCCAATGTTGATCAACAATATGATAGCTTTAGTTTGGCCAATATTATTCCGCAGTCGCCTGAAAACAATCGTTATCTTTGGCGCAATATTGAGTCTGTCACCCGTTATTTGACCAAAAAACATGGTGAAGTGTACGTTGTTACGGGCGTGGTGTTTAAAGGACGCAAAATTTCGCAATTAAACAACCGTGTATTGATACCAACTCACGTTTTTAAAGCGGTTTACATTCCCTCGACTGGGCAAGCAGGCGTCTATTATGCGCCCAACGATGATAGCGAACGGGTAGAAATTATTAGTATTGATGAGTTGGCACTGCGTTCAGGTATTGACGCATTTCCCTCCATTGCGCCTAACGCGAAATCTGAAGCAATGCCATTACCCGTTAAAGTGGGCGACATTGCAGACAGAGCCGACCAACCAACAGATAATCAAAGTGAAAAACCCTTGTGGTATCTTATTTTAATTGAGATTCTACGATGGTTGGCTGATAACTTTCTTAGTAAATAATTCTTAGTATACAATTGGTTTAAGCAAGTAATTAGATAAGAAAAGTGTGCGAAGTAATCCCTATTTTTAATTAATGTGGTAATAATAAATAGGCTGTTATCAGAAAATTAATACTCTAATAATAAAAGGGAGCTATAAGTTATGACACAAGATAGTGACAATGAGTTAAATAACGAAAGTATTAATCCTAACGAGTCTAATAAGGTATCAGAAGGGGAGACCTTCTCATTTCTACCCTATGACAATGACCATCAAAGCTTACAAATAGGTGAGCTTACCTTCGAAAATCAAACAGACAAAGTTATCGTATACGGTGATATTGAGATCCGCAAAGATAAGCAGGGACTGAGTCAGGCCCTAAAGCTACAAAAACTATTTGATCTTATGGTGGCTGAGCTACAGGCGACTGACTCTAAAGCAGGTCTTCAAGACTCTCTAGAAAAACAAGGGTTATTGGATGATCAGGAGCAATCCAGTAAGGAAGTAGACAATCCTTTTTCATAAATCTAACCATTGTAAAATATAAGCGTAATAATTTATTGATTTAACACTTTTTTTTTATTTATTAAGGGCTATAATTAATCATACCTTTCAGGGTATTTAAATAAAAAAATATCTTGACCAGCGTCTATTCACTGTCTAAGATATCTTAAACAGCATGAATTAGTGAGTAGCGGTTTTAGCCATTTTGAACTCCAAGTCGATGTGCTGCTAAAGCCGCCAAAACTAACTTCACACATTTTCTCGAAAGGAATCGTATTATGAAATTATTAAACCAATCTATTTTAGCGCTTTCAGCGTTAGGTCTAGCAACAGTAGCGATGGCTGCTGATCCATTAGCCAATACCACATGGCAAACTTACGATAACGGTCAACCTAAAGCTTTAGTGAAAATCACTGAATCTAATGGCGTATTGACTGGTAAAATCATTTCTACCAACCGTGCCGAAGGTAAAAAGTTTGTGGGCCGTACTGTAATGTCTGGTCTAAAAGCGGAAGGTGCTGGTAAATACAGTGGTGGTCAAATCACTGATCCAGAAAATAACAAAACTTATCGTCTAACTGCGGAATTGAAAGGCAGCGACTTAAAACTTAAAGGTCACTTAGGTCCATTCTCACGTAGTCAAGTTTGGAAAAAGCAATAATTTAGCTAAGCTAATTAGCTAAATTGATAAAAGAAGCCAGATAGCAATATCTGGCTTTTTTTGTACTTGTTTTTTGAGAGACTGTTTTTTGGGGCACTATTTTCGAAGGACTATACTCTTTTTGAATATAGCTCAGAGAATAGGGGCAGGTATTTACTCTACTTTAAAAGAGTGAGAAACGCCTTTATATGGGGTAATCGTATCGTCCCAACCATTTTTCCAGTCACCTTGATGCACAATACGATAAGTGCCAGAAGCAGTGTCCTCACCAATTCTCCAGTCGATAGTAACGCGACTATACGCCACTTTTTCACGTTGCCAACTATAGGTAGTGTCAAAATCGTTGTCTTTTTTATAGTCGACCCATTTTCCTTGTTGTAAACGCTGAACAATTAAAAAGCTGTCTTCGGTTCTAAGGTTGTTCTTAGGATGGGCGCCTCGAAAAACCACTTGTACCGTATCGCCCTTTTTATAAGTTGGATTGGGCTGTTGTAATACTTGTCCCCACTGCTGCTGTGCAGGTTTATCATCATACGACACACCCGGTCTTTCGGCGAAGTTTTGTTTAGAGCGGTCGGGGGGCGTGACATCACTAGTGACAGCAAGCCCATCGCGCATGGCTTGGGCCAAAGTCACGTATTCTTGTAGATAAGCATTGGCTTGATAAGGACCAAATTCAGTAGACGCGCCTTCATAATGCTGTTGAGCATATTCTTCGCGGGTAGTGAGATAACCACTATAGTTATTTGCCAGTCCTGCCACTACCAAGGTATCTACTCCAGATGTGGCCAATTCATTGCCTACCGCTTCACGTAAACGGCGACCCACCATTGTGGTCGGCTCCGCAGGGATGCCAATCAATGCAAGATTTCCGATGCGCATTAATTGTACTGGCTGTTCTTTGTTGACCCAGCCCCAGTATCCCGTAGGCAGAAGTACCGGTTTTTCAGCCTGACAGTCATCTTGGCTAACCGACGACACTATACCAAAGGCACTTCGAGTGGCGGTACCCAGTAAAGAGGTATCTACTTTGTTGACGCTATCGCTCAGGCGTAAGCTTTTACGAGTCATGCCCTCATAGACACCCGGTATATTAGACGGTCCATTTTCAGCCCCAGGAGCAAATGAATATCCTCGAGCGGGCAGACAAAGTGTTTGCTTGCCTGCCCCCTGAGTAAACTCTGGCGCTACCTCGTAGCCTGCCAAATTAATCCAACGTGCTCGAGTGTCAATAGGGCCAGACACTGGTTTGCCTTGGTCCCATAATTCAAGTGCTTTATTTAACTGAAGTGAGCCGTCCCGAATCACGTTTTGCCATTCATCTTTGCTGCCTTCAAAGCCAGGTGCTGAATTGGCATTTCCCCCTGCAGCGACCACGTCTCCTTCATCGGCATTAGCAAAAGCGGCCACAAAATCTGGATTTGAGCGTTGACTTATCTTCGCCTCCGCGCCCCATTGAGCATAACCTTTATTGTCAGCACTTAAGTGGCTAAATTGGTTGCTAAAGCTGGTAGGATGAATGGCAAACCAATTAATTAGGCCTAAAGGCGTTCCATCTGCTGCGTCAAGGCGTAACTGAGTCATTACGTCATTAACACTGTTGTCAAAATCTTTGGCATCAGGATTGGCCTGATAGGCGGATAACGAGCGGTTTCGAGTAGCGCCTTTTAACTTACCTTGAGCTAGGGTTAGCTTACCAGGGGCCAGACGGTTATGGGCTTGTCTTATAGAACGTACAATACCATCAACTATGGCGTCAAAGTTTTGACGACTATACCCTGCACCTGTATCGTCTTGACTGGCAATCTGGTACAGTCGTTGATGCGAAAAGCCTGAGTTGCCAACGTGTGTATGAGTCGCTGTTAGCATCACATTGTCGTCATTGTATAGGGAGCCAAATTCCGCTTGCAGGCGTTTGATAACCTCAAGCTTTACTGAAACAAACATTGCCCCCATATCTGCAGACACATACACAATACGGCTTTGTTCAGGTTGATCATTTTGCGCGATAATAAAAGCACGGGCATATAAGCGGTCATTGAGACCTTCGACCACCTGATTAACGGCGTAGCCAAACATACCCGTTTCAGCGGCCGCCCCTGTTATATCGGTTTTACCCACACCGACTAAATAGTTCGATGCCGGTGATGTTGAGGGACTAGAGGCAGTTTTTGAAGACAAAACAGAGGAATCTACGGCCGCTACGTTTTGCGGTGAGTCAGGTTGTGACTGAGCTGGGTCATAAAGGCAAGCACTTGAATTCAGAGCAAGCGTTGTGGCACAAAGTGAAACAAGTAGCATAAAAGGCCCTCTTAACAGTAAATGACTCAGTATGAGATTGCTTAAACAGGTTTTTAAGGGTTTAATTTAATGATTTAAAATAGTAACTGAAAATAGCGACTGCGAATTTATTAACACGTATGCTTATCTTAGATTAAGTTAAATTAGACTAGATGGCATTATAACTGCGAGCTTTATAACTTTAAGCGTTAACTATAGGTTTTAATTATGGTATCCCAAGTTTGTCCTTGTCGTATTATTCCCGATAATCTGACTGAATCCAGTGTGTCGAATCTGGCAGGTAGCCTAGCTGAAGACCAAGTCAGAATCGCTTATAGTGACTGTTGCCAACCGCTGCATCAAGGGGTGAAGATTGCCGACAGCAGCGAAGCATTAATGCGGTCGCGTTATTCTGCATTTGTTAAAGTATTACCGGACTATATTATTGAGACAACCGTACCAGCTCAGCAGTCTTTACTTGATAGACAAGCCATTAAAGAGTGGGCGGAGCAGACAAATTGGGCAGGGCTGCAAATTATTGATCACAATCCCAAAGTGAGTAAACGACATTCTCAGGTTGAATTTAAAGCTTATTATCATGACGATCAGTTAGGCAGTCCAAGACTGTCGGCTCATCATGAGCTATCCACTTTTGTGAAGACTGCCCCTCATAATTCGCAAGCACATCAACAGAACTCCAAGACAGTTTGGTATTTTCTAGACCCGACTACTGATCTTAATGTGACTCAGAAACAGCCGTGTATTTGCGGTTCAGGAGAGAGGTTCAAGCGCTGCTGTGGCCAGTTCTTATAAGTCAAATTGGATTTTATATCACGCTTTATTAAGCGAGTTTATAAGCTAGCGCCCACTTCTCTGGCAATAGCGATACCCTCTTCAATGGTCAAGTATTTGCGCAGGCTAGGAGTGTCTCTAAACACGATATCTCCATCACGGAATACCAAACACTCATTAACGGCCAACTGTTGCCAAGCCTCATTTTCAGTCAGAGGCACAGTGACAATAATACTGACTTTGTCTTTGTCCGTGGTCACATCACTAAAGTTAATGGATAAGTCATCATCGGCAAGTTTGGCTTCTCCAAAAGGTGCCTTACGGGTTAAATAGAACAGCAACGAATTGGCATATGCCAACTGCCAGTCACCATTAGACAATAAACAGTTGAATAACCCATTAGCTGCCAAATATCGGCATTGTGTGGTGAGAAACTTAAACAGCTCTTGATCTGAGGGGCGCTGCTTATAAGTGGACTTTAAGCGATTGATCAAATAGCAAAAAGCTGTCTCTGAGTCTGTGGTGCCGACAGGGCGACAATACTCGCTGTTGCCATTGTCTTGTAAACGCTGACAGCGCTTGATAAAGCCCTCATTCATTTGTCCATTATGGGCAAATACCCACTGCTCACCCCAAACCTCGCGTACGAAAGGGTGGGTATTAGCCAAGCAATTGGTGCCTTGAGTCGCTTTACGAATATGGGCCACCACGTTTAAAGCTTTAATCGGGTAGTTCTTTACCAGTTCTGCAACTGGTGAACGGAAGCTAGGCTTATCATCATGAAAGACTCTAAGTCCTCTGCTACGGTTTAGCGTAGGGGCTTGGTCAGAGGTTTCACAAGCACTTGGCTCAAAAAAAGCAATGCCAAAGCCATCACTATGATGGTCTGTTTTGCCGCCACGATTATGAAACCCGGTAAAACTAAAGCCAATGTCTGTCGGCGTATTGGCATTCATACCTAATAATTGACACATTTAAACTATACCGCCTTATCTATTATCTGTACCTATTACCGCTTAATTTAAATTACCGCTGAGTCCAAATTATCATTTAATCAAAGTCAGCATCTGGAGTAACTTCAATACTGTCTAGAATTTGCTGAGCCTTATCAAAATCTTGCTTTTGAACCCACAGTACCGCTCCCGAGTTCATACCTGGAATGGCACTTAATGCTTGCAATGATACTTGAATGTCATTGTTTTTTAGTAAGTTGGCATGTAATTCTGCTTGGATATTGGTATCATAACTTCCTAGCTTTTGCCAATCATCAACTTGATTGTTCATAGTGTTTCCTCTTCTATTTCAGTAATTTTGAGCAAACAACTTATTAAGTATATAACTCAGAATATAGCGTAGTGCTCAGTTTTATATAATGTTTCACGTGAAACAATCGTTAAGGTCATTGTCAATTTACAGATTAGTTTTAATTAAATGGCAATGACCGAGGTGTACTATGGGCATGAACACTAGGCTACAATCCCACTTTCACTATGTCATATTGTATTAAATGCTGACTTGACTCCAGTGGTAAGCGGCCAAGCGCTTCATTAAGTCTGGGTTTTTGACCATGATACTATCACCGGTACGACCTTGCTCACGGTTATAATAAATCACATTTAGTCGTAATAGCCAGAAGGTTACTGCGGCCATGGCCAACATGATAGGTAGTGCTTGCTGTTCTGCTTCAGTTAAAGAGCGTTGGCTCTGGTAGCCGGCAAGAAACGCTTGCATTTTTTCGGTATCGAAGTTGACAGACTCACCATCATTGGCATTGCCCCAAGTGGTACAAAAGTCATTGATGGTAATGGCAATGTCCATCACATAATGCTCTACACTGACTTCAGTGAAATCAAGTAATCCGGTTAATTGCTCTTTACCCTTGTCCAAATCCCACAAAGTGTTGTCGGCGAACATGTCTAAATGACATAATCCTTTGGGCAAAGTATCCAGTGGAAAACGGTCATAATTTTGCCAAATGTCAGACATTAGTTTCGCTTCATCGGCGGGCATAAATTGAATTTCACGATCACGTACTTCATGCCAAGGGTACAAAGGCACTCCGTACTCTTCGGCTGGTGTTAAGCTTTGCAATACGGTATGCAGTGTGGCCAACGCCGCTCCCATACTGCGGCACATATCAGGTGTTGTCTGCTTTGGATGACTGCCTGATAAGCAAGGCACAAGGGTAATGGCCTTATTTTCATAATGAATCACATAAGGCGAATGCTGATCTGTTTCAGACTCTACTTTTATTAAGGGCGCTGCCACCGGTAAAGTGTCTTTTAAACGGTTTAAAATAGTGGCCATTTTGGCAATATCTTCAGGCGGACGCTCTTCAAATAAGGTAAATACGTAAGAGTAGCTGCCTTCTTCATCTTCAGTGGTTTGGATAAACCAGTTAGAGTTTTTGATACCTTGGGTAATGGGAATAGCCTTGGCAAAAGAAACGCCAAACATTTGACAAAAAGCGGTGAACTGGTCATCTGAAAGGTGAGTATAAACAGACATGAGGCTCTCTTAATAGGTTAGGGTTAAAGAATAAATAGAATGAATAAAGTATAGACAGAAAAGAAATGGGGTAATTTAACTATAGTCTCATTATACGCAAAAGTCGGCAAGTAGTGATGATGAGCTTTACGCCTAACTTTGATAAGGTACGGCCAATAATTTGAAATGCCAGTTATTTAAAGTAGGATTAAATCAGCTGTAAGCTAAATCTCACTACAATTGCTAATTTTTCGAGATCAAGATTTTGTATTCCTGTTATTTAAACTGGCTATTATCGAAACTGGCTGTTGTCTAAACTAATTAATATTTCGGACAGTCCGGTTTTAATTCGACGCACATAGTTCATGTCATTTATTAAAGATGAGGCTTGCATTTTATCTATCTGATTTTCCCTTAGCTTATCCAATACTTGGGTATGAGGTAAGTGAGCCTCTTCACTATTTTCAATAAAATTGATTAAAGCCAGTTGTTTTTCTTCAATTAGCTTGGCATAAGACTCTTTATCTAACTCCTTGCTGGGCTGAAACAAAGAGCGAACAGCATTAAAGCTAAGCAACATCTCAAATAGGCTTTGGCGCAGTGCCATATAATCTCGATAAACCTCAGCGTCAGGGTTACTTAGGAATTGATGCATGTTTTTTTGTAAGTGCTTGCTTTGTTTGACTATTTCTACCACATGGAAGGCAGCAATATGAGCCTCAGTCAATTTCTTTTGCAACTTACCATTATGATTGACATCAATTTTACTGGTGAAATTTAAAATTTCACTATAAAGAGGTTTTATTTGCCACTCATAGATGGTTTGTACATCTAACTTAAGCGGAAGTTTAGGATCGGTTAGCCGACCTGCAGGACGGTATAACTCAGCATTAGGCACGTAAATAGCGTGACAAATCACCTCCAATGCTAAAGTAGTTAAGTGCTGGGTTTCTTGACTAACCGCAGAAATAGCTGTGTCTGTGGCCTTTAACATATTCTTGTGCAAGTGACGGGGCAAGACGGCCTCAGAGTCATCAGGCAGTTGTTTTTTCGGTCTTTTGTCAGGTAAGAATACCTTTAATTTTTCAATAAACTGCTGCTGGATGCCCCAAAATACAGAGACTCCCAATACGTTGAACAAAGTATGAAATAGAGCCAGTTGTAGTAATGGAGAGCTCATTCCCGCTATTTTTGCAGCCCAAGCCACCGTATAAGTTAAGGGTACCCATAGTATTAAAGCCAGTAGCGCAGTAACCCAGTTGTAAATGAGATGGGCGAGAGCCAATCTTTGTCCATTGCGATCGCTGCTAAGCATGCCTACCAAAGCGGTCGTAAAGCTACTGCCTAAGTTGGAGCCTAAGGCAATTGCAAAACCTTGGGTGAGGGTAATCTGACCTGCGGCTAGTGCCGCTAAGATCAAGATTAATGTGGCATGCGAGGACTGTAGGACACAGGTTAGTAGAAAGCCGATTAAGGTAAATAGCAGGACTTGGCTAATGCCACTGGCTTCAATGCTGTTTAGTTCAATATTAGCAAAGGCGCCAAAGCCGTCCTTAATAGAGTCAATCCCTAAGAAAATTAAGGCAATACCAACCAAAGCTTGTCCAAAAAACTTGAGCCGCTTGTCTAAAAAACCGATAAAAACGCCCACCACCAACATCGGAACCGCGGCAGGGCTTAAGCTAACACTTTGACCGGCTAAGGCCAGAAGCCAAGCACCACTGGTTGCCCCTAAATTGGTCCCTAAGATGACAGCCAAACCGCCAGACAAGGTAATCATGCCTGTGCTTAGAAAGGCAATAGTCAGTAATGAGACCAGAGTCGTTGACTGTAATAGAAAGGTCGAAAAAATACCGAACAAAAAACCTTTGGCTGGCGTAGCGGTGCTTTTAGCCATCACTCGCTCTAGAGTTCCACCAGCAGTATTATGCAATCCCTCCTCAATACACTGCATGCCAAATAAAAACAAAGCCAATCCATAACACAGCACCATCCAAGCTGAGTTCATGATAAAAGAGTAGACCAGGGCTACCAGCAGTAGCAAAAGCCCAAGGTACTTTGTTTTTTTGTAGTGCCGCAGGACAAAGGTGGGCACCATGCTGTTAAGGTAACGGTTTTTCATAGAGGTACACAGGCAGATTCATTAGGCCAATAGCTTCATAGATTAGCTTAAATAGTCGCAGTAAACCATGTGCAACCGCTAATATTTATTAATTAAAAAGCCAGACTAATGTTTCAACAGCCATTCAATGATTACTGTCCAAAGACAACTGCCTTATTTCGGGTTTGTTTTTGCTAAAATGAGGGCAGGACTAGTGGTATAGACAGATACTAGGCATAATGCTTGTTGGTTATGCACAAAGAATAGCACTAACTTAAAGCAGTATTTTTTCAAAATTTTAGAAACAGGATGAAGGCAATGTTGGCAAAAAGAATAATTCCATGTTTAGACGTAGACAATGGTCGTGTGGTTAAGGGCGTACAGTTTGTGGATATTAAGGATGCCGGTGATCCAGTAGAAGTGGCACGTCGTTATAACGAACAAGGTGCTGATGAAATTACTTTTTTGGACATTACCGCCACTCATCATGGCCGTGACACTACTTATGACATGGTTGAGCGCATTGCAGAAACCGTATTTGTGCCATTGACTGTGGGCGGTGGTGTGCGCAAAATTGAAGACATTCGTAACTTACTTAATGCGGGTGCCGATAAAGTGGCTATTAACTCCGCAGCCGTGTTTACCCCTGAGTTTGTTGGTGAAGCCGCAGCCAAGTTTGGCAGCCAATGCATTGTAGTGGCAATTGATGCTAAGCGTGTTGACGATGTGAATGGTGAGCCAAGATGGGAGATTTTCACCCATGGCGGTCGCAAGCCTACGGGGATTGATGCCGTAGCATGGGCTGCTAAGATGGCTGATCTTGGAGCTGGCGAGTTATTGGTAACTTCGATGGATGGCGATGGCACCAAAAAGGGATATGACTTAGCGTTAATGAAAGCCATTACTAGCACGGTTAATGTACCGGTAATTGCCTCAGGTGGTGTCGGTAATCTACAACATTTGGCAGATGGTGTGCTTGAAGGTGGGGCAGATGCGGTACTTGCCGCCAGTATTTTCCACTTTGGCGAATATAGTATCGCTGAGGCAAAGCAGTTTATGGCTGATCAAGGGATTGAAATGCGTCTATAGCAACTTAAGGACGACAGGATATCATCTGCCCTTAGTATTTACATTTTTGTGGCTATTGACTCAATTATTAATAACGATTCCTTCTAAAACCGTCTTTAAAAAATGTTATCATAGCTGTAATTTTATTTCATCATTCGGATTAGGATGTCGTTATGCAAAATTTACAACAACAACGTGAAGCCATTACTCATATCGAAGGCAATTTGTATCAAAATACAGATGCCCGCATCGGCATCGTTGTAGGACGTTTTAATGCGTTCGTAGTAGAGTCATTAGTAGATGGTGCTATCGATGCTTTATTGCGTCATGGCGTATCGGGTAGCAATATTAGTGTGATTCGTGTTCCAGGTGCTTTTGAATTGCCATTAGCGGCCCAGCGTGCTGCTGAATCAGACCGTTTCGATGCTATCGTAGCACTAGGCGCGGTTATCCGTGGTAGTACCCCACACTTTGACGTCGTCGCGAATAGCTCAGCAAGTGGCCTAGCCAGCGTTTCAATGGATTATAATATCCCTGTTATCAATGGTATCTTAACCACAGATAGCATCGAGCAAGCCATCGAACGTTCTGGTACTAAAGCCGGTAATAAAGGCTCTGAAGCCGCTATGGTTGCGCTTGAGATGATTGCCGTATTGTCGCAACTTGATGTTGATTATGACGATGCTGACGAAGACTAGCCCTTCGTTGGTCTTTGGCTAGACGCTTTAATTTAAGCTATTATCGTTAATGTAATGGCCACCGTAGTTTCGGCTACGGTGGCTTTATCCCTAAATTATTCTTAGTTAATAACCCATAGTAATGTCAAAGCTCTCTCTTTGATGATAGGTATTTATATACATGAGCACTCAAAATCCGGCACAAACTGAAGACAACAATCAGTTCGATATCAATGAATCTAGTTATAAGACCAGCCACGCTGCCGTCCGTAAGGCGCGTCGTTTTGCACTGCAAGGGCTGTATGAGTGGTTAATGACGGATCATCGCTTCGAGCAAACAGGGAAGGGCGAATGGAAAGCCAATCCACCACATGATATCGCTGCACGTACGCGTGCGAGCAATGCGATGCATACGGTACATCTGGGTTATTATCACACGTTGATGCGTGAAATTCCTGAACAGATTGATGAGCTAGAAGCTTTAATTGCTGAGCATTTAGACCGTCAAATCGATCAAATAGACATGGTTGAACATGCCGTTCTACTCATTGGTGCTTATGAACTTAAGCATAGCTTGCACATTCCTTATAAAGTTGTGCTTGATGAGGCTATGAAACTTAATACGCATTTTGGTGCTACCGACGCCCATAAACTAATTAATGCGGTAATGGATAAGTTGGCTGCACAGCTGCGAGCTGTCGAAGTAGAAGCGGACAATGACACTGGCTATAAACAGAAGAAACAACAAGCAAAAGCTGCCAAACAAACCACAGCAATAGATGAAAATGCAGATGAAACCAAGGCGCAAGCCGTAAATACTGACGAAAATACGGTTTCATTAAACAGTGATGTAAACGACGAGCAACAGCCGACTCGTCAACCAAAACCAAGAATAGGATTAAAGCCTAAGAAGTAGCTAAATACAAGGCTTTAGCCTAGCAGCGCTAATTTGCTAGGCTAACTGGGTTATTGGGCCAAGATTTTAATAAGGGCTATCTATTAATTTTGATAGATGGCCCTTTGTTTCATAGTTTTCAGTGTCATGGTTTTGAATTCCATAGTCTTAATGTGGACGAACAAGACAAAAGGTAGTCGTGAAGCCAAACAAGTAGCTATACTGTGTTTCAATGGACTAATAAATTAATAGACCATAATATGTCCCAATAAATATTCCACAAAGTATCGACTCTCTCAAACTTTAGGATGAAGACTGATGACTGAATTTGAGCTTATTTCCCGTTATTTTAAGGCTCAAGATGCTCAAGTAATGGGCACAGGGTATGCTTCAATTATCAAGGATTTGGGGGATGATGCAGCGGTGATTGCCGTCACATCACCGAGCCAATGGGTGACCTGTGTCGATACGTTGGTTCAAGGACGCCATTTTAGTGATGACTGGCAGCAGGTGTCTGACCTAGCTTTTGCCATTGGTTACAAGGCAGTGGCCGTTAATATATCCGATATTGCGGCCATGGGGGCTAAGCCACACAGTATTTTGTTGGCCTTAGCCTTGCCTCAGCGCTTAGCTACTGAGGCTTGGCTGAGCGAATTTGCCAAAGGACTGTTTCATGCCTGCACCCAGTTTGGGGTCAGGCTTATTGGCGGTGATACCACTCGGCATGATAAGTTAGTTATCAGTATTACCGCAAATGGGCTGTTGCCCTCTACCACTCAAGCTATCTATCGCAATGGGGCTAAAGTGGGGGACAAAGTCTACGTTTCTGGGACGATTGGCGATGCGTGCTATGCGCTGTATCATCCTGATACTGAAGTAGGTAAGCAATTGGCTCATCGTTTGCATATGCCCACCCCGCGTCTTGCTCTGGGTCAAGCATTGGCCAATGGTGGCCTAGCGACAGCGATGATGGATGTCTCTGATGGTTTGGCTCAAGACTTAGGACACCTCTGTCAGCAAAGTAAAGTGGCGATACGCTTAGATTTAGAAAAGTTACCGACAAGTGCCCCTTTACAGCAAGTTGATTTGGGTGAGCGTTTAAAATGTCAGCTCACTGGGGGAGACGACTACGAGTTAATATTTACAGTACCGGCGCATGTGGACTTATCACAGTACCTACTATCCTCAATGACGACGCAAGTCACCTGTATTGGTGAAGTCATTGAAAGAGATAAAGTGGAGAAAGGGAGCGCTGGGCCCAATATTAAACTCATATATCAAGGCAATGCTGTGACTGAGCAAAACCCTTTCCCATTTAATGACTTTCCTGATTTAGAGGGTTATCAGCATTTTAAGGGATAGCTTAATAGTTCTATATCCAACAATAAGCCGACGTGTCCAATAATAAGCCGCCGAACGATTGATAGACAGCTGATTACTAGGAAATCATTATGTCACTAGACTCTAAGATGAATCATAAGCCAGATATTAGTAAAGCCAACGTGTGCCCGCCGTTGCCTGTTGGTGCTACTGCTCTTGATAAAGTGGTATATTGGTTAGGTATTGGGTTAGGTAGTGGACTACCTAAGCGGGCGCCAGGTACTTGGGGAACTGTGGGTGGATTAATCATTGCTCTGCCTTTATTACAGCTCGGATTTGCAGCTTTTTTGGTGGTTACTATCTTGGCTAGCATCCTTGGTATTTGGATTTGTGACCGTACGTCAATATTAATGCAAGTACATGATGATCCACATATTGTTTGGGATGAATGGGCAGGTATGTGGATTAGCCTATTACCACTATCCTTTATCATGACTTACGCCTCAGATAATTTAACTTTGGGATATTATTGGTTTTCAATAGTCTTGGCCTTTGTTTTATTTCGAGTGTTTGACATTGCTAAGCCCAACCCCATCAGATGGGCAGATAGAAAACTAACTGGGGGTCTAGGCATCATGCTAGATGACATTTTGGCCGGTATTATGGCCTTGGTGGCTTGGTTGATGATTGTTGCCAGTATCTTGATGTTTTATCCCAATACTTATGGAGCTTAATACGCAACTGTAACTGTAAAAGTTGATGCAACAATAGTACAACTGAAGAAACTTTACTCATTTTGTTACATTATTAGGATAGACTAGAGGGTAGCCCTTAAGGAATCAAGATATCTTTGCTTTAGGATGAACCTTAAAACCTTAAGTTGATATATTCCATTTTTTTAGTTTCTGATTTACTTTTTATTATTGCTAAGAGTTAACTGCTTATGACTACCACACTCACGACGATTATTCTTGCAGCGGGTAAAGGCACACGTATGCAATCTACAAAGCCTAAAGTTTTGCAAACACTGGCGGACAAACCGTTATTGGCTCATGTCTTAGATACATGCCAGAGTGTGAATGTCGACAAGACCATTGTGGTCTATGGATTTGGTGGTGATCAAGTCCAACAAGCTATGACAGACTATGAACTGACTTGGGTTGAGCAGGCTGAGCAGTTAGGTACAGGGCATGCGGTAAAAGTAACCTTGCCAGAGCTACCTACTGAGGGTAAAAGCTTAATTTTATACGGTGACGTGCCTCTAGTAAGCGCTAAAACTCTAACCCGCCTAAAACAAGCGAATGTCGAAGGTATGTCTATGCTGACACTGACAGTAGACAATCCTTTTGGTTTAGGTCGTATCAAGCGTGACGACAATGGAAATATTACGGCTATTGTTGAACAAAAAGATGCCAGTGAAGAAGAGCAGGCTATCTGTGAGATTAACAGTGGTATCTATTGTGTCGATAATGCGCTATTGCATAAATACTTGCCCAACTTGTCAAATGACAATGCTCAGCAAGAGTATTATTTGACAGACATCGTGAAGATGGCAGTGGCTGATGGTATTGCAATTGCTGCCATTGAGCCTGATTATGAGTTTGAGATTGAAGGGGTGAATAACCGTCAGCAGTTGGCCAGTTTAGAGCGCAGCTGGCAAGCTAAATTAGTTGAAGATTTACAGGTTCAAGGGGTACAGTTTGCGGATCCAAATCGCGTTGATATTCGCGGAGAAGTGACTGTGGGTCAAGACGTGTTTATTGATATTAACGTGGTTCTAAAAGGCAAAGTAAATTTAGGCAGTAATGTCACTATTGAAGCTGGCTGTATCATTAAAGATACCCGCATCGGTAATAATGTCCACGTTAAACCTTACTGTGTGTTTGATGAAGCAGAAGTGGGAGATGAGGCAAGCATTGGTCCGTTTGCTCATCTACGCCCAAAAACAGTCTTAGCCAATAAAACACGTCTAGGCAACTTTGTAGAAATCAAAAAATCTTATATTGGTGAGGGCAGTAAGGTCAATCATCTGAGTTATGTCGGTGATGCTCAGATTGGTGCTGGAGTAAATTTTGGTGCCGGTGCCATTACCTGCAATTACGATGGAATTAATAAGCATGAAACAGTGGTAGGAGATAATGCCTTTATCGGTACCAATGCCAGCCTAGTAGCGCCGGTTACTATCGGCCATACCGCAACTATTGGGGCAGGCTCCGTTATTACCAAAAATGTAGAAGACAAGGCGTTGGCCCTTGGCCGTGGTCGTCAGGTTCAAAAAGATAATTACCAACGCCCTGAAAAAAAGAAATAATATAATTACTCAGGGCAATGGATCAAGCTAAGTTTAATTAAAAGGTCTATGGATTTAGCCTTATTTATAAGCTTATAACCAATGAATAATAGTGATAAGTAAAGAGTGGACCAAGGACGATGGTCAGCACTGTAATACCTTGTCAGTTATAATGATTTAAGGATTTTTTATGTGTGGAATAGTAGGCGCCGTAGCCGAACGTAATATATCAAATGTGTTGTTAGAAGGCTTAAAGCGTTTAGAGTACAGAGGCTATGACTCAGCAGGTCTAACCGTCATTCGTGATGGTGAAATGCACCGAGAGCGTCAAGTGGGAAAAGTCCAAGCACTGGTTGATGCAGTACAAAAAGACGCTGATAATTTTAAAGGCAACTTAGGTATTGCGCACACTCGTTGGGCCACTCATGGCGAACCAGCACAGCACAATGCTCATCCGCATGTTTCTGGTAAAGTAGCTGTGGTCCATAATGGTATTGTTGAAAACTATGGCCCATTAAAAGAAGCATTAATAGAGAAGGGTTATAACTTTACTTCTGAAACCGATACTGAGGTTGTGGCTCACTTGGTGGCAGAGGCGTACAAAGAGACCAATAACTTACTAAAAGCGGTTGAGAAAATTGTCCCTTTATTACATGGTGCGTTTGCTTTGGGCGTGATTCATGTCGATAATCCAGAAGAGCTAATCACTGTGCGTCTTGGCTCTCCTTTGGTCATTGGTGTGGGCATTGGTGAGAACTTTATTGCCTCGGATCAGTTGGCCTTATTACCAGTTACCAATCGCTTTATGTATTTAGAAGAAGGTGATATTGCAGTTATTAAGCGTGATAGCATTGAAGTATTTGCCGACGGTAAACCAGTGGTACGTAATATCACAGAATTAGATGCCAAGCATCATAATGCCGATAAAGGTGAATTTAAGCACTATATGCTTAAAGAAATCTATGAGCAGCCAGATGCAGTGGCACGTACTATTGATATGGGTGCCGATGAAAAAGATCTAAGAGAAGATTTTTTACAGCGTCATGAAGCCGCTTTATCAAAAGTTCGTAATATTCAAGTATTGGCCTGTGGTACCAGTTATCACGCTGGTATGGTAGCCAAATATTGGTTCGAGAACTTAACTCGCCTACCTTGCGCAGTCGAAGTAGCAAGTGAGTTCCGTTATCGCAATCCTGTTGTGGTAGACGATACATTGATTATTTGCTTGTCACAATCGGGCGAGACAGCAGATACTTTATCTGCGTTACGCGAAACTCAGCGTAAGGCTGAATCGGGTGAGATTAAAGGGCTAACCACTTTAAGTGTTTGTAACGTGGCGACCTCATCTTTGGTGCGTGAGACTGATATTTTCATTCCAACACTTGCGGGTGTGGAAATTGGTGTGGCGTCAACAAAGGCCTTTACCACTCAATTGGCTGCATTAATGCTATTGGTATTAAAAATAGGCAAAGTACAGCAACGTATTGATGCCGATCAGCTGTCGGAAATTGTGACCGAGATGCACAACCTAAAAGGCTTATTAGAGCGCAGCTTACTGCTAGATCAGCCTATTGAGAAAATGAGTCAGAAGTTTGAAGACAAGCAAAGTACCCTATTCTTAGGACGCGGTGTTCAGTTCCCATTAGCTTTAGAGGGTGCCTTAAAGCTAAAAGAGATATCATATATCCATGCTGAAGGGTATGCTGCAGGTGAGCTAAAACATGGCCCGTTGGCTTTGGTAGATAAAGACATGCCAATTGTGGTGTTGGCCCCTAAAGACAGTATGCTAGATAAACTTAAGGCCAATATGCAAGAAGTCCATGCCCGTCATGGTGAACTATTTGTGTTTGCTAGTGAATCTAGTCAATTAGTTAGTGATGAGCGTCTTCATGTTATTAACGTGCCAGATGTAAATGAGCATCTGGCGCCTATTGTTTACAGTATTCCAGTTCAGTTCCTGTCATATCATGTGGCAGTTATGCGCGGTACCGATGTGGACCAACCACGTAACTTAGCTAAGAGCGTTACAGTGGAATAGGCTGTAGATTTACTACTAGCTGACCTATAAAAAGGCCCCTACCAGATTTTGGTAGGGGCTTTTTTGATTGAGTGTTTGAGCGGAGCATATCAAATTAGAACCTAACGCAATCCTTTATAGAGAAAGTAACAGCCCACAACCGTAAGTAGTATGGCAAAGCATTTCTTTAGCATGGCAGGCGATAGAATGTGTGCCACTTTTGCGCCCAGTTTGGCAGTAAAAAAGCTCATCACACTGATACCCAAAAAGGCATAGATGTGTACGAATCCAATGGTATTGGGTACATCAACCTTTTGTTGCATACCAAATAGCATAAAGCCCAACGCGCCAGCAACGGCAATGGGCAGACCACATGCCGCAGAAGTGCCCACCGCTTTTTGCATCACTACGCCATAACGGGTCAAATAAGGCACAGTCAAGCTGCCACCGCCGATACCGAAAATAGCCGAGGCAATACCAATCACGCCTCCTGCTGCCAACTGCTTAGGCGTTGAAGGCAGTGCGACAGAGGCATTGCTAGTGTTGGTCGCACTGGTCGCCGGCTTTTTATTGCCGAAAAACATCCTATAGGCTACCCACAGCAAGAATATACCGACAATAATCTGTAGATGTAGCCCCGATATTTGACCGGCCAAGCCGGCCCCAAAGAAACAGCCCAATGCCATCCCAGGGGCTAGGTTCTTGAACACCGGCCACATTACAGAGCCCTTCTTATTATGCGCCATAAGCGAGCTTATCGAGGTGACAATAATGGTCGCCAGTGAGGTACCTAATGCCAAATGCATAATGGTATTTGGGTCATAGCCCATTTGAGTAAACACAATAAACAGTAGCGGAACAATGATGGTACCACCGCCCACACCAAAGAGCCCTGCAGCAAATCCTGCTAGAGCCCCTATTATTAAAAAGATAATTAGTTCCACGGGAGATTCACTTCATAGTTTAAGGGAGGGTTAAAAGTTTAAGCATAAATAGTTTGGTGATGATTATAAAGCGGATTTAAGCCACAATATTGAATTAAGAAATAACTTAAGTGACTTAAAGACTGACTTGATTGACTTAAACAGCTTCTATTTGACCCACTTGATGATAAGTACGGTTGAAGTAGACCAAACTTTCATCTTGTTCGCTTTGTTTAATGGCAACCACTCGGCACATAAAAACACTGTGCGTCCCAACCTCCTGAACTTGCTCAATCTCACAATCAAAGCTGACCAATGCATCTACCAACACAGGAGATCCAGTGACTAATTTAGTCCAAGTGCCCTGTTGAAATCGCTCCTCTGAACATAATTTAGAGGCAAATGTATTGGATATATATTCATGCTGTGCGCCCAGTACATTGACACTTAATATTTTATTTTCCATAAAATGCCCATGTGATCGAGACGTAGTATTCATACAGACCAATAGCGTAGGCGGGCTGTCTGTCACACTACAGACGGCCGAGGCCGTAAAGCCATGAGCGCCAGATAGACCTTCTGTAGTAACGACATTGACTGCGGTCGGCAGTAATGACATAGCATTTCTAAAGTTAGTTGCTTCAATCATCACGTAACTCCTAAATTTGGGTAGTGCTTTTCTATATAGGAAGCCATAACTATTAGGCTATCAATTCTTGACGGACAATTTGAGCGCCTGCACTTAAGGCATTAAGTTTGCCTCTTGCCACTTGGCGAGACAAAGGGGCCATACCACAGTTAGTCGACGGGTAGAGCTTGTCAGCATCAACAAATTTAAGTACGGCACGAAGCGTGTTAGCAACTTCTTCAGGCGTTTCAATCGTGTTAGTGGCCACATCAATGGCGCCAACCATCACTTTTTTACCACGAATCAGTTCAATCAAATCCATGGGCACACGAGAGTTTTGACATTCGAGTGACACAATATCAATCTTAGATTGCTGCAGCTTAGGAAACGCTTCTTCATATTGGCGCCATTCTGAACCTAATGTTTTCTTCCAATCATTATTGGCTTTGATACCATAGCCATAGCAAATATGCACCGCCGTTTCACAGTTTAGACCTTCAATGGCGCGCTCTAAAGTGGCGATTCCCCAGTCGTTTACTTCATCAAAGAACACATTAAAGGCAGGCTCATCGAATTGGATAATATCGACACCAGCGGCTTCTAACTCTTTGGCTTCTTGATTTAGGATTTTAGCAAACTCCCAGGCCAACTTTTCACGGCTCTTATAATGGCCATCATATAACGTATCAATCATCGTCATTGGACCAGGCAGTGCCCATTTAATCGGCTGATTGGTTTGTTGACGTAAAAATTTAGCGTCTTCCACAAAGACAGGTTTTTGACGGCTTACTGCACCTACTACGGACGGCACACTTGCCTCATAGCGATTACGGATTTTAACGGTTTCTCGATTTTTAAAATCTACCCCATCAAGGTGTTCAATAAAGGTGGTGACAAAGTGTTGGCGAGTCTGCTCACCATCACTGACAATATCAATCCCAGCCTGCAGTTGTTCCTGTAGTGATACTCGAAGAGCGTCCTGTTTGGCTTCAATCAATTGCTCGCCTTCTAATAACCAAGGTGACCAAAGTTTTTCAGGCTCTGCTAACCAAGAAGGTTTCGGTAGGCTACCTGCGGTTGAAGTTGGTAATAATATTTTTGTCATGGTAATCAATCTTCTCTATTTTTGTCTTGGGTTAAGCAACGTGTTTATTTTTAGCTTGTTTTTGAGAGGCTTGTTTTTGAGAGGTCTGTTTTTCGCTGGTTTGATTATCAGGCTCATAACTTGCTGCCCACTCTTCCAAAATATGTTGGTAAGGCTTAATAAACTGCTCTTCTGTAAACTTTCCTTGTTTTACGGCCAACTGACTACGCTCTTCACGGTCATACACGATTTGAGTCAAGGAATAATCTTGATAGGTCAAACTCGGTTGATATACGGCAGCGGCGGTAGAGTTAGCATTGTAAATTTCCGGTCGATAGATTTTTTGGAAAGTCTCCATTGTCGCAATGGCACTAATTAGCTCAAGGTCGGTGTAATCGCTCAATAGGTCACCGGCAAAGTAAAAGGCTAAAGGTGCCACGCTACCTGCAGGCATAAAGTAGCGAACGGTTAAGCCCATTTTGTGGAAGTATTCATCGGTTAATGAATATTCATCTTGTCGGTACTCCACCCCTAATACAGGATGCTGATTGGCGGTACGGTAATAGGTTTTACTGGTTGAAACGCTAAGACAAATTACTGGTTTTTTAGTAAATTGAGCTTGATAAGCCTCTGAATTCAATAAATCCTGAAATAATTTGCCATGCAAAATACCAAAACTTTCTGGTATCGGTTCACTAGGATGGTTATTAAAGTGGTCCAACAATACGACACTAAAGTCATAATCACGTACATAAGAGGAAAAACTGTTACCGATCATGCCTTCAATACGTGTGTTGTCTTTGTGATCCACAATCGTCGTTTTTAAGGTTTCGATAATAGGGAAGGTGTGACCTTTGCCCTCAATGTCCATATCTACAGAAATAATATCCACATCAACTGAATAACGGTCTGCAGTAGGGTTGTCCCAATGAGCCAGAGCGTTGAAGCGATTGTTTATCATGGTTAAGGTTTTACGTAAGTTTTCTTGACGCTGCTCGCCGCGCGCTAAATTAGCAAAGTTAGTGGTGAGACGTGTGCTGTCTGCAGGTTGATAATTTTCATCAAAACGAATCGTCTTAATTGAATATGTAAAAATTTTACTCATAGCGTGTTACTACCCTAATTATTGATATAAAACCAAATTTTTGTATGAGGTAATTTAAACATGAACACTACATGAATAAAAACGATTAAACTTTATGAAATAATGAATTTTATTCAAGTTAGTTGTTTTTAAGATAGAGGATAGACAGGCAAAGTTAGACAATTAAAATAAGACAGTTAAAAATTTATAGCTTAAGTGAGTTTTCAATATTTAGAACATAAAAAAACGCTCCAATTTGAAATTGGAGCGTTGATTTAAACTTAGCATGAAATAATTTATTGCTCAACAAAATACAGGATCATTCTCAATTAATATTAGATGTTATTAAGAACAAAGATAATTCCCTATTAAATAAAAAAATAAAATCGATGAAGTAAACTGTATCCTCTATGGTTATTGCAAAAAATTATTTAACTTTTGCTACCGCTTTAAAGTGAGCCACTTGATTGTTATTAGTAACAACTAACATTGGGGTATTATTAGCACCTTGGCTTAGCGTATATTTACCCACAACAGAAGCCACTGCTGCTGCATCAAATTTAGCTTCAGCATCAGGACAAGCCATCATAGTACTCATGATATTACCCAACTTAACTTCTCCATTAACAACCGTATAAGGTGCTGAGATGTTATTACAAGTGTTGTTAAGCGTAACTAGATTATCACCCTCTACTGTCATAAAGTTTAAAGTTAATGGTTTGGCTGCATTAGTGAATAGGGCATCTACTTTTTTACCATTAGAGGTCTTTGCATCTACCAGTTGCCAGCTATTGGCTTGCAACGCCGCATCAGTAATTTGATAAGTAGTGATGGTGCTATTAGTCTGATTATTAGTATGAGGCATCGCGGTAGTGCTTTGACAACCTGTTATTAATGCCCCCATAGCAAGAGCACCTGACATCATAATTACGTTGATTGTTTTCATATATTGTCCTTTAAAGGTGAACGGTTGTTATAAACCTGTTTTTATGAATCTATTTTCTTATAAATATATTTTTTCATTTTAATAAACCGATAATTTTTTACTTTTCAAATATTATTTTGTAGCCATTAGCCAATTAATCATAGACGGTTAATCCTTACATTATTACAAAGCTAAAATTGTCTGACAAGAGAGGATAACCATTCCAATACTATAAAGCCCAAACAGTTACTAATATAGGACGTAATGTAGAAAGCTTTTTGATAGTGGACAGGCTTATTTTTTAGGCTTATTAGCGTATAATAGAGCGAAAATCATAGGTCAGTCACTATTATCCATATTGTTAAGGTCTTAGGCTTTGGCTATAAGCCATTAAACAATAGGGCAACGGATTTATCAGTTGAGCTATGTTAAATTTACAACAAAAATTAAAGCAGTATTTTTAATTTACCTTTTTATTCACCCTTAATTTAACTCCATTAATTGAAATAGGAAAAATTATGAGCTATCAGCAACAGCTAGAGCGTATCAAAAACGACACAGGTTTTATCGCAGCTTTGGACCAAAGTGGCGGCAGTACTCCTAAAGCGTTACGTATGTATGGCGTAGAAGAAAGCGAATATTCAAACGATGATGAAATGTTTGCTAAAGTTCATGAAATGCGTACGCGTATTATGACTTGTGAAACTTTTGACAGTGAGCGTGTTTTAGGGGCAATTCTGTTTGAAGACACTATGGACCGTGAAGTAAATGGTAAGCCTACTGCTAACTATCTATGGGAAGATAAAAATATCGTTCCTTTTTTAAAAGTGGATAAAGGTCTTGCTGATGAGATGGATGGCGTTCAAGTTATGAAGCCAATGCCTGAGCTTGATAGCCTATTAGACAAAGCGAAGAAATTCCCAATCTTTGGCACAAAAATGCGCTCTGTTATTCACAAAGCTACTCAAGATGGTATCGAGACTGTGGTTCAACAGCAATTTGATGTGGCTAAGCAAATCCTATCAAAAGGCTTAATGCCAATCGTTGAGCCAGAAGTGAACATTGAGAGCGAAGAAAAAGCACAATGTGAAATACTTTTGAAAGATGAAATCCTTCGTAACCTTGATCGTTTAGACGGTGATCAACAAGTTATGCTTAAGCTATCTTTACCTGAAGAGCCAGGTTTCTATAGTGATTTAATAAACCATCCAAAAGTTCTTAAAGTAGTAGCGCTATCGGGTGGCTATAGCCGTGATGAATCATGTGAGCGTCTATCACAAAATCCAGGTATGATTGCTAGCTTCTCACGTGCTTTCACTGAAGGTTTGTCAAAATCACAAACTGACGAAGAGTTTGCAGCAACTATCGATGCATCTATCGATAAAATCTATAACGCCTCTAAAGTATAAATAACTCAAATAAGACAACTGCTTTAACAGCAAGCCTTATTTAATCAGTATAAAAAAAGCTTGAATTCCTATAGAAGGATTCAAGCTTTTTTGTTGTTTAATTTTAAAATTTTGTAGATTAGCTTTTAATGGCTAAACTTGCTTATAAAGCTGGCGTCCCTCAGAGTTATATTTTTCACTCATTTGTTGCATACCTTCTTGTACTTCATCAAAGCTGGCTTCGCCCACTTGACTGACAAGCTCAGTGTCCACTTCTTTAATCAAATGCACATCATCAGACAGCTCACCAGTACTTGGAGTGACTTCTGCACCTGTAGGCAAACCGGCTGCATATTCACGCACATTTTGAGTGATTTTCATTGAGCAGAATTTAGGCCCACACATTGAGCAGAAGTGAGCCGATTTATGAGCGTCTTTTGGCAAGGTCTCATCATGATATTCACGCGCCGTATCAGGATCTAAAGCTAAATTAAACTGATCATCCCAGCGGAACTCAAATCTTGCTTTGGATAAAGCGTTGTCTCGAGCCTGTGCACCAGGATGGCCTTTGGCTAAGTCGGCGGCATGAGCGGCGATTTTGTAGGTGATAATGCCATCTTTGACATCTTTTTTATTAGGCAAGCCCAAATGCTCTTTGGGGGTTACATAGCACAGCATGGCCGTACCAAACCAGCCAATCATAGCCGCACCAATAGCACTGGTAATATGGTCATAACCAGGTGCAATATCTGTGGTTAATGGACCAAGGGTATAAAAAGGCGCTTCGTGACACATTTCAAGCTGTAGGTCCATGTTCTCTTTAATACGGTTCATTGCGACATGCCCAGGGCCTTCAATCATAACTTGGACATCATGTTTCCAAGCGACTTGTGTTAATTCGCCTAAAGTACGTAGCTCACCGAACTGAGCTTCGTCATTGGCATCTTGCAAACAGCCAGGGCGTAGGCCATCGCCTAAACTAAAAGCAACGTCATACTGCTTCATGATTTCACAGATGTCTTCGAAGTGAGTGTATAAGAAGCTTTCTTTATGATGCGCTAAGCACCACTGGGCCATAATTGAACCACCACGGGATACGATGCCGGTCAAGCGTTTGGCAGTTAATGGGACATAACGCAGTAGCACGCCGGCATGAATGGTAAAGTAATCCACCCCTTGTTCGGCTTGTTCAATAAGAGTATCGCGGAAAATCTCCCACGTTAAATCTTCAGCGACGCCATCAACTTTTTCTAAGGCTTGATAAATAGGTACCGTACCGATAGGGACAGGGGAGTTACGGATAATCCATTCACGGGTTTCGTGAATATTTTTACCGGTGGATAAATCCATGATGGTATCCGCGCCCCAGCGAGTTGCCCAGGTCATCTTTGACACTTCTTCATCAATACTTGAGCCTAGAGCTGAGTTACCAATATTGGCATTAATTTTCACTAAGAAGTTACGGCCAATAATCATTGGCTCTGATTCGGGATGGTTAATATTGTTAGGGATAATGGCACGACCGGCTGCCACTTCATCACGGACAAACTCAGGAGTAATTATTTTAGGAGTGTTGGCGCCAAAGCTTTCACCAGCATGTTGACGCAGGTCAGTTAGCTCATTTTGCTTTTGGGTCTCACGAATGGCGATATATTCCATTTCAGGGGTAATAATACCTTGTCGAGCGTAGTGCATCTGGGTCACATTGCGCCCTGATTTTGCCCGGCGTGGCTTATCAATATGAGCAAAGCGTATGTTGGCGGTGGTAATATCGCGGGCACGTTCTTTGCCGTAGTTACTAGACAAGCCTTCTAAGCGCTCGGTGTCACCGCGTTCTTCAATCCATTTTTCACGCAGTTTCGGTAAGCCTTTGGTCAAGTCAATTTCGACATTGGGGTCGGTATACACCCCAGAGGTGTCATAAACATAAAAAGGAGGGTTTTTTTCGCCATTTTCTAATCCAAACCCACCGGTAGGCGTGTCTGTTAGGGTGATTTCGCGCATGGGTACTTGGATGTCAGGACGTGAGCCTTCGATATATACTTTTTTTGAGGCGGGTAGGTTGCGAGTTAAGTCGCGTGCTTCTTCATCAAAGCGTTCATCTGTAGAGCTGCGATGAGCAGGAGTTTTGACTGTGCTTGCTAAGTTACTCATGGAATGGTCCTTATTTTATCTAAATGGCGTAATGCCAATTTGGTTTAGAAGTGTAAACCTTATAAAAATAAAGACTCGGTGAGTGCAGGCTTTGTCAACTAAGACAGCTTATATCTATTAGTACCCTTTAATATATTAAATTCTAATAATCGACTTTATGTAAGGATTATAGCTATTGCTTAAGAGTTGTATGTCAGAAAGGAACAAACTATAAGAATACAAAGCCTAACAATAGCATGCCGGAATAAACCAGCTACTTATTACATAAATTAGAACATAGCTTTGGTACGCTATGACTATTAACAGGTCTATATAAGGTATAAGGGAGTTGCAATGACTTTCCTACGGCGGTATTAACCGCATCAGGTTCAACGGGTGATGTCTCAGCAGACGCTTTTTTAGAGACAGTAGCGAGTAGTAATGCTACTAGTTAAAAAAGAAGGTCTGCACCCCGAGTCTTAATGATCGTGATGATAGGGCTATCTTATCAAACTTTGAAAACATTAACAGTGCTCAATTCAACTAAAGCTCACTTCAATTAAACTATCACTACTCCAAACCTTCTCTCCATAAAAAACGCCAACTTAATAGTTGGCGTTTATCGAATTGGCGCGGTGACATAAGGACAATACCGAGGCTACTTGCCCCTTCTTAACACTTCCACATCTACTTTGCATAAGTTACAGCTAATCATCTGATTGGCTTTTTTGGATAAGTCGATAATACGACCTGGCTTAAATGGACCACGGTCATTGATTTTAACGACCACGGATTTGTTGTTATTTAGGTTAGTTACTTTTACTTTGGAACCAAAAGGAAGCGATTTATGAGCTGCAGTCATCGCATACATATTATAAATAGCGCCAGATGCAGTCTTTTTACCATGGAAGCCTGGACCATACCACGAGGCCATACCTGCATTGGCGGGCACTGTTAACATCGTAGCTAACATCAGCGTAAATGGCATAAAAAGTTGGTGGTGGTTCAAAAAGTAGGCTGAAAAAAAACAGGCTGAGAAATTGATAAAATAGTGAAATGCAAATCACACTATACATCAAATGCCCAGCCTGTCTAAGTGACAGTATAAAGAAAAATGGCTTCAAAAGCTATGGTAAACAAAACTATAAATGCAAAGACTGCAAACGGCAGTTTATTGGCGACCATGCCTTAACGTACCAAGGCTGTCACTCCCAAAAAGATAGCAAAATACGCCATCTTATGGTTCGAGGCAGTGGCATAAAAGACATCGCTTGCGTTGAGAGAATCAGCAAAGGCAAAGTACTGGCCACCCTAAAAAAGTGTCACTACCAAATAACCCCCAAGCAAAGGCAATACGACTGTCTTGAAGTCGATGAGCTTTGGACATTCGTAGGCAAGAAGACCAACAAACAATGGCTAATTTATGCCTATCACCGTGACACAGGTGAAATTGTTGCCTATGTGTGGGGAAAACGAGACCTTAACACTGTCAAAAAGCTTAAAGCTAAACTGCAAGCCTTAGGCGTAAGTTGTGCTAGAATCGCTAGTGATACCTGGGATAGCTTTGTTACCGGTTTTAAGGGCTTTACCCAAGTCATTGGCAAGTTTTTCACGGTCGGTATTGAAGGTAATAATTGCACTATCAGACATCGAGTAAGGCGAGCATTTAGGCGAAGTTGTAACTTTTCTAAAAAGCTGGAAAATCACTTTAAAGCCTTTGATTTAGCTTTCTTTTACATCAATCATGGATATGTCTAATGTCAGCCTACTTTTTGAACCACCACCAAAAAGTTTTTTCATAGGTAATACCTGTAATCTAATGAATGGTTGGAACAAATTAACGCAATAAAATTTTGGAAGAACATCTAGGCGTAGAAGCCTAAGTTGTTAGCAAAATAAAATTGTCTGCACCAAAACATCGAGAGCGTAGTCTACAGGTCTTAGATTTAGCCCACCTTTCTAATGGGTAAAGATAATGTAAAGATTATAAATGTCGCATTTTTGGCCATAAGCTCCCATTTACTTTAATTTACTGACAATTCTGTAACAAATACCTTCGCAAAAGTTACGATATTTCCACAATTAATTTAAGTTTCATCAAACTGTCATATTTAAACGTCAGAATAACCTCATTCTAATTAAGGGTGCTTTTATCGACTGTGAAGCACTCAAAATCCAGATGGCTCAATTTGACACTCTGCATTTATAACACTTATAACTTTTTAGGAGAGACCATGCGTTATTCACTGTTAGCCGTAGCTGTAGCCAGCGTACTTACTTTATCGGCTTGTAATAAATCAGAAAACGATACAGCTGCCACCGACGATACCACAGCCGCTGCCCCTGCCGAAGGTTCTACTTCAGCAGCAACAACCGGTACAGCTTCTGAAGGCGGCTTTAAGTCAGCTGAAGGCATTGAGATGAATATTACAGGTGCGGGCGCTTCATTCCCACAGCCTATCTATATTAAATGGTCAGCAGATTACAACAAAGAAACTAAGGGTCAAGTTAACTATCAGTCAATCGGCTCATCTGGCGGCATCAAACAAATTATTTCTAAAACAGTAGATTTCGGCGCATCAGATGCTCCTATGACACCTGAAGAGTTAGAAAAAGAAGGTCTTATTCAGTTTCCAACCGTTATCGGTGGTGTGGTTCCTGTTGTTAACCTAGAAGGCGTTGAGCCAGGTCAACTAAAGCTAGACGGCGAAACGTTAGCTAATATTTATTTAGGCAAAATTACTAAGTGGAATGATCCTGCGATCGTTGCTTTAAACCCAGATTTAAAACTTCCTGATACGGCTATTACTACTGTATTCCGTTCTGATGGTTCAGGCACTACTTTTAACTTTACTGATTATCTAGCCAAAGTTTCTCCAGAGTGGAAAGACAAAATTGGGGTAGATAAGACAGTTCAGTGGCCTACTTCAGCAACAGGTGTTGGCGGTAAAGGTAACGAAGGCGTAGCTAGTAACGTAACTCGCATGCCAAACTCAATTGGTTATGTTGAATATGCCTATGCTAAGCAAAACAAAATGTCTCACACTGCTCTAAAAAATGCAGCAGGTAATGTGGTTCAACCTTCAGCAGAAACTTTTGCAGCAGCGGGTGACATTGACTGGTCAAAAGAAGAAGGCTTCTACAAAGTCATCACCAACTCTGAAACTGATCAAGCTTGGCCAATTGCAGCAGCGACTTTCATCTTAGTTCACAAAAATCCTGAAAACCCACAAAAAGTGGCAGGTGTCTTGAACTTCTTTGATTGGGCTTATACCCGCGGTGACCAAGATGCAATGGACTTAGACTATGTACCATTCTCTGATAAAGCAGTGGCTTTATTCAAAGCAAAATGGAATGAAGTAGTTGATAAAGATGGTAAACCTGTTTATACCCCAGCGCAGTAGTTCATAGTGCCTTAAAGGCCATTATGAGATTTATTTAGTAATTAACAATGAGGCTGTTATGGCAGATTTACATTCCCAGTTAGCAAAGCAAAAGCGTTACGATTTCCTTTTTGTCAATGCGACAAAGGCGTTTGCGGTACTGGTATTGTTGTCATTAGGTGGGATTTTACTGTCGTTAATTGTTGGTGCATGGCCCAGTATTCAAGAGTTTGGTCTGGGCTTTTACACCAGTAATGATTGGGATACAGTAGGGGACCAATACGGGGCTTTAGCCCCTATTTATGGTACCGTGGTGACCTCAGTAATTGCTATCTTAATTGCAGTTCCGGTAAGTTTTGGTATCGCCATTTTCTTAACGGAACTGTGCCCTGCCTTTTTGAAGCGCCCATTAGGTATTGCCATTGAATTATTAGCAGGTATTCCTTCTATTATTTATGGTATGTGGGGCTTATTTATTTTCGTTCCTTTCTTTAGTACTTATATTCAGCCTTGGTTTATTGAACATGTGGCACCTTTACCAGTGATTGGTAAATTGTTTTCAGGTGCGCCTATTGGCTTAGGCATGTTTACAGCATCTCTAGTGCTGGCCATCATGATTATTCCTTTTATCGCTGCCACCATGCGTGATGTGTTCTCAGTAGTACCAGACCTTCTAAAAGAGTCGGCTTATGGTATGGGAGCCACAACTTGGGAAGTAATGTTTAAGATCATTCTTCCTTATACCAAAGCGGGCGTGGTAGGCGGCATAATCTTAGGTTTGGGTCGTGCTCTAGGTGAAACGATGGCCGTTACCTTCTTAATTGGTAACGCTTACAACATCAGTCCAAGTTTATTTACCTCAGGTGTCACTATTACTTCGGCCTTGGCGAATGAGTTCGCAGAAGCAGGCAGTGAGCTACACTTAGCGTCATTACTACACTTAGGTCTGATTCTGTTTGTTATTACCTTTATCGTACTGTCTATATCAAAATTGATGTTGATGCGTATTGATAAAAAAGCAGGTAATTAAAACGAGAGTTAAAACAACTTAGATTGCTTATTTCGAAAAATTTTATAGCGGCAATATGCCGCTATAAATCCAGTTTTAATATCTAATATTAATAATCGAATAATTAAGATTTTGCTAATCAAACACGGTAATGCTTAGCCAATAAATAATGTGGTTTTTAGCCCAGACAGTTTTAGCGAAATGGAGAAACAGTTAATGCGTTCAGCTGAAGTCAGTCTCAATCATGGTGCCCGTTTTGAGGACCGCTACAATAAGTCGCTTTATAATAAGCGCCGTTTTGTTAACAAGTTAGGATTGTTCTTTGCCATTTCAGCAATGGCATTTGGATTATTTTGGTTAACTTGGATATTAGTTACACTATTTATTGAAGGCTTCCAAGCGCTATTAGACATGCCTGTATTCTTAACAGATACGCCGCCACCGCAGACAGAAGGTGGGTTACGTAATGCTATCGTGGGATCGATTATGTTGGCATTTTCTGGCTTATTTATTGGTGCCCCTGTAGGAATGATGGCCGGTATTTATCTTGCAGAATTTGCTCAAGGCAGTTGGCTGGGCAAAGTAACCCGTTTTTTAAACGATATCTTATTATCAGCACCTTCTATTGTTATTGGTCTATTTATCTACGCGCTAATGGTAAAAGGTCAGCATTTTTCAGGTTGGGCTGGTGCATTGGCTTTAGCTTTGATTGTAATTCCTGTGGTCGTACGTACCACAGAAAATATGTTGAATCTGGTTCCTAATACCTTGCGTGAAGCAGCTTATGCATTAGGTACACCAAAGTGGAAATTAGTAACTACGGTTACTGTAAAAGCGGCCCGTGTTGGTTTAACCACAGGTGTCTTATTGGCCTTCGCTCGTATTGCGGGTGAAACTGCGCCTTTACTGTTCACCGCCTTCAACAATCCGTTCTTTAGTACAGATATGAATCAGGCAATGGCCAACTTACCCAATACTATTTATCAGTTTACTTCTAGTCCTTATGAAAACTGGCATACCTTAGCTTGGGCAGCAGCATTACTGATTACCATGACAGTACTTATATTAAACATTGTTGCCAGATTAATCGGCGGTAAGGATCAAAGTCATTAACAACGCCACTCTATAAGGTAGTTACTTGATTTTTTATTAATAGATAGACCTAGCTTATTCGTGTAAGCCCAAATATATGAAGCACAGGACAAGATTATGACAGATTTAGTAGAGAAAACCCCAGTGAACAAAACTAAAACCACTTCAGAGGGGAGCCTATTGGGTATGCCTATGAATACCGGATCTCAAATTGCCCAGCCTGATACGGCCAGTTTTAATAAGCAAACTATGGCAGATATGCCAGAAAATATGCCTAAGGCTAAGTTGGAAGTTCGCGATTTAAACTTCTACTATGGTGATTTTAAAGCTCTTAAAAATATCAACATTGATATTCCAGAGAGAAAAGTAACCGCATTCATCGGTCCATCAGGTTGTGGTAAATCTACTTTATTACGTACCTTTAACCGTATGTATGACTTATATCCTGGCATGCGTGCTGAAGGTTTGATTAATCTTGATGGTAAAAATATTTTAGATAAGCATATTGATGTTAACTTATTGCGTGCTCGTGTAGGTATGGTGTTCCAGAAGCCAACACCATTCCCAATGTCTATCTATGACAACGTTGCTTTTGGCGTACGTCTGTACGAAAAGCTTAGCAAAGCTGAGCTTGATGAACGCGTAGAATGGGCACTGAAAAAGTCAGCACTTTGGCCTGAAGTAAAAGACAAACTTAAAGCATCAGGCTTGTCACTTTCAGGTGGTCAGCAGCAGCGTCTATGTATCGCTCGTGGTGTGGCCACTAAGCCAGAAGTATTGCTTCTTGATGAGCCAACGTCTGCGTTAGATCCTATTTCAACCGGTGCTATTGAAGATTTGATTGAAGATTTGAAACACGATTATACTATTGCCATTGTGACTCATAACATGCAACAGGCAGCTCGTGTTTCAGACTATACCGTGTATATGTATTTAGGTGATATGGTTGAGATGGGTGAAACCAATCAAGTCTTTACCAATCCTGCTCAAAAAGCGACCGAAGACTATATTACAGGTCGCTATGGCTAAACTTAATTTAGTCTAGACAGTCCTTAGAGTTATTAGATAGAGCCAGACGCCAATTTCTATTAGGTTTCTGGCTTTTATATTATAAGAGTAATGAGGGAATATTTTATGCCGCTTACTGAAAAGCACTCATCAAGAAGCTTTGATCACGACTTACAGGAATGTATTGATCTTTTCATGACCATGGGTCGAATGGCCGCAGAGCAGGTGACTTTGGCCACGCATGCCTTAGTTGATGGTGATGTTGAATTGGCCAAAAAGGTTATTGAGGAAGACACTCAGATTAACCAGATGGAAATCAAAGTTGATGAGCTAGTGGTATTATTAGTCGCTAAGCGTCAGCCCACAGCCAGTGATTTAAGATTGGTTATGGCACTAAGCAAAGGGGTGGTTGATCTGGAACGGGTTGGTGATGAAGCCAGTAAGATTGCCCGTATGGCTTGTAAGCTTAATAAGGAAGGAGTGTCACCCAGAGGCTACTCTGAAGTTCAGCACTTATCGAATCAGGTTCGGGTGATGTTATTAGAAGCGTTAGAGGCTTTCTTACGTATGGATCCTGAGCAAGCCTTTTCAGTATTGCAAAGTGATGAAATCGTCAATGAAGAATATCAGTCCGCCAGTCGCTCTTTGATGACCTATGTGATGGAAGACAGTCGTCATGTCTCCAAGGTTATCAATATTTTATGGGTGTTACGGGCGTTAGAGCGAGTAGGTGACCATGCTCGAAATATTGCTGAATTAATTATTTACTGCACCAGTGGCAAGGACGTGCGTCATACCGATTTCTTGACTGTAGAGCAGGCAGTACAAGAAGCATCAAATATCATTGCTTCTCGTAATAACCCCTAATACTTTACATACAATAAACAGCCAAATAAGAAACTATTTTATTATTAAAAAAGGAGAGACCGCGGTCTCTCCTTTTTTATGGTGCTAGTCTTTATGACTTTAAATTTAGCACTTTAATTATTTCTCAGACTCTGGTGTCCATCCTTGTGGACGTTCATAGTCCGCATTGTCTAAAAATTTTTCACGCTGTTCAGTGATAAATTTCTTAGCTTCTGGATTAATCATGCTCAAGTGGTTTTCATTAATAAGCATAGTTTGTAATTCTAACCACTCATCCCATGCTTTTTTCGAAACAGTATTTTGAATCTCTTCGCCTTTTTTGTTAGGGAATGGTGGGTTTGGCATTTTGGGCAAATCTTGCTTATATTTACGGCAAAATACCATATTCGCTTTTGGATCAAAAGTAGCTGTCATTGTCCTATCCTATGTTAATGATGAAAGTATATGTTAAAGATAAAGGTATGCTTTAAGACCGAATTCTAAACGGTGCCGACGCTTCGCTTATTTGACGTCGATATTGTACTGGGCCAAACGCTCTCGACCACGGACCACAGCTTGTAAAACTTGATTTGGTGCCGTACCACCCAAATGGTCACGTGCTGCCAATGAACCTTCAAGCGTTAAATAGTCAAACACGTCATCACCGATAGCATCACTAAACTGTTGTAACTGATCAAGTTTTAGTTCGCTTAAGTCAACGCCTTCTTTGATACCTAGTGCGACAGCATTGCCTACCACTTCATGAGCATCGCGGAAAGGAACACCGCGGCGTACCAGATAATCGGCCAAATCAGTCGCAGTGGCATAACCTTTCATGGTGGCGGCGCGCATATTTTCTTTATTGGGTATGATGTTGGGCAGCATGTCACCAAAAGCAAGCAAAGAACCCGTTAGAGTGTCCACACAATCAAATAAAGGCTCTTTATCTTCTTGGTTGTCTTTGTTATAAGCCAACGGTTGGTTTTTCATTAAAGTCAGTAGAGTAATCAGTTGACCGAAGACACGAGCGGCTTTACCGCGAACCAATTCAGGCACGTCTGGGTTTTTCTTCTGCGGCATGATAGAAGAGCCAGTACAGAAGCGATCAGGAATTTGCACGAAGCCAAACTGTGCAGACATCCATAAGATAATTTCTTCACTCATACGCGATAGGTGCATCATTAAAATAGAAGCTGCTGAGGTGAATTCAATGGCAAAGTCACGGTCAGAGACGGCATCTAGTGAGTTTTGACAAATACCTTCGAAACCCAAAAGCTCAGCAGTAATGGTGCGGTCAATTGGGAAAGTAGTCCCAGCAAGCGCAGCACTGCCTAAAGGCATCTGATTGATACGACGACGGGCATCAATTAAGCGCTCGGTATCACGATTTAGCATTTCAAACCAAGCCATGACGTGATGACCAAAGCTGACCGGCTGTGCGGTTTGTAAGTGAGTAAAACCTGGCATAATGGTATCAGTATGCTGTTCGGCTAGGTTCAATAAGCCTGATTGCAACTTCACCAATAGCTCGACAATATTATCCACTTCTTCACGTAACCATAAGCGGATGTCGGTGGCTACTTGATCGTTACGGCTACGGCCAGTGTGTAGTTTTTTACCGACAGTACCAATAATGTCGGTTAGACGAGATTCGACGTTCATATGGATGTCTTCTAAAGCGATAGACCAGTTAAACTCGCCAGCGTCAATTTCTTGCTGTACTTTATGTAGACCTTCAATAATAGTATCCACTTCTTCGGACGTGAGAATACCGCAGCGTCCGAGCATCGTGGCATGAGCAACTGAGCCTTGAATATCATGTTTGGCAAAGCGTTGGTCAAATCCGACAGAGGCGGTGAACGCAGCCACAAAGCTGTCGGTGGCTTCACTAAAGCGGCCACCCCACATTTGTTGACCTTGGCCACTAGTAACGTTAGGTTTATTTTCTTGTGTATCAGAAGTCTTGTTTGAGTTGTTGGCAGTCATATCAGTCCAAATCCAGTAAAATGCACAGAGTTTGCAGTATAGCAAAGGACAAGGTCGCCTTGCTAGTTAACCGGTTCAGTTAAATTAGGCAACGTTCCAACATAACATCACTGAAATAGACGGCCATTTATGGTTAAATAAGCAAGGTAATAGTGAGACTTGTCTTAAGCACCAATCAGGTCTTACCCCTTAATTTTACTTTCTATTATATTTACTAAACCTATTAAAAGATAACTATGACCACATCAGCCCACACCACCACTTTAAAAACTTTAAATATTGCCACTCGAAAAAGCCCTTTGGCCATGTGGCAAGCAGAGCACATAAAATCACGTCTAGAATCTTTGTACCCAGAGTTGGAAGTCAACCTAGTAACGATGGTGACCCAAGGTGACAAAATCCTTGATACGCCTTTGGCTAAAATTGGCGGTAAAGGACTGTTTGTTAAAGAGTTAGAACAGGCCTTATATGATGGGCGTGCCGATATTGCAGTACATTCCTTAAAAGATGTGCCTATGCAATTACCTGAAGGTTTGATACTAGGTACGTATTGTAAGCGCGAAACGCCTACCGATGCCTTTGTCTCTAATACTTATGACAAACTAGAAGACTTACCCGAAGGTGCGGTAGTAGGTACTGCCAGTTTACGCCGTCAGTGTCAGATAAAAGCTTTCCGTCCAGACTTACAAATTAAGTCTCTACGCGGTAATGTGCAAACCCGCTTAAGCAAATTAGATGCTGGCGAGTATGATGCGATTATTTTAGCGACCAGTGGTCTCAAACGAGTAGAGTTAAGTGAACGTATCAAACAAGAGATTGATATTGACATCAGTTTGCCGGCGGTAGGTCAAGGTGCTTTGGCCATTGAGTGTCGCAGTGACGATGAGGCAGTACTAGAGTTGTTGAAACCACTTAACGATGGCCAAGCACGTATTCGTCTAAAAGCTGAACGTGCCTTAAATCGAAGACTTGAAGGCGGTTGCCAAGTGCCTATTGCTGCCTATGCCGTAATTGAGAAAGACTCAGAACCGTCTGATCAACAAACTTTCCAAAAGACACTATGGTTGCGTGGGCGTGTTGGTTCTGAAGATGGAACAACATTGCTTAAAGCCGAAAAACGTATCGAACTAAGCGGTGATCAAGCGGCTCGTGAAGCGCAAGCAGAACAATTAGGTATCGAAGTGGCTGATGAGCTATTGTCATTAGGAGCAGATAGTATCTTAGCTGCTATCTACTCAGATAAGAAAGACCAATAGCTGTTAGATTTGATGTAAACCTACCTTGACTCGAAGTGTTGTCATGATTTTTATCAATACCCGTCCCACCAGTCGTGCCCAGCCGCTAAGCTTAGCGATGCAGAACAGGGGGATGACTGTGTTAGAGATGCCGTTATTAGAGTTAGCCCCTGTCGATATTAGTGGGCGTGAATTGCAATATCAGAAAGACTTCTATCAGCAGCCAGAGCGATATCAAGCTTTGGTTGTGGTAAGTCCAACAGCGGCACGTATGGGATTGGCAGCTTGCCCGCAAGGTTTTATCCCAAAGTGTGCTGTTATTGCCGTTGGTCACGCAACGGCAGAAGTCCTACGCGCTGCAGGCTGGCAAGTGCAGTGTCCTGATGAGTATAGCAATGAGGGAATGATAAAGATGCCTTCATTAAATACGTTAAGCACAGGTCACCATATTTTGGTCTGGCGTGGCCGTGGCGGTCGACGGGTCTTGGTTAATTTTCTACAGGAAAACGGGGTGACGGTAGATGCCATTGCTTGGTATCAGCGCCGTTGTCCGATTGATGCACTCGATAAATTTACAAGGCTACAGCAGCAACTGGTAACTTTATCTGCCAAATCTGAACCCATTGCGCCTATTAAACCTATTACTTTGATAAGTAGTGGCGAAGCATTTACCAATTGGAGAATGCTGTTTGCAGAATGGCAGACCGATAGAATGACCTCTACAGACGCCGCTCAACTCAGCGACTTTGATTATTTAACGTTTGGAAAACGGCTGACCGATACGTTGCAAGACTTGCAGTTAAACTGTATGCGTATTGAGCATCTTGATGATGATGAAGTTTGGCAAGGTATCCAGCGACTGATTAATAACTAATCGGCCTTAGTAAATAAACCTAATAAATAAAGCTGAAGTCAAACAAGACTAAGGCTAAGATTCCTAAAACAATAACTAAAAGCTATTTAATATATGCTGTGGAGATGATTTAGTTCAATGACTAACCCTACTTTAGATTCAAATTCAAATCTACCTGCTGATTTCAAAAAACCTGAAGCTTTGGCAGAGTTTGCCAGTATTTATGTTCAGCCTGTTATCTGGAACGACATGGATGCCTTTAATCATGTTAATAATGTGGTGTATTACCGCTATGCGGAGTCAGCACGTATTAACTATTTACAAGAAATAGGCGCGTTCTCAGATGAAGTGACCACGGTTCTAGCCCAATCTAGCTGCTCTTATTTAAAGCCAGTGGTTTATCCTGATACTTTGTTGGTCGGGGTACGCACTAAGAAGCTTGGCAATACCAGTATCGTGATGGAATACTGCTACTATAGCCAAGCACAACAGACCGTCGTCGCTACTGGAGATTCGGTATTGGTTCGATTGAACAAGAATGCCAGTGCGAAATTAGCTTGGACTGAGGCAGAGCGTGACACTATCTTGGCCTTTGAAAAAACGGCCAGTTACACTCCGGAATTTTGATGTTCTCATTTTTCAATCGCAAAACTACAGCGCAGTTAGTTCCTGCGCTATCCAATCTCGATACAGTTCTATATCCCTTACAGTGGCAACAACAGTCTTTTAATTCTGCGCAGCAAATTTTGATTCATCTTATTGAAAACTTCGCTGTTACTGAAAAAGTTCCTAACAGTGCCTCCTATATTGCAGCTAATTTGATAAGTTATCAAAAGCAATTTAGCCAGCTGTTATTAGAGCAGCCGGTATATCAAGACTGGATAAATTTCACTGTTTTTGGTCGTTACATCCAGCGGAGTTTTAGTGCCTTTTATCAACAAACCGAAGATGTGTTCAATGCAGACATGCCAGAAATACTAAAACATGAGTTGATGAGACACACGCAGCGATTGCCCAAAGGACAAGTATTGCTGACTGGGGGCAAGCTACCTATGTCGGTACGCAGCGAGAAGTTACTTACTACAACGCTAAACCCATTTAAAGCCATTGAGCAGGCGCTAAAGTATAGTGATTTATCTAAAACCAAAGGTGGGGTGAAGCCCATAAATGCCACGCCACTTATATTTAATCTAATAACGGTGGGCTCAGATAGCGTGAAAGCATTTGCAGTGAAGCATAATAAGCATACCTCGGATGCGGTACGCAATGAAGTGATGATATTAGATTTTAGCCAACTTACGCTGATCAAAGAAGACACCCATAATAATAATAATGCCCAACCAGAGTTGTCATCTCTGATTAGGCATTACACGATAGGCTAAGCGCAAATGACAAATAAGTAGATTTAAAGCGGATAGTATAACTTTAGACCTTCTACAGTTAAGAGATGCTTATTTTGTGCCAAAGATTTTATCACCTGCATCGCCTAGGCCAGGGATGATGTAGCCATCTTCATTTAAATGACTGTCTAAAGACGCAGTGTAAATTTTAACATCAGGGTGTGCTTCGTTTACTAAGCGTACGCCTTCAGGCGCTGCCACAAGTACCAGTGCTTTGATGGTTGAGCACCCTTTTTCTTTCAACATATCAATGGTAGCAACCATTGATCCGCCTGTTGCTAACATTGGGTCAATAATTAGCGCAGGACGACGGTCCACATCAGCAACTAATTTTTCGAAAAAAGGCACAGGTTGTAAGGTTTCCTCGTCACGTTGCAGGCCAACCATTGAGATTTTAGCCGTTGGGATAAGGTCTAATACGCCATCTAGCATACCTAGTCCAGCACGTAGGATAGGAACAATGGTCACCGTCTTACCAACGATTTGCTCACCTTTAATTTCCGTATTGTCCCAACCTAACATGTCGAATTCTTCAATTTCAAAATCACGACACGCTTCATAGGCCATTAAGCGGGCAAGCTCACTGGTTAAAGTGCGGAATTTATAAGTACTACAATCTTTGGCGCGCATTAAGCTTAATTTATGGCGTACAAGGGGGTGGGTGATTATCTCAATATTTAGGTTGTTCATAAGACCTCTTTGACCGTCGTCAGAATTAGGACAGCTTGCTTGAATTTGGAAGGGAGTCATATTTGGAAAATATGTTGCATTGTCGAAGATGACTGCAATTAACAAAACAATTATACCAATAAAACAAAAGCAACTGACAAACTTCCTGATTTAGATACCCTAGAAGATAGACCAAAGTAAAAGAAAAACATCTATAACGCTCGTTTGGAAGGAATATCTCTCGATATTAAACTGTTATTAAGGTGTTTAAGCGTTAAGGCATTCTAGGCATTAAAAGAACGTAAGAGAGCATGAATTAATTAAGCCAATGTTAGACAATGGGCATTACTGATTTATTACTATGGATATAAAGCGCCATAGACTATTCATTGATATGTATATATAGAAGTTATTGGGAGTAAATGTTGAACAGTCATAATTTAGAGCAGATGGCCGATGGCACAGTGGTAGAAACGCATCCGTTTGGAGCGGTTCTACCGAGTAATGCTACTATCATGATGATGGGTACTTTTCCGCCAACTGCAGATAAATGGGGTATGGCGTTCCATTATCCTAATTTTTATAATGACATGTGGCGTATTTATGGCAGAGTATTCTTTAAAGATGCTGACCATTTTAGACAGGGTGAAGAAAAAGCATTTGATCCTGAAAAAATTATTGCCTTTATGAAAGATAGGGGTATTGCTTCTTGTCCTACTGTCAAAAAGGCCATACGTGAGCAAGGCAATGCTGCTGATAAGCACTTAACAATAGTAGAGCCTGTGGACTTAAAGGAAATTTTGGCTCAAGTGCCTAAAGTACACACTATTTTTACCACCGGCGGTAAAGCGACCGAAATTTTAATGCAGCTATTGGAGCAAGAACAGGGTAAGGCCTTACCAAAGTCAAAATGGCCTAAAACCAATCAACAGATGTCTTACCCTTATGCAGGCCGTGATTTAACTCTATATAGATTACCGTCAACTTCACGTGCTTATCCGTTATCGCTTGATAAGAAGGTAGAAGCCTATCGAAATTTCTTTCAATCAGTGGGCAAAGTTTAGAGTAGGATTAGGTCAGAGTAGGGGTTATAAAATAGAAGGGTTAGAGTAGAATGATATGAGAACAATCTGCTCATCTAGCTACTTATATAGTTGATCATATAATAGGGTGGCCTAACTATCTGAAGGTTTTAAAAATCAAACTAAAGTTGATTCTCCTATTGACCAATCTTAAATAAGCTATATACTAGTGCGCTGTCGAGAGGAAAGAGTTTGATGTTGATTTATAACAACAAATTCCAACAAAATTGAAATACTTCTTGACACCAGATACAAAACGCGTATAATACGCACCTCATCGGGACAACGTAGTTAATGAATATGGACTTCGGTCTTTGGTTTGATTACGGTGACTTGATAAAGAATTTAAAAAAGCTGTTGACAAATATTTTGAATAAGATATACTAGACGGCTCGCTACTAAGGCTAACCAATCTTCGAATTGAAGATAGAGTATCCTTTAATAGCACAACTTAATACGGACGACGTACTAAGTCAACTATTTAAAAGCTAAAATCAAAGAACAACTTGTGTGGATTTTTGCTGATTTAGAATGCTAAAAATTAAAGTTGGGCTTATCTCTTTTCGGGATGAGGACTAACTATAAAAATTATCATTCTTTATTAGTAGAGAAACTCGAAGTTAATTCATTATATGAAACATACGGAAAAGCAATTTGCTAGTATTGAATGAGCCAAGTTTAGAAGTCTCTTTAAAGGACTTCATAGCAAGATTAAACTGAAGAGTTTGATCATGGCTCAGATTGAACGCTGGCGGCAGGCTTAACACATGCAAGTCGAGCGGTAACAGGAGAAGCTTGCTTCTCGCTGACGAGCGGCGGACGGGTGAGTAATACTTAGGAATCTGCCCAGTAGTGGGGGATAGCACGGGGAAACTCGTATTAATACCGCATACACCCTACGGGGAAAAGGGGGCGCTTGCGCTCTCGCTATTGGATGAGCCTAAGTCGGATTAGCTAGTTGGTGGGGTAAAGGCCTACCAAGGCGACGATCTGTAGCTGGTCTGAGAGGATGATCAGCCACACCGGGACTGAGACACGGCCCGGACTCCTACGGGAGGCAGCAGTGGGGAATATTGGACAATGGGGGCAACCCTGATCCAGCCATGCCGCGTGTGTGAAGAAGGCCTTTTGGTTGTAAAGCACTTTAAGCAGTGAAGAAGACTCTATGGTTAATACCCATAGACGATGACATTAGCTGCAGAATAAGCACCGGCTAACTCTGTGCCAGCAGCCGCGGTAATACAGAGGGTGCAAGCGTTAATCGGAATTACTGGGCGTAAAGCGAGCGTAGGTGGCTTAATAAGTCAGATGTGAAATCCCCGGGCTTAACCTGGGAACTGCATCTGATACTGTTGGGCTAGAGTAGGTGAGAGGGAGGTAGAATTTCAGGTGTAGCGGTGAAATGCGTAGAGATCTGAAGGAATACCGATGGCGAAGGCAGCCTCCTGGCATCATACTGACACTGAGGTTCGAAAGCGTGGGTAGCAAACAGGATTAGATACCCTGGTAGTCCACGCCGTAAACGATGTCTACTAGTCGTTGGGGAACTTGATTCCTTAGTGACGCAGCTAACGCAATAAGTAGACCGCCTGGGGAGTACGGCCGCAAGGTTAAAACTCAAATGAATTGACGGGGGCCCGCACAAGCGGTGGAGCATGTGGTTTAATTCGATGCAACGCGAAGAACCTTACCTGGTCTTGACATATCTAGAATCCTGCAGAGATGCGGGAGTGCCTTCGGGAATTAGAATACAGGTGCTGCATGGCTGTCGTCAGCTCGTGTCGTGAGATGTTGGGTTAAGTCCCGCAACGAGCGCAACCCTTTTCCTTAGTTACCAGCGGTTTGGCCGGGGACTCTAAGGATACTGCCAGTGACAAACTGGAGGAAGGCGGGGACGACGTCAAGTCATCATGGCCCTTACGACCAGGGCTACACACGTGCTACAATGGTAGGTACAGAGGGCTGCTACACAGCGATGTGATGCGAATCTCAAAAAGCCTATCGTAGTCCAGATTGGAGTCTGCAACTCGACTCCATGAAGTCGGAATCGCTAGTAATCGCGGATCAGAATGCCGCGGTGAATACGTTCCCGGGCCTTGTACACACCGCCCGTCACACCATGGGAGTTGATTGCACCAGAAGTGGGTAGCCTAACTTTTAGAGGGCGCTCACCACGGTGTGGTCGATGACTGGGGTGAAGTCGTAACAAGGTAGCCGTAGGGGAACCTGCGGCTGGATCACCTCCTTATTGACGCATTCGGTCAGCAAGAATTCACAACAAGTTGTTCTTTGATTTAGCAAGCTCTTAAGGGTCTGTAGCTCAGCTGGTTAGAGCACCGTGTTGATAACGCGGGGGTCATAAGTTCAAGTCTTATCAGACCCACCACTTATCCCGATACGGGGCCATAGCTCAGTTGGTAGAGCGCCTGCCTTGCACGCAGGAGGTCAGGAGTTCGACTCTCCTTGGCTCCACCATATTGGATTACGGATTAAGAGTAGATAAAATAGAATTAAGTGATTCATCTTTATAATGAAGGTAATGATTACTTACTTCTGTTTTATACAGAAAATATATGACGATCTGATGAAGACGTTATTACTATTTAAAAACATAGATATGAGTTGTAATATACGGTTAGACGATGAATCATTCACTGAGCCATTGTCTAACCAGATAACCAACCTTTTAATGACATCAGTTGTTATCCCAAGGGGTTGGTTATCAAAGTAAAGAGAACTGAATCAAGCGTAAATTATCAAGGTGATATCGTTATAATTACAGACTAAAGACCCTTTGGGGTTGTATGGTCAAGTAATTAAGCGCACATGGTGGATGCCTTGGCAGTCAGAGGCGATGAAAGACGTGACAGCCTGCGATAAGCTTCGGGGAGGCGGCAATATCCTGTGATCCGGAGATTTCTGAATGGGGAAACCCACTTAGCGTAAGCTAGGTATACTAATTTATTAGTAAGCGAACGAGGGGAAGTGAAACATCTCAGTACCCTTAGGAAAAGACATCAATAGAGATTCCCCTAGTAGCGGCGAGCGAACGGGGAGGAGCCGACGGATTTATATGTAGAAGAACAGTGTGGGAAAACTGGCCATAGTGGGTGATAGCCCCGTATTCGAAACATATAATGAAGCATATTAAGTAGTGCGGAACACGAGAAATTCTGTATGAAGATGGGGGGACCATCCTCCAAGGCTAAATACTCCTGACTGACCGATAGTGAACCAGTACCGTGAGGGAAAGGCGAAAAGAACCCCTGTGAGGGGAGTGAAATAGAACCTGAAACCGTGTGCGTACAAGCAGTGGGAGCCCACTTGTTGGGTGACCGCGTACCTTTTGTATAATGGGTCAGCGACTTATATTCTGTAGCAAGGTTAACCGTTAGGGGAGCCGTAGGGAAACCGAGTCTTAATAGGGCGTATAGTTGCAGGGTATAGACCCGAAACCGAGTGATCTATCCATGAGCAGGTTGAAAGTGCCGTAACAGGCACCGGAGGACCGAACCCACTGTCGTTGAAAAGCCAGGGGATGACTTGTGGATAGGGGTGAAAGGCTAATCAAACTCGGTGATAGCTGGTTCTCCCCGAAAGCTATTTAGGTAGCGCCTCGGACGAACACCATTGGGGGTAGAGCACTGTTTCGGCTAGGGGGTCATACCGACTTACCAAACCGATGCAAACTCCGAATACCGATGAGTGATATCCGGGAGACATACGGCGGGTGCTAACGTCCGTCGTGGAGAGGGAAACAACCCAGACCGCCAGCTAAGGCCCCAAATTCCTAGTTAAGTGGGAAACGAAGTGGGAAGGCATAGACAGCTAGGAGGTTGGCTTAGAAGCAGCCATCCTTTAAAGAAAGCGTAATAGCTCACTAGTCGAGTCGGCCCGCGCGGAAGATGTAACGGGGCTCAAACTAGGAGCCGAAGCTGCGGATTTGAAAATTGTTTCAAGTGGTAGGGGAGCGTTGTGTAAGCCTGTGAAGGTGTATCGTAAGGTATGCTGGAGGTATCACAAGAGCGAATGCTGACGTGAGTAACGATAATGCGAGTGAAAAGCTCGCACGCCGGAAGATCAAGGGTTCCAGTCCAACGTTAATCGGGGCTGGGTGAGTCGACCCCTAAGGCGAGGCCGAAAGGCGTAGTCGATGGGAAATCGGTTAATATTCCGATACTTGTTTATGATGTGATGGAGGGACGGAGAAGGTTATGCCAGCCTGGCGATGGTTGTCCAGGTGGAAGGATGTAGGTAGACGGCTTAGGCAAATCCGGGCTGTTAATACTGAGATCTGATAGCAAGCTGTACTTGTACAGCGAAGTGGCAAATACCATGCTTCCAGGAAAAGCTTCTAAACTATAGTCATAAACGAATCGTACCCTAAACCGACACAGGTGATCAGGTAGAGAATACCAAGGCGCTTGAGAGAACTCTGCTGAAGGAACTAGGCAAAATGGTACCGTAACTTCGGGAGAAGGTACGCTGCTGGAGGTGAAGGACTTGCTCCGTAAGCTTCTAGCAGTCGCAGATACCAGGCTGCTGCAACTGTTTATTAAAAACACAGCACTCTGCAAACACGAAAGTGGACGTATAGGGTGTGATGCCTGCCCGGTGCTGGAAGGTTAATTGATGGGCTTAGCGTATGCGAAGGTCTTGATCGAAGCCCCAGTAAACGGCGGCCGTAACTATAACGGTCCTAAGGTAGCGAAATTCCTTGTCGGGTAAGTTCCGACCTGCACGAATGGCATAATGATGGCAGCGCTGTCTCCAGCAGAGACTCAGTGAAATCGAAATCGCAGTGAAGATGCTGTGTACCCGCGGCTAGACGGAAAGACCCCGTGAACCTTTACTACAGCTTTACATTGAACTTTGACCTGACTTGTGCAGGATAGGTGGGAGGCTTTGAAGCAGATACGCCAGTATTTGTGGAGCCATCCTTGAAATACCACCCTGGTCATGTTGGGGTTCTAACTCAGGTATAACAATACCGAGGACAATGTATGGTGGGTAGTTTGACTGGGGCGGTCTCCTCCTAAAGAGTAACGGAGGAGTACGAAGGTGCGCTCAGAACGGTCGGAAATCGTTCATAGAGTATAAAGGCAAAAGCGCGCTTAACTGCGAGACCCACAAGTCGAGCAGGTACGAAAGTAGGTCTTAGTGATCCGGTGGTTCTGTATGGAAGGGCCATCGCTCAACGGATAAAAGGTACTCTGGGGATAACAGGCTGATACCGCCCAAGAGTTCATATCGACGGCGGTGTTTGGCACCTCGATGTCGGCTCATCTCATCCTAGGGCTGAAGCAGGTCCTAAGGGTATGGCTGTTCGCCATTTAAAGAGGTACGCGAGCTGGGTTTAGAACGTCGTGAGACAGTTCGGTCCCTATCTACCGTGGGCGTTGGAAATTTGAGAGGATCTGCTCCTAGTACGAGAGGACCAGAGTGGACGAACCGCTGGTGTTCGGGTTGTCATGCCAATGGCATTGCCCGGTAGCTACGTTCGGATTGGATAACCGCTGAAAGCATCTAAGCGGGAAGCCAACCTCAAGATTAGATTTCCCTTAAGAGCCGTTCAAGACTAGGACGTTGATAGGCAGGGTGTGGAAGCGCAGTGATGCGTGTAGCTAATCTGTACTAATTGCTCGTTTGGCTTGACCATACAACACCCAAGTGGTTTTGTAGCTCCTTATAAAGAGCAAGCTATAATTATTTCGATATCACCCTGATAATATTGATTCAAGTTCTGATATAATAGTCAAACAAAGTTGAGCTAATAGCTTAACCAACTCATATCTATACCCCCTTTGCTGACGACAATAGCACGATGGAACCACCTGATCCCTTCTCGAACTCAGAAGTGAAACATCGTTGCGCCAATGGTAGTGTGGTTCGCCCATGTGAGAGTAGGTCATCGTCAGCTCCCTATACCTAAAAGCCCCCATTCAAATCTGAATGGGGGCTTTTTCCTTTTTCAGCTTTAAAATTTGAATAAACCATATCTGATTCATATCTAAAATAAATTAATAGACTATTTATTAATACTATATATATAATATTAGTGTAACTTAACGTAAATTTAATTAGATTATATAGAAAGGATTGTTCGATGAGAATAAAGCATATCATATCTATTACTTCGCTGCTTTCTATTGCCTCTTTAGCAACTGCAAGTATTAGTTGTGATAAAAATTCAGTTAATAAGCCTGAATGTAATAATGTGTCTATGTATCAAACTGTTCCATTAGATACGACTAATAATAGCAGAGGAATTAAATGGCTTGCTAATCACTTTGTCAAAACGCGAAGTGATAATAGGCTCACGTATAGCAAAGATCCTTTTGTTGCTACTGGAGATAATAAGGCAAATACCTGGAAGAAAGAGTCATTTAGTAAGGACATAAGTAATGAAGGTTCTATATGTCGTATCAACTCTTTTGGTATGACAATATGTAATTGAATAGGGTGCTAAATTAATTTGGAATTTATAAGTGACTAAGGTTGACCTACTGCTCAAAGTCTATATAATACGTTCCTCAGTTAAGGGAATTATTTGAAAACTGTTCCAAACGAACAAAACTTAAATAAAACAAAACAAACCCTTGACACCAGATACAAAACGCGTATAATACGCACCTCATCGGGACAACGTAGTTAATGAATATTGACTTCGGTCTTTGGTTTGATTACGATGACTTGATAAAGAATTTAAAAAAGCTGTTGACAAATATTTTGAATAAGATATACTAGACGGCTCGCTACTAAGGCTAACCAATCTTCGAATTGAAGATAGAGTATCCTTTAATAGCACAACTTAATACGGACGACGTACTAAGTCAACTATTTAAAAGCTAAAATCAAAGAACAACTTGTGTGGATTTTTGCTGATTTAGAATGCTAAAAATTAAAGTTGGGCTTATCTCTTTTCGGGATGAGGACTAACTATAAAAATTATCATTCTTTATTAGTAGAGAAACTCGAAGTTAATTCATTATATGAAACATACGGAAAAGCAATTTGCTAGTATTGAATGAGCCAAGTTTAGAAGTCTCTTTAAAGGACTTCATAGCAAGATTAAACTGAAGAGTTTGATCATGGCTCAGATTGAACGCTGGCGGCAGGCTTAACACATGCAAGTCGAGCGGTAACAGGAGAAGCTTGCTTCTTGCTGACGAGCGGCGGACGGGTGAGTAATACTTAGGAATCTGCCCAGTAGTGGGGGATAGCACGGGGAAACTCGTATTAATACCGCATACACCCTACGGGGAAAAGGGGGCGCTTGCGCTCTCGCTATTGGATGAGCCTAAGTCGGATTAGCTAGTTGGTGGGGTAAAGGCCTACCAAGGCGACGATCTGTAGCTGGTCTGAGAGGATGATCAGCCACACCGGGACTGAGACACGGCCCGGACTCCTACGGGAGGCAGCAGTGGGGAATATTGGACAATGGGGGCAACCCTGATCCAGCCATGCCGCGTGTGTGAAGAAGGCCTTTTGGTTGTAAAGCACTTTAAGCAGTGAAGAAGACTCTATGGTTAATACCCATAGACGATGACATTAGCTGCAGAATAAGCACCGGCTAACTCTGTGCCAGCAGCCGCGGTAATACAGAGGGTGCAAGCGTTAATCGGAATTACTGGGCGTAAAGCGAGCGTAGGTGGCTTAATAAGTCAGATGTGAAATCCCCGGGCTTAACCTGGGAACTGCATCTGATACTGTTGGGCTAGAGTAGGTGAGAGGGAGGTAGAATTTCAGGTGTAGCGGTGAAATGCGTAGAGATCTGAAGGAATACCGATGGCGAAGGCAGCCTCCTGGCATCATACTGACACTGAGGTTCGAAAGCGTGGGTAGCAAACAGGATTAGATACCCTGGTAGTCCACGCCGTAAACGATGTCTACTAGTCGTTGGGGAACTTGATTCCTTAGTGACGCAGCTAACGCAATAAGTAGACCGCCTGGGGAGTACGGCCGCAAGGTTAAAACTCAAATGAATTGACGGGGGCCCGCACAAGCGGTGGAGCATGTGGTTTAATTCGATGCAACGCGAAGAACCTTACCTGGTCTTGACATATCTAGAATCCTGCAGAGATGCGGGAGTGCCTTCGGGAATTAGAATACAGGTGCTGCATGGCTGTCGTCAGCTCGTGTCGTGAGATGTTGGGTTAAGTCCCGCAACGAGCGCAACCCTTTTCCTTAGTTACCAGCGGTTTGGCCGGGGACTCTAAGGATACTGCCAGTGACAAACTGGAGGAAGGCGGGGACGACGTCAAGTCATCATGGCCCTTACGACCAGGGCTACACACGTGCTACAATGGTAGGTACAGAGGGCTGCTACACAGCGATGTGATGCGAATCTCAAAAAGCCTATCGTAGTCCAGATTGGAGTCTGCAACTCGACTCCATGAAGTCGGAATCGCTAGTAATCGCGGATCAGAATGCCGCGGTGAATACGTTCCCGGGCCTTGTACACACCGCCCGTCACACCATGGGAGTTGATTGCACCAGAAGTGGGTAGCCTAACTTTTAGAGGGCGCTCACCACGGTGTGGTCGATGACTGGGGTGAAGTCGTAACAAGGTAGCCGTAGGGGAACCTGCGGCTGGATCACCTCCTTATTGACGCATTCGGTCAGCAAGAATTCACAACAAGTTGTTCTTTGATTTAGCAAGCTCTTAAGGGTCTGTAGCTCAGCTGGTTAGAGCACCGTGTTGATAACGCGGGGGTCATAAGTTCAAGTCTTATCAGACCCACCACTTATCCCGATACGGGGCCATAGCTCAGTTGGTAGAGCGCCTGCCTTGCACGCAGGAGGTCAGGAGTTCGACTCTCCTTGGCTCCACCATATTGGATTACGGATTAAGAGTGCATAAAATAGAATTAAGTGATTGTTTGATTACTTACTTCTGTTTTATACAGAAAATATATGACGATCTGATGAAGACGTTATCACTATTTAAAAACATAGATATGAGTTGTAATATACGGTTAGACGATGAATCATTCACTGAGCCATTGTCTAACCAGATAACCAACCTTTTAATGACATCAGTTGTTATCCCAAGGGGTTGGTTATCAAAGTAAAGAGAACTGAATCAAGCGTAAATTATCAAGGTGATATCGTTATAATTACAGACTAAAGACCCTTTGGGGTTGTATGGTCAAGTAATTAAGCGCACATGGTGGATGCCTTGGCAGTCAGAGGCGATGAAAGACGTGACAGCCTGCGATAAGCTTCGGGGAGGCGGCAATATCCTGTGATCCGGAGATTTCTGAATGGGGAAACCCACTTAGCGTAAGCTAGGTATACTAATTTATTAGTAAGCGAACGAGGGGAAGTGAAACATCTCAGTACCCTTAGGAAAAGACATCAATAGAGATTCCCCTAGTAGCGGCGAGCGAACGGGGAGGAGCCGACGGATTTATATGTAGAAGAACAGTGTGGGAAAACTGGCCATAGTGGGTGATAGCCCCGTATTCGAAACATATAATGAAGCATATTAAGTAGTGCGGAACACGAGAAATTCTGTATGAAGATGGGGGGACCATCCTCCAAGGCTAAATACTCCTGACTGACCGATAGTGAACCAGTACCGTGAGGGAAAGGCGAAAAGAACCCCTGTGAGGGGAGTGAAATAGAACCTGAAACCGTGTGCGTACAAGCAGTGGGAGCCCACTTGTTGGGTGACCGCGTACCTTTTGTATAATGGGTCAGCGACTTATATTCTGTAGCAAGGTTAACCGTTAGGGGAGCCGTAGGGAAACCGAGTCTTAATAGGGCGTATAGTTGCAGGGTATAGACCCGAAACCGAGTGATCTATCCATGAGCAGGTTGAAAGTGCCGTAACAGGCACCGGAGGACCGAACCCACTGTCGTTGAAAAGCCAGGGGATGACTTGTGGATAGGGGTGAAAGGCTAATCAAACTCGGTGATAGCTGGTTCTCCCCGAAAGCTATTTAGGTAGCGCCTCGGACGAACACCATTGGGGGTAGAGCACTGTTTCGGCTAGGGGGTCATACCGACTTACCAAACCGATGCAAACTCCGAATACCGATGAGTGATATCCGGGAGACACACGGCGGGTGCTAACGTCCGTCGTGGAGAGGGAAACAACCCAGACCGCCAGCTAAGGCCCCAAATTCCTAGTTAAGTGGGAAACGAAGTGGGAAGGCATAGACAGCTAGGAGGTTGGCTTAGAAGCAGCCATCCTTTAAAGAAAGCGTAATAGCTCACTAGTCGAGTCGGCCCGCGCGGAAGATGTAACGGGGCTCAAACTAGGAGCCGAAGCTGCGGATTTGAAAATTGTTTCAAGTGGTAGGGGAGCGTTGTGTAAGCCTGTGAAGGTGTATCGTAAGGTATGCTGGAGGTATCACAAGAGCGAATGCTGACGTGAGTAACGATAATGCGAGTGAAAAGCTCGCACGCCGGAAGATCAAGGGTTCCAGTCCAACGTTAATCGGGGCTGGGTGAGTCGACCCCTAAGGCGAGGCCGAAAGGCGTAGTCGATGGGAAATCGGTTAATATTCCGATACTTGTTTATGATGTGATGGAGGGACGGAGAAGGTTATGCCAGCCTGGCGATGGTTGTCCAGGTGGAAGGATGTAGGTAGACGGCTTAGGCAAATCCGGGCTGTTAATACTGAGATCTGATAGCAAGCTGTACTTGTACAGCGAAGTGGCAAATACCATGCTTCCAGGAAAAGCTTCTAAACTATAGTCATAAACGAATCGTACCCTAAACCGACACAGGTGATCAGGTAGAGAATACCAAGGCGCTTGAGAGAACTCTGCTGAAGGAACTAGGCAAAATGGTACCGTAACTTCGGGAGAAGGTACGCTGCTGGAGGTGAAGGACTTGCTCCGTAAGCTTCTAGCAGTCGCAGATACCAGGCTGCTGCAACTGTTTATTAAAAACACAGCACTCTGCAAACACGAAAGTGGACGTATAGGGTGTGATGCCTGCCCGGTGCTGGAAGGTTAATTGATGGGCTTAGCGTATGCGAAGGTCTTGATCGAAGCCCCAGTAAACGGCGGCCGTAACTATAACGGTCCTAAGGTAGCGAAATTCCTTGTCGGGTAAGTTCCGACCTGCACGAATGGCATAATGATGGCAGCGCTGTCTCCAGCAGAGACTCAGTGAAATCGAAATCGCAGTGAAGATGCTGTGTACCCGCGGCTAGACGGAAAGACCCCGTGAACCTTTACTACAGCTTTACATTGAACTTTGACCTGACTTGTGCAGGATAGGTGGGAGGCTTTGAAGCAGATACGCCAGTATTTGTGGAGCCATCCTTGAAATACCACCCTGGTCATGTTGGGGTTCTAACTCAGGTATAACAATACCGAGGACAATGTATGGTGGGTAGTTTGACTGGGGCGGTCTCCTCCTAAAGAGTAACGGAGGAGTACGAAGGTGCGCTCAGAACGGTCGGAAATCGTTCATAGAGTATAAAGGCAAAAGCGCGCTTAACTGCGAGACCCACAAGTCGAGCAGGTACGAAAGTAGGTCTTAGTGATCCGGTGGTTCTGTATGGAAGGGCCATCGCTCAACGGATAAAAGGTACTCTGGGGATAACAGGCTGATACCGCCCAAGAGTTCATATCGACGGCGGTGTTTGGCACCTCGATGTCGGCTCATCTCATCCTAGGGCTGAAGCAGGTCCTAAGGGTATGGCTGTTCGCCATTTAAAGAGGTACGCGAGCTGGGTTTAGAACGTCGTGAGACAGTTCGGTCCCTATCTACCGTGGGCGTTGGAAATTTGAGAGGATCTGCTCCTAGTACGAGAGGACCAGAGTGGACGAACCGCTGGTGTTCGGGTTGTCATGCCAATGGCATTGCCCGGTAGCTACGTTCGGATTGGATAACCGCTGAAAGCATCTAAGCGGGAAGCCAACCTCAAGATTAGATTTCCCTTAAGAGCCGTTCAAGACTAGGACGTTGATAGGCAGGGTGTGGAAGCGCAGTGATGCGTGTAGCTAATCTGTACTAATTGCTCGTTTGGCTTGACCATACAACACCCAAGTGGTTTTGTAGCTCCTTATAAAGAGCAAGCTATAATTATTTCGATATCACCCTGATAATATTGATTCAGGTTCTGATATAATAGTCAAACAAAGTTGAGCTAATAGCTTAACCAACTCATATCTATACCCCCTTTGCTGACGACAATAGCACGATGGAACCACCTGATCCCTTCTCGAACTCAGAAGTGAAACATCGTTGCGCCAATGGTAGTGTGGTTCGCCCATGTGAGAGTAGGTCATCGTCAGCTCCCTATACCTAAAAGCCCCCATTCAAATCTGAATGGGGGCTTTTTCCTTTGTCTAGGCTTTTTTCATTGGGTTTGTGATATGGTGTTGGCATAATAATTTCATACTTTTTACCGGATTTTATACATGCCAAAACAAGTCATATTTTTAGCAGTTGGATTTCTGCTTCTAGGAATACTTCCTTTACCCTATGGCTACTACACACTATTAAGACTTATCGCCTGTGCTGTATTTGCTTGGGCTGCCTATGTGACCTTTGAGAAAAAAGAATCAATATTGCCTTGGGTCTTTATTATTTTGGCATTACTGTTTAACCCACTGATAAAAGTTTATCTCTCGAAAGAGATATGGACTGTTATAGACGCTTGTTCAGCAATATTTTTGCTTATTGTCAGTCCTAAATTGCAGCAAGCATAGAATGCTCTTCGATTCAATCGTTGCGAAATCAATCTAATAAGTTACACATATTTTAAGAGGCTTAATTATTTAAGTCGATTATCGTGCAATGAGGTTAGCGATTAGTCTTAAAAGTCTTAAAGCATATACATATTAATCTAACCATTTTCAATTTATGAAGTGAGAGGGGTTATGAACGAAGAAAGTGTAGAAAGCGCCGATATCACCCCTAGATCGAAGTTACCATTTTCTCAGGCATGCGAAAATAATAAAGATCCAATATTGAGTGTGTTGCAACAAGAACTTCAAAATTACCATTATGTGTTTGAAGTTGGTTCAGGCACTGGGCAACATAGCATTTATTTCTCCCCCAGATTATCTCATTTACAATGGCAAACCAGCGATTTGGTTGATAATCATGGAGTTATTCAAGGGTGGCACGACCAACATCCTGCGCCTAATTTACATCCGCCCTTAGCCTTTGATCTGACTACGGATGATATACCTAAATCCCTTAACTCTATGAATAGCCAAACCGGTAATTTGCCATATGATGCTGTTTTCACTGCTAATACCCTACATATCATTGCTTGGCCTTTGGTTGAGAGGTTATTTGAGTTAGTCGGGGAAGCACTGCCTATTAATGGTAAGTTCATAATATACGGACCGTTTAATGAGAACGGCCAATATAGCAGTGATAGTAATAGACAGTTTGATAAGCATTTGCGTCAGCGAGATCCAAACAGTGGTATTCGTAATAAAGAGGATGTCGTTGCTTTAGCCAAACAGCATCAACTAATCTTAGATAAGCAGTATAAGATGCTTGCTAATAACGAGATTTTAGTTTTTAAAAAAACAAAGTTTGAACTTTGAGATATATAACCATCAACCTATTTTACTAATGCGAGTGAACGACTAGAGATAGGGCGGGTAAATTTCATTAGAAAATGAATAATTAGAAAAAACTTTAAAAAGGCAGTTGACAGAAAAAATTAAGGGTCTATAATACGCCCTCACTAAGACGGACATGAGGCAATAAATCGAGAGATTGAAAGCTGGTTCACTTAGAAAGAATTAAAATTAAGTGTTGACAACGATATTGAAATGTATATAATAGTCAGCCTGCTAAGCAACAACGTTATTACTAATTAATAATAACTGAGTGCAGCAAAAGATTTAACTTAGGCTTGGACGACAAGCTAAGATACTATTTAAAAGCTAAAATCAAAGAACAACTTGTGTGGATTTTTGCTGATTTAGAATGCTAAAAATTAAAGTTGGGATATCATCTTTTCGGTGATGTGACTAACTATAAAAATTATCATTCTTTATTAGTAAAGAAACTCGAAGTTAATTCATTATATGAAACATACGGAAAAGCAATTTGCTAGTATTGAATGAGCCAAGTTTAGAAGCTTCTTTAAAGAGCTTCATAGCAAGATTAAACTGAAGAGTTTGATCATGGCTCAGATTGAACGCTGGCGGCAGGCTTAACACATGCAAGTCGAGCGGTAACAGGAGAAGCTTGCTTCTTGCTGACGAGCGGCGGACGGGTGAGTAATACTTAGGAATCTGCCCAGTAGTGGGGGATAGCACGGGGAAACTCGTATTAATACCGCATACACCCTACGGGGAAAAGGGGGCGCTTGCGCTCTCGCTATTGGATGAGCCTAAGTCGGATTAGCTAGTTGGTGGGGTAAAGGCCTACCAAGGCGACGATCTGTAGCTGGTCTGAGAGGATGATCAGCCACACCGGGACTGAGACACGGCCCGGACTCCTACGGGAGGCAGCAGTGGGGAATATTGGACAATGGGGGCAACCCTGATCCAGCCATGCCGCGTGTGTGAAGAAGGCCTTTTGGTTGTAAAGCACTTTAAGCAGTGAAGAAGACTCTATGGTTAATACCCATAGACGATGACATTAGCTGCAGAATAAGCACCGGCTAACTCTGTGCCAGCAGCCGCGGTAATACAGAGGGTGCAAGCGTTAATCGGAATTACTGGGCGTAAAGCGAGCGTAGGTGGCTTAATAAGTCAGATGTGAAATCCCCGGGCTTAACCTGGGAACTGCATCTGATACTGTTGGGCTAGAGTAGGTGAGAGGGAGGTAGAATTTCAGGTGTAGCGGTGAAATGCGTAGAGATCTGAAGGAATACCGATGGCGAAGGCAGCCTCCTGGCATCATACTGACACTGAGGTTCGAAAGCGTGGGTAGCAAACAGGATTAGATACCCTGGTAGTCCACGCCGTAAACGATGTCTACTAGTCGTTGGGGAACTTGATTCCTTAGTGACGCAGCTAACGCAATAAGTAGACCGCCTGGGGAGTACGGCCGCAAGGTTAAAACTCAAATGAATTGACGGGGGCCCGCACAAGCGGTGGAGCATGTGGTTTAATTCGATGCAACGCGAAGAACCTTACCTGGTCTTGACATATCTAGAATCCTGCAGAGATGCGGGAGTGCCTTCGGGAATTAGAATACAGGTGCTGCATGGCTGTCGTCAGCTCGTGTCGTGAGATGTTGGGTTAAGTCCCGCAACGAGCGCAACCCTTTTCCTTAGTTACCAGCGGTTTGGCCGGGGACTCTAAGGATACTGCCAGTGACAAACTGGAGGAAGGCGGGGACGACGTCAAGTCATCATGGCCCTTACGACCAGGGCTACACACGTGCTACAATGGTAGGTACAGAGGGCTGCTACACAGCGATGTGATGCGAATCTCAAAAAGCCTATCGTAGTCCAGATTGGAGTCTGCAACTCGACTCCATGAAGTCGGAATCGCTAGTAATCGCGGATCAGAATGCCGCGGTGAATACGTTCCCGGGCCTTGTACACACCGCCCGTCACACCATGGGAGTTGATTGCACCAGAAGTGGGTAGCCTAACTTTTAGAGGGCGCTCACCACGGTGTGGTCGATGACTGGGGTGAAGTCGTAACAAGGTAGCCGTAGGGGAACCTGCGGCTGGATCACCTCCTTATTGACGCATTCGGTCAGCAAGAATTCACAACAAGTTGTTCTTTGATTTAGCAAGCTCTTAAGGGTCTGTAGCTCAGCTGGTTAGAGCACCGTGTTGATAACGCGGGGGTCATAAGTTCAAGTCTTATCAGACCCACCACTTATCCCGATACGGGGCCATAGCTCAGTTGGTAGAGCGCCTGCCTTGCACGCAGGAGGTCAGGAGTTCGACTCTCCTTGGCTCCACCATATTGGATTACGGATTAAGAGTGCATAAAATAGAATTAAGTGATTGTTTGATTACTTACTTCTGTTTTATACAGAAAATATATGACGATCTGATGAAGACGTTATCACTATTTAAAAACATAGATATGAGTTGTAATATACGGTTAGACGATGAATCATTCACTGAGCCATTGTCTAACCAGATAACCAACCTTTTAATGACATCAGTTGTTATCCCAAGGGGTTGGTTATCAAAGTAAAGAGAACTGAATCAAGCGTAAATTATCAAGGTGATATCGTTATAATTACAGACTAAAGACCCTTTGGGGTTGTATGGTCAAGTAATTAAGCGCACATGGTGGATGCCTTGGCAGTCAGAGGCGATGAAAGACGTGACAGCCTGCGATAAGCTTCGGGGAGGCGGCAATATCCTGTGATCCGGAGATTTCTGAATGGGGAAACCCACTTAGCGTAAGCTAGGTATACTAATTTATTAGTAAGCGAACGAGGGGAAGTGAAACATCTCAGTACCCTTAGGAAAAGACATCAATAGAGATTCCCCTAGTAGCGGCGAGCGAACGGGGAGGAGCCGACGGATTTATATGTAGAAGAACAGTGTGGGAAAACTGGCCATAGTGGGTGATAGCCCCGTATTCGAAACATATAATGAAGCATATTAAGTAGTGCGGAACACGAGAAATTCTGTATGAAGATGGGGGGACCATCCTCCAAGGCTAAATACTCCTGACTGACCGATAGTGAACCAGTACCGTGAGGGAAAGGCGAAAAGAACCCCTGTGAGGGGAGTGAAATAGAACCTGAAACCGTGTGCGTACAAGCAGTGGGAGCCCACTTGTTGGGTGACCGCGTACCTTTTGTATAATGGGTCAGCGACTTATATTCTGTAGCAAGGTTAACCGTTAGGGGAGCCGTAGGGAAACCGAGTCTTAATAGGGCGTATAGTTGCAGGGTATAGACCCGAAACCGAGTGATCTATCCATGAGCAGGTTGAAAGTGCCGTAACAGGCACCGGAGGACCGAACCCACTGTCGTTGAAAAGCCAGGGGATGACTTGTGGATAGGGGTGAAAGGCTAATCAAACTCGGTGATAGCTGGTTCTCCCCGAAAGCTATTTAGGTAGCGCCTCGGACGAACACCATTGGGGGTAGAGCACTGTTTCGGCTAGGGGGTCATACCGACTTACCAAACCGATGCAAACTCCGAATACCGATGAGTGATATCCGGGAGACACACGGCGGGTGCTAACGTCCGTCGTGGAGAGGGAAACAACCCAGACCGCCAGCTAAGGCCCCAAATTCCTAGTTAAGTGGGAAACGAAGTGGGAAGGCATAGACAGCTAGGAGGTTGGCTTAGAAGCAGCCATCCTTTAAAGAAAGCGTAATAGCTCACTAGTCGAGTCGGCCCGCGCGGAAGATGTAACGGGGCTCAAACTAGGAGCCGAAGCTGCGGATTTGAAAATTGTTTCAAGTGGTAGGGGAGCGTTGTGTAAGCCTGTGAAGGTGTATCGTAAGGTATGCTGGAGGTATCACAAGAGCGAATGCTGACGTGAGTAACGATAATGCGAGTGAAAAGCTCGCACGCCGGAAGATCAAGGGTTCCAGTCCAACGTTAATCGGGGCTGGGTGAGTCGACCCCTAAGGCGAGGCCGAAAGGCGTAGTCGATGGGAAATCGGTTAATATTCCGATACTTGTTTATGATGTGATGGAGGGACGGAGAAGGTTATGCCAGCCTGGCGATGGTTGTCCAGGTGGAAGGATGTAGGTAGACGGCTTAGGCAAATCCGGGCTGTTAATACTGAGATCTGATAGCAAGCTGTACTTGTACAGCGAAGTGGCAAATACCATGCTTCCAGGAAAAGCTTCTAAACTATAGTCATAAACGAATCGTACCCTAAACCGACACAGGTGATCAGGTAGAGAATACCAAGGCGCTTGAGAGAACTCTGCTGAAGGAACTAGGCAAAATGGTACCGTAACTTCGGGAGAAGGTACGCTGCTGGAGGTGAAGGACTTGCTCCGTAAGCTTCTAGCAGTCGCAGATACCAGGCTGCTGCAACTGTTTATTAAAAACACAGCACTCTGCAAACACGAAAGTGGACGTATAGGGTGTGATGCCTGCCCGGTGCTGGAAGGTTAATTGATGGGCTTAGCGTATGCGAAGGTCTTGATCGAAGCCCCAGTAAACGGCGGCCGTAACTATAACGGTCCTAAGGTAGCGAAATTCCTTGTCGGGTAAGTTCCGACCTGCACGAATGGCATAATGATGGCAGCGCTGTCTCCAGCAGAGACTCAGTGAAATCGAAATCGCAGTGAAGATGCTGTGTACCCGCGGCTAGACGGAAAGACCCCGTGAACCTTTACTACAGCTTTACATTGAACTTTGACCTGACTTGTGCAGGATAGGTGGGAGGCTTTGAAGCAGATACGCCAGTATTTGTGGAGCCATCCTTGAAATACCACCCTGGTCATGTTGGGGTTCTAACTCAGGTATAACAATACCGAGGACAATGTATGGTGGGTAGTTTGACTGGGGCGGTCTCCTCCTAAAGAGTAACGGAGGAGTACGAAGGTGCGCTCAGAACGGTCGGAAATCGTTCATAGAGTATAAAGGCAAAAGCGCGCTTAACTGCGAGACCCACAAGTCGAGCAGGTACGAAAGTAGGTCTTAGTGATCCGGTGGTTCTGTATGGAAGGGCCATCGCTCAACGGATAAAAGGTACTCTGGGGATAACAGGCTGATACCGCCCAAGAGTTCATATCGACGGCGGTGTTTGGCACCTCGATGTCGGCTCATCTCATCCTAGGGCTGAAGCAGGTCCTAAGGGTATGGCTGTTCGCCATTTAAAGAGGTACGCGAGCTGGGTTTAGAACGTCGTGAGACAGTTCGGTCCCTATCTACCGTGGGCGTTGGAAATTTGAGAGGATCTGCTCCTAGTACGAGAGGACCAGAGTGGACGAACCGCTGGTGTTCGGGTTGTCATGCCAATGGCATTGCCCGGTAGCTACGTTCGGATTGGATAACCGCTGAAAGCATCTAAGCGGGAAGCCAACCTCAAGATTAGATTTCCCTTAAGAGCCGTTCAAGACTAGGACGTTGATAGGCAGGGTGTGGAAGCGCAGTGATGCGTGTAGCTAACCTGTACTAATTGCTCGTTTGGCTTGACCATACAACACCCAAGTGGTTTTGTAGCTCCTTATAAAGAGCAAGCTATAATTATTTCGATATCACCCTGATAATATATTGATTCAGGTTCTGATATAATAGTCAAACAAAGTTGAGCTAATAGCTTAACCAACTCATATCTATACCCCCTTTGCTGACGACAATAGCACGATGGAACCACCTGATCCCTTCTCGAACTCAGAAGTGAAACATCGTTGCGCCAATGGTAGTGTGGTTCGCCCATGTGAGAGTAGGTCATCGTCAGCTCCCTATACCTTAAAAGCCCCCATTCATTTCTGAATGGGGGCTTTTTTTATGTCTGGGTTTTAATTTCGTAATAGCCACTGCTGCTAAAAATATTACTACTAAATAATTTGCTTTGCTTTGACTCTAAAATAAATCATCAATCTCTACATCATGTTCAAAATCAAATGCCATCTGCTGTTTTTGCCGACTACGCATTTGCTCTATTCGTTGTCTACGTCCTACGATAAGCCGTAATACCTCTCGTCTCTGCTCATTGGTCATTCTTAACCATAATTGTCTTTCTTCGCGGCTACGCAAGCAGCCGAAGCAATATCCTTTTTTATTGCTTTGGCATACCCCAATACAGGGATTGTCAATTTCAAACATTTCAATTTGATCGAACATGACTTTTATCCTGTCTTTAGGTATTGATCTAACCAATTAAGTTTTGCTACAACGCTAAAATTGATGAACAAAGGCAACTCGGTAAGGCGATAGCCTATAGTAGAATAACCTTTTGTGATTTAATCAATTTTAGCATGATTCCTTTAAGCCTTTCATTCGTGATAATCTTGCTGAGCCAGTTAAATATAAAGGATTTGCGATGAGAATTATATATATCCATGGTCTTGATAGCACCGCCAACTCGATAAAAGGCCAATTACTTGAGCAATATTGTCGAACTTATCATCCTGACGTAGAAGTGATTAGACCTGACTTGAATCAATCACCCGATGAAGTATTTTCTAAGCTGTGTAATTTGGTTCAATCAGTACATTCAACCCCATCTCAGCCTCTTAATTCCACGATGGTTATGGGAAGCTCTCTAGGTGGCTATTTTGCAAGTTTAGTCAGTAATGAGACAGGATGTCCTGCGGTTCTGTTAAACCCCAGCACCAAGCCTCACGTTAGCTTACAACGCTTTGTCAATGATACTGTAATAGACAGTATTGCCTGTGATGATAGTAATGATACAGTTATTTATCGTACGACTGGGGGATGGGGGATTACTTTAGGAGACTTAGATTGGTTTGGCAGTCATAAGCTGACACAGATTTTATACCCTAAGAAAGTGTTTGCTGTTATTAAAAAGGGCGATGAACTATTAGATCCTAGGATTGCTACTGAATTTTATCGTTTACAAGGGGTTGAGGTAGCACTGCAATCAGGTGGCGATCACCGTATGACGGATTTCGAAAGTCAACTACCTATGATTATGGACTATCTAATTTCCTTGCGGTAAATCGCTATTTTTGTGAATTGGCTTCTTTTACCGTGCTGTTTTCTTTACGTCATTTGCTGTCGTTAATACTTTTACTAACCCCCTATGTTTTACGATATTAGTTATAATATGGCTAATAATTAAACGCTTAATTAAGCAAAGGATATTATTGTGAGCAATTATACAGCACAGTCACTTGAAGTTTTAGAGGGTCTTGAACCAGTACGTCGCCGCCCTGGTATGTATACGGATACCACCCGTCCTAATCACTTAGCACAAGAGGTGATAGATAACTCAGTGGACGAGGCTCTAGCGGGTCATGCCAAGACTATTAAGGTGCAGCTGCATGAGGATGGCTCATTGTCCGTGGAAGATGATGGACGCGGGATGCCAACAGACATCCATCCTGAATTTAATCAAACAGGTATCGAGCTTATCCTGACCCGTCTTCATGCAGGGGGTAAATTTAATACCAGTAACTATCAAGTGTCTGGTGGTCTGCATGGGGTAGGTATTTCTGTCGTTAACGCTTTGTCTAAGCGGGTAGAGGTGACTGTATGGCGTGACGGTATTCAGTATGATATTGCCTTTGAAAATGGCGCTCCTGTCACTAAATTAACAGAGTCAGTAAGTTCTAATAAGCGCAAAAGAGGCACCAAAGTTCGCTTTTGGGTGGACGATTCGTTTTTTGACACTCCTAAATTCAGCGTCAAGCAGCTTAAGCACAATCTAAAAGCAAAGGCAGTATTAGCAGCGGGTTTGACCATTGAATTTTATGATGAAGCCAATAAAGATAAAGTAGTGTGGCAATTCGCTGATGGGGTCGTAGAGTATCTCAATGAACAGCTTGATGGCCTAGAAACGCTACCGCCACAACCTTTCTATTTTGTATATGAAGCCAAAGACGGTGAGCGTGCTGGGGTTACCTTTGCTTTATCTTGGTTACCTGAAGGCGGTCATCCTATTCAAGAAAGCTATGTTAACCTGATTCCTACAGCGCAAGGTGGTACCCATGTTAATGGCTTACGTACAGGCATCTTAGAAGCACTGCGTGAATTTTGTGAAATCCATAACCTATTACCACGCAATGTTAAATTGACCGGAGAAGATGTCTGGGACGGGGTCAACTATATCTTGTCTCTTAAGTTCTCTGAGCCACAATTTTCAGGTCAGACCAAAGAGCGACTTTCTAGTCGAGAAGCGGCAGGTGCAGTACAAGCCCAAGCCAAAGATGCCTTTAGCCTATGGTTAAACCAACATGCTGACTTGGGTGCTCAAATTGCCGAATTGGCTATCTCGAAAGCCGGTAAGCGTTTAAAGTCTGCCAAAAAAGTAGCCCGCAAAAAAATTACGCAAGGACCTGCATTACCTGGCAAGTTAGCGGATTGTCGTGGTGGCGTACGTGACGGCGCTGAGTTGTTTTTAGTAGAGGGTGATTCAGCGGGTGGTAGTGCCAAACAGGCCCGTGATCGTCATTTCCAAGCTATTTTGCCCCTGCGTGGTAAGATTTTGAATACTTGGGAAGTCTCCCCCGATACGGTACTTTCAAGTCGTGAAATTCATGATATTGCAATTGCTATTGGCGTGGACCCAGCATCTGATGACTTATCAGAGCTTCGCTACGACAAAATTTGTATTTTGGCCGATGCCGACTCTGATGGTCTACATATTGCGACTTTAATTTGTGCGCTATTTGTCAAACATTTCCCAGCATTAGTTGATGCGGGTCACTTGTTTGTTGCTATGCCGCCCCTATATAGAATAGATATCGGCAAAGAAGTTCACTATGCCCTAGATGAGGCTGAATTAGAGCATATCTTAAGCAAGGTGCCTGGTAATAAAAAGCCGCAAATTACCCGCTTTAAAGGTTTGGGTGAGATGAGTGCTGAGCAATTGCGTGAGACCACCATGCATCCTGATACGCGTAAATTGGTCCAATTAGATATGGATGATATGCAGTTGACCAATAGCGTAATGGACATGCTTCTGGCCAAAAAACGAGCGTCTGATCGTAAGACGTGGCTTGAGGGTAAAGGTGATCTTGCTGATATTATCGTGTGATTTTAAATTTTTGAATAAAGTATTAGAACTAATGGAAGTTAAAGTAAGGATGCAGTGTAATGTCTAAGCATGACTCGTTAAAAAATGCCCCAATGAACATCAGGCAAAGATTTAGCCATAAGGCTTTGGGCGATAAGGTACCAAGACGCAAGGGTCGCATTGTCGCACCTGTATTTCGTACGATTTTTAAATCTCTGGGCTGGAAAGTAGTAGGTAATATCCCCAACGTTCCCAAAGCAGTTCTGCTGGCGTTACCGCATACCTCAAATTTCGATGGTTTATATGCAATTCCATTCATCCTTGGTTATGATATAGATATCAAGATAATGGGCAAAGATAGTTTGTTTAAATACCCCGTCTTATCTTCATTTTTTAAGTGGGCAGGTATTATTCCCATTAATCGAAATAAGAAAGGGACTGTGTTACAGGCGACCATTGACCGCATGAAGCGTAGTGATTCGTTATTTTTAGGACTGGCGCCTGAAGGCACTCGAGGCTATACCGAAAAATTGAAAACGGGATTTTATTACATTGCTAAAGAAGCAGAGGTGCCAATTATCCCTGTTGCCATGGATTATAAGACTAAAGAAATACGGTTTATGACCCCAGTCACGCCCAGTGACGATTTTGATGCAGATATGCAAAAAATCTTATCTCAATATAAAGGGGTAGTGCCTAAATATCCTGAGAAGATGTCAAAAGTTTTACAAGATGTTAATGATTAAAGTTTAGTAATCTTCTAATAAACCCTTTATGAAAAAAGACCTATCTAAATTTAGATAGGTCTTTTCAGTGGAAGGCTATAATCAATATATCGCAGTAATGATTCATCGTCGTCTAAAGGTAATTAAAAGCTTATTAAAGGCCCATTAAAAACTTAGTAGTTGGCTATTAAAGGGTTAGGCTTAGCCCACCATCTACGGCAAGTGTGGTACCAGTAATTATGCTCGATTCATGACTTGCTAAAAATAAGATGGCATTTGCAATCTCTTCCATATGCAGTAATTTACTCAATGGGCTTTGTTCTGTGAAGAGTGCCACATTATCAATGTCATCACTATCTTCAACCGTCAGACCAGCATGTACCCCATTCACTCTAACTTCTTTAGAACCATAGTCTAAAGCAAGTTGCTTATTGTGCGCTGTTAAGTCCTCATAAGCCTTTTTATAAGCGGTTAATGACCACTGCTCACTGGTGTCAGATAATAAGGAGACATTGACAATACTACCTTTTGTTTTAGCCAATTCTGTCAAAAGTGCTTGGCTGATTTTAACCTCAGTATTGATATTTATTAGACCATCCACTCTATGGTATTTATCTAATATATGGCTAACCAATCTTTCACCTTGCTGTTCATTGGTAATATCACAAGTAACGGCTAAATGATTGCCGGTATTTATCCAAGTATGGTCTTCAGGAAGCTCACTGGCTATATGTTCTAACAGAGTACTATTGGTACCTAACAGAATCACATTAGCCCCTTCCCGTGCTAACTGTAGTGCAGTTACTCGACCAAGACTAGAGTCCGCCCCAGTGATAATAATGGCTTTATCATTAAATCGCTTCATATACTCTTAACCTGTTCGTTTATAAATTTATAAGTGTCTATTATGATTCTGACAAGAAAGAGCAGGGATAGCAACTGCCATATTAAGGGTTTAAGTAACGGGTTTGTCTTTATCTGGATCTATCATGCTTAATGGAAGATGACTCAAACATAACTCAAAGATACTTATAAGCTAAACAAGTCAAAGCGAGACCATCAAACAAACCGACAATAAAAAAGGCAGCCTATAAAGGCTGCCTCTTTGAATATAACGTTACTATTAAACCGTTAATTCACTACTTCTTATTTATCATCTGAAGTAGGAATGGTTGGCTCATCACCTGAAATAGTAGTGATTGAAGGGGCATCACCTGTCTTTTCAGCAGTATTAGCGATAGCTTTCTCAACTTTCGCTTTCTCAGCTTCTGTCTCAGCTTTGTCTTGAAGTTTACGTAAGAAGCGAGCAGCAGCTTCTTGACCACCAAGACCGAATGATAGAGCAAAGGCAACAGCAACTGCACCCAAAGTAAGACCAAAAGCAAGGTTAACAATAGAGTCTGCAATACCCATTGCTTTTAGACCCATTGCCAATACCAGACCCATGATTAATACACGAACAATATTTGCTAAGAATTGTGATCCTTTATCAGAACGTTCAACCACACCAGCGATGATGTTGGCTAACCAGAAACCGATGAATAGGATAACTGCGCCTAGAATAATGTCGGCACCAAAGGCGATGAACATGGTAATAATAGCACTAATTTGCTCGAAGCCTAGTAGATCAGCAGCTAGGATACCGGCAAATAGCATAGCAAAGAAGATAATTGCGTAAGCTACCAAGTCTGATACTTGAGTTTTACCCATCGCACTATCAAGACCCACTTTAGCAGGAATAGCATTAATGGTTGTATTTTCAAGTAGACCTTTCACCACATTCGCTACCATCTTCATGATGAAGTAAGTGATGATTAAAATAGCCGCTGCCGTAAAGATGTTTGGCAACGCATTCATAATTTTGTTCAGCATATTGGTCGCTGGACGAGAGATAACTTCAATCTTTAACGCATCAAGAGCGATGATAGTCGTTGGAATGATAACTAGTAAGAAAGCCAGTGAACCACCAATATTTGGTAAGCTATTTTCACGACTGTTACTGATGCCTGCTTTTTCAGCAAAGCCTTGTAGGTTTAAGCTTGAAATCATGTTGGTGACGATGCCACGAACAATTTTAGCAACGATATAACCCACAAAGAATACAACGCCTGCCATAAAGATATTAGGAAGGTAGCTGACGGCTTTATTAAGCATATTAGTTAGAGGGGCAAATAGACCGTCTAACTGTAATTGACCTAAAACAATAACTAGGATAAACAGCAAGATTACCCAATACACCATATCAGCAATAGTATTGCTCATAGGCTGAACACCGGCTTCTGCACTTAGTTTTTCATCTAATGTGGTTTTAGAAAGCGCAGTGTTGATTGCGGTACGGGCAACTGTTGCCACTACCCAACCAATCACACCGATAATAACGGCGCCAAGAAGTGTTGGGATGAAAGACAGAACACTGTCAATCATATTGGCAAATGGAGCAGAAATAGCATTTAAGCTAAGCATGCTTAATGCACCAGAAATGGCCATTAAGAAAATAAACCAGAAAACGACTTTAGAGATAATATTTTCTAAATCGTAAGCTTTACCCGTTGAGGTATTCATGCGTTGATTTAAATTAACGCGAGCAAGTAAGTTACGAACAACGCCGGCAAGTGCCATGGCAATTAACCAACCAATAACGAACACTAAAATGGCTGCGATAATCGAGCCAATAGGTCCGCCTAGATTGTTATTAAACCAAACAAACATGTTGTCCATGCTGTTTCTCCTATAATGTAATTCAATAAATGGGCCTATAAATGGCCCCAGTATATACTTTGTATTTTTAAGTTTAAGTGTTAAGCCAAACTGAGTTTATTAAGTTATTGATAAACAAAGCATTAAATTAATGTTTTAAAATAAACAGTAGATTAAAAAATCTCTGATGAAATTAATGGTTCCATTAAATGAATTATTTATGCTAATTAATTAGTGAAAACCCTTAACCTCTATCACTTCCTAATATGTCACATAAAAGAGTGATAGTTAACGAGACCACTGTAGCGGATTAAGCAGCAATAATAAATAGCTTTTATTAATATAAGTTTAAATTTATGTGATAAGTTGTGACATAAAAGGGCTTTATTAACATTTTCTATACAATAATTCTATGATTTTCTTTGCCTTTGTGGTGCTTAATCTGCGATTTTGATATGATGGGTTCCAATATTATAAGAAACATTTAATGTCATCTTTATTACAATTGTCTCGTGATACTTGGTGGTTTAAACGTTAAAATAGCCGTATTCAGTGATAGGATGTCAGACATTTATTATTTTCGATGTTGTCTGGCTATTTATCCGACTCATTAGATTATTATTTCACTTAAAATAGAGTTTATTTATGAACAAAGTAATGGTACCTAAGTTTTTAGCAGTGGCCTTAATGAGCACTTTAGCCTTTGGTTGTGCGAATAACGGTAATAAGTCTGATCAAAGCAGCTCAAGCTCAACAGTAACTGAAAAAAGTGCTGAACTTGAAAAAGTAGGCTACAGCATAGGGTATGCCACTGCTGAAAGTTACAAAGAATCTTTGAATGATCTTAATCTAGATACCTTCGAACAAGGCTTCCGTGATGCTTACGGCAATAAAAAAGCAGCACTGACTAAAGAGCAAATGCAAGAAGTTATGACCAAGTACGAAGAAAAGAAACAAGCTGAAATGATGGAAAAAATGAAGCAAGACGCCGTCAAAAATAAAGCAGCTGGTGATAAATTCTTAGCAGAAAACGCTAAAAAAGAAGGGGTAAAAACTACTGCTTCTGGATTACAGTATAAAGAGATTAAACCAGGTACCGGCAAACCAGTCGGCAATAGTGAAATGGTAAAAATCAACTATGAAGGTAAGTTGCTAGACGGTACGGTGTTTGATAGCTCATATGATAGAGGCGAACCAGTTGTCTTCCCAGTTGAGGGTATGATTCCTGGATTTACTGAAGGACTAAAACTTATGAAAGAAGGCGGCACTTACGAGTTATATATCCCAGCTGACTTAGCTTACGGTGAAACAGGTAACTCAGGTATTGATCCTAACAGTACTTTAATCTTTAAAGTAGAAATGATTGAAGTGAATCCTAAGATGCCTGCGCAGCCTGCTCAATAAGTCAGCTGCACTAATTGCATTTTATGAGTCATATTAGTCACTGACTTGTCTAGCATAAGTTTAAAAAGAGATATCAGTGATAAAAAAAAGACCTGCTTAAGCAGGTCTTTTTTTTGGTTATTAAAAATGCGCCACTCAAATGAGTTGGCGCGTTTTTAGTTGGTACCTAGTTTAGTTGGTAAATAGCTTAGTTGATAAATAGTTAGTTAGTCGCTAACAACGGTAAAAATTACAAAGGTTTTTTGAAAACTTTGGAATTTCGGCCATTGTGATAAGCGGTTCTGCGAGGTTCAGGTAGCATCTCTGCACTAACTTCCTCAAAACCTTGCTCAATGAACCAATGTGCCGTACGGGTGGTTAAAGCAAATAAGTTGTGACGTCCATGACTACGGGCTTGCTGCTCTAGAAAAGCCAATAAGTCGGCACCACGGCTGCCATTGCGATAATCAGGGTGAATGGCAATAGAGGCCACCTCCGCCGAGTCTTCATCAAGCGGATAAAGGGCAGCGCAGCCTAAGATCATACCATCACGTTCGATAACGCTATACAGTTCAATTTCTTGCTCTAGGCGTTCGCGTGAACGTTGTACCAGGATACCTTGTTCCTCTAGAGGAGAAAGCAATTCAATCAAGCCGACCACATCATCAATAGTCGCACGGCGAATTTCTTCATAAGGATCATGACTGATTAAGGTACCTGAACCATCGCGGGTAAATAATTCTTCTAGTAAAGCGCCATCTTGAGCATAAGAAATGATATGAGTGCGGTGGATACCTTCACGGCAAGCTTGTGCTGCGCAGTGTAAGAAGTAATAAATTTCACGCTCAAGGTCACGGTCTCTTAAGAAACGATCGACCTCATTCGGAATCATAGCGTGTAACAGTCGACCTTCTTCATTAATACCAGTTTCACCGCCAAGGAAAATTAATTTATCCGCATTGAGGGCAACCGCAGCCTTTAAGGCCACATCTTCACCCAGTAAGTTGAAAATCTCGCCTGTTGCAGAATAGCCCATAGAACCTAAAATCACCATATGATTGTGAAGCAGGTTGTTTTTGATGGCTTCTACATCGATAGAGCGTACTTCACCTGTCATCTGATAATCTACGCCATCTCTTACGCCGTAAGGTCTGGCAGTGACAAAATTGCCTGATACGGCATCAATACGTGAGCCATACATTGGTGAGTTGGCCAGGCCCATAGACAATTGAGCTTCAATCTGCAGGCGAATGGCACCGACAGCCTCTAAAATAGTAGGCATTGCTTCACGCGGTGTGACGCGGATGTCTTTGTGCAAAGGAGAGTCGATCCCTAGCTGCTTTAAGTTCTTTTCAATCTGTGGTCGCGCCCCATGTACCAGTACCAGTTTAATACCCAAGCTATGCAGTAAGGCGAAGTCATGAATTAAATTACTGAAATTGGGGTGGTTAACCGCTTCTCCGCCAAACATAATGACAAACGTTTTACCTCTATGGGTATTGATATAAGGCGCAGAATTACGGAACCAATGGACATAGTCAGGAGTTATTTGTGGCATAGCAGTATCATTCATATCAAAATATCACAATAGGCTTGAGGCGAATTAGAGGAAAATATACGCTTTTACGATAGCAAAAAATGCCAACTTGGGCTATCTTTATTTTATTAGTAAAAGCCAAGCAACTGACTTAATACAGTTAGTTACGCCAATTTGTCGCATACTATCTGTTTTGAATCTGCTCTTAACTGTATTCGCCTTTATGTCTATACTGACATTGCCTGTATAATTTAAAGGTGTAAAATCAGACAATCTATCTTTAATGATCATAATAACAGCGTTTCGATAATAGCGTGTCAGTCACATGAATCTAGTTTGCTTATTAAATCAGTCCATAATTAATTCAATTGATGACTTAATCATTATGTTTAATGACTATGCTTAATAACTATAGAGACTAGACGAAATACCTATATAGATAAAATAAGCATGACAGACAAAATAGGCGTAAGGTCTTGATTGTATAGACACTATGGTTAAGATTGCTGATACAGACTAAGTTTTTTAATATTTTACAACACTTTATAACCCTCACTTAAAAGGAAAGGTATCCTATGAAATTTTCTGCTTCAACTTCCTCTAAATTGGTTGCTAAGTTCGCTAGTGTTACAGCAGTAGCGTCAGTGATGTTGGCAGGTAGCCTAAGCGCACAAGCCATGTTGCCGACGCCTGAGCCTGAAATGAGTAACCCAAGCAATGCGCAAAACGCAGCGGTTATGCAACAAGGTCAAACCAATCAGGCCGGTAAAGTAACCACCAAAACCGTTGCTGCTTTAATCAGTGTTGATGCCCAAGGTCAGCCTGCGTTAAAACCTATTGATGCCACAACTCGTCTGAAAAAAGGTAACGTTATTGAATATCATAGCTACTTTACCAACAATAGCTCAGACCGTATGCGTAATATGACTGTGACAATGAGCATTCCTGATGAAGTTAAGTTGGTAGGTAAAGTGTCTCCAGATACAGCTTCTGCTAGTGTAGATGGTACTAACTTCAACCGTATGCCACTACGTGGTCGTATTAATGGTGAAATGCAAGATGTGCCTTTAGACATGTATAAGCAACTACGTTGGAACATCGAAGGCTTAGGAGTGAATGAAACGGCAGTGGTTAAATATCGTGCTGTGGTTCGTTAATTTTAAGTTTTATAGACATTAATTAAGTATCGGCTTCCCTCATTTAACCCAAGAGTTAAATTAAGTCGATTAAAACATACTAATTAAAGTCGTAACGATAGCCCATTACTTCATTATTGGAGTAATGGGCTTTTTGTATTGCAATGATATCGAATGGCATTATGGAGTATAGCTAAGTGTCATTAAGGCTTAATAAGCCTTTGTTAGATTAATGAGTTTGTTGAAAGTACTGTCAATTTATTCACAATTTCCATTTTTTAAATAATCTCTATTGTTTAAGTGCTTTTAATTCTTTAACCACTCTCTATTTTAACTACTCCCTATAAGGTCACTTCATGTCATCATCTCTAAATGAACCCGATTTAAATACTAAATTAACTACTGACGTTGAATCATATAAAGTTATAGCCAATAGTTTAATAATGACAGGGGCGTTCTCAATAAGTTTGCTGTTATCAGCTTGTGCTGGCCAAGGAGCAAACAGTCAAACAAATGATAATAAAATGGTAACTGGGCAAGTTAGCAGTGATAAAGCGGCTACTACACGCTATAAAAGCGTGACCTTTAATCCCGCTGGTAGCTATGTACATGGCAATTTTGACAAATCAGCGGCGGAAATTATCGCTTTTCATCCAGCAACAAAACGTAGCTTCGTAGTCAATGCTCAAAATAAGAAAGTGGATGTCATCGACTTATCTGATATTCATAAACCTGTCTTGGTACGTTCATTGGTGGTATCTGATATTGGCAGCGTCGTTAATAGCGTGGCAATACAGGGAGATACGATAGCACTCGCTGTCCAAGCCAACGTAAAAACTGATAACGGTCATGTGGTGCTATTTGATGCTAAGACTCTTGAACGTGTTCAGGTAATTGAAGTCGGTGCGTTACCAGATATGGTCACTTTCACCCATGATGGCCAATATCTGTTAGTGGCTAATGAGGGCGAGCCAGATGAAGAATATAAAGTTGATGCTGAAGGGTCTATCAGTATTATTAATCTGAAAAACATTCAAAGCCCTATCGTTAAGACGGCGACTTTCAACAAGTTTAATAGCCAAAAGCAACAGCTAATTGACGCAGGTGTACGCATCTTTGGTAAAAAAGCAGATGGTACCAAAAGTACAGTAGCAGAAGATTTAGAGCCAGAATATATTGTGGTAAATAAAGACAACAAGACAGCTTATGTCAGCTTACAAGAAAACAATGCGATTGCAGTTGTTGATATTGCAAGTGCTCAAGTGACCAACCTTAAACCACTGGGTGCTAAAGACCATTCGATAGAGGGTAATGAGCTAGATGTCAGTAATAAAGATGGGGCCATCAATATTACAACGTGGCCTATTATGGGCATGTACATGCCAGATGCGATTGCGTATTACACGGTCGATGGTAAAGAATATATTATCACTGCCAATGAGGGTGACGCTCGTGAATGGGGTAAATTTGATGAGCAGGTGGGCTTTAATGATATTAAGACTGACCCTGCAAAATTTAACCGTCAAGCTTGTCATAACCTAGACTGTGGTGATAAAAAAGCATTGGGTAAAATTGATTTTTCAGCCTCAATCGGTGATAGCAATGGGGATGGAATCTATGAGAATCTATACAGTTTTGGCGCTCGCTCATTTAGTATTTGGGATGTTGATAATTTGACAACACCAGTGTTTGACAGTGGCAGCTTCATGGGTAAGTATACGGCCCAAAAATATCCAAATAACTTTAATGCCAGCAATGACAAGAACGACTTTGATGATCGCAGTGATAATAAAGGGGTAGAGCCAGAAGGGGTAGCTGTCGGTCAAGTAGGTTCACAGACTATTGCTTTCGTTGGCCTTGAGCGTATCTCAAGCATCATGGCTTTCGATGTGACCAATCCTAAGCAGGCTAAATTTTTAGGCGAAATAAACACACGTACATTTGATGATAAAAAATTAAAAGCGGCTAAAGAGGGCAGTGCACCGGCCAATGCAGATGGAGATTTAGGTCCTGAGGGGTTAACCTTTATATCTACGGAAAACTCTCCTTCTGGCAAGCCATTACTGTTGGTTGGCTTTGAGGTTAGTGGTAGTTCTCGAGTCTTTGAATTAGACTTCTCAACGGCAGCAGCAAAATAGCTAGAACCGCACAATAAATGTAGAATAGGATAAAAGTCATTAACTATAACTTTTATCCTATTTTTTTGAGTTTCTAAATGCCGATCTTCTAACTCATAGTCAAAAAGGGCTAAGGGGTTGGCTGACTAGTTTGACTGACTATAGATTAGCTGAGCTTTTTGAATCGCAGCTCTTATCGTCGGCAAGTTTTGTTCAGTGGCTTTGACGCCCGCTTCAATGGCTGCTTCACGATTTACAGTACTAATAGCACTGATATTAGCAACATCGGGTCGAATAATAACATCTGCTCGCCCTATTTCTGCCTTATTGATGGTTTCGTAGTTTTGAGTATAAGGTCCAGACTTTTTATCGGCAGTCGACCCTTTATTATAGGTATTATAACCTTGCTCAATAAGCGACCAGAGGCTTTTGTTCTTTGATCCTGCTTGAGAGGGTGACTCTTTATCCACTTGCAAATCAACCGCAATGACGACATCGGCCCCTAAGGCTTTAGCGGCATCTACTGGCACGATACTGACTACCCCGCCATCCACATACTTTTTGCCTATCTGTCCTGACGCTTTAGGGTCAGGAATACGAGGAGCGATAAATACATTGGGGACACTACTCGACGCTTGTACAATGAGACCCGCTTCACCTTCAGTAAAGACAGCTTTCTGTAGCGTGTGTTTTTCGGCAGCCACGGCGGCAAAGCGGATAGGGAAAGACTCAATAGGTTTGTGATTGACTTGATTGTTCACGAAATTACGAAGTTTTTCCCCTTCAATAATCCCTTGGTAGGATAGGGTAAAGTCAGTGAGTTCACTATCAGGTGTGGTACGTGCTATGGATTCTAAATCAGTAGCAGACTTGCCACTGGCGTAGAGACTACCCACAAAACTACCGATACTGGTGCCAACGACTAAGTTTGGGGTGATATTATTGGCTTCTAATGCTTTGATGACCCCAACATGGGCAAAGCCTTTGGCACCGCCACCCCCCAACACCAAGGCTATTACTGGCCGTTTGGTATTAGTAGAGGAAGTAGAAGTCGCCCTGTCATCTACCGGAAGAGTACTACAGGCGGTTAACAGTAGCGATCCTGTCAGACTTAAGCCCACTACAACAGACTTTAGATAAGCTGATGTACTAAAAATGCCAATCGAAATCTGTGAAACCGGTTTAGCGGCTACAGGGTTACGCATCGTCGGATAACTCATCCGCCAAAGGGGTAAGCTCTAGCAGTTTGATAAAACGGCCTTCTACATCAATGACCGAGATATTCCAACCTTTGGTAATGACATGCTCACCTTCTAGGTCGCCCACATAGCCTAATTCCTGCATCACAAGCCCGCCCATGGTATCCACGTCTGTGTCATCAAAAGTGGTGTTCAGCTCTTCATTGCAGTCTTCAATCAAGGTTGAGGCTTGAACAATCCAAGTATTCGGCTTCTCAGGATGAGGAATGATGTTATTAATATCGCTGTCTTCATCAAAGTCATCATGCTCATCAACAATATCGCCCACAATTTCTTCTAGCAGGTCTTCCATGGTAACCACGCCAACCATGTTGCCAAACTCGTCGACTACCACCGCCATATGAACTTGGGTGCGCTGTAAAGAACGTAGTAAGGTATCAGAACGTGCGGTTTCACTGATATATAGAGGCTGACGAATTAATGACTTCAAGCGAAAAGAGATGTCCACATCCTCCTCTTGGCGAATCATATTAACCAACAATGGAATCAAATCTTTTGCCAATAGGATACCAATAACTGCATCATCATCTTGGCTGTCAAAGACCGGATAACGAGAGTGATTGGTCTCCATTATCATATCCATGATATCTGCTAATGTATCGTGTTCACGGACACCTTCTACTTGCGGGCGAGGGGTCATGATTTCACGAACTTGAGTAGCAGGTAGGTCTAACACCCCTTCCAACATATCTACAGTATCAGGCTCTAAAAACTGATGGGAATTTTGTACCAGCTTTATCAACTCGTCACGAGTCTCAGGGGCAGTATGTAGCCAACGCTTTAAACCGCGCATCGACCAGCTGGCTGTGCCAGAATTGTCATCAGACATGGGGAGAATATCACCTCGTATGGTTATTTAGTTGCTCTCACTTTATCCCAAGGAAGATTTATATTCAACGCCAAACCCCAATATTTTGTCGGCTATTTTGTATTGTCACTGTGTCTTACGATTTGCTAAGTTATGGCGACTAAAATACACTTACCCCAATACTGCATCCGGGATATCACTTATTATGTCAAAAAACAGCTCACTTACGCCTACAAATAGCCAAATAGGGAACCCTAATACTGGGGTAAAGAAAGTAGCAGTCACTCTGGGTAAGGTTCTATTTTCACTGGTTTTTTTGCTAGCAGTTCTCTGGGCTGGACTTATATTTTGGGTGCATTTGGCAGAGTATAATGTTTTGCGTTGGCTATCTGTCATTTGCATTGCTTTATTCAGTATTATGACCCTTAAAGTGACGCTTAACCAAGATCGATATTGGCAACAGTGGCTAGTAGGATTTATGTCTCTGTGGTTGATGCTAGCGGCTTGGTTTGTGTGGTTGCCTCCCAAGCAAGACCGATCATGGATGCCAGAAGTCAGTCAAGTATTACAATTTACCCAAAACTCCCGCAGTCCTAATTTAATTACCTTACACAATGTGCGTAATTTCGATTGGGTACGGGCACCAGGGTCTGAAAAATTAATACAACCTACACAGCCCTATTATTACAAGGCAGTGGAACAAGGCGGGCAAGACGTGGTGGCCAAAGAGCGCTGGAGTGAGCGCACCATTGACTTAAATAAGCTTAGCGGCGTAGATATTATTAATTCTTATTGGATGGGGGAGCAAATAGGTCATACGCTATTGAGCTTTAGATTTGAAGATGAGCGTCCATTAAGTTTTTCTATCGAAATACGCAAAGAAGAAGATGAGTCTTTTTCAGCCTTTGGGGGTTTCGTCAAACAATTTGAACTGGCGGTGGTCGCCTCAGAAGAACGAGACATTGTCTATACCCGCAGTAATGTCCGTGGTGAGCAGGTATATATGTTCCCTATTCAAGGCCTGACTCAACCGCAGGTACAGCAGCTATTTATGGCTTATTTGCAACATGCTAAGGAGTTACAACAACATCCTCAATGGTATAACACCCTGATTAGGAACTGTACCACGGTTATTTTTGACATGGCTCGAGCGATTGATCCTCAATCGTTCCCCTGGGATTATCGAATTTTAGCTTCAGGCTATGTGCCCAATTATTTATATGATGAAGGTTTGTTACCGCAGCAGATTAATGGGGCACCGCACCATTGGGATATAGATCAGTGGTATATTAAGGCGCACGTTAATCCAAAGGTAGCGGACTTTAGCTTTGAGGACAACCAAGATCCAGATGCCTATTCAAAAAAAGTCCGTCAAGGTTTACCGCAGCCACGTTTGGTGCCCTAGGCTGGCCTTTTGAATAAGACTTGCCAGTTTGATAGGGAAGGCAAGCACCTACATCTGCCGCATCAGGACTTCAGGCAAGATAGAATCCTTGAGTAGCCACCATGTTACGGGGTCACTGACCTGACGTAAGAAGGGATCAAAAGGTGGCGCTATGAAAATGAACATCAATAAGATGGTATAAAGACCCACATAGTAATAGCGCTGAGAGTCCTGATAAAATTTCATCGCTGTACCTGAAGAGCGCTTTAAACGTCGGTTGAGTAAGTCGACACTATAGGCTTCATCTAAGCCAAGATGAACTAGAGAGCCTAAGAATAAAAATGCGCCATAAAACCAGCTTACGATAGAAGAGGTTTCTAACACATAATAGTTCAAGCAGGTCAGACCTAAGGCTAAGACCAACATGTAAGGAACAGAGTGAATAATGCCGCGGTGTACCGTTAATTTCGTGAAAATGGAAAACACGGTATAGCGCATTAGTAAATAACCGGTGAGCCATAGTAGGATCATAGACACTAAAGATAATTCACTGCGCCAATGAATCACTAAAGCAAAAGCAGTCGCTAAGGATACCAAGTCAAATCCCATTTTTATGGGAGTTGAATTGTCTGAATCGATATCGGGAAGTAGACCACCCACAGTGCCGGCCAATACACACATCAAAAACTCATATGCGTCTACTAAACCGGCCTTATAGGTTACCAAGCCCAAAACCCCACTGACCGCAAAACCGCCAGTGAGGTGGGTTCTAAAATTTGCCACGTATTATTAACCTAATGATAGTATGAATGAGATGGCTAATAGTGCCAGATAATATTTATTAAAGACAGAAAGTATTAAAGACAAAAAGAGTACCAAAAGTTCTCACTAAAAGTAACTGCTGTCTTTGTATTGCCCATAATTTAGGCAGCTCTTGTTTAATTAAAAGCTGCCTAATAAAACTAAACGCCAACTATTGCCTCAACGCTAAATAACGTCTTAAGGGACGCTATTTTAAGCTTAAAAGGTTTTTTGGTGTAAGATTTCTTCCATGCGTTTTGCCAAACGAATGTCATGGCTTGAAATACCATTTAAATCGTGAGTAGTTAGGCGCACATGGACTTGATTATAGATATTGGTCCATTCAGGGTGATGTTCTAATTCCTGAGCACGGAAAGAAGCTTGAACCATAAAGCTAATGGCTTCGACAAAGTCATGAAACACGAAGGTTTTAACTATGGCATTGCCTTCTTTGGTCCACCCTTCTAAATCTTGTAATTGTAGTTCAACTTGAGCGTCGGCGAGATGGCTCATAAAGCCCTCCTAAATAAAGTCAAAGATGCTTATATTAATATGCTAGAGCACAGACAATGCAGTCTCTCGCTTATTATATAGGATTAATTATGGTCTGAGAGCCTACCTAAGTAGCGATTACTACTTATTTTTTACTTATTATTTGAGACGGCTTAGTGCTTATTTCTTTCTTATTTAAACCTTACAGCAGTAGATCTTGATACTCTGCATGTTTGTTAATATAAGACGCCACAAAAGAACAGGTAGGGATCACTTTTTTGCCTTCATTACGGGCATAATCTAAAGCGTGTTTTACCAAAGCTGAGCCGACTCCTTTTCCGCCTAGTTCAGAGGGAACAATAGTATGGTCATAGACAATCCGGTCACCTTGGTCTTGGTAGCTAATGAAACCAGTATGCCCTTCAATGGTGGTTTCAAAACGGTTCGCCGCTTGATTGTGAGTAATGTCGATTGCCTGCGTCATAAAGGTCTCCTCATTGTTATTGTACTGATGGTTATTTTATTGATGATTTTTTCATTGATGATTAGTTTATTAACGCTTATTTATAAACCGTTATTTCACAACTTATTATTTTACATTGAGCTATGACCGCATATTGATGCTTATTTGGCAGTGATATGTTGGTTATTTGCCAATTACGTGGGTCATTTTCAAGTCATTATTATAAGCTCGTTTTGACTACTCTAGCACAAAGCAAAACCATTATTGAATAGTATTATTGTGCCTTTAGCGACTTTTAAATTGTCAAAACATCATAAGTGTTCACGTCAATAGCGATAAGGGCTTAAAATAATGAAATAGGCTGAAAATATAACTTTTTTCGGAAAGCGAGGGGATATTGTAAAACTCATCTACTGTAACAATAAACCAAGACATTAGATGATAACTTTAGGCCAATATGCGATAATGCCAGTTAACTATTTATTCAGTTTTTAATTAAGTTTTAATTAGTTTTCAATAGCGATTAATCTAAGTAATGGAGTCTTAATGGCACACTATATTTATACCATGAACAAGGTATCAAAACTTGTTCCACCCAAGCGCGAAATTTTGAAAGACATTAGTTTGTCTTTCTTCCCTGGCGCTAAAATTGGGGTTCTAGGCATTAACGGTGCGGGTAAATCAACTTTACTACGCATTATGGCTGGCGTGGACACAGATTATAGTGGTGAGGCCCGTGCTCAACCCGGTACTAAAATCGGTTATTTACCACAAGAGCCACAGCTTGACGATAGCAAAGATGTGCGTGGCAACGTTGAAGATGGTATGCGTGAAGCCTTAGATGCTTTGGCACGCCTTGATGAGATTTACGCTGAGTACGCCGCACCAGACGCTGACTTCGATAAGCTTGCTGAAGAGCAAGGTAAGATGGAAGACATCATCCAAGCATGGGATGCGCATAACTTAAACACTCAGCTGGAAAAAGCTGCTGACGCGTTACGTCTGCCACCTTGGGATGCTGAAGTTAGCAAATTATCTGGGGGTGAAAAACGCCGTGTGGCCCTTTGTCGTCTATTATTGTCTCGCCCAGACATGCTACTTCTTGACGAACCAACCAACCACTTGGACGCTGAATCTGTGGCGTGGCTAGAGCAGTTCTTGAAGAACTTTAGCGGTACTATCGTTGCTATTACCCACGATAGATACTTCCTTGATAACGTGGCTGAGTGGATTCTTGAACTTGACCGTGGTTATGGCTACCCTTATGAAGGTAACTATACTGAGTGGCTAGAGCAAAAGAACAAGCGTCTAGAAGAGCAGAACAAGCAAGAAGAATCATTTGCTAAAGCGCTGAAGAAAGAGCTTGAGTGGGTTCGTAAAAATCAGAAAGGTCAGCAGGCCAAATCTAAATCTCGTATCCAGCGCTTCGAAGAGTTAAACTCTAAAGAATTCCAACAGCGTAACGAAACTTCTGAAATTTATATTCCACCAGGTCCACGTTTAGGTAATAAAGTAATTGAGGTGAACAACATCTCAAAATCTTTCGGTGATCGTCTACTGTATGAAAACCTAAGCTTTAATGTGCCACCAGCCGCCATCGTAGGTATTATTGGTCCAAACGGTGCCGGTAAAACCACTCTGTTTAATATGATGACAGGATTGGATAAACCTGACACCGGAACTGTCGAACTGGGTGAAAGTGTGAAAGTTGCCTATGTGGGTCAGGTTCGTGATAATTTAGATGACAGCAAGACGGTGTGGGAAGAAGTCTCTGACGGTCTGGACATCATCAAAGTAGGCGACTATGAAACCCCAAGCCGTGCGTACATTGGCCGCTTTAACTTCAAAGGTCAAGATCAGCAGAAACTGGTGGGCAACTTATCCGGTGGTGAGCGTAACCGTCTACAATTAGCGAAAACGCTAAAGCAAGGCGCTAACGTAATCTTACTGGATGAACCATCAAACGACTTGGACGTTGAAACACTACGTGCTCTAGAAGATGCGATTCAAGTCTTCCCAGGCACCGTTCTAGTTGTGTCGCATGACCGCTGGTTCTTAGACCGTATTGCCACTCATATCCTTGCGTTTGAGCCAGAAGGCCCAGTATGGTATGACGGTAACTACTCAGAGTACGAAGCGTATCGTAAGAAAACTTTGGGTGACGATGCCGGTCCTAAACGCATGAAATATAAGAAAATCTCTAGCTAGTTTTACTTAGACTAAGCGATTATAGTCAGTGATACATTACTGACCGTAAAAAAGCCAGATAGCCGCTCATTGTATAGAGCGGATATCTGGCTTTTATTTTATGTTCTAAATTTTGTATGTCGTTATTTCAAAAACTTAACCGTGCCTGAAGTACCTGTCGACATGGCATCATTGGCTAGGTTATTTTTTTCAATAATCTCTTCAGGGTCTGGACGTCTTTCGATATGGCCACAGTGGGTACATTCAATGTATTCGTCAGCTTCAGGTTCAAATATTTGAACCTGAACCACAGCGTCCATTGTCTGACACTTAGGGCAACTAACGCCCGCTAAAAACTGACGCTTGGGACGGGTAGATTGATAACGCATATCAGGCCACCTCGCCATCTTTTTCATCAACGAAACCACCATGACGAAGTAGCGCATCAATGCTGGCTTCACGACCTCTGAAGTTCTCAAAGTTGGTCTTGGCAGGCAAGCTACCTCCAACGGCTAAGATGTTTTCACGGAAAGCTTGGCCAGTCGCTGCATTAAACACACCTTCTTCCTCAAAGCGACTAAAGGCATCTGCAGACAATAACTCTGCCCATTTATAAGAGTAATAACCGGCCGCGTAGCCCCCGGCAAAGATATGACTAAAGCCATTGGCAAAGCGGTTATAATCTGGGGTTGGTGTCACCGCCACATCGTCACGTACCTGATCTAAAGTCGATAAAATACCCTGATAATCCGGTGCTGGTGAAGCAGCGTGAATTAATAAGTCAAACAGTGCAAATTCAATCTGGCGCAGAGTCTGCATACCGCTTTGGAAGTTTTTAGCCGCCAATAATGCTTCAAGCTGAGATTTAGGCAGTGGTTCACCTGAATCTACATGAGCACTGATTAGCGCAATGCCCTCAGAGTTCCAAGCCCAGTTTTCTAAAAATTGGCTTGGTAGTTCGACAGCATCCCACTCAACCCCATTAACGCCTGCCACATCGCTGATACTGACCTCAGTCAATAAGTGATGTAGACCATGCCCAAACTCATGGAATAAGGTCAGCACTTCATCATGAGTTAACAAACTAGGTTTGTCAGCAGTAGGTGGCGTGAAGTTACCTACCATAAAACAAACAGGCAACTGTGAGTAGGTGTCACTTGCCCCTAAATACTCATAACGGGCTTGGAAACCACTCATCCATGCGCCGCCACGTTTACCGCTACGGGCATATAGATCAAAGTAAAAGCCACCAATTAAGCGCTCATCGCCCACTTCATTTTTATCGAACAGCTGATAGAAGCGAACATCGTCATGCCATAAAGAGACTTTATCCGACATTTCTACAGCACGTACTCCAAATAGCTTATTCACAATACTGAATAAGCCGTCAATCACTCTAGGTAAAGGGAAGTACGGACGAATTTCTTCTTGTGACAATTTGAATTTGGCTTGTTTTACTTTTTCGGCAAGATAGGCAGTGTCCCAAGGCTCAATATTATCGATGCCATAATTAATGGCTTCGGCTTTTAATTGTTCTAAATCACGTTGGGCTGCTGGCGTTGCCTTTTCAGCCAAATCACGTAAGAAGCTTTCTACTTGTTCGGCACTGTCTGCCATCTTGCGAGATAGCGAAACTTGGGCGTAGTTATCGAAACCCAATAGCTTAGATTTCTTCGCTCGCAGTGCCAGAATCTCAGCCATGACTTGACTGTTGTCCAACGACTCATCTTTGCTGTTTTTGTGGTTATCAAGTTCTGAGGCACGGGTAACATAAGCTTTATAAAGAGTCTCACGCAGGTCTCGGTCATCCGCATGGGTCATCACTGCCAGATATACTGGGATATCTAGTGTGGCCACATACTCAGGCTTATCTTCTAACGATTTGCCAGTCTCTGACTGTTTGGCAATATACTGCTCAGCGGCTGCTTTCAGTATGGCAAGCCCACTTTCAGTAATACCAGCAAGCTGTTCTTCTTTTAAAGGCAATGCATAAGCTTGAGTGGCATCTAAAATATTGTCCGAAAACTTCGCTGATAGGGTAGAGAGTTGACTTTGAATCTCAGCATAATCGCTTTGCTTGTCAGCATCCAATGCCACTCCAGATAACTCAAAGCTTTGAATAGCAAGTTCAATAGCACGCTGGCGGGCAGGCTCTAACGCATCAAAAAAAGTATGGTCGTTTTTGATGGCTTGATAGCGGGTATATAGCGGTTTATTTTGACCGACACGAGTACTAAACGCAGACAGTAGCGGTAGCATCTCATGATGTACCTCACGAATGTCTTCGTTACTCATCACACTGTTAAGATGAGATAAGATGCCCCAACTACGGTCTAAATTAAGCCCGATATGATCAAATTCAATAATATCTGTTAAGGCTGGCTGCGGCTGTACTACAGCGTCAGGTTGTTGCTCAAATTGTTCATCCAACTTATCTAGAAATTGGTTACCAGAATCAATGGCCTCAGTTATTTGAGCTTTTAACTGTTCTGGGGTTACCTGATTAAAATCAACCAATTTTAAATTTGGATCAATGTCGATGGTAGAAGAGGGAGTTTGCATAAACAAGTCCATAACGATAAAAAGTGAAGGTACTTATAACTATTGAGTCTATTACCTAAGATTGCAAGTCATTAATAAACGCACCCTAAGGCTAAAGTGCTTTAGTCAATATTATTCAGCATAAGGCTAGTTAACAAAGAGCGTTTCTAATTACCATTGAGTGCTGTTAAAAGCAGATCTAGCATGAGTAATAGCAGAATAAAGAGAATGACTATTATCAATTCATAATGATAATTACATAACGGTGACAACCATCGACAATCTACTAATATTGTTTACAATCACCCTATAGCTAATAAGGATTTTGGTTGATAAGGTAAAGGGATAGGAATTATTAAATATAGCTTATAGATTTATAAATATTCTAGATAAATAAGCCAATATATAAGACCCAGTTGCATAAGACTGGATTTTTAAATTATAGGTATCAGTTTATAAAATAAGACCTGTCAGAATAAGACATGGCTTAACACCTATAATCTTCTATACCTATAAGCTTAAATAATAACTAACGATAAGCTTAGATAATTATAAACAATAGATAGAATTTAGCTTTTGAGTCATAACCGTTTAGATATTAATAAATTAACTATAAAAAGGATTACTTTATGAAAGCCACTTTAAAAAGTTTACGTGAAACAACCGCAAAGCCTGCTGTTAGTATCTTTGTAAAAACGCATAGACAGCATCCAGATAATGAGCAAGACCCTATTGCCTTAAAAAACCAACTTAAAGTTGCGGAAGAGCGTATTACTGATGAATACGACAAAAATACAGCAACTACTATCTTAGAAAATATTCACGCTAAAACAAACGATTTAAACCATAACTATAATTTAGACACATTGGCTATCTTTGCGAGCAAAGATGATGCGCAAGTAGTGCGTTTACCGTTTGATGCCAAAGAGCGTGTGATCATTGATGAACGCTTTGCTACTCGTGATTTGGTTCGTGATATGGCAAGTGCCGTTCACTACTATATTGTGGTGCTAGGTCGTGACCAAGCCCGTCTCATTGAAGCCGCTAATAACCGTGTGGTTAAAGAGTTTGATGCAGATGATGCTGCCCAGAACAATATGGAAAATATTCCTTTCCCTATTGAAAATAACAGCTTATATAAAACAGGCGATGGCGGCTCTGACCGTTCAGCCAACAACGAAAATAGTGTTCTAAAAGAATACTTTAACCGTATTGATAAAAGTGTCCAAGAGCTTTGGGGCGAGCATAAAATGCCGTTAGTGCTTGTCGGTGACAATCGAAATATTAGTTACTATAAAGAAGTGTGTGACCGCCCAGAAAATATCATTGGCGCAGTGTCTAATGTTACTGACTTAGAGCAGGGCAGTGCTCAGCATATCGTTGATGGAGTACAAGAAGCTGTAGAGGACTATCGTACGTCGCTTCATGAAGCTGCTTTAGGCGAAATTGATAAAGCCCGTGGTGCAGATGTTTTGCGTACTGATTTACAAGAAATTTATCGTTCTGCCTTCCAAGGTGCTGGCGAGACTCTATATGTTCGTCGTGGCTATATGCAGCCTGCGAAAATCGATGAAAAAGCACAGACTTTAACGTTGGCTGACGATCCTGCAGCAGAAGGCGTAACGGATGATGCGATTAGTGATATCATTGAGCATGTGATGCACAATGGCGGTAAGGTGGTGTTCTTACCTGAAGAACTGATGGGCGATGACCTACCCATTGCTTTGGTAACTCGCTATTAGATTTTTGTCTCATTAATCATTTATAGCCATTAATTATCTGTTAGTAGTTATCCGTTATTAATTTGCGAATAGTAGTGAACTGATAAAATAATGAGCTGATAGAAAAAACACTGATTTTATGTCAGTGTTTTTTTATGGGCTAAGGTTTATCGATCTAATACCAATTCTAAAAAATAACACTCAAGTCGCACCACTCCCGCTGAGTGATAGACCTAATTAAGTTAGTCTCATTACACAATGCATTCCAAGCGTCACATGCCGCATCGACAATCGCATCATAACTCTCAAAACAGCGATTAGATAACCAATGCTGTTTAAGGTACTGCCATACCTGTTCAGCAGGGTTAAGCTCAGGTGAGTAGGGAGGCAATTTAAGCATGGTCACATTGTCTTGATCCAAACTTGGTTGGTGCCATAGCGCCCCATCCATAACCACCACGGCATGCCGACCTTCAGGAACAGCTTTACTGATTTCCTCCATATGCAATGCCATGGCTTGCTTATTCACATAAGGTAGAACAAGTCCAACACTCTCACCTGTCGCCGGATTAAAGGCACCAAATAGATAAGTCGATTCAAACTGCTGTTGCCTGACGACTCGAGGTCTTTGTCCTTTATAGTGCCAAACCCTTGTGATAGAGCCTTGTTGGCCAATACGTGTTTCATCCTGAAACCATATATCAACTTGCTTGATATCAACACCATCAGGTAGAACTTGCTTTACCTGCTCAAGGAAGTTTTTTTATATGCCTCCATGACTTTAGGATCTGCCTTAGGATGCTGACTACGCGCAGATATCCAGCTCATACCAATACGTTTCATGAGAGGATAGATCGCTTTAGGGGTATAGTTGGCGTTAAATTGTTCCTTGGCGATTTGTGCGATGTCTTTTGCCGTGAGCCTACCACCACCTCTTTGCTGCTGAGCTTCTACTATCGCTTGTTTGAATGGTTCTATGTCTTTTTCTGCTAAAAGACTCTTTCTGCCTCTGCCAGCTGCGTCATAGACACTAGTGATACCATGCAACCAGTATTTCCTTCTTATGGTATAGACGCCTCTAGGGTTATAGCCAAAGTTCTCTGCTACGGTCGCTATAGGATGACCTTGACTCAGTTGATGCAGCATGAGTAGTCTGATTCGCGCTCTGGCATTGCCTTCTGTTTTAGATAGTTGCAGAAAATCGTGGTCTGTGAGTTTATGATTTCTAGGGGTCTTTTTCGGCATATGATTCTATTATGTTGTTGAGTTGATTATATTGTATATTATTTTGTGGAATTGGTATAATAGGTAGAATCAATAAGTAGTGATAGAAGCATAAAGAAAGGTTATAAATAATTATTAACAATTATTAGAATTTAAAAACGAATATCCCTCAAAACATTGAGTGATTAATACTATAATTGTTTTAAGGCTAAAGTTATTTTAAAGCTAAAACATGAATAATTATTAATAACGATCCATAATCGGTAATAGCCCTTAGTTTAGAAAGAAACCGATATACTTTCTTTTCTTTTTATTGCTCTTAAAATTCATACTGCTCTTAAACTTCTAAAAATATTATAAAAATAAGTAAATTAAAAATGATTAATTCTAACAGTATTACGGTGACCACCTATAACATACACAAAGGTATGTCGCCGCTAAACCGCCATGTGGTCACTCAAAGAATGGGCTTGGCTCTAAAACAAATCAATCCTGATATTATGTGCTTGCAAGAAGTACAAGGTCAGAACTTGAAGCGCATGCTCAAATACAATGAATATCCGAACCAATCGCAGCATGAGTGGTTTGGAGAGTTTTTGGACTGTCAACACAGCTATGGCAAAAATTCGGAGTATGGCAATGGTCATCATGGCAATGCTGTACTTAGTCGCCATCCTTTAGACCCCAAGCACAATGTCAATATTACTGTGAATAAGCTTGAACAAAGGGGGGTGCTACACTGTGAAGTGCTGCCGCTAGGTTGGGAGGAACCTGTAGTTGTATTGTGTGCCCATTTAAATCTGTTAGAGAACGATAGAGAAAAGCAGTACAGAGCGATTGCGGCTTATGTTAACGATACCATTGATCAAAATCGTCCTTTAATATTGGCAGGCGATTTTAATGATTGGAAAAAAGTGTCTTGTCAGAAGTTAGCAGATGAGCTGAATATGACAGAAGCTTTTATGGAAATGCATCACAAGTTATTGCCCACTTATCCTGCCAAACTTCCAGTACTTAGCTTAGACCGTATTTATGTGCGTAACCTAAAAATTAAACGAGCATGGGTACACAAAGGTAAACCATGGTCTTCCTTATCCGATCACCTGCCTATCAGTGCGGAGCTTTGTCCATAAACTTTCATCGTCAAAGCAAATAGCGTTTACTTATTATTCTATTCTGCATCTATGGCTAAGCAACTAACCTAAAAAAAAGAGCTGTCCATTTTGGACAGCTCTTTTTTAATAACCTTGGTTAAGTGAAATTTATCCGCTTAAGCAGGTTTCACTTATAATCTAACTTAAGACTTAGGTTTGCCACGGCCTCGGCTATTACGGCGACGAGAAGGTTTCTTCTCATCAGCGCCTTTACTTTGACCATTTTGATTAGACTGTTTTTGCTTTGCCTTAGTCGCCGTATCATCTTTCTTAGTCTGGTTTAGCGCACTGGCTTTAAGCTTAGCAATAAGCTCAAAATCAATTTGCAATAAGTCCATATTGACTGCAGCTACCTTAATGCGTACTAAGTCGCCTAAGCCGTAGACAGTACCTTTGTCTTGACCAATAAGCTGCTGCTGTTTTTCATCATAAACGAAGTAGTCTTTACCCACATTAGAGATGTGCACTAGTCCATCGATAAATAACTCGGTCAAGTTGATGAATAAACCAAAACTGGTTACAGTGGTAACCACACCATCAAACTCTTCACCAACATGGTCTTTCATATAATGACACTTCAACCAGCTCTCTACGAAACGAGAGGCTTTTTCGGCACGGCGCTCAGTATCTGAAGTTTGCTGACCGGCTTCCTCAAGGGTGAAGTCCATTTCTGGTTGCTTCTTACCGGTTACTTTGGCTTTAATCGCACGGTGTAACATTAAGTCAGGATAACGGCGAATAGGCGAAGTAAAGTGCGAGTACTCATCATACGCTAAACCGAAGTGACCAATGTTATCTGGCGAGTATTTGGCTTGCATCATAGAGCGCAATAGCATGCTGTGAATACTGACAGCATCTGGACGGTCTTTAGTGGCTTCAATGATGCGCTTATAATCGGCCTGAGTTGGATTTTCTTCTGGGAAACTAATACCAAAGTTTTTCGCATACTCGTGTACGGTACGCGACTTTTCAGAGTCAGGCTTGTCGTGGTTGCGGTATAACACAGGCAGCTCATTTTTTAGAGCAAAGTTAGCCGCACACGTATTGGCCAATAGCATCAACTCTTCAATCAGTTTATGAGAATCGCCACGGGTACGAGGCACGATAGCATCAATGCCACCTTCTTCATTAAACTTAATGTAGGTTTCTGGCGTTTCAAACTCCATCGCATTACGCTCTTCGCGCTTTTTAACCAGCACTTTATACAACTGATGCATAGTATCGACAGATTTTTTAACGTCTTTATTGCCAGTTAGCGACTCAGGAACATTCTCCAAGTTGCCATCAAAGTAATCGTTTACTTGGTTATACGTTAAGCGAGCTTGAGAATGCATGACCGAGGGATAGAACTCATAGCCTGTGATATTACCGGCGCGTGATAGCTTGATGTCTGCCACCATACAAAGACGGTCAACACCTGGGTTTAAAGAACACAAACCGTTAGACAACACTTCAGGTAACATCGGTACCACATGATGTGGGAAATAAACTGAAGTACCACGTTCAAAGGCTTCATGGTCTAGCGCTGAGTTTGGAGTGACATAATGACTCACATCAGCAATGGCCACCACCACACGATAGTTACCACCTGAACGTTTTTCGGCATAGACCGCATCATCGAAATCGCGCGAGTCTTCCCCGTCGATAGTCACTAAAGGCAACTGACGAACATCAGTACGACCATTGATTTCTTTTTCAGTGGGTTCTTGATAACTGTTGGCTTGTTTTAGCACACCAGCACCAAACTCACTTGGAATATCGTAGTTTAATAAAGTGGTTTCGATGATCACTTCACGGTCATTATCATCGTCCATTACGTTGATAATTTTACCGGTGGCGAATTCATGCTGAGTGGGCCAGTCAATAATATCCACTTTAACCGGATAGCCAGGTTTGGCTTTCAAAGCTTCAACGTTTTGGGCAGTGACAGTAATCGGCTGATGATTATTGGGGCTAGATAAACTAACCGTATACCCTTCATCGTCTTTTTCCAAAGTACCGATAAAATGAGTCTGCTGACGGTCAATTACCTCAACAATACGGCCTTCTGTGCGGCCTCTATTATCGGTAGTGGTGCCAATGGCATTAACAGTATCACCGTTAAATACCCAGCGCATTTGTTTTTCGTGTAAGAACAAATCTGGCATATCGTCTAGTACAACGAAGCCAAAGCCTTTAGCGTGTGCAGACACAGTACCGGTGACCACATCTTGTTTGGTCACAGCACGATACTTATAAGGTCTGCCATCGCGGTTAACTTGGCCATCGCGACTCATCGCTTTTAGACGATTGCCAAGGGCATCAAATTGGTCTTCATTATCTATACCAAATGATTCAGCCAATTGTTTGTGAGTAAGCTCACCCTTATCGGCCAAAGTTTGCAAAATGAGCAAACGGCTAGGAATAGGGTTGTCATAGTTTTGAGCTTCTTGTTGTGCGTTAGGATCGTTCCAGGTCATATAATACCGTATGAGTTATTTGTATTTGAGGGGTGCTAGTAAAAAGACTGCCATCATTAGGCTAAAGTCATTACTAGACTAAAATTATTGCTAGATTAAAGTTATTAGTACTTATTTATTGGCATCTATCATCGGATTCTTATCATAAACAAAGAAGCCAATATAAAGTCATTTAGATTATTAATTATTGTATAAAAGAAGAGGTTATAAAAATATGCTAGGCCAAAATAACGCCTATCGAAGCTATATTAACATAAAAAAAGAGTTAATAAGTATGCACAACTATGATAGTACTCGTTAACTAACGTAAACAGAAGTTTTTGACTGTTAATTATTTAACGATTTCTTAAATGATTGGAGCTTCTAATAATCTGACCTTCTAATAATAAGTTATTCATCGGCATTCTAGCAACCGATAAAATGAGGCCAATAATTAATAAAGCCCTACCGGTAAGGGCAGGGCTTTATCAGATGCTATGTTTAGAAGAGACTATATATTAAGTGCTATATAGGTAGCTTCTATTTGATCAACTAAATACCTAAGACTATTTTTCTTGGCTTTTTTGATCTAAATAACGACCAATCTCATCTTTAAGTGCCAACTTACGACGCTTCATATCTTCGATTTCTTCTTCACGACTTACTGATTTAACCACGTCGTTTTCAAGCTTATCGATTTGCGTATCTAAATCATTGTGCTCTTTAAACATTTTTTGGAAATGAGTGTCAGTGTTTTTAAGCTCAGAGATTAAATCACGATGTTCAGGGAACATAATATTATCCTTTTAGTAGGTTTAAAACTTATATATAGATGATAAATAATTAAAAATTATTGAGTTGATATTTACCATCCACTGGTTGGAGAAAGCGTTATATTTCTTATTAATCTTTACTAAATTGTACCCAAAATAAGAAATAAAAACTACGACTAAAATCGATTATTTTTATCGAATTACAATCCCACTAATGAGCCTAAGGGACGCAGTTATATTACGACAGAACCACAGTAAATTGTAAGCCAGTAGTTTTGTATTTTAGAATGAAAATTAATATTAGTTTAGTTTTATCAATTGCATGATTAAGATTTATCAGCTTGTTGTTCCTGCCTTAAGCCCCGATAATATAAGCATGACAAAGAAAGGCCGTTATATAAAAGAGTGATAAAAGTCTGTCTGATAGCACATATATTAAAAAGGCAGATTCAATGGTAGGTAAGGCCTTGTCTTGCGACAGATATAGCAACGACACAACACATTCAAAATAAAGATATTCTACGAGGAGCCAGTTATGTTAGACCAAGGTTTATTAGATGCAGTAAAAAGTTATAGCGAACATATGACTCGTCCAATCCGTTTTGTTATTGGTCAAGGTAATCATGACAAAAAGGCAGAGTTGGTAGACTTTCTGAAGCAAATTGCCAGTACAACTGACAAAATTAACTTTGATGAAGGTGCTGAGGATGCTAGTTTACCTAGCCCAATCAGTTTTAAAATTACCACTGAGATTGACTCAAAAGAAAGTGAAACAGGTATTGTATTTAGTGGTATCCCAGGTGGCCATGAGTTTTCTTCGTTAATCTTAGCTATTCTTCAAGCAGGCGGGCACACCCTCAAACTTGATGAAAGTATTCAGAATATGGTGAAGCGTATTGGTCAGCCACTTCAATTCCAGACTTATGTGTCTTTGTCTTGCCACAACTGTCCAGAAGTTGTGCAAGCGCTGAACCAGTTTGCGCTGTTAAATGACGGTATCAGTAACGAAATGATTGATGGTGGTCTGTTCCAAGAGCAGGTTGAAGCCAACAATATTCAAGGGGTACCAGCAGTATTCTTAAATGGTCAACCTTTCTTAAATGGTAAAGTAGATACTGCACGTATTATTGATAAATTACAGCAGCAGTATCCTGATTTATTGTCTGCCGTAGAAGATGATGCTGAGCAGTTAGAGCGTCAAGATGTGACAGTTATCGGTGGTGGTCCAGCCGGTGTGGCGTCAGCGATTTATAGCGCACGTAAAGGTCTTAAAGTAACACTTATCGCTGACCGTATTGGTGGACAGGTGAAAGACACCCAAAGTATCGAAAACTTAATCTCAGTGCCGTTAACCACAGGTAATGAGTTATCAGCGAACTTTGAAAAGCACTTAAAAGAGTATGAGATCACCATCAAAGAGCACGTCAGTGTGAAAGAGCTTAGCGAGACTGAAGATGAAAATTACACTATTCATCTAAATACGGGCGAGCAGTTTGAAACCCGCAGTATTATTTTAGCGACAGGGGCGCAGTGGCGTAAATTGAACGTTCCTGGTGAAGAAGAAAACATTGGTAGTGGCGTTGCTTATTGTCCACACTGTGATGGTCCATTCTTCAAAGGTAAAGATATTGCTGTCGTGGGTGGGGGTAACTCTGGTATCGAAGCGGCACTAGATTTGGCAGGCATTGTGAAAAATGTCACCGTGTTTGAGTTTGCTGACGACTTAAAAGCGGACCAAGTGTTGGTCAATAAAGCCAAATCAATCGACAACATTAATATCATTACTTCTGCGGCCACAAAAGAGATTAAAGCCACAGATGGTAAGGTAACTTCGATCGTTTATGAAGACCGCACCACGGGTGAAACCAAAGAGCAAGACTTGTCAGCCGTGTTCGTACAAATTGGTTTGGTACCAAACTCAGAGTTTGTTAAAGGCTTCGTGGATATGAACCGCTTCGGCGAGATTGAAATTGATGAAGCGTGTAAGACTGACCGCCGTGGTATCTTCGCAGCAGGTGACGTAACTACCGTACCATTCAAGCAAATCAACATCGCCATGGGTGAGGGTTCAAAAGCGGCCTTGTCAGCATTTGAATACCTAGTCATGCAGTAAGTTAGACCATAAATTTGAACTGAAATATTAGTTCCAAGTTTTATAAAAACCACCCCAGCTAGTGCTAGTTGGGGTGGTTTTTTATGAGCTTTGTTTTTCTTAGTGGCTAAAGTAGCTAGTATTAAAAACTAGCGATTAACCCCCTAATACACCCTCTAAACTCAATATTTCACCGGCCTCATTATATAAGGTTATCCAATATGATTATTAAAAGGGTATAAACGAAAACGCCCCTCCAAATTTTGGACGGGCGCAGTTAATGCAAGTAAGCAAGCGTTATAGCAGCGAGTTACAGGCTTAAAAGTAACAGTTCGAAACTAGTCGTCTAACATATCACGCTGTTTGGCAGCTTCATATAAGCCATTAGAACGGTTACCGGTACGGCAGAACATCAAAATAGGTTGCTCTGCTTGATTGAAGTAATCAGCAAAATCTTCAACATGTTGCATGTTTAATTCATTACCCGCAAATGAGATTTCTTTGTAGGCTAGGCCAGCTTCTTTTGCCGCTGCTTCAATTTCAGCACTGGTAGGTTGGTCAGGTGCTTCACCATCTGGACGGTTATTAATAATGGTTTTAAAGCCTTGAGCGGCCACTTCTTTTACCTGTTCTGGTGTAATTTGACCGGCAAAACTAACTTGATGACTCATATGGAGTTCCTTATTCTAGATGTTGAGGTTTTATGTGTTGAGATTTTGAATGTTTTTCAGTTTTAGTATTAAGTAGGGGTTTTATAATAAGTGAAATAATGCTAAATCTAAACTATAGCAGCCCTTGCATTAAGGCACTTTGATATAACAACTTGGCACGAGCACCAGAGCCACAAAACAGCATGATAGGCTTTGGCATTTTATGATATTGCTCAGCAAAATGTGCCACTGTCGCACAGCTTAAACGCTCTTCATCATAAGGGATATAAGAGTACGCTAAGTTGGCTTGCGTGGCCGCAGAACACAACAATTCACTTGAAGGTTGGTTTTCCACTTCATTATCAGGGCGGACATTTATAATCGAGCGGTATCCCATCTCAGAGAGTTTTGGGCATTGAATGGGATAAATTTGCTTGTATATGGTTAACGAATCGCTCATGGTATTAAGTTCTGTCTGCTATATAAAGTCTAGTGAGTCCAATATTTGAGGCAATAAATTTGGATTTTTGTGTTAAACAACACCAAATAACCTCGAATATAAGATAATAAAAGAGTAAGTAACTCTGATTTTAACATTTTAAACCCAGAGGCTTAGCTTAATTGTAGCTATATTTTGTTGAATAAGTATTGCTATGTTGGATTATTCAAATTCTCTTTTTTGAACTGTAGGGTACTTATCGTTATGAAGAGAGTCATCGGTGAGCAATGTAATAGCTTGCATGGTACTTAAGAATACTCGACCTGATAGCTCTGTAATCACTGGTGTGTGCTCAATGACATCCATAATAGGACCTTTGATAAAACTATAGTGTAAGCGCTTATTGGCCGCCATCAATTCACGATTCAGAGTAATAAGCATCTCTTGCGCCGTAAGGTCAATATGATTGACTGACGACATGATGAGTACCAACTCGCAAGCTTTAGGGTACTCCTCAAGCGCTTCTTTGATTCGACCGTAAACGGATTCGCTGTTACCAAAAAATAAACTTTCATCGACCCGCATGATAAGCAGGTTGTCATAGGTAATCACATCATGGCGATGAATGTTGCGAAAATGCTCGGTTCCTAAAAGTCTACCCACTACCGCAATATGAGGGTGGCTCGATTGCCAGATTAGACCGGCAAAGGAGACGATAATACCGATGACTAAACCGATGTTTAGACCAAAAATGAGCACACCAATAAAGGTAGCGGCGAAACTCATGGCATCTAAACGGTCAGTCTTCAAGGCTGTTTTGAAGGTGTCGACATCAATAAGACTGACAATAGAGGCCATAATCATTGCCCCCAAAAGCGCATAAGGGAGCGGAGCGATAGCCTCATTTAGCACTAATAAAGTCGCCACCATGATAATTACGGTAATGAGGCTGGCTAAAGGGGTCTTGGCCCCAGAATCTACGTTGATGGCGGTACGTGAAAAGCCGCCCGCTACTGGGAAGCTTTGACTAAAGCCCCCTGCAATATTTGCTAAACCCAGTCCTTTAAGCTCTTGGTTTGCATCAAATTTCTCACCGCGTAAACGGGCGTAAGTACTGGCCACAGAGCTACTAGAGACAAAGACAATTAATGCCATGAGGCCTGCGGTTGGTAGCATAGTCGCTACTTGGGATAAAGATTCAAACTCAGGCATTGATAGCATAGGCAACCCAGTTGGAATCTCTCCAATAACCCGAATGCCGCGACTAGACCAGTTAGCGATGTGGCTTAAAAAGATAGCAACAATAACCACGACCAAGGGAAATAACCGACCTGCCCATTTTGCTTTGGACGCAGGTAGCCAAGATTGCCATAACAAACCACTGGCATAGCGGTTTAACATAAATAAGATAAACGCACTCCCCCCAATAATAAAAGTCGGGAGGTGGAATGTGCTCAATTGCGTTACTAAAGAAGCGGTATAGCCTGGTAAGGTGTTGCCACTGACCGCGATATTGGTCAGGTACTTTAATTGGCTAACAAATATCAACACCGCAGCGCCACTGACGAAACCTGCTGATACACCGCGGCTAATAAACTGCATAATCCAGCCAAGCCTGAGTTTACCGGCCAACCACAGTATGCTGCCCATCATCAGTGCCAGCAAGCTGGCAAGCATAATGTATTGCACACTGCCTTCTATGGCTAGGCCATGTAGGCTACTGGCGGTCATGATGGCAGTGATGGCCACTGCACCGATGGCTTGCACGTTACTTGAGCCGACCCATGCATAGACTAGGACCGGTACAATAGAGGCATATATTCCGTATACCGGTGGCAAGCCTGCCAACACAGCGTAACCTAAGCTTTGGGGAATGACTAAAATGCCCACCACCAGTCCAGCGATAATATCAGCAGGCAAGCGAGCGGTATCATAAGTTGACACCCATTCAGGCAGCAACCTTTCAGGCAATAACTTGGCAAGCCAGCTTTCGGTCTTAGGGTGATCACTTAATGGGTGTTTGTTCGCCACGATTGCTTCTCACTAACCACTTATTATCCGACATCAAATACCGTTTAAACGGTATTAGCTTGGCCTATTGAAATCAGAAATAAAGTATCAATATATATAATTGTATAATATAACAGATTGATTGAGATGTCGTATGACAACAATTGAATATTTATCTGTTATCTATTGTTAATGTTAGATTTAGATAATGTCAGTCGCCACTAAGGATAAGCAGCGGTTATATTGAAAGCCCGTCAATATTGAGAGCCTGTTATGTTAACAACCTGTCGTATTAAAAACGTGACAGACTGCGAAAAATTCAAAATGAGTCTCTAGAATAAGCAATTAGAATGAAGGGTAAAGACAAACGATAAGAGTAAATAATAAATAATAAAAGGTATCAGATTATGAGTAATAGCCAATCAGTACATTTGGTGTGCCCACAGTGCGCCGCTACTAACCGAATCCCTGCTCAGCGTATGAGTGAAAGCCCCGTATGTGGTAAATGCCAGCAAGCGTTATTGACCGCAGCCCCTGTGGTATTAACCGGCCAAACCGCCCATAAGACCATCCAAAAAAATGAGGTATTAACCATTGTCGATTTTTGGGCGGACTGGTGTCAGCCTTGTCATATGATGGCTCCGCAATTTGAGCAGGCTGCTCAGCAGTTACCCAATGTGGTTTTTGCTAAGCTACAAACGGATAAGTATGAACAGGCTTCTGCTGCTTACGGTATTAGAAGCTTACCGACTATGGTGGCCTTTAAAGGTGGGAAAGAGGTTGCCCGTCAGTCCGGTGCTTTGCCGAGAAATCAAATTGTACAGTGGGTACAGTCGTTGGCCTAATTTGCTGACCTAACTTAATGGCTTAGCCTGCTAACTGGGTTAGCAGGCTTAAGAACGCGGCGTGACCTATATTTGTTTTAGCTTAAGCAAAGCAAACTTGGCCGAGTATTACTGGTTTGGTAGCGCCAGTGACGGCTGGTAAATTTCCTGTCTCACCTATAATGGTTTGACGGGCCAGCCAGGCAAATGCCATCGCCTCTACCCAAGTAGGGGCAATACCAAACTGTTGACTGGTGGTAACGTGCCACTCAGGCAGTAAATTGGCAATCTGTGTCAACAAGTTGGGGTTATAGGCACCGCCACCACAAATGATAATGTCGCCTGCAGTAAGGTTTAATTGTTTGGCTTCTGATTCAATGGCGTCGCATAATGTTTGAGCAGTAAGCTGGGTCAAAGTGGCCTGTACCGACGCTGCATCAGCGTTGATAGCCTGTTGAGTGTCAGCGTCTAGTTGTTCAATTTGTTCAACAAGCCAACCTAAGTTGAATTCTTCTCGGCCGGTGCTTTTAGGCGTTGCTTGGGTAAAGTAAGGATGCGCCATTAACTGTGACAACAAGGCAGGGTTCACGGAGCCTGACTGAGCCCATTTGCCTTCTTCATCATAAAGACTGTCAGCGTCAGGGTGTTGGCTTTGATACCAAGCATCTAACAACAGGTTGGCAGGACCGGTGTCATAGCCGGTTACTTTATCCGCCTGTGCTGACGGTAATACAGTAATATTGGCAATACCACCTAGATTAACGATAATTTGGTCTTTGTCAGCGTCTGTCGCAAACTGGGCCAAATGGAAAGCAGGTGCCAGAGGCGCCCCTTGTCCACCCACCGCCATATCACGACGACGGAAATCAGTAACCACACTAATACCAGTGCGCTCAGCAATAATATTAGGGTCTACCAATTGTAGACTAAAGCCTAAATTGGGACGGTGACGTACGGTCTGACCATGGCAGCCGATAGCAAGTATTTCATCGGCACTGATACCTGATTTCTCAAGTAATTCATTAACCACGGCACTGGCAAATTCGGCATATTCACAACTGGCCCAACCAAACCATTCAAGTTCACTTTGGGGTTGCTGCTCCAAAATAATATTTTTGACCGGGTGTGCCAAGGTGGTAAATCCATTGGGTTGGCACAATGCCAACAGCGTATCTCTTAAATGTTCTGGAAATGGTTTGCTATGAGTGGCGATGATTTTATCGCTGTCAGAGTCATAAAATTGGCAAATAACTGCATCCATTCCATCCAGACTGGTCCCTGACATCATGCCGATGTAATAGCCACTGTCAAAACTATCAAAAAGGGTCTCTGATAAAGCAGACTCCAGTTGTGCCAAGTTTTCTAATGGGCTGTCTGATGGTGTTAATTCGCTATGTGTCATGGGCCTACTACATTTTATTTGTGAGTAATATGAGAATGCATGCGTTTGATGCACGTATGGTGGGTCATTATAACAAATGCAGTGAGTTAAGGTTTCTGAAAGAGGCCTATTTATTTACTATTGTTCATTAATAGGACTTACGCAACAATCAGTCTAGGCGAGCGCAACTGCTCGCAGAGATAGTCATCCAGCAAGCCATGTTTTAACTGATATACCGTTTTCTTTGTCTGCCTAGCAATACGGGTCAAACTTATCCAAACTAATATAGAACAGCAAATATGATTGCGCTGAATACGTGCTTTTCGACACTGATTAGACTCTATACCTGTTAATTGCTTAATCTCACGATGAAACTGCTCAATTTTCCAGCGTATGGCGCACACCTGTTGTACGTCATCACGATTTGTTTGAGTGGTGTCGTTGGTTACGACCCAATCCGTGCGGTGAGTACTCACCACAACCCGAAACAGTTGCACTTTATAGTGTTTAGGAAATTTATTGATCTTAATTAATTTGCCATTATCTTGTTCGGCCTCAGTCCATTGTAAAGCACTGACTGAGGTATAAGCGCGTTGCCCCTTAGAATCATCAACCAAACGGTTGCTCTTAAGCGGACAGTAAAAGATTTTACCTAAACCATCAATGGTCAGCATGATATCTTTAGTGGCATACCAGCTGTCCATGAGCACCGTTTTAAATACCAATTGCTTGTACTCGATCGTGTGTCGTAACATATCTTCTAAATGATCAAGCTTGGTTTTACCATCGATGGCTTTGTCGTAAATACGGTAGTCAATAACCCAATACTGCTGGGTATGCGGGTTAACGTAGATGCAGTTTACAAGACTAATGCCTTTAATTAATCGTTTAGCATTGCCACTATATTGGCGGTTGACCAGTTCTATCTTATGACTGTGATCTTTGTCTAATACGGTGTCATCAAAGAGCAAGTAACCCTCAGCATCGGCGACAATGTCTTGTTTAACTTGTTCCCATACTAGACGAGGTTTGAGCTTGTCACCTTTAATATAACGGTTGATACGGTCATGACTGATGTTCTCAGGATGATGATCAGCATAGTTGGTGATGGTGTAGTTTATTTGGCTCACCATGAGATATTGGCAATAATCTAGTCGGGTTACTTTAGGCTTCTTCATGACTATTATGGTACTACGCTGTGCTTTAGGTTGGCAATATATCTCTGGTTTTGCGTAAGTCCTAATTAATTACTGAAGTTACGCAGCCCTAAGCAAAGTCAGCTCATCGAAAGCCGCTTTTGAAGCCGCGACAAGAAGTTTAGCTTTAAGTGCGAAATGATTTAATTTAGTGGTTAACTTCAAACATTCAAGCTTAACCGTAGCACAAATAGATAAAAACACATGATTGTGCATTGCCCGTTTAGAATGGGCAGGCGACTTAGCTAAACTGGCATTTTGCTTGAGTGACTTATGAAACACTTCGATTGCCCAGCGTTTTTCATAAAGACTCATGATCTTATCAGCAGGGAGTTGTGAATCAGTACATACCAAATATAGCACACCTAAGCTACCGTCTTTGTTTGTAAAGACTTGGCGTATAAAGACAACCTCATGTGGGTAATCTTTTAAATAGCCTGTCATGGCTTTTTTATCTGGTAGTCCTATCTCATCAATTCGCTGATAACGAGACTGTTTTTTGTCTTGTAGATTCAGAGCGATTAAACGATTGGATTTAAGGGCTGCGATTACATGCTTATCTTTTTTGCGAATATGCTTTAATGTCTGTTTACTGGTAAACCATGAATCCATCAGCACATAACGGAACTTAACTTGGTTGTGGCAAGCGGTATCAACCATGTCTCTTAGCAACTGATTCTTGGTTATCCTGGCTTTGCGTTTGTTTTTTCGAGTACTGATATCACTGTAGCAAATCGGTTTGGTGACAATGTGAAAGGCTATTGGTAGCGAGACACCCTCACAATGGTACAAACAGTTCAGTAAGTTGATGCCTTTGACTGTGGTGTTTGTCGTATGGTCATAGTGCCAGCAATTTGTCTCATTTTCTTTGGTATGGGGTTTTGCTTGTATGGTGTCATCAAATATCAGTACACCGTCTTCGTTTTCTATATCACGTATGGTCGGTTTGACCTGTTGCCATAGATGCTTTGAAGTGTACTCGCTATTTGTTAAAAATCTGGTCACAGCATCATGACTGATGCTACCCTCCATCATCGCCGATAAGCCTGTGGCTGTGGTTTGACCAAAGCTACTGAGTTGATAGTCTGTGTATAAGTCAATCATGTCTTTATTCATGGTGGTAGTATAGCGTTTGTTTAGGTCTTTGCGTAACTTCAGTTAATTAGCTAAGAGAGGCATTGATAATCGTATTGCTAGAGGGCTGAAGGTTGTTGAGCTCAATAAAGGGGTCATTGTGATTTACCAGTTTAGCTTTTGATTATGTATTTTGAGCACGTTTTTTGAGACTGGGTTTTAAATGCCTATTTTGAACCGAGCTTTTTAGCCCAAACTATTTTAGTAAGCGTGTAAAACAAGGGTTATCATAGCTTTTTGTTGTTTTCTTCTTTAAAATCCTAGCATTCATTTTTCATACTCATTAACATAGTCCTGATTAGACTGTTATTTCCTATTCATTACCCAACTATTGAGGCAGATATGAGCCAAGCGACATCAGAACAATCAACAAATAACTTAAGTATTGAAGAACAACTTGCCATTATTAAACGTGGTACTTATGAGATTTTTTCAGAAGAAGATTTGATTGCTAAGCTAAAGCTGGGTCGTCCCTTAAAAATTAAAGCCGGTTTTGATCCAACAGCGCCTGATTTACACTTAGGGCACACAGTTCTAATCAATAAACTAAAGCATTTCCAAGACTTAGGTCATGAAATCTATTTCTTAATCGGTGACTATACGGCCAAAATCGGTGATCCTTCCGGTAAAAACTCTACACGTCCTCCATTAACTGATGAGCAAGTTTTGGCCAATGCTAAGACCTATGCCGAGCAAGTATTTAAGATCTTGGACAAAGACAAAACCAAAGTAGTATTTAACTCACAGTGGTTCAATGAGATGAGTGCTGGGGATATGATTCAGTTGGCCAGCCAGCTCACCGTATCGCGTATGCTTGAGCGTGATGACTTTGCCAAGCGTTATGCCTCACAAACTCCAATCGCTATTCACGAGTTTTTATATCCTTTAGTGCAAGGCTATGATTCGATCGCTCTTGAAGCAGATGTTGAAATGGGCGGTACGGATCAAACCTTTAACCTATTGATGGGTCGCACCTTACAAGGTCGCTATGGCCATGAAGCACAAGTGTGTATTACGGTGCCTATTTTGGAAGGCTTAGATGGCGTTAATAAAATGTCTAAGTCTTTAGGCAACTATGTTGGTATTGAAGATGCACCTGGCGTTATGTTCCAAAAGATTTTATCTATGCCAGACACGCTTATCCATCGCTATTTTGAATTTTTAAGCTTTAAGCCAATGGAAGAAGTGGATGCCTTAATGGCGGAGATGGAAAATGGCCGTAACCCGCAAGAAATCAAACGTATCTTGGCTGAAGAGCTGATTGAGCGTTTCCATGATAAAGAAGCGGCAGAAAATGCTCATAAATCAGCCGGTAACGTCTTAGCTGATGGTGAGCTGCCAGTAGATTTGCCTGAAGTGACATTAGAGCTTGAAGCAGGTCAAGAAGCCTTATTCATTACTCAGATTCTAAACCAAGCGGATCTGGCTAAAAACAGTGCAGCGGCTAAAGACATGCTAAAACGCAATGCAGTGAAGGTCGATGGGGAAGAGGTAAATGCGGGCTTTAGTTTGACTTCGGGTCAAACTGTGGTGATTCAGGCTGGTAAGAAAGCCTTTGCTAAAGTGACTATTGCTTGACATACTCCCACCACCAAACCTAACGATTATGGTGGGGGAATCTTTGCGACCCATAACAACCTAAGTTGTTACCTTTCGCCATGCCACCTACGCTAATAGGTATAGGCATGGAGGAACTCTTTACACAGTAGCACGTCCTGCTACATCAGCTAACGCCTGAGAGCGTATATTGCTTGCTGCATTGGTATCACGGTCATGCTGTGTTTGACAGCTAGGGCACGTCCAATTTCTGACTGACAACGGCAGAGTATCTAATTTGTGATGACAATGCGAACAAATTTTACTACTGGCAAAGAACCGACTCACTTTTAGAATGTTTTTACCATACCAATTCGCCTTGTAGGTAAGCAGGGTAACAAACTGCCCCCAACCCACGTCATTAATCGCTTTGGCAAGTTTTCGGTTCTTTACCATGTTTTTCACACCTAAATCTTCTATCGCATAGCTTGTCGCTTGGTTTTCGCAGATAAGGCTATGCGTGATTTTGTGATGTAAGTCTAAGCGTTGGTTGCGTACTTTTTCATGAATACGAGCAACAGCTAATTTTTGTTTTTGATAGTTCTTACTGGTCTTTTGTTTACGAGCAAAGATTTTTTGCTGTATAGCAAGTCGTTTACTGGCTTTGGCTAAATGCTTTGGGTTATCAAATTTGCTACCATCTGATAGATTGAGTAAGTGACTAATACCTAAGTCAATGCCAACCGTTAATCTAGGTTCAATGGTCGTAGGCGTTGGCAATATATCAGCTTTATCAACCAGTACGCTTGCATAGTATTTGCCTGTGGCGGTTTTACTAATAGTAACGGTTTTGATATTACCAACAAATTCACGGCTAAATACGGTTTTGATGCCTTTTATTTTAGGTAGATTGATAATACCTTGCTCAAAGTTTACGGTGCAATGTTGAGGGCATTGATAACTACGCTGTGGGATTTTTTTAGATTTGAACCGTGGAAATTTGGCATGACCTTTGAAGAAGTTAGTAAAAGCGGTATAGATATTTAGTAAGGCATTAAGTAATGATTGGCTATTGACCTCGTTTAGCCATGCAAACTGAGCTTTCTTTTTCTTTTTTACTAAATGGCTTTGGATTTTGCTACGTGATAATGATTTGCCAAACATAGCATAGTAGCGTTTTTGCAATGCCAACGCCCAATTGAACACAAACCGACTACAGCCAAAATGCTTTTCGATTAGCACTCGCTGCTCACTGTTTGGGTAAATTCTGTATTTATAGGCTTTAAGCATGGTTTGTCAGTCAACTTGAATATAGGTATAACTTAGCATTATTTGCATTTAGCATCAATTATCAGCAATAAACCTAAATCCTTAGAATAGGTCGCCCGTGCTTACATCTCCACCTAAATCAAAGATTATAGGTGGAGAATTACGCACGATAAGTTAAATTATTGCCTAACTAATTGCTTAAACAATTGGTTTTGACCTATGATGGGGCTGAGTTTTTGAAAGCTCAGCCCTTTTTAATGGCCCCTAATATTTTTAATGGCTAGTAATAGTTATCAATGGCTGAGTTATATTATGACCAACTGGGAATAAATATGATAAAACCTATCAGACTTTCTGATAATGGTATCACTCTTGAAGCTTTAACGATGGCTCATGCTCCTGATTTATCTGAAGCCTGTAAAGATGGCACGCTATGGGAAACAGTTTATACCTTTGTTCCTAATCCACAGAAAATGGCTGAGTATATTAACAAAGCCAACGAAACAGCTGACAGAATGGCATTTGCTGTGATTGATGAGATGACCGGTAAAGCGATTGGCTCTACCAGTTTTTATAATATTATGCCAGAAGTGAAACGGTTAGAAATTGGCTATACTTGGTATGCCAAGTCGTACTGGCGTAGCCGAGTCAATACTACCTGTAAGCTGATGCTGATGATTCATGCCTTTGAGACATTAAAGTATCAAACCATAGGTCTGCGTACAGATATTATAAATAGTCAGTCGCAACGGGCAATCGAGCGCTTAGGGTTGAAAAGAGATGGCGTTATTCGGGGTGATAGAATCCGTCAAGATGGCACGATTACCGATTCCGTTGTTTATAGTATGACGGTCAATGAGTGGCCAGATGCAAAAAACAATCTTAGCAATAAGTTGAAACGTCATGAGCAAAAATAAAAGTAACTCTATTCCTCAAGGTATCTACCGTCATTACAAAGGCAATTTATACCAAGTCTTGCACACCGCGCATCATTCAGAGACCGAGGAAGCGCTAGTAGTCTATCGCTGTTTGTATGGAGAATATGGCGTTTGGGTACGTCCGCTTGAGATGTTTACCGAAACCGTAGTAGTTGAAGGTCAATCCGTGCCTCGCTTTGAGTTAATCAAAGAGCTCACAGACTAGACGAATGACAGATTATAAAAAAGACAGCTTTCGAGCTGTCTTTTTTTGGTTATTTTTAGTCTATATTTTTTGAGCTGCATTTTTTTGAAATGTGGTTGTAGACCTAGGCTTTTTTGGCTTTGGCTTTTTCACGATTAAATTTGACGGTCATCATAATAGGCGCTAGCACACTGAGCCAAATGCCATAAGTGATAGGCAGACCTAAGACCACAGCATAAAAGCTTCCGCCTAAAATAGCCAAAGCAACCACTAATGTCAGGATATTATGATGCGAGTTGCGGCAAATAAAGCGGCGTAATAGCCATAGCGTTACTAAAAATGCAGCCAGCTGTATCATAACCATGCCCATCGCATACGGCATAGTTACCTGAGTACTCGAAGCCGATGGATCAACCGCGTAGTCCATGGCATCAGCGACTAAGTTTAGCGCACTGCCAATGCCTGCCAGCGACGCAAAAATGAAAAAATGCCCATATCCAAATGAGATTAAGTCATGCCGACGACGCTCTTCTCGTAAGATGCTGTCGAAGGGCACGCTAAAGTACAGCCACCATATGGCAAAGAGTAGAGCAACCAAGCCTGACCCTGTCAATAAAATATCGCTAGCACTGTAAGCCGGATCTGCCAGTAAATAACGAATAGTGCCACTCACACCTAATATACCTTCACCCAAAACAATAATCGTTAATAACCCATAGCGCTCGGCCAAATGTACGGGATGCCAATTATTGAACTGTTCGGCACGGGCCCATATTGGCATCAATAACTCAGCGATGATAAATAAAAAAAGTGCAGGGGTCTGCAATGAGGACGGTAGAAAAAGCCAGCTGATCCACATGGCTTGTAAAGTCAGTAGGCCGAGCATACTATGTTTGGCAACTTGTCTATGATCAGGAACATGTTTGTAAACACGGTACCACTGACTACAGCTGGCAAGTCGCATGATGGCATAGCCGGCGACGCCAATCCATATTAGACCTTGTTCAAAAAACTGACTGATATTGGCTGCGATTAATAAGAGCCAAACATTTGCAATAAGGTAGACAGGCGATAAGGTAAGTCGTCTGGATCATAGTCTGAGCCAAACCAGGTAAAGCTGGTCCAGGCATTCCATAAGATGAAAAACGCCAAGGTAAAGGTCACGAATCCGGTTAGGTCATGTTCGCTCAGACGATGATAAAATCCTTCAGCCGCTGCTGAGACCGCAATAACGTAAACCAAATCGAATAACAGCTCGAGGGTGGTTGAAGCCCGGTGTGGCTCACTAGGGTCTCGGGCATAAATTCGGGTGACAGCAGGCAGAAAGTTCATTATCAGATTCCAGTATGCAGTATTTAAAATCAATGCAGTACTTAAGATTAAATCAAAGGTAATAATTAGGGAGCTAAAACCGGTAAAAGAGAGCGGAGAGTTGAGAGCTCCTCGCCAACGTCAAACACTGGGTGTAAAAAGAGGCGATACTTAATATATTAAGTATCGCCTCTTTTTTAAAGCACGGTATTCACATCGACAGTCTTAACTTAGACAAGCCAGTCATGAGCTTTGATAACTATTTAATAGATAACTACTTAATAACTATTTGATGACTGAAAGCTTGTCTATATCAGATCGTTTCAGTCAGGATTATTTTTTTAAACCCGCTTCGATCTGGATATTTAGCTTGATGTTTTTCATCATGCCGCCATCGGTATAAGTATCGATACCCCATTTGGTTCTGTCGATAGTGGTTTCGAAGTCACCCCCACATACCTGAGTTTTTAACATAGGGCTATCATAACAGTTGAACTTAGTGGCTTTTAAAGTGACCGGATGAGTTTGATCAAGTAGGGTTAAATTGCCTTTAACTGCTTTCACTTTATCACCATCGAACTGCCATTCTGTTGATTTGAAATAGGCAGTGGGGTACTTTTCTACATTAAAGAAGTCTGCAGATTTTAAGTGCTTATTGAAAGCTTTATTGCCAGTATCTAGGTTGCTGATAGGAATAGTAACGCCAACAAAGCCTTTTTTAGCTTTTTGGTCAAAATCTACAATACCTGTAAGACCATAAAAGCCACCAGCGTTAGTAGAAGTACCAAAATGATCAACAGAAAAACGGGCATTGGCATGATTTGGATCAATTTCATAAGTGGCCGCATTACTGGCAACACTTAAAGTGCCCAAGCCAGCAAGTAGGGCAATGCTTAATGTGTTTTTTAATAATTTCACAGTCGGTTCTCCTTTAAAAGACCTTGATGGGTTAAATCGGAACAAGATTAAATAAATTATCGTTATCAAATAACCTGTATCCATGACTTAGCAAATGCGGATTAACAAGTTTAGGGTAGTCAGTTCATACCAAAGCCAAACATCGGTAATAAGTAGGGCTTATATATACCGCCGATAGTTTAACAAAAATTTATCAAGTTTTGGAGATTAGTCTTCCCTAAAACGCAGCCATTTGGTTGTCTTTTGGTTATAACTGTTGATAACCCGAAGTTGGATTAGGCGGCAGGTTTGTTTTTTCGTCCCATTAAGGTATTGGCTACCCAGGCTGGGCCAATCAATAAGAACTGTAAATCTTCAAAAAATGAGGGTTTTTTGCCTTCTATTTTATGACCGATGAACTGTCCAATCCATGCCACCACAAAGATCAGAGCCCATGCTTTAAAGCCTAGAGGTAGTAAGGCAATGGCTGACATACTGACTAACATAAATATGCCCATCGCGATAAATAGTGGGGTAGACAGTCTAAGATAGAAGATGGCCACTAGCATAGCGAGTACGATAGTCAACCAAGCAGCAAGTGACATACCCATACCCAAAATACTCACAAAAATTGTGGGCACACATAGCCAGTGGATTTTTTTATTAATGGGGTTTTGATGGCTAACAGCATATTCTGCTAACCATTGGTCTAAGCTACGCTTTGTAGAGCGTTTACGTGATGCCATCCTAATATCCTTATTAGTGATGAAAATAATGAACGTGGGAAAATGAGCTTGTACTAACTGATCGAGTCATAATAAAACGAGCCATAGTAGACAGCAGGTCATACTAAGTAGCAAGCCACAATAAATAGTACGGAATAGATAGTACAGACAAAATAGAGCGTAAACCTCATCGTATATCTATTCAGTTCATTCATTATTGCAGTAAGCGGTTGTAAAGTAAACTCCTCTAGCGAATGACTATTCCATTAGCAATTTAATAAGCTAACCAGTTATTTGCCTCAGGCACGAGATATTGATTTATTAGGGGATGGCCCCATTTTATTAGGTCATGCATGACAGTTGCAGTCCTAAGATTAGATTTGGCTAATATTTATAATCGAGGGCTGTCTCTTAAATATATTTAAAGGAAGTATAAACGTATGATGCGTATTGGCCTGTTTTTATTGACCAACTTAGCAGTACTGGTGGTTTTCGGTATTGTGTTTAGTATTTTATCCGCCTTTTTTGGCCTAGGTTCCGTTCATGGTGCTGGGGGTGTAAATTTCGGTAGCTTGGCAGTGATGTGTGCCGTATATGGTATGGTGGGGTCAATGATTTCACTGTTTTTATCAAAATGGATGGCCAAAAGATCAACCGGTACGGTGGTCATTGAGCAACCCAGAAATTCGACTGAACAGTGGTTGGTAGAGACCGTAGCGAAGCAAGCCAAAGCAGTAAATATCGATATGCCTGAAGTGGGTATCTTTGATAACTCTCAGCCCAATGCCTTTGCTACCGGTTGGAATAAAAATAAAGCGTTGGTAGCGGTGTCATCTGGTCTACTACATACTATGACTCCTGATGAAGTAGAGGCCGTTTTGGCACATGAGATTGGTCACGTCGCCAATGGGGATATGGTAACGTTGGCCCTAATACAAGGGGTAGTGAACGCTTTTGTGATGTTCTTTGCTCGTATCGTTGGCAGCTTCGTCGACAGAGTGGTGTTTAAAAACGAAGACGGCCCAGGTATCGGTTATTTCATTACCAGTATGGTGATGGATATCTTACTAGGCTTCTTAGCTTCGGCCATCGTTATGTGGTTCTCACGTCAACGTGAATTCCGTGCCGATGCGATGGGCGCCAAATTAGCAGGTCGCAATAAGATGATCAGTGCGCTTGATGCATTACGTCCTGCGGAACAGCGTCCAGACCAGATGCCAGAGAGTATGCAAGCTTTTGCCATCTCTAGTGGTCAATCACAAAGCTTTAGTATTGCCAATTTCTTCCGCTCGCATCCGACATTAGATGATCGTATTGCAGCGTTGAGAAACGCTAACTAGGCTTGATTTGATTCTTTGGTGGCTTAATGAGTGATGATATTTAGAAGTTATTACTTATACAGCATAAAAAATACCGCGAATGATTCGCGGTATTTTTTTATGTAGAGAAGTTACTATGTTTGACAGCCACTGATAGCTATGGATAGCCAGTAAAACGCACTATAAACTGATTGCTAGGCTTCTTCGGCACTACGTTGCCACTCATACAACCCAATGAATGAGTTAATCTGATAGACCATGGTTTGAATGGCAAAGATATAGTTACCAGTCATCAAGTTAACAATCAACCAGACAAAATTCACTGCAATCCATATCCACCAGTTAAAAGAGTAACGAAGGATCATTGTTGCCTGTGCGGTAATGGACAGTACAAAAGCAAACACGTTAATCCAGTAGAAGTCGATCATGCCTAAGAACTGGCTACCGTCATCTTGCACCACGGCATAGCCCTTTTGGGCCAACCATTCGTTAACGATAGGAAATAAAGTCAGACCAATGGCGATAAAAGCGAGGGTCACTATCCACACCCACTTGGTGGCTGATTTGGGGACCATATTGCCATCGGGGTCAGTGTTTTTTGACCAGTAAAATAAGCCATAAACATGAGTAAAAAAGTTAAACAGCGGGGCCAGCATGAGACCCACAGCGCCTGAAGTACCTTGAACCACCACCTCACCTGCGGTGGCCGCCATGCCTAGGCCATTACCCATCACATTCCTACGGAAAGACAAAGACACCACACAGCCCAGCCCTACTAAGGAAACACCTAAGTAAAACCAGTCTAGCTGGGTATGTTCTGTGGTCAGCCAAAAGCCAGTGCTGAGTGCTATGACACCGAAGACAAACCAAGCAACAATCCATTGCATTGCCCATTTTCCGGTGAGGTTATCTAATAGTTGGATACGCATGTAAGTCCTTAATCTGACAATTCAGCGACAAGGTTTGTGATTGGCTTAAGCACAGACCTAGGTGGCTATCTATAGAAGCGATTTGCTTGTTATACCGTTCGTTTGTTATGGCAGTTTATTTATTAAAAACGTGTTGGTCAATATAGGCGATGGCATCCTGATACCGCTGAAAGTAATCTGGACTAGTAATGCGATGAGTTTCGATATGATGACGCTCAAAAATTGCGCTCAGCCTATTTTCAAAACGTTCTCGATCATTATGACTGCCCAACGAGCGCATACCATCATTTACCCAAGGCGTATTGTTGGCCAAAAATAAGGTATGGTCAAAACGAAACTCTTCTATACAAGCTGTGACAAAAGGATGGCTACGACCCTCATACTCCTCACAAAATGCTTGAGTCGTGACGAAGTCAGTGTCAACGATAGTAATAGGGGATTGGGCTTGGTACATCGTCTCACGCACCGCTTGAGCATGGTCTAAAGCAATGGGACCATAATCACTGTATTGCAGCCCTTCTTCAGTGCCACCAAGGTCAGTACCGACATAGAGTCGGCCCATCTCTAGTACCAAATCAGCACCATAGTAGTTGGCAAGCTTATGGGCCAAGGTGGTTTTACCCGAGCTTTCACCGCCGACAATAGCGACTGTACGCGTATAGCTGCCACGTGCTTCAGGGTGGATGATATCCCAGTTGGCAATAGGATTGTAGTGAATAGCAGTACTATCAAATTCAGGATGAAGTGGCGTTGTGGTGACGTCAATGTTTAACGCTGAGGTGACCGCAGGTTTCGATAAAGGATGGCCTTCAGTCACCAATAGCACATTGTCTTCATCGATCTGAAATTTGTCCTGAATATAATCAATTTTGGCATTGTAGGCATCAATATTGATGGCAATATCTTCAATACTATCGTGTACCGGGAACAAGAAATCATCACAAGTATGAATTTTGATAAAAGGCAAATCACTGCATGCCATTTGTAGCCAACGCGCTTTGTCTTGCAATGTGACTGGAAATTTAGGATTGGGGTTGGGGTGTTTGGTAATGACAATGTGTAAAACTTCAACCAACGATGAAGCATGTAAAATACTGCGAATATGGCCCAAATGTAGCGGCTCAAAATGGCCAATCATTAGTCCTGATTTTTGCATAATCTAATCCTTATTTACTCAATTAGGTTTTTAACGTGTTCGATAGATTTGATAAAGAGGTTTGTTTTAGTTTATTTTAGTTTTATTTAATAGTGTTTTGGTTTTAAGTACTGAGTTTTTGCCACTCAATCTGCTGTCAAAATAATCCGGATTTTTAAAAAGTGACTAAGCTTGCTCTGTTGATAAGTTTATTAGAACAGAAGTTAAAATATAGCCTTATCTACCAAATTGATTACATGATAAGCCAGTTTTGAGTAAGGCTTTTTTAGTACAAAGTTACAAAGTTAGTGCAAACCATAAACAGCAATATTTTTAATGAGCGCTATAATAATATAAGTTAAATTGATTAGGGTAGATGTAAACTCTACTGTAACAAATTTATAGGATATCATGGCCAAATAAGGTTAATTCGTTGACTTGCTTCTAGTTAATTTTTTTGAATAAATGGTTGAAAAATTTTTTAACAATTCTTAAATTGGATTTTAATCGGATCTTTAACCAAGTGTTTAATTGGGTTTTCGAATTTAAGTCAGTTTTTTAAGTAACTAGTTTTTGAGTCATTTAAATCTAAAGTGCCTATTTTCAAAAATGACGTTCAATTAGCATACTTGATTAACGATTCACTTTGGTACAGTGATATTTTAAAAGGAGAAAAATATTATGGGAAAATTAAAAAAACTACACCGTTCACGTAACCACCGTATGATAGCAGGAGTGATGGGCGGTATTGCTGAATATTTTGGTTGGTCACCGAACTTAACACGTATTTTGTTTGTGATAATTTCGAGTGCCAGTGCCGCCGTCCCCGGTATTCTAGTTTACTTGGTTCTTTGGTTGATTATGCCAAAAGCTACCGCAGAGTCTTATGTGTAGTGTTTTATTAGAAAATGGTGAACAAGACTGGAGAAGTGATGAGTAAGCATGTAACTCAGGCGTAAGTTATTCAGGGTGTTCGCTCTATGCGTAATATCCTTAGGACTTACGCAACAATCAGTCTAGGCGAGCGCAACTGCTCGCAGAGATAGTCATCCAGCAAGCCATGTTTTAACTGATATACCGTTTTCTTTGTCTGCCTAGCAATACGGGTCAAACTTATCCAAACTAATATAGAACAGCAAATATGATTGCGCTGAATACGTGCTTTTCGACACTGATTAGACTCTATACCTGTTAATTGCTTAATCTCACGATGAAACTGCTCAATTTTCCAGCGTATGGCGCACACCTGTTGTACGTCATCACGATTTGTTTGAGTGGTGTCGTTGGTTACGACCCAATCCGTGCGGTGAGTACTCACCACAACCCGAAACAGTTGCACTTTATAGTGTTTAGGAAATTTATTGATCTTAATTAATTTGCCATTATCTTGTTCGGCCTCAGTCCATTGTAAAGCACTGACTGAGGTATAAGCGCGTTGCCCCTTAGAATCATCAACCAAACGGTTGCTCTTAAGCGGACAGTAAAAGATTTTACCTAAACCATCAATAGTCAGCATGATATCTTTAGTGGCATACCAGCTGTCCATGAGCACCGTTTTAAATACCAATTGCTTGTACTCGATCGTGTGTCGTAACATATCTTTTAAATGATCAAGCTTGGTTTTACCATCGATGGCTTTGTCGTAAATACGGTAGTCAATAACCCAATACTGCTGGGTATGCGGGTTAACGTAGATGCAGTTTACAAGACCAATGCCTTTAATTAATCGTTTAGCATTGCCACTATATTGGCGGTTGACCAGTTCTATCTTATGACTGTGATCTTTGTCTAATACGGTATCATCAAAGAGCAAGTAACCCTCAGCATCGGCGACAATGTCTTGTTTAACTTGTTCCCATACTAGACGAGGTTTGAGCTTGTCACCTTTAATATAACGGTTGATACGGTCATGACTGATGTTCTCAGGATGATGATCAGCATAGTTGGTGATGGTGTAGTTTATTTGGCTCACCATGAGATATTGGCAATAATCTAGTCGGGTTACTTTAGGCTTCTTCATGACTATTATGGTACTACGCTGTGCTTTAGGTTGGCAATATATCTCTGGTTTTGCGTAAGTCCTAATCCTGAAACATTAAGATAACCCTGTATATTATAAATAATTATATAATAACAATATAAATAATCTAGCTGTCATTGAGATAAACATTGAATGGTTTTTTTAGAGTGACGCAAATCTTGTCACTCGACCATTCTTAGTCCATCTTAAAAGAGGGACTAAATTCTAGTTTATTAGATATTAGTTTATTGCATTCAATAGTTTGACAGATGTTCGTATAAATACAATAACAGGAGTGGTTACTTAGTTGGCCACGATAGCATACTTTTCCTCCTACCTAGATGGTTCGCCGTCTAGGTATTTTTTTGTCTATATTTGCATCAATTCGGCTTACAATATAGATAAAATAGCGTTTTTTTAGTAAGGTGAGCGTATTAAAGCTTACCCCTCAAAAAATTAACGATAGGCGGTCGCATTTGACTGACTTATTTACTCTTATTTCATTATTTAATCAAAACCAACACGTGGCGATATTATGACTTTTCAACAACTGATTCTAACTTTGCAAACTTATTGGGCGGAAAAAGGCTGTGTGGTACTTCAGCCTTACGATATGGAAGTGGGTGCGGGGACTTTTCATACCGCAACTTTTTTACGTTCTTTAGGCCCAGAAGCGTGGAACGCAGCTTATGTGCAGCCTTCACGTCGCCCAACAGATGGCCGTTATGGTAATAACCCTAACCGCTTACAGCATTATTATCAGTTCCAAGTGGTCATGAAGCCAAATCCACCTAACATTCAAGAGCTGTATTTGGGTTCATTAGAAGCCATCGGTATTGATACGTTGACTCATGATGTTCGTTTTGTAGAAGACAACTGGGAATCACCTACTTTAGGTGCATGGGGACTAGGTTGGGAAGTTTGGTTAAATGGTATGGAAGTAACCCAGTTTACCTACTTCCAGCAAGTTGGTGGTATTGAGTGTTTCCCTGTTACCGGAGAGATTACTTACGGTCTAGAGCGTTTGGCCATGTACATTCAGGGCGTAGACAGCGTCTATGACTTGGTGTGGACCGATGGTGAATTTGGCAAAGTGACTTACGGCGATGTGTTCCATCAAAACGAAGTCGAGCAGTCGACCTATAACTTCGAATACGCTGATGTGCCTAAGATGTTTGATTTGTTTGATTTTTATGAGCAACAAGCAGATAAGTTGGTAGAAGCAGGCTTACCATTACCGGCCTATGAAATGGTATTAAAGGCCTCTCATACCTTTAATTTATTGGATGCCCGTGGTGCTATTTCAGTGACTGAACGTCAGCGCTTTATCCTAAGAGTACGTACTTTGGCCCGCAAAGTAGCACAAGGCTATGTTCAAGCTCGTGCTAAGCTTGGCTTCCCGTTGGCAGATGAGGCACATAAAGAAGCCGCTCTTAACAAGTATTTGCCGAAAGATGAGAGTGCAGCGGATAAGAAAGCAGAAAAGTAGCTATTAATAACTGTTTTTCTCTGCGTGTGGTGACATCTGAAAAATTGATAAATCAGTTTCTTATCGCCGTTTATAGCCTATAAATATTTATAACATCTTCTAAAACAGAGAGTCTCATGAGTACAATTTTATTTGAACTGGGTAGTGAAGAGCTACCACCAAAAAGCCTTAAGCCATTACGTGATTCATTACAAGCCAGTGTCGAAAGTCAGTTGAAAGATGCTGATATCAGCTATGACAGCCTAAAAGTAATGGCAGCACCACGTCGCTTATCGTTACTTATCGAAGGTATTAGTGACAAACAACCTGACCGTATTGAGCAAAAGCGTGGCCCAGCGGTCAAAGCAGCTTACGATAGTGAAGGCAAACCGACGCGCGCGGCAGAAGGCTTCGCCAAAGGCTTGGGCATTGATGTCAGTGAGCTGATGACCATTGAAACTGATAAGGGTGACTACATTGGTTATGAGCTTACCGTTCAAGGTCAAGAAACCACTGAGCTGCTGCCTAATATTTTCCAAAATGCTCTAGATAACTTACCGATTGCCAAGCGTATGCGCTCAGGAGCAAGCCGTGAGGAGTTTGTACGTCCTGTGAAGTGGTTGGTATTGATGCAAGACGACCAAGTTGTTCCGGCCACCATTCAAGGCTTGCAGTCAGGCAATCAAACCTTGGGTCACCGTTATCATTCACCAGAGCCTATGGTCATTCCACATGCTAAGGATTATGAAAGCGTATTAGAAGCCGCAAAAGTCATCGTTGATTTTGACCGCCGTCAGCAGTTAATTGTTGAAGCGGTACAGAAGCTATCTGATGAAGTCAACGCCGAAGCCATTGTGCCTCAAGACCTATTAGATGAAGTGACGGCATTGGTTGATCTGCCAGTGGCCTTACGTGCAAGCTTTGAAGAACGCTTCTTACAAGTGCCACAAGAAGCTTTAATTAGCACCATGCAAGCGGACCAAAAGTACTTCTGTCTAACCGACAAAGAAGGCAAGCTACAGCCTTACTTTATCTTTATCAGTAATATTGAGTCAAAAGACCCCAGCCAAGTGGTCAGTGGTAATGAAAAAGTAGTGCGTCCGCGTTTGGCAGATGCTGAGTTTTTCTTCCTGCAAGATCAGAAGCAACCATTAATCGAAATGGCAGAAAGTCTAAAAAATCGTGTTTTCCAAGATAAGTTGGGAACGATTTGGGAAAAATCTGAACGTATTGCCAAATTAGCCACATTTATTGCTCGCCAATTAAAAGAGCATGCTATTGCTGATTATGCCGATATTGAGGTTGAACAAGCAACGCGCGCAGCCATGCTATCAAAAGCAGATTTGACCAGTACTTTGGTTGGTGAGTTTCCAGAGCTTCAAGGGGTGGCAGGGACTTATTATGCCCGTCTAAATGGCGAACCTGAAACCATCGCTGCAGCCATTGAAGAGCAATATCTGCCTAAGTTCAGTGGTGATGTATTGCCACAAACAGCAATTGGTATTTGTTTGGCCTTAGCCGATCGCCTAGACACTTTAGTGGGTATCTTTGGTATCGATCAAGCGCCTACAGGATCTAAAGATCCGTTTAGCTTACGTCGTTCTGCCATTGGGGTACTGCGTATTTTAATCGAGAAAAAGCTACCGATTAACTTGAAAGAGCTGGTGGAACAAGCGATTAATAACTATCAAGGTAAACTGGCTGATGAGAGCAAAACGCTCACTCAGGTTATGGACTTTATCAATTCACGTTATCGGGCGATGTACACTGAACAAGGTATCAGTGTCGATAGCATCCAAGCCGTATTAGCAATTAACTCTCATGTACCTTTAGATTTTGACCAACGTCTGCATGCGGTGAGCGAGTTCCGCAACTTACCACAAGCGGCTACTTTGGCTGAGATTAACAAACGTGTGGCCAACATCCTCGCCAAGTCTGAAGGCGAAGTCAGTGATCAAGTAACTGAAGACTTACTGGCTGAAGAAGCTGAGAAAACGTTATATCAAGCAGTGACCAAAGCGGAAGCGACGGTTGCTCCTTTACAAGCAGACGCCAACTATAATGAGATTCTTCAGTCTTTGGCGACGCTTGAAGCACCTCTAACCGGTTTCTTTGACAATGTTATGGTGAACAGTGAAGATGAGGCACTGAAAGCCAATCGCTTAACCTTGCTAAAACAAGTACGTGAGCTATTTTTAACCGTAGCCGATGTGGGTGAATTACAGATTTAATCGGTATTGTCATGTATTGACTAAGCTTATTGTTGAGTTAATACATCATTAAAAGAGGGCATAACATCTTGTTTTGCCCTCTTTTTACGCGTCGAAATCTATTTAAACTTGAATTTAGGAGGCTAACTATCGTCAGAGATAGCAAAGTGGCTCTAGCAGTAATATTGTAAGTAAAAGTTACAAGTTATCATTACTCATTTAAAGGTTGTTGTCGCATAATAGGCCTGATATGGTTGTTACAAATCAGTCTAATTTTTCTATTAGATTATTTCTAGATTGAGTTATTTTCCCTCACATAATTTGGATATGCGCTTGGTATGATTGAAAATTGGACACGGGAGCGGGTCACACAACGGGTGCTGACAGCTACTCTATTGGTGATATTATTCATTCTTTGCTTTAGAGTTGTGCAGTTTTTTATTGTGCCAGCTCTATGGGCCGCTATTTTGGCCTACGTGACCTTTCCTGTTTATAATTTCTTTCATCAAAAAGTTAAACTTAGCCCCAATATCAGTGCCGGTATCATGACGGTGAGTATTTCATTGATGCTAGGCGTACCAGTAGTCCTAGGTCTTTTTGTACTGCAGCAAGAAGCAGTGAGTTTGTACAGCAATTTATTGTATAGAATTAAAGTGGGCTATGTTGACCTTCCTGAAGAAATCAAAAATCTGCCGGTCATTGGTCAGCAAGTTAGAGATATCTTGTGGGAAATTAACAAAGATCCAGAAGCATCATTGAGTGCATTTCGAGCCTGGTTGCAGTCGCATTTGTATTATGGAAAAGTAGCCCTAGATGTGGCACTTAGTACCATGGCCAAAATGGGTATGGCACTAATGACCATCTTCTTCTTTTACCGTGATGGCATTAATTTGATGAAGCAAATCCGTCAGGCGCTGCGTAATATTATTGGCAATCGTATTGATGATTATATCGATTCTGTTGGCTCTACCACACAAGCGGTGGTCTATGGTATTGGTTTGACCGCATTGGCCCAAGCCATATTGGCAGGTATTGGATATTATGTTGCAGGGGCGCCTAGTCCTATCTTATTGACTTTGATGACCTTCGTTGTGGCGCTAATTCCCTTTGGTACTCCCTTTGCCTGGATGGGCGTGGCTATCTGGTTATTGACTCAAGGGCACACCCCTGAAGCTATTGGTTTGGCACTTTGGGGGATGTTGGTGATTAGTTGGGTTGATAACTTAATTCGGCCGATTGTCATCTCTGGTGCTACCAAAATTCCCTTTATTATTATCTTTATTGGGGTATTGGGCGGCTTAACGGCCTTTGGCTTTGTGGGTTTATTTATTGGCCCTGTGGTATTGGCCATTGCGTTAGCTGTATGGCGTGAGTGGATTAATCAACACCGCAATGTTATTTTTGCACCGTACTATGCCAAGCTAAACCAGCATCAGTGGAAGCCTGCAGACCGTCCAATGTCATTTGAAATCTCTCCAGATGTGGTGTCGTTTAGCAAGTATCCGTTTGCTGATTCAGCGCTACATGGGGCAGATAAAGTGGATATAATCAGTGATGATGACAACTGTAGCGAACACATAAGCAATAAAAAACCACACCTGCCAGAGAGTAGCGAGACGCAGTCAGGCGAGGCGACAGAGCAAAAATCGCCCCCTCATTCAGATAAGGATTAGTATCTATCATGCTCACTATACTTGCGGATAGTAATATTGCCCATTTACACGATTATTTTAATGAACGGATTTTACAGCAGACTATTAACGTCATTGCCGTGGCAGGACGTGATATTGATGCTGCGATGATCGCTGAGTATCAGCCGGATGCCTTATTAATTCGTTCAGTTACTCAGGTTAATGCTGAGCTTTTAAAAGATAATGACAGCGTAAAATACGTAGGCTCTGCCACTATTGGGACTGATCATGTTGACCAAGACTATTTACGTGAGCGAGGCATTTATTTTTCGAATGCCGCGGGTTGCAGTAAACACTCGGTAGCGCAGTATGTGTTGACCGCTATTTTCAATCTCCGCCCGCAGTATTGGCTCTCTGATAACTCCGGCATAAGTGACAGCCAAGCCGTGTCCGTTAGGTTGGGTATTATCGGTTTAGGCAACATAGGCAGTACCTTAGCGGGCTATGCGGCAGACCTTGGTTGGAAAGTACTCGGCTATGACCCTTTATTGCCAGCGTCTGATATTAATAATGCTAGCTTTGAACAAGTATTGACCCAAAGTGATGTCATTAGCCTGCATGTGCCGCTAACTGAAGTTGAAGATAGCGACTATCCGACCTATCACTTGATAGATAAACAAGCACTGACAAAAATACCTAATACCACGATATTAATCAATTCAGCGCGTGGGCCGGTGATTAGCGAAGCAGATTTACTGCTTGATTTTGATAACAACCCTCAGCGCCAAGTGGTATTAGATGTGTTTGAGCATGAGCCGGTTGTCACCGCTGGGCTGCTTAATAAGTTGTCCATTGCCACACCGCATATTGCTGGCTACACACTTGAGGGTAAACTGCGTGGCACCCAAATAATTTTTGATGAGTTTTTGAATGTCTTTGGACCTCAAGGCTTGGGAGAGGTCGCCGTAGAGGCTGTATATTTGATGGATGAGCTGTTACCAGAGAATCCGTATCGCTGGCAGCAGTTAAAACAGGCGCCTGAGCAGTTGCCTAAATTTTATGATATTGAAGCTGATGGTGCCTTGTTAAGAGAAAGTGTTGATAATGAAGCTCATGCCGTTCTGGGTCCTGACTTCGATGCATTACGCAAAAATTATGCCTTGCGCCGTGAGTGGCTGTTTCAATAGGGTTGTTATAATCAGTTACTATCTAAACTCGATTTTGAGGAAGCAAGAGGCAACGGTATGAAGGGATTAAAGAGTTACAAGCTTCTAGTAACAAGCTTACTGATAATATCCTCTTTAAACGCGGGTGCCTCTAATGATGCTAATAGTAAAAAAACTTTCAGCATACAGTCGCCCAACCCAAACAGTGAAATAATCATTATTGAGTCCTCTGAAACACCTATTTATCCTGAACCCCCAAAGCCTACTTATGAACAGCCGGCTTTCTCGATACTCAATCGCTACCTATGGAAAGTGGTGGAGATAGAAGATTCAAAACAAAATTTGCCTATCGATTATCTTCAATCTTTAACCCTAGACATACGCCCGAATATGTTGGTTTTTAAAGACCATTGTCAGCGCTATGATATGTCTTTTTTGAATATGTTAGCAGGGGACTACCCTTATGTTTATGATGGTATCAATACGAAGTCTAGTTGTGATTCACAGCGAACAGATGACCAAGATGTAGCGCTGTCAGAACTCAAAAAAATATTTAGACAAAGTCAACAAACGCAATATATTTCTAAAAGTTTTGGTTTTCAATGGCTTGCTCAAAACAAGCAACCCACTGATATTCCTACTACACTGCCGGATAATGCCTATTTAGCTATTCATTTAGATGCCGAAATATATCCTAAGAAAAGTACGACAATAGTCCTCAAGGGTACTATTAAACCTGTTTCTAAAACCAGTATCGAAAATACCTTGTTAAATAGAGACACCCTTGAACGCTTTAATTGGGAATTGCGGCAAGCTATTGATATTAATGGCAAGTCAATTGAAGCGTTTAATTATGCGGATATTCCTGTCATTGCTAGTTTTTATACTGTTAAACGTGATTTATATAATAATGACACGTTTTCTCATGCCAGTTTCAATTCAGACTGTAATGGCATCGGTGGTGAATACGTACTAACACCCACGAATAAGTTGCTTATTGGTTATGGTATGCAAACTGTGATGGGCTGTGGTAGGGCACGCGAAAAAGCTGAGGAAACCCTAAGGGAGCTTATGCACCACTCAACCAGTCATTTGACCCTAAACTATTATCCAAATAATAAGGACAATAAAGATAAGGCTTCTAGCAATACGGATTTAAAATTGGCAGAGGGCACTTATATACTAATACAAGATCTAGATACTGGAGAGCAGCTTATTTGGAGAAGTGTTGAGAAAACATCCAAATGGTAAAAACGGCTTGAAACATTTTAGTTAACACTCATATTTCATTGATTCATAAAATTGCTTTAAGAAAAAGTTATGTCAAATTCAAACCCAGCCAACTGCTGCGACTATCATCCTAGCATGAGCCTCAAAATGGCACACAAGCGAGCGCAGATGTTGACTCAAATTCGTCAGTTCTTCGCAGAACGTCAGGTGCTTGAAGTACAGACCCCATTGATGTCAAAGGCAGGAAATACCGATGTCTTTGTGCCGTCGATATCGACTAACGTCACGGTACAGGATAAGCCACAAACCCATTATTTACATACTTCACCTGAATTTGCGATGAAGCGAATGCTAGCAAGTTGGAAGGTAGCGATTTATCAAATTTGTCCGGTGTTTCGAGATAATGAAGTTGGTAGCCGTCACAATAGCGAATTCACCATGCTCGAATGGTATCGTCCTGGCTTTGACCTTGAGGCACTGGCTGCTGAACTGTCTGATTTATTAACCACCGTTTATGGACAGTCACAGAATTTGACCTATTACAGCTATAGCAAAGCTTTCATCGATTATGTGGGCATCCATCCGTTAACTGCCAGTCTTGAAACAATCAAGGCAGCTGCCGAGAAAAACGCTCTGGGCGGATTGGATTTAGGAGAAGACCGTCAAGGCTGGTTAGATGTATTGTTTAGTCATTTGGTTGAACCTAACCTCGGCTATCAGTCGCCGACATTGATTACCGACTATCCGCCTGCCACTGCGGCCTTAGCCAAGGTAGAGACCGATGAACAGGGCAATGAGGTTGCCAAGCGCTTTGAGCTATATATAAACGGTATAGAAATTGCCAATGCTTACGATGAGTTGGCAGATGGAGCTGCTTTGCAAGCCCGGTTTGAGGCGGATAATGAAGAGCGAGCCCGCCGTGGACTACCTATTATGCCCATTGATGAGCGTCTAGTGGCCGCTTGTGATCATCTACCAGCGTGTAGTGGGATTGCCTTGGGCATAGATAGATTATTAATGGTAGTGACAGGGGCTAAAAGCATTGATGAGGTTATTGGCTTTGGGATAGGTCGGGCCTAGAAGTAGAACAGCTAAAAAGGAAAGCCGATGATAGAGTTAGTAAGCACTTTAGATGTCAAAGAGTTGAATATCAAAGAGTCAGATGTAAAAGGGATTGTAAGCGTAATAAGAGACAGTATTCGCACCTGTGTCGCTGATCATCAAAATAACCCAGAAGCTATCGAGCAGTGGCTTGCTAATAAGACCCAAAGTAATATTAAGCAGTGGATGGTCAATAATATTACTTGGATATTTAGACAGGAAGGTCAGATAAAAGGCGTTATATTAGTATCACCTCAGGGAGAGATATTACTCAATTATGTGGCGCCAAATAGTCAAGGACAGGGTATTGGTAGGGCACTACTGAATCAAGTGAAGCGAGCATATCTAGACAAGGGTATTAGCACTTTAACAGCAGAGTCCACTTTGACCGCCCAGCCGTTTTATTTAGCCAATGGTTTTGAGTGTACTGGAAATATCTACGAGAAAGTAGCCGAAAGTAATGAGGCTAATAACGAGGGCAATCAGCATTTAGTTGCCTATAAAATGCAAATACTGCTGTAATTTAAAAAAGTTTGGCTTGTTAAGAAAATTCTGTAGCAGCCGTTTGTCGGGGTAATTTGCATTAGCTGTTAAACAAATCATTGAACAAACCTAATAAGAAAGCAGCCTTTGAGACTGCTTTCTTAGGTCTAGAATATTGGAAGATTGAGGTCGTTTTACTCAACTTAGCTCAATCTTATTCCGCATAATCTTAGTTATTTTCAAAACTTAGCTTAGCTCACTTGAGCGACTGCCTCGGTAATGTCGGTATCTCCATTTTGAATACTAAATACTTTTTTAAAGGTGTTTTCCGCTGTCAATACTGCTACTAAAGTAGCAGCCACATCCTTAATGGCATTCTCACCTGCGGATTCTGCATTAATGGCAATCTTACCTGTGGGTGCGCGTTCTTTTAGAGCACCTGCTTGAACGATGGTGTAGTCTAAAGTACTGTTCTCAACCAAATATTGGTCGGCATAATGTTTAGAGATGTAGTAGTCTTTTAACTCATTAATACCTGGTAAGTTCCACTTGCTAGTATCTAATGAAAATACCGTACTTAGCATAATATAGCGCGTTAGTCCCTTAATTCGAGCGGCTTGCATGGTCTTAACTGCGCCATGTAAATCCACTTCTAATACTGCTTTACCTCCTGAGCCTGCTGTGAAATATACGGCATCAAAGTTGGCCGCTATTTGTTTGGCAATCTCTTCTTTTTCAGCGGTTAAATCTAATGTCATATGAGTGTAATTGTCGTTTTCGAATAAACGTTTATCATCACGTGAAGTACCAGTTACTTTATGGCCTTTTTCTAAAAGCTGTTGTACCAATTCAGAGCCCACTCGACCACTGGCGCCAATGACTAAAATATTCATAAATACTTTCCTATTATTGTTTCTAGTTGTTTTTAAGTGTCTAGTTCTATTTAATTAACGGTCTTTTATTTTGACGTTAATTGACAATAGCTACTGTAACAATAATAGCGATAGGATTGGGTGAGAGGTTGTAGAGAACACGCTAGAGATTGGTTGCAGAGTGTATAGGCTTTGCAAGTCGAAGCCCACAATCCATACTAAAAATAGTAATTGTTGGCTCACAATGAGTTAAATAGGTATCAAGTATTAGGCGTTAGGGATAGAACAGGCAACCTAATGAATCAGGTCACAATTAATTAGATAGAAATTAGTAATGCTGAAAAGACGAGTGCGCTAAAAGCTTAACGCACCAACTTATTTAAGCCATCAGCAAACTGCTTTTTATCTTTATCAGAGTAGGGCTTTTGGCCACCCATCTGAGTCAAATCAAGCACGCCGGTAGAACGCATGGTGTCCATGAAATCACGGGCATTTAGCTTTTGCTTGATGTTGTTTTTGTCATAAATAATGCCATGCGGGGTTAACACTTGCCCACCATTATCGAGTACATCATTGGCCAGTGGAATATCGCTGGTAATTACCAAATCGCCCGGTGCAACGTTATCAGCAATGTAGTCATCAGCCACATCAAAGCCTGAGCCGACCACTTTCATGGTGATAAGCGGTGACTTACGCACTTTAATGGGCTGATTGGCAACAAAAATAGCGGGAGTATTGGTGCGGAGGACCGTTTTGGTAATGAGGTCTTTCACTACCAAAGGGCAAGCATCCGCATCAATCCAAATAGTCATACCGCTTTTCGAGGCATTACTCATTACTAAAGACCCATTTTGTTGGGTAGAATGCGAACCAAGTTATCGATGGCTTGGTCTAAGGCAGCCACATCGTTTGGCATCAACGTAACGTGGGCAATCTTACGATCAGCACGCTCTTCTTTATGATAGGTATGGTAATGAGCGCCATCGATTTTTAGCAGTTCGCCCAAGTCTGGATACTCGCCTAAGATATTTAACATTACTGAAGGATAGACATTGTCTGTATCACCTAAAGGCAAACCCACTACTGCACGGATATGGTTCTCAAACTGACTGGTAACAGCACCTTCAATACTCCAGTGCCCTGAATTGTGTACACGAGGGGCAATCTCATTGGCTAAGATAGTGTCTTTGCCTTGCTCATCTTTGCTGACAAACAGCTCTAAAGCCATAGTACCCACATAATCTAGGTGGGTCATCAAGGTTTCAATTGCCGATTTTGCTGCTGGTAATAAATGACTGGTACCTACTGCAGGGGCATGTGACTTGGCCAAGATACCATTGTGATGATGGTTCTCAACCAAATCATAAGTGCGCATTGTGCCGTCCTGAGCGCGTGTGGCAATGATCGATACTTCACGACTAAAGTTAATAAAACCTTCAGCAATAAGCGGTGCTGGGGTCGGGGTTAGGTTGCCTTTGCCGGTTACTGCATCACCTAAACTGGCCCAGGCTTCTTCAATATCCGCTTCAGTTTTTACCACAAATTGCCCTTTTCCATCGTAGCCTCCGCGGCTGGTTTTTAATACCAGTGGCAGTCCAAGTTGGCTACTGGCTTCTTTAAGTTCTGCCTTTGAGTTGACACTCATAAACGGAACCGTTTTGATACCTAGCTCATTGAATAGATTTTTTTCATTTAAGCGGTCTTGAGCCACTTCTAGCGCTTCTGGAGGCGGGAACATGCCTTGCTTAGTGCCTTCGTCAGAAAGTTGCTTTAACCAAGCGACCGTTTTGGCCGGTGTGTTTTCAAACTCAAGGGTAAAGACATCTGCGGCTGCCACAAAGTCATCGAGCTGTTCGGTGGTAAATACTTCGCCATATAGGGAGGCAGGGCAATTGGGCGCATCTTCTAAAAATATACAGCGATAGCCCAAGGGTAGGGCCGCTTCGGCCAACATCATACCGAGTTGACCGCCACCTAAAATACCAATGGTGCGGATAGTTTGGCTAGCAGGATAAGCGTTGGCTGTGGTCATATTTGGCTCTTAATACAGTTAAAGAAGTTATAGGAACTTAAAAGGGTTACAAAAACTTAGAGGAAATATAAAAACAAAAAGGTGCCAATAGCACCAGTTTGTTGATAAATTAATCAGTAAAGTATAGCAAATTTAGCTATTGATTACGCCTGGTGTCGGGCTAGCCAATACAGTTTCAGTTTGCTTTTGACGGAACTCAACCAATTGTTTGGCCAGTGTTTCGTCTTGTAGGGCTAGGATTTGAATGGCCAACAGGCCAGCGTTATAAGCCCCGGCAGTACCAATAGCTAATGTACCGACAGCGATACCTTTTGGCATCTGCACAATTGATAATAAGCTGTCCCAACCACTTAAGGTTGATGATTTCACCGGAACACCCAATACAGGCAGCTCGGTTTGACTGGCACACATACCTGGTAGGTGAGCGGCACCACCAGCCCCGGCGATGATTACTTGTAGGCCTTTGTCTTTGGCAGACTTAGCATAATCAAATAATTTATCAGGGGTACGGTGTGCTGAAACCACTTCACATTCAAATGGCACCCCAAAGTCTGCCAATAATTGCACACCCAAACTCATGGTGGCCCAATCAGATTGAGAGCCCATGATAATACCCACTTTTGGCGTGCCGGCCGGAGATTGGATAGGTCCAAGAGGAGCATCGGTTTGCGGGTTATTTGTGGCGTTTGCCATGGTTTGAGTTTCCTTTCAAAAAACATTCATCATACAAAATTTTTAACTTAATAAAAAGTAACTTTTAAAAATTTCAGTCATTAAGCAGTTCAGTTATTCAGCACTTTCGTCATTCAACCAAAACACCAACTAGAAGAATTGCACACGACACAGCAAATTATAGGTTTTAGTTAGGCGTTGTCTGGGATTTACTTAGAGTTTATTCAAAGGTTGGCTCATTTACTGATAGATAAAGCCAAAGCCAATGCCAAGGGGCAACATAATTTTAAGACGCAATATACTGTACAAAGTTATCTGTGGACAGGGGCAAAGGCTTGTTGCTATCAAAGCGATAAGCGGTCAAGTGCCCGGTGCCTGCTGCTGAATAATCAGTACAGACCACTTGCGGACTTAAAGGCTGCGGATCTCCCGTTAGCCAATAATGACCGATAAAGACTGGTTTTTGCGTCTTCAGCTGAAAGTCTAAATTTTCAACAACTATATCTTGTGGAATCTGCGCCAAATCTGAGTAGGGTGCTCGAGCAATATCGACAATGCGTTGACCTTGCAGCGAACCCTGCCACCATTTGACTCGCATACGGTGACGCACTGCCCCGTCTTTATCGGTGAAGCTTATACCCTCAGGTAATGGTATTTCTACGCCCTTGAGAACCCGTTCTAACGCCTCATATTCAAGCGAATGCTTTTGTCCAGTGCGTTGCAAAGCTTCCTCGGTAATACGGTTGTCTTCGGTTAGCATAGGCTTTAGTACCGCCATATTATCCACATCCCAACAGGCATGCACGAAACAAGCGTGTTCAGTTTCTATCCACAATGGCAACTCAGCAAATCGCTTTAGCCAGTAGTGATGTGCCTCCGAGCCAAAAGGCACTTCCTCCAAAAACGCTTGGTGCTGGCGATTATGGGTGTCATTATGACAACGTAAATAGAGGTTTTGGTTACAATTAGCTTGCTGCATCGCCGTTTTATCTAGCGTGGCGTATGCCAAAGCATTGTACTCATGGTTGCCCATCACTGCATCCGCTACCCCGGCATCTATCATGGCATAGACTATTTCAAGGGTCTGTAACTCTTGTGGTCCGCGATCAATTAAGTCACCGATAAATATCGCACGATTTCCTTCGGGAGGCTGATAGTAGTTAATATTTAACGTTTCATGCACACGTAACGTATAGCCTAACTTTTCGAGTAGACCTTCCAATTTATCGGCGTGACCATGAATGTCTCCAATTACGTCATAAATCATTGATGGATTCCCTTCAGATAAAGTGAGAGTGGTAGCTTGCAGTACTGAGTATGGCACAGGACACGGTTTGCTGTATTAAATCAGACAGAGGCGTTATACAAGATTTTGATTATTATAATAAAAAACAAAAAAACACCCGAAGGTGTTTTTTTGTTTTTTGACTTTACTAGTTACTATAAAAGCAAGTAGTTACTATAAAGAGCATAAATTACCATAAGCTTTTATAAAAAAGCATTAAGGGCAATTTAGGTTCTACGTGAAATAAAACCAATGATAAATAATACCACTGCAACTACTAAGAAGATGTAGACAAAGTCTTTACTTAAACCAGCCACACCACCAAAGCCTAGTAAACTTGCCACTAGAGCGATAACCGCAAAAATAATAGCCCATCTAAACATAATATCCTCCTTGTAAAACCGTTGTTAATTTTTATTAATCGGTTCAGTTATAAATTTTGAACGAGCTCTAAAACATGAATCAATAATAACCGAGATTAAAAACTAAAGCGTAAGTTATTGTTATACATTCAGTGTACTATTGTTGTGTTGTAGAGACATTTCGTCACATTACTATACATTACTCTAGGTATCACTTTGCAGACTGCCGCTGATCATAACCTATCCTCAGTTCAAAATAGCCCTATGACTAATGAGAGGCTCAATGAGCTATAGAGGGCTAGAGGGACAGTTAGCAATAAGAGCTGATTAAAGAACCAAAGGCGATTCAATAAATGATCAGTGAAGTTAGTGTAAGGAGAACTTGTACGATTAAATCAAATTTTCAAAAAAGTTAAGGACATATTATGGATTGGTCAAAATGGTTTGTGATGGACTGGCAAGAAGGGGTAGCTATCGCTATCACGGGTATCGTGCTTTGTTTTGGGTTAATATTATTCACTCGATTAATGGGTTTGCGTAGTTTTGCAAAATTAACCAGTTACGACTTTGCAATGACGGTCGCTGTGGGCAGTATTTTGGCATCAACGGTGTTATCAAAGTCACCTTCGCTAAGCAAAGGCCTGTTGGCAATAGCGGTATTATTCATACTACAAGGCAGCGTCTCCTTTCTGTGCCGTAAAGTTAAACCCTTCAAAAAAGCGGTGGATAATGAGCCGATCGTATTAATGGCGCATGGCGAATACTATTGGGATAATATCGCTGAGGCGAGTCTATCAAAACATGACATTGGCACAGTCCTACGCAAAAATGGCATTAAATCCAAAAGCCAAGTATTTGCGCTAGTAATGGAAACCACGGGTGATATGAGCGTGAGTAAACAAGACGATACCATACCGGATATCGATTTATTTGAAGATATTAGAGAGTGTGAGCATTTAATTAATAATGCTAAACTTAAATAGTCCGAAGGCCGAGCAATAAGCTGTTTGTGCCGATTACAGCAGAATTATAGACCATGAATAAATCATTAAAATCACGCTTAATGGCGCCATTAGTAGAGCCTTATGCCCGTTATCTTCATGCAGACGTATTACATGCGATGCGACTTGGTACCGCGGTGGTTACTTCACTGCTTATTAGCAAATGGAGCGGAATGCCTCATTCGGAGTGGTCGACCATTACCGTATTTATCATTTTAGGGTTGTTACAGTATCAAGGCGCCATTTATACCAAAGCCAAAGAGCGGATAATCGGTACCTTGTTGGGTCTTGTTGTGGGCTTATTATTATTGTGGATAAGCCATCATTTGTTAAATCTGTTTGGTGTGGCGTGGATATATTATCTAATAGTAGGACTTATAAGCTCGGTTATCGGCTATTACTCGATTAAAAAACTGGGCTATATTGGTCTGCTAACCGGCATTACGATGTGCATGATTATCGCCAGTGATGACAGTGTCGGACCCGATGGGCTGGCACGGGGTCTAAATGTATTAATAGGGACGTTGATTGCGGTAGCGGCCACGTTAATTGTGCCCTTGAAGTCGACGCTAATGTGGCGTTTTTTGTTGGCCAATAATTTAGAAGCGTGTGCCAATATGTACGATGGGGTAGAGGCGTATATCTCTGACCCGAAGCTAGACAATCGGTTTGCTGAGTCGGAAGCGGGCTCACCGGCCATTGGGGTTAATAAGGACAGTGCTAATTTCAATCATAATGCCTTTCAATCCGGCTCTGACTCGTCGCAAGTGCAAGCCCAGCATGTGCATTTAGATTTGGGGGCTACCACAGCGGCGACCAATGAAATAGGTACACATACCTCTGCAGCCACCTATGTTAATACTGATATGGTGGCACAATTCAAAGAAATTAATAAGCGGCTATTGCGGGTGCGGGGGCATATTGCTGCCACTGCTAGAGAATCTGGTATAGAAGTGGCTACCTTAGATATGATTCAGCGCACACATCGCAATATTATAGGCACTATTGACTTACTGTTGAGTGCCGCGCCTAAGCTGGCACACAGTCCGATAGATGAAGAAAATAGAATTCTAGTCGACCATTATCACCGTGAGTTGACTCAAGGTATGAGACATATTGCCGCTGTGCTAAGAAGTCCAAGCGATGAAATGTTTCGACCCATTACCCGTATTCAAGTATCCGATTATCCCAGCGTGCATACACTTCCCTTTGAATGGCAAGGTTATTTTTGGTTAACTCAAACGTTGCAAGGCCAATTACAAAGCTTAAGTGACTTACTTCAAGACAGTAAAGCTCAGTGGTATAAAGGTTCAGGACTTCGTTATCAACGTCAAGAACAACGACGTATGCATGCCCATGGCGGCGAAAGCGATTTAGATGTTTAACGCTGATTGTTAGCCATAACAATCAGCCATAAGACGTGAGCCGTCCGCCGTCAGTTAGGAGGAAAGGTGTAGAGACAGCGAAAGTAAATTGAAGGGGCAATAACGATGAATTATTTTGAAGACAAACAACGAAGAATAAATCAGTTTGTGGCAGAAGCAAATCTGATCCTAGGAGAAAATCCACTGTGTTATACCGGTAACTTCATTACCGGACAACCCACGCATCCCGATATGCTATTTGTCAGTATCAATCCTGGTCATAGTAACCGAGAAGATTGGGGCGACATCGAGGCACGCCGTGCTCAAGCAGTGGTGAAAGAATTTGAAATCACCGAGTGTAAGTATATTGATGATGTAAAGCGGGGCAGCCGTTATGCTAATCGCATCGTTGATGTAATTTGTGGCGGTGATATTAATCGTCTTAAGAACTGTGCTGAGACTAGCTTTGTGTCCTATTTTGCCGCGCCCAAAGAGGAAGTGCTTCAAGCACAGTTATTGGCGTTACCCGCTGAGATGCAAGCAGAGCATCAAGCCCTGACCCAACTTGATATCGAGCAGATTCAGCCGAAACATATTATTTGTATGGGTTGGCGCTCCTTTGCCCGATTTTTAGATCAATACGGTGAAGGTCAGGAGATAACGCTAAGACAACTGCCACTGATGGGAAAGATGGAAACCTATTATGCCTATACTGAAGTGGCGGGCGTGCCAGTACATGGTTTACGACATTTATGCACTAAGCTAACCCTCGAAATGAGAGCCAATTTAGAAGCGATTTTCAATGAGGTTTGGCATCACTTATAGCCACTATCAAAGCCAAACTGTTCATAATAAGTGCTCTGGCAGGCTATCGTCCCTATAAACTAGCCGTTTTTAAATTAATGATTTTAAATTGCTGGTCTTAAAATGCTGGTTTAAAACTGAGGCCCATACAAACTGTCTGTATTACAAATGATATACCCAGTTAGCAGTTGTTTTTCCTAATAATAATATTATATTAATACTACACATTAAAACCATTTTATTTAGAATTGTTAATTAATAATTCTTTTTAGATGGGTGCTATTATATAAAGGAGAGTACTTTGGAAAAAACAGCTGATTTTACTAATGACTACTGTCAAACCCCGTCATCCCGAGACTCGTTTGCAGTCAGATTGGCTTTTTTTATTAGAGAAGTTACCGCCTAATCAATGGTATTCCTCAGATTACGCTTACAAGACTTCTGGCTGGCTAAATGTACATACCAATATTCGTAAGCGTCAGCGTATTTTGAGACAGCTTAGTGAAGAGTACTTGATGGGAGCTTTAAATTGGGATAATTATCGATCTCAGGTTTTACAGCGCATTGGCACCCATGTACTAAAGCTACATCAGCATCACAGCGTGGAAGACCATGGATTTTTCCCAGAGTTCGTTAGCTCCTATCCTCAGTTAAAAACGGGGTTTGAGATACTGGAGCGAGATCATGTTAGGCTGGATGCCTTATTGGATGAGTTACAAAGCTTAAATGATGAGTTAGCAAAAGCGCAGCAGGAAGATAAAGCATTGGCCGACCGTCTGCATGCCAATCTAATTACGGGTAGCGATTTTTTATCGCAGCATCTAACCGATGAAGAGGATTTGGTGGTGCCTATATTGGCGTTACGTTAATGATGACGGTACGCCAATATAAGATCTAATATTTATGCTACAGAAACTCTACTTTGGCACCTTCCTCAATCGTGCCATACAGCCCCAGTGCATCCCAGTTGGTTAAGCGCACACAACCGGAAGAGTTTTGACGACTGATTCTTTCTGGATTGGGTGAGCCATGAATACCATAGCTACGCTTATTAATACCGATCCAAACACGTCCTACTGGGTTGTTTGGACCGGGGGGTAAAGCAGTTTTTGGGTTCTTAAAGTCTTTGTTATAGGTGGGATCTTTAATGCGACTCAACACCTTATACTCGCCATTAGGTGAAGGTTTATAGACGCTGCCCATCGTGGTCGGATAGCTGGCCACAAGCGTATCATTTTCATCATACGCATAAAGCAGGTTTTTACTCTTCACAGCGACCACTCGGTGTACAGGGATAGCATTGGGCTGATAGGGATTATAAACCACAATAGTATTGCCCGCTTCAAAGGAAGTATCGGCATTTAGTCTAAGCAACAGTCCTTGGCTCATATGAAACTTCTCAGCGACCGCTTCAAGCACGCTTTCAAACTGCTGCCCTTTAGGATTAGAGATTAGAGTCACGTCCTCATCAGTCAACGTGTAATTAACCAAGACAGGTTGTTCATTAATAGTACTGTCTTCGGTCAATTTGTTCCAAGTTTCAGAATCAATATCGCCGGTGACTTGCAGTCCATTCTTTTCTTGAAAGACTTGTAATGCTTTGACGACGTTTTCTCCAAATCGTCCATCTACCGCCCCCACAGAGTGATGATTGTAGGTAAGTAGCGCTTGGATTTTTAGTATTAAGTTTTCATCAAGTGGCGCTTCAGGTGTCCACATTGCCTGGTTAACTTCCTGCGCTTTTGGTGGCAAGTCTGTTATGTCGTAAGGCAACTCGGGTAAGGCTTTGGCCAGACGCTGCTGTGAGTCCGTGGTGCCAATAAATTGCTGGCTGACATTCGGCTGTAGTTGTTTTACCGGTTCAGCAGGTGCTTCTATTTCGGTTTGCGTCTCCGTAGACGCTTCAGGGGTTAATACACTTAATAGGTCATTCTTAAACTGTTCAACAGAGTCTGAATTAACACCTTGTGTCTCGCTATTAGAGGGAGAGCAAGCAGTGAGAGTCAATGATGTCATTAAAGCTGAAACTATCAAAACACGGTTTGGCAAGCGTTTACCTAACGGTAACTGCCTCAAAGTAGAAGGCATAAACAACATTAATTTTCTCACTTCAAGATTTATAAGGGCATGGTTATTTATCAGATAGGCAGAGTAATATTACTCTGCCACCTCAATGTCACTCACATTTTGGAAGCCACGGGGTAGTTGACCACCACGGTTGCCACGCTTACCAGTATAGTTGGCTAAGTCCATTGGCTTCAAGGTCACATGACGTTTACCCGCAGTAACGGTCAAGCTGTCACTATGATGTATCGGAGTGACGGCAATTACTTGTTCACCGTCTTTAAGGTTAATCAGCTTATTGCCTTTACCACGCTGTTGTTCTGGTAATTCATCAATATCAAATATCAATAAATAGCCTGCTGAAGTGACCACAGCGATTTGGTCTTGCGCTTGTGCTTCACTGCCAGTATCTTCATCTGATATGGGTTTGGCATCAATATAAGCCACTTTAAGCAGTTTGGCATCTTGGTCAAAGTTAATGACGTTTTTACCTGCTTTTTGATTGGTTTCTAAGTTGCCTAGGGTATTAATAAAGCCATAGCCTTGTGAGCTGGCCAAAATAATACGTTGTTCGTCTTCCCCGGCAAGCAGTTGCTCAAAACTGGCGCCAGAGGCAGGTTTTAATACACTGGTCAGTGGGTCACCTTGTCCACGGGCAGAAGCTAAGGTGTGGGCATCAATGTTATAGCTGCGACCGGTACTGTCCATAATGTAAATCTTCTCATTGGATTTACTGCGTATATGGGCCTGATAGCTGTCACCTGAGCGGTAACTCATGCCTGCTGCATCGACATCATGACCTTTGGCAGCACGAATCCAGCCCGCTTTTGATAGGATAGCGGTAATGGGTTCACTAGGCACTAAGTCAGACTCTTTTAGGGCAGTGGCTTCATTACGTTCTACCACAGGTGAAACACGGTTGTTGCCATGTTCTTTCATGTCTGCCTCTAACTCTTCAATCATCAAGTTAGTCAGGCTTTCAGGATTATCGAGTAATTCTTGAATAATGGCACGCTCAGCCTCTAGCTCGTCTTTTTCGGTACGTAGCTCAATTTCTTGTAGACGGGCTAATTGACGTAAACGAATGTCTAAAATGGCATTGGCTTGCACTTCGCTCAGATCATAGCGATTCATCAACTCTGTTTTTGGATCGTCTTCTTCACGAATAATGCGAATGACCTCATCAATATGGAGGTAGGCAATTAATAAACCTGCCAATATATGTAGGCGTTTGTCAATTTTGTCCAGACGGAATAGTAAGCGACGGGTCACCACTTGACGGCGGCTAACTAGCCATTCTTCTAAGATTTCTTTTAAGTTTTTGACCTGAGGCTTACCATTAAGCCCAATCATGTTCATGTTGACCCGATAACTGGTCTCAAGGTCGGTGCTGGCAAACAAATGGCTCATTACTCGGTCTACATCTACTCGCGTAGAACGCAGCTCTAACACGATGCGACACGCATTTTCATGGTCTGACTCATCATGAATATCCACTACCCAAGGCAGTTTCTTTTCAATCATTAGCTTGGCGATTTGTTCTTGGATTTTGTTGCCAGAAACTTGATAAGGAAGTGCATCGATAATAACTAGGTTCTTTTCTTGCTTATCGACATGATAAACAGCGCGCATTTTATAGCTGCCACGACCTGACTCATACATTGCCTGTAGGTCTTTTTTGGAGGTGATAATTTCCGCAGGAGTGGGCAGATCTGGGGCTGGTATCGACTGGGTAAGCTGTTTGACCGATAGTTCAGGATTTTTTAACAGACGTACGGCGGCACGCACCACTTCATTTAGGTTATGCGGCGGAATATCGGTGGCCATACCAACTGCAATACCGGTGGTACCATTTAATAAAATATTGGGCAGGCGTGCCGGTAGAGTCACTGGCTCTTGCATTGAGCCATCAAAGTTATCTTGCCAATCTACTGTACCTTGAGCTAATTCTGCCAATAACGTATTGGCATAAGCTGACATCTTGGCTTCGGTATAGCGCATGGCGGCAAAAGATTTAGGGTCATCGGGGCTACCCCAGTTACCTTGCCCAGTAATTAGTGGATAACGGTAGCTAAAAGGCTGAGCCATCAATACCATGGCTTCATAACAGGCTGTGTCACCGTGAGGATGATATTTACCTAAAACATCACCGACAGTACGTGCAGACTTTTTAGGCTTAGTAGTCGACTTAAGACCCAGTTCGCTCATGGCATAAATAATTCGGCGCTGTACCGGCTTTAGGCCATCGGCAATATGCGGTAGGGCACGGTCCATGATGACATACATGGCGTAGTTCAGATAAGCCTGTTCGGTAAATTCAGCGACAGAACGGGTATCCATTGCTTCAGTAGGTATGACAGTAGCGCTAGGTGGGATATTAGAAATATCAGACATAATCGGTAATTTTGCCTTATTTTATATAAAAAGTTATTTAGTCATTATAACAGTAGGGTCAATCTAACCACTATAGAGTTAGCGTATCGTATAAGGATATCGTATAGGATATTGGGTGATTAAAAAAGGTAGGAAAGGTTCTATGCGTCAACTGATGACGCCAGATATTGTATTTTAGAGAGCCTCAATTTTATAAGCTTTTTAATTGAAAGTCTCTTGATTTTAAAGGGATACTTAAGCACAGTATAGTTCAGCCGTTATCAATCAGGGCAATCGCACTACAAATCGATTTTAGCTACATTTTAATTAATTATTGACCTTTTACAGATGTTATCACCAATTTTCGGTCGCAAATAATAAAAATACGAGATACATAAAAATATTTTAGTTATAGTTTCTAACTATTTAACACATTTTATTTAGATAGCCTAATTTAAAGCGGCTATTTTCTATAGTGCGATTGCCCTGCGTTATCAATATATTAGTTGTCATTTATAAGATAAATAGTGTATTTTAGATAACAAATTAACATAAGATGCCGTTTAATTGTTCTTTAACAATGAAATGTGCCATTACATCATACAGTTTAAGCAAATTAAGCATAGCTTTAGGAGTACCATAGATTATGGACAATCAAACCACTCAATTTCGTCGCAATGAAAAACCCTGGTTAAAAACTTACGAAAAGTTTGGCATGCAATACGATATTGAAATGCCACCAGCCAATACCTCTTTAATTGAAATCTTTGAAGAAAGCTTTGTTAAGTATAATGGCAGAATTTCCTTTGTCTGTATGAATCAAGAGCTATCATTTGATGATTTAGATACCTACAGCAAAAATATCGCCGCTTACTTACAGTCACGGGGCCTAAAAAAAGGCGATAAAGTGGCAGTAATGATGCCCAACATTCTACAATCTCCAGTTTGTATCCTAGGCGTTATCCGTGCCGGTTTCGTTTTGGTGAACGTCAATCCTCTCTATACCACTCATGAGCTTGAACATCAGCTAAAAGATTCAGATACCAAGGCCCTTATTCTCCTAGAAAACTTTGCCAAAACTTATGCTGATATTGCTAGCAAGACCGTGGATCATGTGGTCGTTGCGTCTATGGGCGACCTAATGAGTCCGGTAAAAGGCTTTATCGTGAACACTGTGGTTCGCCATGTTAAGAAAATGGTACCTGCTTACAATATTCCAGGCAGCGTTAACTTTAAAAAAGCGATGAAAGTTGGGGCTAAAAAGAAATATAAACGTCCTACCGATATTGGTTTAGAAGATGTGGCGGTGCTGCAATATACTGGGGGTACCACAGGGGTTGCTAAAGGGGCAATGTTAACTCATGGCAATTTAATTGCTAACCTGATTCAAGCCGATACTTATATCGGCGATGCTTTTGACAAGTATGAGGAATTAAATGAGCAGCCGGTTATTATGACCGCTTTACCGCTATATCATATTTTCTCATTTACGGTTTGCTGTATGTACGGATTGCGCAAAGGGGGTATTAACTCATTGGTGCCCAACCCACGTGATGGCAAAAGCTTGCTTAAAGCTTATAAAGATTATCCACCGGCCTTCTTCCCAGCAGTTAATACTTTGTTTAACGGCCTAATTAATAATGAAGATTTCCGATCACTAGATCATAGTAAGCTTGAGATGTCTATGGGCGGGGGTATGGCTGTACTAACAGACACCGCTAGGAAGTGGAAAGAAGGGACGGGCAACGTTATCGTTCAAGGTTATGGTTTATCAGAGACCTCGCCAGTTGCTTCAGCCAACCCTATGGGTCTAGATGAGTTTCCTGGTAATATTGGGGTGCCATTCCCAGCGACAGATATGGCCGTTCTAGATGAAGAAGGCAACGAAGTTGCTATTGGTGAACGCGGTGAGATTAGCGTGCGCGGCCCTCAGGTGATGAAGGGCTATTGGAAACGTCCAGAGGCAACGGCTGAAGTTATGACCCCAGATGGTTACTTCCGTACCGGTGATATCGGAGTAATGGACGAAGAGGGCTACTTCAAGATTGTTGACCGCAAAAAAGACATGATTATCGTCTCAGGTTTCAACGTCTATCCAAACGAAGTAGAAGACGTCATGTCACATCATCCCAAAATCTTAGAGTGTGGGGTAATTGGGGTTGAAAGTGATAAGAGCGGCGAAGTGCCGAAGATCTTTATCGTGGCTAATGACCCAAGCTTGACTGAGCAAGAAGTTCTAGATTATGCCAAACAGAATCTAACCGGCTATAAACGTCCGCGTTTTGTTGAATTTGTTGATGAGTTACCCAAATCAAACGTAGGTAAGATTTTACGTAAGGATTTACGTGCTATTGAAGAAGCAAAGAATAAAGCCTAGTTTTAGTACAAAATAACTTAAAATATCATACTTTATGTTTGGGTAGTTACCGAGTACAATAAAAACTCAATGGGATTAATTAAAAAAGATACGAGCAATTGGCGTGTCCTTTTTTTATGTGAAAAAAAGAAGAAAATGGATTTGTTATACAGGCTTAACAAGCTTACATAAGCAATCTCCGCTATTTACAAATGCCAAAAACATAAATGTAGGGTTGATGGTTATAACAAAGTGGTTATAAAAAAAGTACTATAAACCGTAATCACCTTACATTTTTACTCAATTTTATTGTCATAACTCTTTATTAGATAAAGGGTTGTTTTTAATAATACATTTATTAAATAATTATATAGGTAACGAAATGACAACAGCATCTAATCCTACCAATCAAAACGACATAAGTGAACTTCACGGTATTTTCCCGACCTATCCTGACATTCCTAGTGACCGCCCTTGGCTCGAGTCGTATGAACGTTATGGATTAGCTTCTTCGATTGAAAAGCCTGCGGATGATACCTCTTTATTGGAAGTATTTGAACGCAACTTCGCCCGTTATGGCAATCGTGATGCTTACATCTGTATGGGTGCTAAGCTGACTTATCGTGAGTTAGACAATCGTAGTCGTCAAATCGCTGCTTACCTACAGTCTTTAGGGCTTAAAGTGGGCGATAAAGTAGCGGTTATGATGCCTAATATTTTGCAATATCCTATCGTTTCGTTGGGTATTTTGCGTGCCGGCATGATTTTGGTCAACGTCAACCCGCTATATACCAGTCGTGAACTTGAACATCAAATGCTTGACAGTGGGGCTAAGGCGATATTTATCGTTGAGAACTTCGCTAAGACTTTTGAAGACGTGAAAGACAAAGGTGATATCGAACACGTAGTCGTCTGTAGTTTAGGCGATATGCTTGGTACGGTAAAAGGCCTAGTGGTTAATACTGTGGTACGCCATATCAAAAAAATAGTACCAAGCTACTCGTTACCAAACAGCGTTAAGTTTAAAAAAGCTTTGGACTCAGTGTCAGCACATCAGTATAAGCGTCCTGAGTTGGACCAAAGTTATGTGGCGTTATTACAATATACTGGCGGTACCACAGGGGTGGCCAAAGGAGCCATGCTGACCCACGGTAACCTTACTGCCAATATGTTACAGATTGACACGGTTATGAGAGCTGCTTTTGGAGACACCAATGGTGGTGAGGTTCTGTTAGCTGCCCTGCCTTTATACCATGTGTTCTCATTTATGGTATGTGGTATGTACTCTATGCATGCAGGCTATACGGCGCTACTTATTCCTAACCCACGCGACTTAGAGGGTTTGATTAAGGATCTAGACAAATACAAGCCGGCTTATATTCCTGCTGTAAATACCTTGTTCAATGGATTGGTCCACAATGAGAAGTTTAAAAAATTGGATTTCTCTAATCTAAAAGCATCTATTGGTGGCGGTATGTCAGTACTACCCAGTGTGGCTAAAGAATGGCATGACATTACCGGATTGCCTATTGTAGAGGGTTATGGTCTATCTGAGACTTCACCTGTGGTGAGCTTTAACCCAATGAATATCTCTGAGTTTACAGCTAAGATTGGGGTACCTGCACCAGGCACCGATATCATCTTAATTGATGATGAAGGCAATGAGATGCCAGTGGGTGAGCGTGGTGAAATTTGTGTGAAAGGACCACAGGTTATGGTGGGCTATCAAAACCGTCCTGAAGACACCAAAGAAGCTTTCACTGAAAATGGTTACTTCAAAACAGGCGATATTGGTATCTTAGATGAAAAAGGCTTTATCAAAATCGTCGACCGCAAAAAAGACATGATTTTGGTATCTGGTTTTAACGTTTATCCCAACGAAATTGAAGAGGCTATGGCACAGCATCCTGCAGTATTAGAAGTAGGTGCTATCGGCATTCCAAGTGACAATCGCGGTGAAGATCCTAAAATATTTGTGGTGAAAAAACCAGGTACGAAGGTAACCGAGCAAGAACTGATTGATTTTGGTAGAAAACAATTGACCGGTTATAAGCGTCCTCGTATTGTCGAGTTTGTCGACGAACTACCTAAGTCAAACGTCGGTAAAATCTTACGTAAAGAGCTTCGTAAAATGGAAGGTTTAGAGTAGTTTTCGACGACGACTAATACTTGCTATTGCTTAGTCATCACGTTACGATGACCGAACTTATCAGGGGCAGGGGGCTTATTAAGCTTTACCTGCCCTCTCAAATAACCACTGAATCAAAGATAAAGGATATAACTTAGCAATGCGTATAGATAACCGCGAGCTGGATCAACTGCGTACGGTCACTTTTGAGCGTAATTACACCAAACATGCTGAAGGCTCAGTATTGGTTTGTTTTGGCGATACCAAGGTACTTTGTACCGCAAGTGTTGAATCAGGCGTACCTCGCTGGTTGAAAGGCAAAGGACAAGGTTGGGTAACGGCAGAATATGGTATGCTACCTCGTGCGACTAATACCCGCAATCAGCGTGAAGCCGCTCGTGGCAAACAGTCTGGACGTACCCAAGAAATTCAGCGTTTAATCGGCCGTAGTTTAAGAGCGATGGTTGATCTGAACAAACTGGGTGAAAATACCATCTATCTAGATTGTGATGTATTGCAAGCAGATGGCGGCACCCGCACCGCGAGTATCACTGGGGCGGCTATTGCTTTAATTGATGCATTAGAGTCACTACAACAAAAGAAAAAACTGAAAGCAGATCCCTTAGTCGGTTTGGTCGCTGCGGTTTCTGTTGGGGTGAAAAATGGCGAAATTCTGCTTGATTTGAATTATGAAGAAGACTCAAGCTGTGATACGGACTTAAATGTGGTCATGACTCAAAAAGGCGAGTTTATTGAGATTCAAGGTACCGCTGAAGAGAAGCCTTTCACCCGTGCTGAAGCCGACAAAATGCTAGCGATGGCTGAAAAAGGCATTGCTGATTTGATTAAGTTACAACAAACTGCCCTGGGCTGGTAAACGATTATTAGTCCATAGTTAGCTCAGTCAGCCAATAGGATACACAAATTATGCTACAGGTTACGGATAATGGTGCCAACATAACGTTGTCAGGCAAAGCAAGTGGTCAGGGCAATGGCGTATTTTGGTTCAGTGTGGCTTTATTGGCTGGGGCATTGGGTGTGGCAATCGCTATGAGTTTGCTGCCAGAGCGTCTTGCGATAGGCGCTTTGGCATTATTGGTCGTGGGCAGCTATGTGTTTAATAGACTGCTTAACGCTCAAAAAGGGACTCAAAATCACATCAACTCTGGCTTAGTAAAAGTACAGCCAGGGATGTTTGTACAAAATCAGTTTGGCAAAACCCAACAGATTATTGTAGGTGCCAATGAAACTGTCAGTGTTAATGGCACCTCATTGACCATAACGACAGCAGAGGGCAATACCAAATGTCAGGTATCTGGCTTTGATACCGAAAAAGAAGCTCAAGTAATGCGGGCCATCTTGCAAGGTCAGCAGTTTGGCAAACGTAATGCCAATATCAAGATGCAGTCTTCCTAGTCGCTTTTACAAAATTCTTTGCTATCGTACATTTACAGCTCTCTGAGTTGCATATTCTTATGGATAGGCCTTTATAGCAGGGCCTTCTTGTCTATTGCTGTTCTTAAGTAGTCCTCTCGATTATTTGTGTACCTTTCTTTCGCCCCTCACCCTCTCAACATTTATAACTGTCTCTACTTCCTTGTAAATCTTATTTCTGTCCAATATCGATAACACTGCTCTAAATAAGCGGTGAGTTAGCCATGAGCGTTAATAACTGAAGTTACGCAAAGACCTAAACAAACGCTATACTGCCACCATGAATAAAGACATGATTGACTTATACACAGACTATCAACTCAGTAGCTTTGGTCAAACCACAGCCACAGGCTTATCGGCGATGATGGAGGGTAGCATCAGTCATGATGCTGTGACCAGATTTTTAACAAATAGCGAGTACACTTCAAAGCATCTATGGCAACAGGTCAAACCGACCATACGTGATATAGAAAACGAAGACGGTGTACTGATATTTGATGACACCATACAAGCAAAACCCCATACCAAAGAAAATGAGACAAATTGCTGGCACTATGACCATACGACAAACACCACAGTCAAAGGCATCAACCTACTGAACTGTTTGTACCATTGTGAGGGTGTCTCGATACCAATAGCCTTTCACATTGTCACCAAACCGATTTGCTACAGTGATATCAGTACTCGAAAAACCAAACGCAAAGCCACGATAACCAAGAATGAGTTACTAAGAGACATGGTTGATACCGCTTGCCACAACCAAGTTAAGTTCCGTTATGTGCTGATGGATTCATGGTTTACCAGTAAACAGACTTTAAAGCATATTCGCAAAAAAGATAAGCATGTAATCGCAGCCCTTAAATCCAATCGTTTAATCGCTCTGAATCTACAAGACAAAAAACAGTCTCGTTATCAGCGAATTGATGAGATAGGACTACCAGATAAAAAAGCCATGACAGGCTATTTAAAAGACTACCCACATGAGGTTGTCTTTATACGCCAAGTCTTTACAAACAAAGACGGTAGCTTAGGTGTGCTATATTTGGTATGTACTGATTCACAACTCCCTGCTGATAAGATCATGAGTCTTTATGAAAAACGCTGGGCAATAGAAGTGTTTCATAAGTCACTCAAGCAAAATGCCAGTTTGGCTAAGTCGCCTGCCCATTCTAAACGGGCAATGCACAATCATGTGTTTTTATCTATTTGTGCTACGGTTAAGCTTGAATGTTTGAAGTTAACCACTAAATTAAATCATTTCGCACTTAAAGCTAAACTTCTTGTCGCGGCTTCAAAAGCGGCTTTCGATGAGCTGACTTTGCTTAGGGCTGCGTAACTTCAGTTAATAAGTATAAGGCTAATAGGGACAAGATTAAAAGGTCAGGGCAATCGCACTATAGAAAATAGCCGCTTTAAATTAGGTTATCTAAATAAAATGTGTTAAATAGTTAGAAACTATAACTAAAATATTTTTATGTATCTCGTATTTTTATTATTTGCGACCGAAAATTGGTGATAACATCTGTAAAAGGTCAATAATTAATTAAAATGTAGCTAAAATCAATTTGTAGTGCGATTGCCCTGATTAAAAGGTAGGCTAATATAGTCAAAGAACGAATAAAGTGGTACACTAAAACTTATGGCATATTCAAAAGACTACCGACAAATGATTCTTAGCAAACTTGACGAAGGCTACAGCTTTCGAGAGTTAGCCGAAGAGTATCAAATTAGCCCAACCAATATACAAAACTGGAAGAAACGGCTTGAGCGCAAACAATGCAAACGAATCCCTAGTAAGATAGACAACGATGCCCTTATAGCAGATGTCAAAGCCTATCCTGATGACTATCATTATGAACGAGCAAGGCGATTTAACTGTAGCGACAGAGGCATAGGAAAAGCTCTCAAGCGTCTCGGCATTACTCAAAAAAAAGACACTAAATCACCCTAAAGCAGATGACGATCTAAGGCGTCTATTTCTTGAACAACTGTCTGAGTTTGAAGAAAGCGATAGAGCTATTATTTATTTAGACGAAAGTGGTTTTAAGTCTCATGAGAACCGACCACACGGCTATTCCTATAAAGGCAAACCGTGCTTTGGCAGTTATAACTGGCAACTAAAGAATCAAACCAATGCTATCGGTGCTATTCACAATAATCAACTATTCGCCATTGGCCTTTATGATTGTAATGTCAATGCCGACGTCTTCTATAGCTGGGTGACACAATTGCTACTGCCAAACCTACCTAAGAACAGCGTTGTTGTTATGGACAACGCCACCTTCCATAAAAGACTTGATATTCAAGAGCTTATTAATGATGCAGGACACTGTATTTTATGGCTACCCCTTATAGCCCAGATTTAAATCCCATCGAAAAAGCCTGGGCTTGGATCAAGCGTAAACGTAAAGACTGGCGTCTGCAGTGTATCGATACTTTGTTCTTTTATTTTCTTTGGCTTTGTGACAGTTTATAAGTTCTTTAACTATAGGTATAGGATAGTCACAGGCAAGGTAAAATGTCGCAGGGTTAACCTTGCTAAGTCTACTAGAGTAGTACTTGCTTTCAGCTGTATTGCAACTCATTTACTTACTTATGACTATATCACTTGAGTTAATGAGTTAACTTGGTTTATATTTGAAGGGTCAGAATTTTAGAATTAATAAATTTACTAATAGCTTCAATAACTTAGCGGTTGTTACCCAGTCGTCTAAGGCACTAAATGAGACGATTTAAAAACGCTAAACCCTCACATTGGCTTGATATTAAGGAGGACGACATGGATGTGTCCACTTTTAACATGCATAAAAAATCACGTTTCTCGTTTTTTCAATATAAAGTACAAACGCTTAAATCTACAGTGGCTAGACGCCTAGTTGAGGTTGCTGTAGCCAGTATGGTGATGTTGTCCAGCTCTCTACTGCATGCTGATGATTTAGCCGACCTTATCCGTCAGAAGAGCCAAACTTTTTACCAACCTAGCCCTGCTTATGGCACGAGTTCTAGCTTTGGTTCTGCGCCTAGTTTTGGTAGCAGTCCAGCTTTTGGTCAGCCGGGTACCGCCAGCTTTTATCAAAGCTATGTTTCAGCGCCGAACATCAGTCCCGAATATATCGACACCTTATATCGTGCTGAGCAAATAGCCTCAATGCCTAGTCAGCAGGTATTGCGTACCGTACGTCAAATGGCATTAGACAATAAAGAGATTATTAAGGGCTCTTGCTGGGATTATTTGAATGCGGCATTTAATAGGGCGGGGGTAAGAAAGGAAACTGTATTTAAGGGGGAATATCCAGCCGGACCTTTTATAGATACCAGTCAGATACAGCCGGGCGATTGGCTGTATTATGTCAATCATAGTTATAACGATATAGAGCACAGCGGTCTGTTTGTGGGTTGGCTCAATCGCGATACCAATGAGGCTTTAATTTTAAGCTACGCCGGTGAGAGGCGAAATGAACCGGCACGTTATAAAGTCTATGATGTTTCTCATACTTATAATGTGATGCGGCCCAGCTTATAGGCAGATAAACTGGGAGTAGTGTGTAAGTGAGCAGGTAGATATGGTGGTAGTGGTTTAGTCGTAGTGAAGCTCAGTGAGAAGACCTAGAACGGTTTGACGATAACTAATACCACTACTGCAATTAAAATAAACACCGGCGCTTCATTGAACCAACGCCAGAATACATGGCTTTTATATTGCGGGTTTTCGATAAGTTTATTACGATAGACCCCACATAGGCCATGATAAGCGGATAATAAAACCACCAGTAATAGCTTAACGTGTAGCCAGCCCTCATTTTTATAAACTTCCCAGCCCAGTACCAACATCCATAGACCGAAAAGCCAAGTGGCAATCATCGCTGGGGTCATGATGCCCCGAAACAACTTACGTTCCATGATGACAAAGCGGTCTTGACTCACTTTATCCTCACTCATGGTGTGGTAAACGAATAGTCGGGGTAAATAGAAAATGGCGGCAAACCAGCACACCATGGAGATAACATGTGCTGCTTTTATCCAATTGAAATAATCTGCCATAGTTGCTGCTCTCACTTACGGATTGGTTAATCGTTAAAATATCACACCGAGTATTTATAGCTCTTATATAAAATAACCTATCTTTCTATAAAATAATGTGTCTTTTTCGAACTTCCTGAACCTAATAATTGGATCTACTAACTGAACCTACTATTTGTCGCATTTGCGCTTGTTCTCATTGACAGGCTGACTTCTAGACTTATTATTACTTATCATTTATCGTTTATGACACATAGCTTTTTTGGCCACTCAACGCATCTATCACTGCTAAGGCAGGCTTAGGCGGCATTGCTTTCAATCCCAACATTTTCATTAATCGATCATCATTGGACTGGCTAGCATTACCAGTGGTTAGTAGTTTATCACCATAGAAGAAAGAGTTGGCCCCTGCCATAAACGCCAATGCCTGCTCTGAATCAGATAAGCTTTCTCGACCGGCTGAAAGACGAACATAGCTTTTGGGGCAGCAAATACGAGTGACGGCTATGGTTCTTATCCATTCTAGTACCGGAAGTTGACCCTCACTCAATACCTTGTCACCCAAAGGGGTGCCTTTAATCGGTACGAGAAGGTTTACTGGTATAGATTCTGGCGGCACAGGCATACTTGCCAACTCATACACCCAATCAATACGGTCTTCGCGGCTCTCACCCATGCCCACAATGCTACCACTACAAACATTGATACCTGAGCGACGCACATGGTCAATGGTGGCCAAGCGTTCATCGTAGCTGCGGGTACTGACCACTTGATCGTAATAGCGGCGCGACGTGTCTAAATTGTGGTTGTAATAATCGAGTCCGGCCTCTGCCAACTGTTCTGATTGCTCTGCAGTTAACATACCTAAAGTCATACAAGTCTCAAGCCCTAATGCTTTTACCTCTTTAATCAGGTTAGCAATATAAGGCATGTCTTTGGCAGTGGGATGTTTCCAAGCGGCACCCATACAAAAGCGAGAAGAACCTGAAGCTTTGGCTGCTTTGGCCGCGGCCAGTACTTTATTAACTTCTAGTAGTTTTTCTGCTTGTAGTCCAGTCTTATCACGGTGATGACCCGATTGTGAGCAATAGCCACAGTCCTCAGGACAGTTGCCGGTCTTAATAGACAACAATGTACTTATTTGAACCTCATTGGCAGGAAAGTGTTGACGGTGGACGGCCTGAGCTTGTAGTAATAGGTCCATAAAAGGCAATTCAAACAATGATGCCACCTTCTCACGACTGATTTCATGAGGGATATCAGTGCTGAATGTAGAGGAGGTATCGTGTTCTGCGTCTGATTGAATCAGGTTATCCTGCGCCATAAATCGAGTAGACGACGTCATTTTTTTGTTATTGTCTAAGCAAGCGCTGGTACCAGGCTCCATAAGTTTCACCAAGGTGCTCATACAACAATCCTTTGTAAGTTAGCATTTATAGAGTAGAAATCGCCCCACTAAGAGACGTATCTTATTAACAGTAACCTAATTGTATCATCTAATTGCTCCTAAATAGAGCAACAAAAATGCCTAAGTAGCATTAAGCCACTTAGGCATTAATATCAATCAAATCAATTGACTGTAAAATTTAGCTAGCAATTAATGCCAAGATCAAACTTTATTTAGACAGTTTTTGTTTGGCCATACTGAAGACTTGTGAAGCTAAGCCCTGTGCTTTCTCGGCTAGAGGACGTGCTTTCTCAGCCAATGGACGTGCTTTTTCTAGTAGAGGCTTAAGCTCTTCAGGCACAGCAGGAACAATATGTTTGGCCAATTGGTTAAACCACATTAGTAAGCTGTAATCGCCTTCCATTTTTAGGTTTTTGTCTTGAATGGCTGTCATAAATGCTGCAACGTCACCGCCTGTCAGCAGCTTAACACCAGTCATTGAGTCTTTAAAATCGATGCGTAAGCTAGGCTCATCAGCCTTACCGCTATGTTGTTTGAAGCTACCGTTGTCAAAAACATAATAACGGGCAATATCATCCGCTTCACTGCCAAGCTCGATGGTCACTTGACGGTCTTGCAAGATTTGCTGAATGTTTGGGTCATCACTTTTAGCCAACATAGAAAGACGATAGCCCACTGCGGCTAATAGAACATCTAAAGGGTTAGATTTAACATTTAATGCAGGTAAAGAAAACATAATTGAGTCCAAAAAATAAGAATGAAACGGTCATAAGCTTAAAATTGTCTACCTGACTAGGCAGGCTGATTGGCCAAACAAACCGATTGACTAAACAAGCACGCTAGCTAAGCAAGAGATTTAAAGCCACACTACAATAATAACGCTATTGTAAGCCATGTTGAGGCTAATTTATATTGCCAGTTGTAAGCCTTTTGCAAGTCTAAGTAAATAGCCTATCTGCTTAATGCCATTATTAAATGAAATTTAAGTTTGAAATTATGTGAACGATTCTCAGTATTAAATTTTTGTTTGCAATCTGCAATAAAATAGCGCCTCATTTATAAATGAGGCGCTATTGAAAAACAGTTTATTTGGATAATTATTTTGGCTGTTTTAGTTGCGAAAGCGTGGCTTGTAATTATTATAAATAGGGGTATGTTCGATATACTTTTCATGAGGTATACGACCTTTAGCCTTGGCCGCTACTGATCTTGAAATAGCACGGCGACCTAAAGATTCAACCCCTGTTTTTTGAGTATCTAAGGTTTCAACAAATTGCTTATAACGATAGCTTAGATAAGAGCCAACCACAGCTAAGCTTAATAGTATTGCCGTCAGATAGCCATAACCGCTGCTCATTGAGGTCGCATTAACTACGATAGACTGCATACCTTCTATGATTACCCAATAGCCCATGCCGCCCAGTAAATAACCTAATAGGTAGCGACGACCCGATAAAAAGGTGGCTACTATGCCTACAGACAGAAGCATATAACCTAAAGTAGACCAAGATAAAGTACCCGATAGCCCAGGCGTGCTGGTAGCCATAATGGTGAAAGTTGCCATTTTGTTTTGCCTCATGAACGGTCAACAGATACAACACAATATCTGTGTGTAGGAAGTCGATTGTTTCGATTGGTTGATAGTTATTATGCCGATGTTTTATTAAAATACAAAGAATATCTAGAGAACTTACGACAATGATTGTCGTATTGTTTTGTCAGAAATTTGACACAGGCGTCGAGGCTAGACGCTGCGTAATGCCAAATAAAAAAGATAAAAAAAAGAAAAATTAAATTTTGTAACCAGTGGGCTGTGAGTCTTATTTTGACCTCCTTTCTTTGAAAATTTGTCTTCGAAACGATAATTTTGCAAATAGCAAATAAAAAAGCCAAACTCTATCGCTACTGTCAGTAGCAGTAGAGTCTGGCTCTGGTTTAAACAATTAAATAAGGTCAAAAGGTTAACTTGCTGTTGCTTCTAAACTTACCGCGCTTGAACCACAAGCACTAAGTAATAGGCTTGATCAATAGACTTGAGTCATAGGCATGGCAGCATAGGAAATAAGTTTATAGGCTTTAATAAACTCTAAATACAAGTCTTATAATAGGTCTTGAGCAGCATAGCCTAAGACATATAATACGCCTTCTAGACCAGTAGCATTAATAGCCGCATCAGCACGCGCACGAACAATCGGCTTAGCATGATAAGCCACGCCTAAATCAGCAATGGCCATCATCGGTAAATCATTGGCACCATCACCGACACAAATAACTTGAGCCGTAGTAATGTTCATACGTTCGGCAACTTGCTGTACCAGAGCCGCTTTACGCTCGCCATTCACGATAGGCAGACTGACATTACCGGTAACCACGCCGTTTTTGATATCTAACTCATTGGCATGTACTTCATCGATGCCCAACTCTTTGGCAATACGCTCCGCAAAGTAGGTGAAGCCGCCCGACACCAATACTGTGTGATAGCCTAATGACTTTAAGGTGGCAATCACAGTACGTGCCCCCGCTGACAAGGTTAGCTGCTGTTGAATTTGGTCCAAAGCTTCTTTAGAAACACCTTCTAATAAGGCCACGCGCTCACTAAAAGAGGTATCAAAGTCAATTTCACCGCGCATTGCAGATTCGGTAATCTCACTCACTTGATCACCAATATTGGCCTGTTTCGCTAGCTCTACAATTACTTCTTGCTCAATCAACGTAGAGTCCATGTCAAATACTGCCACACGGTGAGGGCGTAGCATCTTCGCTAACGACACAATATGGCAGTCAATCGCTGCGTCACCGCCTAATTTATCAGTAATAGGTAGGGTTTCGATAAATTGGCGTAGGTGAGAGGTAATGCCGTCATCTAGTAGGCGAGCGGCAGCTGCTTTTTTACCAGGCTGCATAGTAGCGGTGTCTGTGGGCATCAAGATATAACGATAGGTAAGCACAGGGGTTAAACGGTCGCTTCCGGTACGGTCTTGTAGGGTATCTGTACTACGCACCACTTTAATAATTTGCCACAACGGATTTTGGGTAGCCCACTCTGCGATATGAGCTTCGAACGCCGCCTTTTTGTCTTCACCAGATTCTACAGGTAATAAAGCCTGCTTTTGAACCACTACTGAAAGTGCAAAGACAGGTAAAGTTTCTAACTGCTCAATCAAACTCAAGGATATTTTGCCACTTTCATGTGCGCCTGCTTCAAAGTCTATATCGTCAAAACGTAGATGACTTGGCAATAAGTCGTTGGCTTTTTGTAAGGCACTAATCCAAGCTTTCAAATGTGCTGTCATGCCAGAACCAAAGCTCGCAAAGTTGGCAGTGGCAGTTGATAATGAAATTGAGGTGTCCTGAGAGGCCAAAATTGCATTATTTTGATAGTTAGTTGTAGTATTTTTGGTCATGGTGAGCTAAGCCCCTTGTAAGCGTAAGCAAGATTAGGAATAATAGAGCGTGCCCGAATGGGACACCCCCTACCTATCAACAAAAGTTTAGCATAACATGACCTATTTAGCGCCACGGCAAGGCTTGTTTGCCATAATTATTCTCATCAGCTTTTTTATTCACACCACGTTGCTGCTAATTAGCACCAATCAACAGCTTGATGAGCTTAAGATGCAAACGGGCGAAAGAATGCTTGTTCAACTCATTGACGAAGTTAAACTGCCTATCTTGAGCAAAGATAAAGTGAGTTTAAGTGTTTTAACCGGTAGATATACCAGTGAAAATACGGTCGCCAGCCTAACTGTAAAAGACATTGATGATCAGGTGTTAATACAAACTGGGCAGGCTCAGCTGTTAGAGGGTAAGACCCTCAGTCGTAAAGTCATTATGGGTGATACCGTCATTGGTAAAGTAGACATGACGCTTCGTGACACCGGTAATGGTGAAATTATTGCTTCGCAGTGGATATTTATTTTGGGTTCGTTTATTACCCATCTGCTTATCTGGTTGTTATATGGTTATGTCGCCCGTCCTACTCGCGAACAGTTGGCAGCGCTTAGCCGTGATGTTCAAGATTATTTGATCACTCAAAATCGAGGCCAAGGTGTGATACGTCTTCCTGGCGAAGGGGAAGGGTCTGACGATGAGATAAAAGCTCAAGGTGGCCCAAGTATTCATAAAGCACTGGGTGACTATATTAAGTCTCATCAAGAAGGCGAAGAGGGCCAAGACGAACAAGCCTTGGCGACAACCGATAATACAGCGCAATCTCAGCAAGACATTTTGAGTAAAATAGATGATAATGCCGCTGACAGTAATACTACTTCGAAGGCGACTGCAGCAGAAGCAGAACAAAAACAACCCTCACTTGTGGCCAATAGACCGATTGAAGTGGCCACCGTTAAAATTCGCTTCTATGACCCCAATCTATTATTGAGTGCATTGGCGATTGAAAAATCAGAGCCCTATTTTGAGTTGTGTAGCCAATTGTTGCAGCGCACCATTGATGAACTGCTAAAACAGCCTATTTTATTTGGTATTAAACTAAATAATAAGCCAGTCTTCGATGAAAACGGGGCAACGGTTGAATTTCTTGGTACGACCAGTCATAGTAAGGCAGGATTAGCAGCAATGATGTTGGCCAAAGCCTATGTCATGCTGAACGAAGTGACATTTATGAAGCATCGTGAGCTACAGCGCTTTGCCTTACAGGTAGTGGCAGGGGTGAGTGATAAAGCCACCAGTGAGAAGATGGAGCAGTTGTTAATTAACAATGCCAAAGCAGGTGAGATTCTTGCTTTACTTCCTGTAGAGGGCATCAAACAGTTGCGCGGCTACATTCAGCTTAATAGTCTGAAGAATCCAACCACTGTTTATGAGCGTGATTGTGCGTCTCTAGAGGGAGTGAGTGACTCAATGATGCAACGTTTAATAGACGTTCGTGACGCAGTATTATTGTCGGCGCTAAATTAAATTTGTTATTACCTATTAACTAAATAGGCTAACTTAATTAAACTAGCGTTTTTAGAAAGACGGATATAGGTTATTCATAAGCTTTACAGTTGTCTTAGCGATTATGCTTGGGCAACTCAGTTACCAATACCGTACTGTTATTACCTTAGATTAGCAACTAAACTCACTAGGTCGAATCAGACCATTAAGATAAGAGGATAACGAAATGAGTGACAATGATCTTGATGATTTCGATGATGAAAACTTCGAAGACGATGATGATGCCAAAAAAGTGGACGAAGCCGAAGCGGAAGCTGCGCGCTTAACCAGTTTAGAGAAGCGTCGTCTTATCGATAATATGCTAGAAGAAAAGCGCTTGGCTCGTGAGCTAAGAGATGGTTTCGATGATGATTTTGACGATTTCGATGACGAAGACTTTGATGATGAAGACTTCGATGACGAAGCAGAGGAAGATTAATATAAGCGGTTAGCCCGATGCTGACCGCTTTGTTCTTGACCCACGCTATCTGGTGGGAAATACACAGATCTACAGTGGGTGCTTTACTTAGTGATGATGACTCAAGCACAATTGGATCAGCACTATTAAATTAGCCCCACCGAATTATTAACTCGAATAGAACCTCGGGACTCATAGTCCTTTCATATCAGGCTCATCACTGTCTTTTTGCCTTTTGTCGCAACCTATAGCGCCACTAACCCTCAATTTTCCTAAATTAAAAAAAGAGATTACTATGACTTTAGAAGAGTTACAAAGCTTCCTAGATTCTGACGCCAATGAACATGGTCTAGACAGTGTGGCTACTCATGGATTTTTGACGGCAACCATCGTGGGTAAGCCTTTACCTAACTGGCTGTCACTGTTGTTCGAAGGTCAAGATTCAAAAGTAAGTGCTGAGGTAAAAGCGGCCATTAAAGAGTGGCGAGCAGAACTACTAGAAGATCTACACAGTGAGGAAGGCATTGCCTTGCCGCTAGAAATTGATGAAGATTCAGGAGAGATGGATTTCTCACCAGAATCTGAGTTAACTGCTTGGTCAATTGGCTTTGTTGATGCCATGTATGGTGATGAAAATGTCGATTGGTTTAGCGATGAAGACAGTAGTGAAGATGTGGCGATGCTGACCCTACCGATGATGGTATTTAGTGGTATTGATACGGTTGACGGTGAGGAAGATGAAGATTTAGCCGCCATTCGTCGTGATGATGATGCGTTGGCTCAAATGGCCAATAGTATCGAAGGTAACTTAAGCGAACTGTTTTTATTGTTCCATACAGAAGACTAGTTCAATAAAAATATTGGCTTAATATAAAACATTAAGTGAATACGGAAGCGTAAATTATGAGCGTACAACTGTCCAATCTAGAACACTTACCAGGTTATATCATTACTGAGCGTTTGGACGTGGTGTATGGCAGTACGGTGCGCTCAAAGCATGTGGGTAAAGACATCTTCGCCAGTCTCAAAAACATTGTAGGCGGTGAGTTGACCGCTTACACCGAGCTGTTAGAAGAGTCGCGTCAAGAAGCAATAGACCGCATGATGGTTAAGGCTGAAGCGTTAGGTGCAGATGCCATTGTCGGTATACGCTTTTCTACCTCGAGTATTGCCCAAGGCGCCTCTGAGCTTTTTGTTTATGGTACTGCGGTTAGAGCTGTTCCTGATAATGGTGCTAGCCATTTATCGAATAATACCTATCCTCCTCAGTCTGTTGCAACCCAGAGCCCTTCAATACCGCCATTACCCTCTGCTGAAACAGACAGAAATGAATTTGACCAGTAATCGGGGTCTAATAGATACTCGCAGTTTGCTACATAATAGCGATTCAACAAATAGTGATAGCTTAGAGTGCTTAAACGGCTCAAATGGCTTAAATGATGGGCATAACCCTAGGATACGGCTGTAATGGATACCGTTTCTGACTTTATTATTAATAATATCGTTTTTATCGGCTTGTTCTTTCTGGGCTGGGTTTTTGGGCGTCTTAATGAAGGGGACCATCTTAAACGCCTCGATGTGGCTGAAAAAGAGCTAGGCCATATCATTGTCTCAAGTGAGCGCTTTTATCAGCCCAAAATCAGCGATGGCACCCAAGGTGTGTTGGTCATGGGTAGCGTGGTCATTGCTCAAGATTACTTTAAAATGATTATCGCCCGTATTTTGAGTCTATTTGGCAAAAACCTCACCACCTATGAGACCTTATTAGATCGTGCCCGCCGTGAAGCTGTGCTGCGCATGAAATTAGAAGCTCAGTTTTTGGGCTACAATCAAGTGTATGGCTTGCGTCTAGAAGTGACCAGTATCAATCTTACCGGTAGTATGGTCGAAGCGATCGCCTATGGCACCGCTGTATATAGCGTGGATAATCCTCGAATTCCTCCACCTCTACCTGTATAGCCATGTCATGTAGCATTCGATTCTAGCATTTGGCGTTGCTATTTATTTTTGTTGTATGTTTTTGCTATGTTGGTTTTGCTCTTTATCTACAGGCTATCAATTTATAGCTATTTATAGCGTGTCTATCCATGATACGTCTTTAGTTAATCCGTTTAACCTCCCTTTTGACCGATGCCCTGCCATTGTAGAGGCATAAATTGCCTCACCATCTAACAAAATTCCGTCATCTGCGTTAAAATCAACCTACCTGAAGATTTTATTCTTACGATTTACTTTTTAATTCGATCCTTTATTTAATTCTAATCCTTTTACACAGTCACCAACGATAAGACACTTCTATTATGAGCAATCAAAATCTTACGACATCCATCCAGTCAGCCTTAAAGCAGCTAGAAAATGCGTATAACCCAGGTGAAGTTGAGCAGGGTATGTATCAGCGCTGGGAAGACAATGGCTATTTTCAGCCAAAATACAACAGCGATGAGTCATTTTCTATTGCCTTACCACCACCGAACGTGACCGGTAGCTTGCACATGGGTCACGGCTTTAACAATGCCATTATGGACTCGTTAACCCGTTATCATCGTATGCTGGGTGACAATACCTTATGGCAACCAGGTACTGACCACGCCGGTATCGCCACCCAGATGGTAGTTGAGCGCCGTCTAAATGCAGAAGGCATCAAACGTACTGACCTTACCCGTGAAGACTTTATCGATAAAGTGTGGGAGTGGAAAGAGGAGTCGGGTGGTAATATTACCCGTCAGATTCGTCGTCTAGGCTCTTCAGTGGATTGGTCGCGTGAGCGCTTCACTATGGATGAAGGCTTATCAAACGCGGTAAAAGAAGTATTCGTTCGCTTGCATGAAGATGGTTTAATTTATCGTGGTAAGCGTCTAGTGAACTGGGATCCTAAGTTCCAAACTGCCTTGTCTGACCTAGAAGTTGAAAACCATGACGAAAAAGGTTCGTTGTGGCATTTCCGTTACTACTTCACTGATAAGTCAGTTAAGACCCAAGACGGTAAAGACTATGTGGTTGTGGCAACCACCCGTCCTGAAACCTTATTGGGCGATACAGCGGTTGCAGTAAACCCTAAAGATGAGCGCTATGCCCACTTAGTGGGTAAGACCATTACCTTGCCAATTACTGGTCGTGAAGTGCCCATTGTCGCCGATGACTATGTGGATATCGAATTTGGTACCGGTGTGGTAAAAATTACCCCTGCTCATGACTTTAATGACTATGAGCTGGGCCGTCGTCACAATACCCCGCTTATTAATATTTTCGATAAAAATGCGCATATCTTGGCAGAGATGGAGATTTACCCAAATCTGCAAACCCGCAATCCTGAGCTTGAGACTACGCCAGAAGCCTATGTTGGTTTAGAGCGTTTTGAAGCCCGTAAGAAGTTAGTTGAGCAAGCTACTGATGAAGGCTGGCTCGACCAGATTGAAGACTATCAGCTTAAAGCCCCACGTGGCGACCGCAGTGGCGTTATCGTTGAGCCTTGGTTAACCGACCAGTGGTATGTGGCAGTAGAACAATTGGCCAAACCTGCTATTGAAGCGGTAGAAGATGGCCGTATTGAGTTTGTGCCAGCCCAGTACAAAAACATGTACATGGCTTGGATGACTGACCTACAAGACTGGTGTATCAGCCGTCAGCTATGGTGGGGTCACCGTATTCCCGCTTGGTATGACAATGAGGACAATATTTATGTTGCCCGTGATGAAGCGGAAGTTCGCAGCAAATACAATCTAGATGACAGCGTTGAGCTGCGTCAGGATGAAGACGTGCTAGACACTTGGTTTAGTTCAGGCTTATGGACCTTTAGTACCTTAGGCTGGGGTGATGATACCCAAGACCAAAAAGCACTACAAACTTTCCACCCGACTAGTGTGTTGGTGACCGGCTTTGACATCATTTTCTTCTGGGTTGCCCGTATGATCATGATGACCATGCACTTTATGAAGAATGAAGATGGTACACCACAAGTTCCATTCAAAACCGTATATGTCCACGGTTTAGTGCGTGACAGCCATGGTCAAAAAATGTCTAAGTCTAAAGGCAACGTGCTAGATCCTATCGACTTAATCGATGGTATCGACTTAGAAACCCTGGTTGAAAAACGCACCAGCAATATGATGAACCCCAAAGATGCGGCTAAGATTGAGAAGCAGACTCGCAAAGAGTTCCCAGAAGGTATTCCTGCGTATGGTACTGATGCGCTACGTTTCACCTTTACCTCTTTAGCTAGCACCGGTCGTGACATTAACTTCGATCTAAAACGAGTAGAAGGCTATCGTAACTTCTGTAATAAAATCTGGAACGCTAGCCGTTTCGTATTGATGAATTGTGTCGACAAAGAAGGTAACGCTCTACCTATCGATACAGCAGCCAATGCGGACGTTTGGGAACTGCCAGAAAAATGGATTATGAGCCGCCTAAACTCGACGGTTGCCAATATTCATCAGCATTATGAGCAGTATCGCTTGGATATGGTCAGCCACGATATCTATGAGTTTATCTGGAACGAATACTGCGACTGGTATGTAGAGCTTGCCAAAGCCAGCTTGAACGACAGCTCAGTATCAGAGCAGCGCAAAGCACAAATCCGTTATGTATTATTGCATGTGTTAGAGACGGCGCTGCGTTTTGCGCACCCAATGATGCCGTATCTGACCGAAGAGATTTGGCAGACTATTGCACCGCTATTAGATCGCAAAAATAGCGACAGCATCATGGTGGCGAAGTTCCCAGAAGTGGACGAGTCTCAAGTAAATGCTCAAGTTGAAGACGACATGACATGGCTACAAGAGCTAATCGCTGGCGTGCGTAACATCCGTGGTGAGATGAAGCTGGGCAATGCGGTGCGTCTGCCTGTGCTACTTGAGAACATCACTGAGGAGCAACTAGAGCGTCTAAACCGTATCGAAAATCAGTTTAAAGCGCTAGCTAAAGTAGAAAGCCTAACCATCTTAAAACAAGGTGATGAGGTGCCATTATCTTCATCAAGTATGGTCGGTAAGCTTCGTGTGTTGGTCCCAATGAAAGGTTTAATTGACCCAACCGCTGAGCTTAATCGTCTGGCTAAATCACAAGAGAAGCTACAGAAGCAAGCTGATGGCATTGCTCGTAAGCTTGGCAATGAAGGCTTCGTCAGCAAAGCCCCTGCGGAAGTCGTCGAGGCGGAGAAGGCGAAGTTAGAAGAGCTAGAAGGTCAGCTTAAAGTGATGAGTGAGCAGATGGAGCAGTTAAAAGCTTTGTAATTAAAACAGAGCAAAAGCCTAAAAAGCATGGCCTCAGCATTTACTGATTTAAACAGTGAGAAATATGCGGGTCATGCGTAGGCGATTGTTAACGACTTTGCTCGGCGCTCGTCCCTCACGCAAAAGCAAAAACTATAAAAAACGCCACCATTTTTATGGTGGCGTTTATATTTTTTAGATTTGCATTAATGAGATGTGACTATAATAAAGTAAGTTATTCAAAATTGCTTGTTGAAGGTTTTTTAAAATATGAAGTGTATTGAAGAAGGTTGTTCCAATAAGGTTTTTAATACATTTAATAAATGTGCTTTGCATTGTGAAAAGCAAAGTTATCAAGATGATAGAAGAAGTGGATTACTACAAGAATTTTATAATTTATTACGAGAGTATATTGCGGATTATTTATCTGACCCACTTTTTTCGCATCATCAAGGTATTATCAGTCTGATAAGAGACTTCGAAAATAGAAACGAGAAAAACAATAGTTTTTCTTATAGAGTTTTGGGTAGTATAGAAATAGTTGTTGATAGAATCGCGTTACCTGAAAGGAAAGCTATAGATGATTTCGATTATTTTAAGTTACTGGCAGCATTTAAAGGGGTTCATTTTAGAAGATGTGATATCTACACTGACAATATGGATTTGAAAGGTTGTAAGATTTATTTTGATGAGTGTGTTTTTAAAAATTGGTTTGGTATAAGTGAGTATGAATTACTAGAATCAGCAGGTAACGCAATCTTTGATGGTTGTCATTTTTATGAAAGTTTAACAGGAAGTGCTGGTGAAGAAAAATCAAGAGATATTAGTGTTAAGCTATTTGAAAATTGTATGTTTGATAAAGGTATTGAGCTATCTAACTTAAACTTCAAGGATAGTGTATTTAATAACTCTGATGGTTTTGTAAGTGTTATAGAAAGGATTTTACTTAAAAAATGTCAATTTGACGAAGACTTCAAGATTAACAATCTTTTTTCTAATGAGTTCAAGGCATACAAATGTATCTTCAAGAAGAAGTTTGAGGTAAAAGAATCCTGTATTAGTAATTTAGAGCTGAACGATAGCAATATTGACAAAATATTTGACGTATTTGGAAGTTGGTTTCGCAAAACTAAATTTCAGAAGATGATTTTTAATGACTTTGTTGGTTTTGAAAAGGTACAGTTTGGAATAAAAGGTAATTGTGAGAGAGAGTATATAGCTGAGTTTATATATACAACATTTATGAGTTTTTCAAATTTTAGAGAGGCAAAGTTTCACTCTGGTCTAGATTTTGAACGTGCAAATTTGAAAGAAACTCCTAATTTCCTTAGAGCTGAAGTAAGTCAGTCAAATACAAACAGAGAGACCTTCCGTATTATTAAACATTCTTTCGATAGTGTTGGTAATCAAATTGAAGCTAATAAGTTTTTCGTAAAAGAAATGAAAGCCTATAAAAAGGAGTTAGATAATACAAAGCCTAAAAATAATTGTCTAATAAAGCAATTGAAGAAGTCAAAAAATTTAAAAGAGTTTAAGAAAATCATAGAGTTTAATGAATCTAAAAGGGCGAGGTTGGTATTTAATATAAATTATTGTATTTCTGAGTTTGGTGAAAATTACTTTAAACCTATACGATTACTTGTATATAGCTTATTGATCTATACATTATTTAATTATGCACACAATTGGTATTTCGAAAAATTTGAATATCTGATACATCCTTGGTTTGATTGTGTTTCAGTTTTCTTGAATGATTTAGCTAATAACTTCTTACCTTTTAGGGGATTCCTTAAAGATAAAAGTGGCATGGAGTTCATAAGTTTAATTTTTTACATATGGTTCGCTATTCTAGTTTGGCAGATAATAGTAGCTATTAAAAGGCATACTCAGCGCTAGTCATATTTTCGAATGATCAAATAAATTATATAATCAACTAAAAATCATCTCTAGCATTTAAAAGTGAGTTTCTAGTGTGCCTAGGGCCAAAAAACCGCTACAGTAATACTATAGCGGTTTTTTCATTTCTAAATTTTGATAAGTGCTTTTTAATTGATTTTCTGTGTCATAGTTATGGTTTACTTCAGCCAGGATCAAAGTAGTATCCTCTGAGATAGAGTAATGGGAAATGTAAATTTGACAAGATAAGTATAAGGCGTGATATGAAAACGAAAGACATCATACAGTCTATTAGAAATAATACTTTTGAAGAAAAAGAGATCATGCCTAGTGAAATAGAAGTTCATGAAATACTAAGTATCTCAGATATGCATATTCTTAAAGAGCTTGCTAAAAACCGTGAGAAATTTCAAATTTTAAGAAGAACTGAAACTTGGCAGAATAATGGTGTACGGCAATTAGTTTTAAGAAAAATGGATGAGTTGGTTACTTTCCTAAGATATATAGAAAATGGTGATTGTCGTTGTATTAAGTATCAATTTATTAAGCCAGATCCTGAAAAAGAAGAAAGCCTAGGTTTAGTTAAAATATTAAAAAAAGTACAGCATGACCGCTTTTTTGAAATTTCATATGAATGTGAATGTACCATCTGCCATACGATCTTTATCTGTCATTCAGCAGAAGAGAGGTTTCATATAGGATATTATTGGCGTAGGAAGCCTATCTAGTAAGACAATTTACGCTAAAGTTTACAGAAAGACTGTCTCTTATAACCGATAATATTTGCAAACGATTTAAATAGCGTTAATATGAAATGACTCACTTAACCAATAAAATCAAGGAACGATTATGAGCTATCATATGAAGATTACAGCTGCTGCCATGATCAGTAGCGCCTTATTATTGTCAGGCTGTGCCAGTACCGGTATGGCACCTAATTCTCCTAGTAACAACTACCAATTACCTCAAGGTATATATGACGGCTATTGGGCCATGACTTCAGGGATGAATGGTGAAGCGGCTGTGGTTAGCTTCAAGAATGGAATGAGCTATAACTATCGTTTTCAGTGTTATATCGATGGTAGCTATAAGCAAGTTAGTGTGGAGCAGTACCAGCTTATACCTATGCAAACCTCTATAGGACTACAGTATGGAAACGAGCCAGTATTTTCATACATTAAAGTAGATAAGTTAGTACCAAAACAAGCGCTTATGTTGAATCAAACTTTTAGTAAGCCTGAGTTGCAACGTGCATTTCCTAATGGACAAAACTTCTCTTATGTTTATAAGACCAACTTAGAGCCTAATTGCTCGTTATAGATTAATTTGTCTATTAAAGATTATAGACAGATTGAATTTGAGTATACGACGTTAAATAAAACAATAAGTGATGTATTAAACCGCGACAGCCTAAGACTGTTGCGGTTTTTTGTATCTGCTATAGTGAAGCTTGCCTTAACCATAAAAGAGAAACGCCGTGCCCATTATTAAACGAGCAACCAAACTACTCACCGTATGCCTAACCACAGCAAGCTTAACCGCTTGTATAACCACACCTAATCAACCAAAACTACCAACAATTAACGACACCTTATCCGATGCCGCGCTAATAACCATTGCAAAGCAGGATGACCGCCAACCACAATCGCACACATCGAGCTCAGTAATCGGCGTGCATCACGGCATAAATGTCATTGAAGAATTCCACTGCTCAGACCTCTGCCCAGAGAACACCATACACATCGTTCACTATGATATTGACGACAAGGCTCAATGTGACCGCATTGGCGGTGTGACTAAGTCCATATTAACCCCAATTGCGATTACCGTCATGCCAAAAGATTATTGTTTTCCAGCCGTTATCGCGGACTATTGGGAAAGCTATCCTCAATGAGTCGCCACTATTGAAAGATGGCTATATGGTATTTCATAATCAAATCAAATCAAATAGCTTAGTGAATTAAACGGATGCAAATAAACGAACAACAAGATATTTAAGCGCTTTGTTTAATTACCTACCTTACGAAAAATAAGAATATACGGCACAATCAGAAGATACATTACTACGCTATAAACGGCCGCTGGCAATGCAAAAGCGGGCAGCATTGTGTCCATATTTGCCGATATCGCGAGCAATCCAGAAAGCGCTAATGCCATCGTACTATTTTGAATACCGACTTCAACGCCAATGGTTTTAGCGTTTTTCCAAGACACGCCCAATAATCGTGGTAAGCCAACACCAACAATAAACAGCGTTACCAATAAGGTTGTAACCATCAGAGTCAACGTACCCGTTTCTTTTAAAAGCATCTCGCGGTTACTAACAACTGCCAAAATTACTAATATGACGAATAAAACCAAAGCTACATTCATAAAAGTATTGCGGTGTTTATTGGTAAAGCTCGATGCTTTCTCATTAATCAACATACCCAGCCCCACAGGTAGGGCAGTAATCAAAAACATTTTTAGCCCCATACTCAGTAAGCTTACTTGCCCAGACTCATTGCCCAAATAATAGCGATAAGCAAACGTAGTTAAAATAGGCACAGTGATAATGGATACTAGGCTCATTACTGAGGTCAATGCCACCGATAACGCTACATTACCATGCACCAGCTTGCTGAGCACGTTACTGGTAACACCGCCTGGGCAAAAACTTAGTAACATAAAACCAAACGCAAATGCAGGGCTAGGTTTAAATAAAAGAATTAACAGTAAAGTGACTAAAGGTAGGATAACCAGTTGCGATAAAAAACCAATTAAAAAAGGTTTAGGCGCTTTGAAAACGTATTTTATATCTGCCAGTTGCATTGATAACCCTAATGCAAACATGATAAAGCCTAAAACAAGTGGCAGTAATGCCACGGAAAGAGAGTCCATACTAAAATCCATTTAGGTATGTGAAGTTTATTCCTATCTCAAAAACAACTGAGTATAGAATAAGCCGCTATTCGTACTTTATTATTTATATGTGATAGGGGTAAGTAGATGCAAATCGATTAAGTTTTAAAAAGGCCGTAGACTTTCGTAGAAGTTTTTGAAAAACTTGAAACAAGCTTAAAACAGCCAATAAAAACTTTCGTAAATTTACTTAATACCTGTATTTTGTTACATATCTGATTATGCCTGATTTTAGGTTTCAACGCACGTACGTTAAATCAAACTTTTAGTAAGCCCGAGTTGCAACGTGCATTTCCTAATGAACAAAACTTCTCTTATGTTTATAAGACCAACTTAGAACCTAATTGCTCGTTATAAATTATAGTTAAATTATAATTTCACTTAAAACTTCATACAGTAGCCTTAATCATTAAAACAACTGATGAAGACTCCATGACACAAAAGCCACCAATTTGGTGGCTTTTCTAATTTTATGGGATTAGAATTGCACCTTTTTTCAGTTTTTGATTGCCTGTCGCCTATTTGATGAATGGGCGATACCACAAAAGAGGTGCCTGTGTTTAATAAAAGAAACCTAGTCATGATGTTCTGCCAGATGGCGTTCGGTTTGTCTTTTTATGGGGTCATGATCGTCTTGACGCCCTTTTTCCTTGAAGAGTTGCAATATAGCGAAGCCGACACATTAATGGTCATAGGGGCCTTTGGGGCAGTAGGGACGTTGTTTTCTATCGCTGGCGGGGTGATTGGCGACCGTCTATTGGGGGCGTATCGCTCTTTGGTAGTAGGTTATATTGCATTTACCCTAGGCTATGTGCTGTTGTTAATCAGTGCTGTCAGCATTAATGTGGCCATGAGTCTGATGGGTATTGCTTTGGCCAGTTATGGTCGTGGCCTGATGTCACCGAATTATCCTACTTTATTCCAGACCACTTTTTCTTCACAAGAAGATTTTGAAAAAGTGTATCCGATTAACTACTCGGTGAATAACTTAGGGGCATTTGTAGGCCAATATGTTTTCCCTTTTTTGACCTTGATAATCGCTTATAAAGGTAACTTTATGCTGGCGGCAATCATGACTGGACTCAGTGTGTTATCGCTAATTGTGCTGCGTAAGCCTTTGATCTCTGGTGCGGATGACATTGATAAAGCCCCAGTACCGCTAAACAATTGGATAAAGTTTGCTCTATTAAGTATGGCTATGTTGGCCGTTGTGTTTTATATGTTTAGTGACATGGACAGAGGGCAGTATATTGTCTACGCAATCAGCGCGGCGGCCATTGGTTATTTTGTAAAGCTCATGCTAGCTTCGACAGCCCGTTCTACCGCGTTACGTATGGGTACTATTCTAATCATGATTTTTTTGACCGTTGCTTTCTTTGTTTATTATGGTCAAATGATGACATCGATGACCCTAGTGGCCATTAATACCATGCGAGGCGATTTATTCGGGGTAATTCCTATTCAACCTGAAGGGTCAATGGTGATGAATCCGTTATGGTGTGCCGTTGCCGGTCCGGTAATCGCCTTTATTACCAATCGCTTGGAAAAACGAAATATATTTATCAGTACCGCCACCAAAGTAGGCTTTTCTTTTATTCTGACCACCATTGCGTTTGCCATCATGACTGCCGCTTTATTGAATATTGGGGAAGATGTGGTGTTACGACCAGAAGTATTCTTATTGGTGCATTTCTTCCAAGCTTTCGCTGAGGTTATCGTGGGCAGCCTAGTAGTGGCTTATATTCTTTCGGTAGCACCCAAAGCCATCTCTAGCTTTTCGGTGAGCTTATTCATGGTGGCCATGGCGTTTAGTGGCATTGTTGGCGCCGTACTCTCGACTCATATTGCTTTAGACAAAGGCGCAAAATTGACTCAGGCCATCGCGGTAGAAAGCTATGGTGGTTTCTTTATGGCATTGACAGTCTTTGCGGTGGTACTAACTGTGGTGGCTTTTGTGTCCTCTAGAGTAATTAAAAAAATGCTGCATGCAGCGGATGAGTGGGACAAACAACACCCAAAAGTAGACACCGATCCCACGGCTTAATCTGAGCGGTACTAGCAATAATCTGTAACTTATGGCTCATTTAACTGCGAGATGATAGTTGTCAAAATAAGAGCCAATACCAGATAGGGGCTGGCATAAGGTATTAACTAGCCTGCCCAGGTTTTATAATAGGCTTTATGATTGCCAAACTTTTATTAAAAAAGGATTGCTGATGTCAACGCTAAACAAATTAAATTTCAATAAATTAAAAATTGGCTTAATGCTAATCATGACCAGCTCTCTGTTCTTGAGTGCTTGCACCGTAACCGGGTTAGTAGGAACTACAACTAGTTAATTATGAATAGCGGTTTGAGTTTTAAGCCTAATTTCTAAGTTCGGGTTTTAAGCTTAGTTTTTAGGCAGGATTTTTAAATAAATATCTTCTATAGTTCTGCCTTTCTTTAGACTTTAGTCCAAGCCACAATTTAGGCCACTACGCATCTCGGTATGTCTATAAGCAAAACAAGTTAACCGCTGACATATCAAGCCGTACTTACTTAAAAGTTTGTACGGTTTTTTGCCATCTCCCCTTTACTCATATACAATTGCTCGATTTTCAACCTCACATAAAAAGGTTAATACCTTATGGGCAAAGACCGTTCTGTCACACAAACAAAATCGACCAATCCTTTGTTTTTTGGGTTTATGCTGCTGTCCTTCTTTTTTGGCGCAGGTAACCTCATCTTCCCGCCGATGCTAGGCATGAACTCAGGCTCCAATTTTACGCCTGCAGTTTTGGGCTTTATCACTACCGCCATTGCCTTGCCCATGCTGAGTCTAATCGCCATTGCCAAATCAGGTGGCGGACTTTTGAGTCTGGGTCGCCGAGTGCATCCCGTTTTCGCTTATATTTTTGCCATCTTAATTTATCTTTCGATTGGGGCGATGTATGGCATTCCTAGAGCGGCAAACGTCGGCTATGAGATGGGATTTCGTCATTTTGTTGATCTACCCGAAGGCATTAGTTTAACGCTGTATGTGGTGGTGTTTTTTAGTATTTGTTATTTCCTAGCCTTACAATCTGGACGATTGGTCGATGTGATAGGTAAGTTTCTAACGCCTATTTTATTGATAACCATTGCTTTGCTTTGTGGTTTGGCATTTATGCATCTGACGCCTAGTAATCACATGGCTATCGAGCAGTTTAGAGACAATCCTTTGTCGGCCGGTATCATTGAAGGTTATTTTACCTTAGATGCTTTAGCAGGCTTAGCGTTTGGTACGGTCTTGGCCAATGCCATTCTCAGCGAGAGCGGGGGCGGCCATAATAAGGTAACCAATGACCAGCATGTGGTTAAAGTAATGATTCAATCTGCGGTGATTGCCGGCCTATTTTTGGGATTAATCTACTTTGGGCTGGCATGGATTGGTATTGGTATGTATCGCCCTGAAGGCTATGAGAATGGCGCGGTATTATTGTCCATGGCGGCCACCCAATTGATGGGCGATGCGGGTAATTTGGCTTTTGGAATGATTGTTATTTTGGCCTGTTTGACCACTTGTATTGGTCTTATCAATGCCTGCTCAAGTTTTGCCAATCAGATATTTCCCAAAATCAGCTATGGCCGTTATGTGTTAATCTTTACCGTGATGGGCGCAATTTTCTCTAACTTAGGCTTAGAGAAAATCTTGGCAACTGCAGTACCTATTATGGTCTTTTTATATCCTATCAGTATCGCTTTGGTGCTGCTGTCGCTTATGCATCCATTGATTGCCCATCGGCCAATGACGTACATACTGGGTGTGGGTACCGCTACCATATTTGCGTTCAATGATATGCTGTCGAACATTGTGTCAGGTACGCTACCTTGGCAGAGTCTAACAGACACATTGCCGTTGGCAGAGCTTGGATTGGGCTGGATTGTACCTACTTTACTGATGGCATTAATTGGCTTCTTGATTAAGCGTACCGATGAGGCACAGTTATAAAGAGTCATTTTTACACTCGTGTTAGCTATGTGACAAAATATCACATAGCTCAACTTGTTCTCCAAGCTTATGAGCGAGGATAATAAACACCTATAACAATAATGAAGACACGCCACTAAAAAATACACAACTAGGAGGTTAGGATGCAGATACTTAATTTGGACACGGTAAAGCAGCAATTAACTATGCCGATGGCGATTGAGGCCATCGAAGCACTCTTAAAACTGCAAAATGAAAATCCAAGTTGGGTTAAGTCCCCGGAGCGATTGGTGATCGCCACATTCGCTGACACAGAACAGCATCAGTCGGGGTCTCACCTTTCTATGCCTTGTGTGGTGTTTGATGGCGAAAATGAATTTGCTGTGGTTAAACTGGTGACAATTTGTCCTGACAACCCTAAACGTAAGTTACCTACGACGGTCGCTACCATTACTGTTTCTGATACAGCGACGGGTGAGACCTTGGCCTTTATGGATGGTATCTACGTCACTCAAGTGCGTACTGCTGCTTTATCAGGAGTCGCCACAAAATATATGGCTAATCCACAAAGTGAGCACGTGGCTGTGGTTGGTACCGGTGGTATGGCCTATGAGCAGCTCAATGCGGTGTTAACGGTTTGTCCTGCTATTAAGGAAGTTACGTTATGGAACCGTACTCGGCAAAAAGCGGAAGAATTTAAGCAGAGCTTTGAGCGAGATTACTCACAGTGGGATGTGGCACTTACGGTCTGTGACACGATAGAGGAAGCGGTGAAAGACGCCGATATCATTAACTTAGCCACTCGCGCGACCGAAGGCTTGTTTGAGGTCGATCAGGTTAAGCTCAATGTCCATATTAATGCTGTAGGGGCTTATCAGCCTAATATGAAAGAAGTCAGTGACTCAATTATTGAAGCAAGTGCTTACGTGGTTATTGATGATTTGGAAGGCGGTAAGCACGAGGCAGGTGATTTGATTCAAGCACATGACAATCCAGACTGTGACTGGCAGTGGGATCAGTTAAGTGGTCAATTGATGGATTTAGTATCGGGCAGTCTAAAAGTAGATACTGATAATAAAAACAAAGGTATTACTTTGTTTAAATCAGTGGGTGCTGCAAGTTTTGATGGCGCAGTGGCCTTAAAAATCGCTCAAGTGGCTAAGCAAAATCAAATTGGTCAGAGCGCATCACTATAAGCTGAGACAGTAGGAGAGAGACCTGTAATTTATGATAGAAACTACTCAACAGCACTATACTGGCAAAATAAATCAATCAAAACATGCCTCTTTACGTTGGCTGTATCTCATACTAGGCGGATTGTTTTTCGGACTGGGAGTGATAGGGGCGTTATTGCCGATAATGCCTACGGCGCCATTCATATTGTTGGCAGCCGGTTGCTGGGCTCGTGGTTCTGAGCGCTTTTATTTATGGCTCATTAACCACCGGTTTATGGGTAAGTATATACGCGACTGGGAAGAGCGCCGCGCTGTGCCTAGACGTGGTAAATGGCTAGCCTCTATTATGATGGCGCTGTCCAGCACGATGTTATTTTTCACAGTGCCCGCTGGTATGATATGGATTGCTGGTTTGGTGGCATCGATTTGCGCTGGCGTCGCTATTTATTTATGGCGACTGCCAGACGCCTAACCATCTCAGTCTATTGACAGCTACTAACTGATCCCATCGATACTTAGCTGACAGTATCTATTACCAAGGCCAGCTTTCATTCGCTCTATTTTTTAACAGGTTTTTCTAGTCTTACTACCAACACATCGCACGAAACGTTGGGCAAAATCGCATCTACTGTGGCGCCATTTATCCAAGCCGATAGGCCATGACGTTCGTGACGACCAATAATAACCAAGTCTACGTTATTTCTATCGCAATAATTGATAATACCTTCGCTACTTGAAATAGCAGTGGTAACTTCTTGTTGGGTGCTTTCCAATTGATTACGGGCTAAAAATTCTGCCAAATCTTTTTTCGCAGTTTGACAGCGCTCATCATCAATTTCTTCATATAGAGTCGCTGCTGGCACCATTTCATAACCAAACCCTACCACAGTGTCTTTAACAATGTGTAAAACCGACAACTGAGCATTCACTTGGCGAGAGTGGATGTATTTTGCTTTTTGGGCAACCACATCTGCATCAGAGCGTAGATCGGTAACTAACAAAATATGTTTATAGCTCATGGCGATACCTATATAAGTTATAAGTGAAAATAAATGAAGCAAAACAAGTTAAATTAAAAAGGAATAGAGGATAGAGAAAACTTTATCGCTACTCTCTAATAACTATCATAAGCTTATTTAATCATAGATGCAGTATCATTTTAACGCGAGTTATATATTTTTGATAAACAACATGGCAAAAAACCTTAGATTGGTTCAGTTAGATACTCAGCTAGCTATTTAGCTATTTAGCTAATTAATTGTTTATCTGACTGTTAAATTTGTTTGAAAGTTGGTCTATTAGGCAGTTATGGTTTATAAATTTACCCATAATTGCCTAGTTCTTTCAAAGTTGTATACCGATAGAGCAATTTAATTAAGAGTAATGTGCTGTTTAGTAATAGGCTGTGTCGTATGTTTACCAAGGGGTATAGCGTGAAATCGCTCTATATTTTAAATTTTTTCTAAAAATATTTTAAGTTATTTTAAAATAAAGCTTGCCAAAGAGTAAATAGGGTCCTATAATGCACATCTGCTTGAGAGAAGCCCGCAGCAAATCATTACCTCGTAGTATTAGCATTAATCCTCCGTTTTAAGATTTACCGTAGTTGCTCAAAGCGTTACCCGACCAAATTGGTCATTATGTTTTAAAATTAGGAAGATGAATATGTCAGATACTATCAAAGGTACAGTAAAGTGGTTTAACGAAGCTAAAGGTTTTGGTTTCATTGCTCCAGAATCAGGCCCAGACGTTTTTGCACATTACAGCGAAATCGCAAGCTCAGGTTTCAAAACCTTAGCGGAAGGCCAAGAAGTTGAGTTCACAGTAACTCAAGGTGCTAAAGGCCCACAAGCCCACGGTATCACAGCTATCTAATTAGCTAAGATAATTTAGAGTGATGATAATTTAAAAACATTACTTTAAATGAATCAAAGAAACGAGCCTATGGCTCGTTTTTTTTGGTCTGTACTTTTTAAACTTCTGTATTTTTTAAACATTGTTAAGATGTTGTTTCTAAGACAAAGCATTTCTCTAGCCTTTATTCCAATGCTGTTTATAGCCTCTATTTTGGTTTTGACAGATCATAGGATAGGAAGGTCATCCGTATCTTTAGCATCAATGAAGCTATAAATATAGTTGCCAGTAGATAGGCTGTATTTCCTAAGTCCCCCAGAGCACTTGTTTGTATTATATATGCACAAACTAAGAGTCTAGGCTGTTATTATAGACGCTATGACTATAATATATAATTCGTTGAAATTTTCAGTGTCTTGATAAAGTGGCAGTATGTCTATAAACCCAAAAAAAATTCTAAATCCTAAAGTAGTTTTGCTACGTGGCACACTGTTTTTGTTGGCGCTGTTTATATTTTTTCTTGCCATTAAAACGCTATATACCATTACGCATACTATTAAATTGTCGGAAATTTTGGCCGCAATACAACAGATTCCGAACACGGATATTTTTCTGGCACTAATGGTGGTGGCTTTCGGCTATTTGGTGCTTACCTTATACGACAGTATTGCATTAAAGCACATGCATATTGAGTTGCCTTTTAGGAAGGTGGCGTTTACCTCTTTTACCGCTTACGCGATTGGTCATACTATTGGGTTGGCCATCTTATCAGCGTCAGGGGTACGCTTTAGAATGTACGGGGTAAATAAGATTAGGCCTGAGAGTATCGCTAATGTGGTGTGGTTGGTATCTATGGCGTTTACCTTCGGTATTACCACCTTAGTTTCACTGTCGCTGGCATTACACCCTGAAGCTACCGTTACTATGATGGGTCAGCTCGATATGCAACTGTCTGAAGTCTCGATAGATGTGCCAAACTTTTTGCACAATCAAGCAATCATACGCAGCATTGGTATCAGCCTATTTGCAATCGTAGTTGGCTTAGTGGCATGGTCAGGTAATAAAGGTCGCCACATTCAGATACGAGGTTGGCGCTTTGATTTACCGCCTGCAGCCATCCTAATAAAGCAAATTATTATCTCTATTATCGACTTGGCAAGTGTGGCATTTGTACTATATTTACTCTTGCCTCATGGGACAGGAGTAGGGTACTTCACGGTATTCTCTGCTTTTATTCAGTCCATGATCTTAGCAATATTGAGTCATGTACCAGGCGGATTAGGCGTTTTCGAGCTGACCATGATTGCCTCGCTGCCTTCTGTAGATAAGACTTATCTACTGGCGGTATTACTGGTGTTCAGATTGCTTTATTATTTACTGCCTTTCTTCCTAGCAGTAATATTCTTTATTGGTCATGAAGTCTGGTTGCGTTGGCTGCGTAAACCGCAGTAAATCACGGGCAGTAAAGTATCGATTAAACGTTCATATCATTTATTCTAAAGTGCTAAAGCTAAAGTCATGCATTAGTCATTGAGCTATTGAATGATAAAAGTATTTCTTTAAGATAATGCCCCCGTACCTCTTTGACGCTTTATAAGACAAGAAGACAATCAAAAAAGGCAGCTTAACCTCGTTAAGCTGCCTTTTTATTATTTACGACTTTTAGTAAGGAACAAGTGATTAGATCTTGTATTAAACTAACACTACTGAATAGACGTCGTTGAAATAAGTGGATTTAATTTAGACTATTCGACTAAAGTGCTGGTGCTATGGTTGCCTTGCTCAGTGGCGTCTTTGACAGGAATAGCCGGGCTAAACCGCTCTGAGTCTGGGGTAACCCCTTTGGCAGCATGATCTTCTTTGAGAGAAGCCGCCACTTCAGGTGGCATGTAGTTTTCATCATGTTTGGCCAATACTTCACTGGCCACGAAAACATCCCCTTGCATTTCACCGGTAGCCACCACACCAGAGTTTTCAGCAAAAAGATCGGGTAGAATACCTTGATAGCTTACTGGTACCGTAGCCTGAAAATCAGTAATGGCGAATTGAACTTTCAAATCATCGTTAGGATCGCGGCGCACACTGTCTTTAACCACCATTCCGCCCGCACGTATGCGTTTATTTTGCGGTGCTTCACCAGCAGCAATAGCAGTGGGATCAAAATAATAATCTGTTTGTTGGCCGATGGCATAGATAACCAACAGAACCGCAATGATAGCGCCTGCTAAAGTAGCAGCGACCCAAATCAGTTTTTTACGACGCACAGCATTCATAAAATTGCCTTTAATTTTTAAGCCTCAAGATAGCATGAGGTCTTTATAAAAGTGTAATACGGTCTTAGCAACAAGTCACTAAACTAAAAAAGCTCACTCTCTGTCCAAACCAATATGCTTACTCAAGCAAATATTTTTTAGGTGAGACAACTATTGAGACTTATTTCCTTGTTTGCGCTGTTGCTGACGGGCATGTTGGGTTTTTAAGTCTGTAATCAGACGACGGCGTTGACTTATGCTATAGAGAATAAACCCGAGCATCGCCAATACAGTAATGGCCCAAGTACTCCACACATAAACGCCGTGTTCGCCCATGGCTAAGAACTCTTGGAAGCTATAAAAATAGGGTTGCACCATTGTTCTCCTTTATTGGCTAATGACCGTGGCTTTACCTTCCTAATTTGAAGGGGGTCATGGCTAAGTCTGTCTAAGTTAGAGGGGGAATTAATAGCTCTAACTGAGTAAACAAATTACTGTCTTACCTAGATAATAACAGCGTCCTATTTAGCGTCTCGGATATACTCTTTTACCCAAGCCTTATTTTGGTCACGGCGTAAAATTAGCGTATTGGTACGGTATATGGCCAAAGCAGCCACCATAAAATAAGTACCTATAATCATTAATAACAAAGGCGCCAACATGTCCATTGACATCTTAGGGGCTTCAGTAATGGTCAATGTAGAGCCTTGATGCAAAGTATTCCACCAGTTTACCGAGTATTTAATAATAGGAAGGTTTACTGCCCCTACGATGGATAATATCGCTGCCGCCTTACCGCGGTTTGGGGTATGCTCAAAAGCGGCAAACAATGCCATCACGCCGGCATACAAAAAAGCCAAAATAAGCATAGAAGTGAGTCGTGCATCCCACACCCAGAAGGTTCCCCAAGTCGGTTTGGCCCAAATAGATCCTGTCAATAAGCTTAAAACACACAGTATAAAGCCAATAGGGGCAATCGCTTGCGCCACCAAGTTGGCAGTTTTAATACGCCATACTAAGAAAATAACACCCAATAC